>JBEBXA010000079.1:0-17845 GCA_040391825.1 Pigmentiphaga sp.
GAAATCGCCTGACAAACCCTAAGCCTTCAAAGAAAAAATAATTCCCGGAGACAGTCAATGATTCGGCTCTATGGTTTGAACACACCTAATACCCACAAGATCACGATTGCCCTCGAAGAGTTGGCTCTACCCTACGAGATTGAAGTCGTTGACGTGCGTAGCGACGCACCGCTAAGCGCAGAGTTCAAACGAATCAGCCCCAATGGCAAAGTGCCCGCCATTATCGATACCGACACCGGCACTCCTGTTTTCGAGTCCGGGGCCATTCTGTTGTATCTGGCATCCAAAGCGGAACGCTTGATGCCCTATACCCCGGCAGAGCGCTGGCAAGCGATTCAATGGCTGTTTTTTCAAACCGCATCAATGGGCCCGATGTTGGGTCAACGCGCATGGTTCAACTACTACGCCGGCGAAGCCATACCTTATGCGATCAAGCGTTATGACGCCCAGGTCAAACGCCTCTACGGCGTGCTTGAACAGCGTTTAAGCACGCGCGACTTCATTTGCGACAGCTATTCCATCGTTGACATCGCCCACTTCGGCTGGCTGCATTGCGCCCACGCCATGCACCTGGGATTCGAGGATTTCCCCGCATTGACCGCTTGGTACCAACGCGTGCTGGCGCGCCCGGCGGTACAGAGGGGCGTACGCCTTCCGGCGCAATTGCCCACTTGGCACGCAGATAGAAAACTGAGCAATCAGGAGACGCTCCATGTATAAGCCCAGATATTCCGATCACCGCAGCGCCTTACGTGTCGCGGGGGCCTGCTGCCTCGCTCTTGCCGCCGCAAGCGGCCCGGTCCACGCCAACAGCTATCCCGAAAAGCCCGTGCAATTGATCGTACCTTTCCCTCCCGGCGGCGTCACAGACGCGCTTGCCCGCGTGATGGCCAAAGCCCTCGACCGCCCCCTGGGGCAGCCGATGATCGTGGTCAACAAGCCCGGCGCCAGCGGCATGATCGCCAGCGAAAGCGTCAAGACATCCGTAGCAGATGGCTACACACTGTTGATGGGCCATATCGGAACCCACGCGGTTAACCCCGCCCTGTTTCCGAATATCTCGTATAAGCCGGTGGACGACTTCGTCCCCATATCCTTGATCGCGTCGACCCCGGTCATGCTATTGGTGTCCAGCAAGATACAGGCCGACAACGTGGCTCAACTGGCGGCGCTGGTCAAGGAAAAGCCCGGCGTGCTGAACTACGCATCCTTCGGCGCGGGTTCGTCCAGCCACTTGTACGCCGAGCTCTTCAAGAGCGTCGCCAATCTGGACATCGTCCATATTCCCTACAAAGGCCCCGCGCCCGCCATGCAAGATCTTCTGGGCGGCCAAGTCGACATGATGTTCGACACCGTAGCGTCTTCCGTGCCGCAGTTGAAGACCGGCAAAGTACGTGCCCTGGCGGTTGCAAGTGCCGAACGAGTACCCTTAGCCCCGGACGTGCCTACCTTTGCCGAGCTGGGTATGAAGCAGCTGGATGGCGGTCCCTGGTTCGCCTTGTTCGCTCCCAAGGGGACTCCACCCCAGATCGTCGCCAAGCTTGAACGAGAAGTGCGCACGGCCTTAAAAACCAAACCCGTCGTCCAGGCGCTGGAAGCACAAGGGATTCATGTCATCGGGTCTTCGGCCAGCGATTTGTCGAAGTACCAGGCAGAGGAAATATCGCGCTGGGCGAACTTAGTCAAACAATTCGCCATCAAGATCGATTGAATCAGATACACAACGCGAATGCCTTGGCCGGCATTTCGCGATCAAACTACCACCGCAATCATCAAGGCCACCCAGGCCTGTCCAAAGTCAAAAATGGGCTAAACGCAGGAACACGCTCAATAGCCATCCAGCTCGTACTTCAGGCGTAAAGCGGCGCCGGCTTCTTCAAGGCAGGAAATCATCAGTTCGGCGCCAGGCGTCAGGGCCCGATTCTTGTTCCACAGAACGCCTCGAGGGCGCATCAACTGCGGAAAGCTCAGAGGCAGGACGGCCAGCGGCTGGGACAAATCGCTGGCCACCGCACTGGCCATGACGGCAATCGCATCCGTTACCTGCAGATAGGCGCGAGCGACGTGGGGCGACAGCGTCTCAACGTAGTTATTCGGAAGCGCAACACCATGCTGCTCGAACGTCCGCTCGAGCGGCACCCGCAAGATGGAGCCTACTGGCGGCAACACCCACGGGTAAGGCTCCAGCTCGGACCACTTGAGCCGCTTTTTCTCCGCAAGGGGATGATGCAGACCAGTCAGCAACCGCACCGGTTCATCGAACAGTATTTTTTCTTCGAAACCGACCAGCGTGTTACGCGCCGGCAGGCGGCCTACCACCATATCGACGCGGCCCTGCCAAAGTTCGGGCAACAAGGTCTCAGCGGTGCCTACCGTAACGAGTACATTGGTCTTGGGCGAGCGCTGTTTAAGAATCGCCAGCGCATGCGGTAGTAAAACCGAGGTGGTAGCAGGGAAGGTGCCGATATGGATCTTGCCTTCCGCCCCGGAACTCAGCGTCTTCAATTCGTCTCTGGTCTGGTAGAGCTCGGTCAACAGGGTTCGCGCATGCCGCACCAGACACTCGCCATAAGGCGTCGCCCGCAAGCCTTGCGCCGTCCGGGTAAACAGCTCCAGGCCCAAGCCCTTCTCGAGCTCCGCAAGCGCTTTGGAGACAGCAGGTACCGTAACGTGAGAGCTCTCCGCGACCTGCTTGAGATTACCGAAGTCATACAGTGCCGTAATCAGCCGCAGATGGCGCGCCTTCAGGTTCACCTGCAAATACCAGTCGATTTGGGTCAAGCTAGCTCCTCCCGAACGGCGATCTGATCGCTTCTGTATATAGGAGGAGATTCTACTCAATGAACGGTCTACGTCCTCCTTTATTGCGGAGGACGAAACCACGTCTGTTTCTATCTGGGCCGAAATGGGCTTAGCCCAGGCTGGCAGTGGTGTCGTCGAACAGTTCATCCACCGAGAATTTTCTGGGAATGATCTTCTGTTCGAACGACCAGTCGATAGCCATTTCCAACCCTTTTCGATTGGCTTCCAGGCCGATCGGGGGCAAGGTGGCGAGCGCGGACTCCGGCGCATGCTTGCGGCTTTCCACGATCATTCTGAAGATCTCCCGCACCACGTCGGGCCGCTTGCGCGAGATGTCTTCATGTATGGCGAACACGTGGTTGATGGGGAGCACGCCTTCGCGCTGATACCAAGCCCTGGCGGCTGCCATGGGATCGGGAACGAGAGTCTGGACACGCGCATCCTTGGGCATGTCATTGCCGAGGATGGCCGCCGCCAATTCGCCGTCGAGCATCATTTGCGCAATGGACGAGCCTGCCGGCAATTGTTGGCAGTTGGCGGGGTCCTCGTACTCGGCCAGATGCGATTCGTCTATCGTCATCCAGGTCACCTTGTCGAGATCGACACCGTATTCGTGCTGCAATATTCCGCGCACCCATAGTCCGGTCGTCTGTGCATAGGTGCGCACACCCACCCTGCGGCCTTCGATATCCTTCGGATCGAGATGGCCTAGCTCGCTATTGAAGCCGATGCAATGATGCTGGAAGCGTCCGACCATCGGGGCCGGCAGCATGACCAAAGGCTTGCCGTAGGCCTTCGCCTGTAGATAGGTAACGATCGCCAGTTCACCCGCATCGAAGGCCTGATCACGGATCATGGGCTTGAAGCCATCATGCGCCGTTTTGGGGCCGCAGAAATCCAGCGTCACCAAGGGCGACGTCACCCGGCCATCTTTCATGGCCATCGCAACAGGAGAATCCGCAAGATTGGTTTTCAAGCTTATGCGTGTCGCTTGGGCATCACTCATTTTTTTCCTCATTGCGTGGAAATTTTTTGCTATCGCTCGCCTGCCGTCGGGCTGGCCGCCGAGCCGTTGCGTTCGTCTCGTCAGTCGGCCAGCGTCGGGTAAAGTTTCTGCGCCGTACCAGCCATGATCCAATGCTGCTGGTCGGCAGGCAGGAAGGCAATGCACTTTTTCAGTTCATTGACGATGTCGACCAGGCTGTCTTCCGAAGCGGGAAAATTCGACCCCCAGGCGATCCGGTCCGCACCGAATTCACGCACGACTCGACCGAAAAAGGTCTCGGGCGTTGCCTTTCCGGCCTGCGCTTCCTGGGTGTTGCGACTGCTCATCTTCAAGTACACATTGTCGAAGCGGGCCAGATCGAATAGAAACTGCGCACCGGCATAGGGTTCACCATCGGCAATGCTCGGCTTCATCATGTGGTCGATGATGACGACGGTCTTGGGAAATTTGTTCAACAAGTTTTCCAAGGCAGGAAGCGCTGCGCGCGTCATTTGCACACACACGGAATACCCTAGGTCGCCGGCCAAGCTCCAGGCGGCTTCGATACGGGGGTCTTCCAGACCCGGCAATTGACCGGAAATCGTGCTGCCATGCGTGAAAATGCGCAGGCCACCCATGCCATGTTCGCCCCAGTAGCGCAGCGTCTGGACAGCGTCCGGCGCCAGCATATCGATGGAATACACACCGATGAAGCGTTTGGGTTGCGCCGCGACCGAGTCGGCCACATACGCATTGTCAAAACCATAGGTGGTCGACGAATGCACAATGGCGGCCTTGTCGACGCCCGCGGCGTCCATTGCCGCAATGTATTGTTCGAAGGTGGCGGGCCGGGTAGCGGACCAGCCGGATCGCTCTCCGCCGATCGGCGCGATGGGATAGCGTTGGGTGTCCGGAGAAATGATGTGCGGATGAATATCAACGAGACGGGTAACCATGACTTGCTTCCTGATCTGATCAATGAAAGGGCGGATAAGGGGACTGGAGCGCTTCAGACGCCAACGTCGATAAACATGTCATCGACGGCAAACTGTTTCTTGAGCAGGCCCTGCTGAAAGCAATAATTCATCATTGCTTCGATCGACGGCCGATTCGCCTCGATGCCATAGGGCAGAGGATCACCAACGATGCGGCTCATGGCGCGATAGTGCTCGTCCTTGTTGGAAACCGACTCGCCGGCCGCCAATTGGCGCAGATAGATTTCCTTGGACTCGAGAAAGGCGTCGAACAAAGCCCGGCCCAACCCGGGGTTGGCGGCCAGCACCTCATCTTTGACCACGATAAGCCCATGAACGGGATAGATACCGGTCTTGTCGAACCATTGCGCTTCCAGCTTTGCCGCGTCCGGAAACATCTCGATGTATTCCGGAGGCTTGATGCGGCCACCGGCCTGCCAGCCGTCGGCCGGTGCGCCTGCCCGCCCAATACCCGCATTGTCGGTAAATGCAGCCGAGAGATAGCCACTGGCCATCAACTGCACCAGCGACTTGCCTTCGGGGGCCTGCTCGACATTAGGCGGCAGCACCAGCGAAGTCACGTGCTCTTCATCATCGACCACCCAAGTGATCTTCGAGTTGTCGACGCCGTAGTCGTTAGTCAGGATGCCGCGCGTCCAGATGCCGGTTGTCACGGAATACGCCCGCACCCCCGCCCGCTTGCCTTCCAGGTCGCGCGGCCGGCTGATGCCTGCATCGTCCCGGTAGACCAGGCCCGCATGGTGAAAGCGCCGAAAGATGAAGACAGGAAGGGCTTTGAATGGAGCGCCAGCCTCACGTGCGATCATGTAGGTGGCGGGTGCCATTTCGCAAACATCGAATTCGACGTCGCGCACCATGCGCCGGAAGGCGGCAATAATGGGATCGACTTCGACAAAATCCGGCTGCACACCGGCGATGGACACCTTGCCCTGCTTGAGCGCCGCTGTATGGCCATAAGTGGCGATAGCGATCTTCAAAGGAAGTGGACTAGCCTGATTCATGGTTGCAAAGCCTGGTATGAAGAAGGTTGAAAAATGACGCCGCGCAAGGAATTACAGGTCGTCCGCGCTATCGACGTAAACCAGCCCGGCATCCACCAGGCCGGCACGCATACCCGCTACGTCGAGCGATAGTTCTCCTGCCGCATAGCGCAGCCGAGACCGGTCTTCCTTTTCGGTTCGTTGGCGTGCAAGGGCTGCCACTTTGGCAATATCGGCACGTGGCACGATGACGACCCCATCGTCATCAGCCACGATGGCATCCCCGGGATTTACCAAGGCACCGGCGCACACCACAGGCAGATTCACATTGCCCAAGGTGGCTTTGACGGTGCCGCGTGCCGAGATGGCCCGCGACCAGACTGGAAAGCGCATTTCGGTCAAGGTGCGCACATCGCGGCAGCCGGCATCTATCACCACACCCTGCACACCACGCGCCTGCAGTGCTGTGGAAATCAGGTCACCTATCATGCCGTCGGTGTTCTCGCACATGACACCAACCACCAGCACATCGCCGGCCTGGCACTGCTCGATAGCCACATGCAACATCCAGTTGTCGCCTGGCGCCACCAATACCGTAACGGCCGACCCGGCGATGCTTGCGCCGGAATAGATAGGCCGCATATAGGGGGCCATCAAACCCGCACGGCCCATGGCTTCGTGCACGGTTGCGACACCCGCCTGCCCCAGCGCCTGAATGGCATCCTGGGGGCCTCGTGCAATATTGCGTACAACTACTGTTCTCATTGATTTACTCGTTCTATTTCAATTGATAGGAATGTGGGCGCGCTCGATTACAGCCTTCCACTTGGCGATATCGGCGATCATCAGAGCGCGCGTCTGCGCCACAGTCAAGGGGTAAGGTTCGGAATTCATTGCACGCAGTTTTTCGGTCACTTCGGGCGAGGTGATAGCGGCACTGAACGCCTTGTTCAAGCGCTCGATGATGGCTGGCGGCGTCCCCGCCTTGATCGATATCCCGTTCCATGAAGTCACCACATAGCCCGGTACGCCACCCTCGGCGGTAGTCTGCACATCGGGAAGGCTGGGGTTGCGCGTATCGGCGGCGATGGCCAAGGCGCGAATGGCGCCACTCTTGATCGACGACAGCACCGGCGGGGCAAAGTCGAACAGCATATCTATATCGCCGGAGCGCACCCCTGCAAGCAGGGCCGAACTCGTCTTGTACGGCACCACCTGCGCCTGGATACCCACGACCGACTTGAACAACTCGGCCGAAAGGTGTTGTGTCGAGCCGATGTTGGTGGTGCCAAGATTCAGCTTACCGGGATTGGCCTTGGCATAGGCAACCAGATCTCCCAGCGTGCGATAGGGTGAATCCGGTTTGACGATCAGCAGCAGATTGAACTTGGATAGGGCCGCAACCTGCATGAAATCATTGACGATGCTGTAGGGCAGGTTTTTGACCAGGGATTGGCTGATGGCTGTTCCATTGCCCCCCATGACTATGGTGTAGCCATCGGCGGGCGCCTGCATGCCATTCAGGAAGGATTGAACGCCGCCCGCGCTGGGAAAATTCTCGATCACGATTTGTTGGCCAAGGATCTCACTAACCTTTTGAGTAACGATGCGAGCGGTCTGATCGCCGACGCCACCTGGTCCATAAGGCAACAAAAGCCGGATCTGCCTATCGGGATACTCTGCCGCCATGGACGGCACCAGGCAGGTGGCGGCCAACACGCCGCTGACAAGAACAATGGGGAACTGCCGAATGCGAAATAGAGGGAATTTCACAGTACGTGTCTCCTGATTCAGGCGTTCGTGCTTCTGCGCCTCTGTCCTATCGAGAGGGGATCGTCACATGCATGGGGTCTGCGGTCTATTGAGTAATATTTCCGGGGACTTGAATACTTGGTTAACAGGGGACAGCCCTGGTTGAGTGTTCGCTCAAGCCACTGGAAGATTTACTCAATAGATAAAAACGCCTTTTGGCTTGCAGAATATGACCGGCAGAACGCTGCTGGCAGCGCTCTCTTCGACAACGGCCCCAGACACTTCGTATTTGACGTGGGCCTGTAAAAACCCAAGGAGACGACGTGAATTATCGATATGAGGTTGCCCTGAAAGGCGTGCTGGCCTTCGCGTTTCTCGCCGCCAGTCCTCTGGCGCAGGGCCAGGAATACCCGGCCAGACCAATCACCATCGTCGTCGCCTTCGGTCCCGGGGGGGCCGGAGACCTGGTCACACGACGCGTCGCTCAGGCCATGTCCAGCAATATCGGCCAACCGGTCGTCGTCGAAAATCGGCCAGGTGCAGGCGCGGCCGCCGCGGCCGTCCTCGTTGCAAACGCCAAACCTGACGGCTATACCGCACTGTTGACAGGCAATGGAACCGCCATCAGTTCCGTACTGTTCAAGAATCTGCCCTACAAGCTGTCGCGTGACTTCCGTCACGTGTCCTCCATCGCCGCGTTCGACCTCGCGATGATCGGCAACGAACAGTCCGGCTTGAACTCGGTTGCCGACGTCATCGCCTATGCAAAGGCCAACCCCGGCAAGCTCAATATCGGCACCGCCCGAATAGGTAGTACCCAACACCTTGCTGCGGAGCTGTTCAAGTCCATGGCGGGAATTGACGCCATGGTCATCCCTTACAAAAATACCGGCGACATGATAGCTGCGGTGCGCTCGAAGGACGTGGGCATCGCCTTCGAAGTTTTGTCTCCCATCCTGGGACAGCTTTCCGCGCGCGCCGTCAAGGCGATCGCAGTCACGTCCAGCAAACGCTTTCCCAGACTGCCTGAAGTACCCACCATTGCCGAAAGCGGTGTGCCGGGTTTTGAAGCTTCATCGTGG
The DNA here is from genome assembly GCA_040391825.1 of Pigmentiphaga sp. GTDB lineage: Bacteria > Pseudomonadota > Gammaproteobacteria > Burkholderiales > Burkholderiaceae_B > Pigmentiphaga. Next base: position 8,597 of record JBEBXA010000079.1, read on the forward strand.
GCGGGCATCAGCGTACCCGCAGCCACCCCGACCCCGATCGTTAATCGTCTGGCCAAAGCGCTGCAGGTTGCCATTGATTCGCCCGACGTCCAGACCGCGCTGAGCGCAATGGGATACCTTGCGGTCGCAAGCTCGCCGGAGCAGATGACCGAGCGCATAGAACGCGACGCCGCCAAGTGGAAAGGGGTGATCGAAAAGGCCAACATCCCGCTGCAATAGAAGCAGGCAAGAGCCGAGTATTGACCAACGAATCAAGGAATTTGCATGATTATCGATTGCCATGGGCACTATACGACGTCGCCCAAAGAACTGAACGAATACCGGCGCCTGCAAGTGGCGGCTTGCGAATGCGGCAGTTGCGAGCTGTTTCCCCACCCGGTCATTTCAGACGACCAGATTCGCGAGAGCATAGAAACGGCTCAACTTCGTATTCAGCGCGAACGTGGAACCGACTTGACCATCTTCTCGCCCCGCGCGGTCGGCATGGGACATCACATTGGCAATGAACAGACCAGTATCGAATGGTCCACCGTCTGCAACGACCTCATTCACCGTGTCTGCCAGCTCTATCCACAGAGTTTCGTTGGCGTTTGTCAGTTGCCCCAAAGCCCCGGCGAGGCGCCTGAAAAATGCATTCCCGAGCTTGAACGCTGCGTAAACGAACTCGGCTTCATCGGGTGCAATCTCAATCCAGACCCTTCCGGCGGGAACTGGGCCGGCCCGCCCCTGCATGACAAATCGTGGTATCCGCTGTACGAAAAAATGGTTGAACTGAACGTACCCGCCATGATTCATGTCAGCGGGTCATGCAATCCCAATTTTCATGCAACCGGCGCGCACTACATCAATGGCGATACCACTGCATTCATGCAGTTCTTAACGTCCAAGCTATTCAAGGACTTCCCCACTCTCAAGTTCATCATCCCTCATGGCGGCGGCGCCGTACCCTACCACTGGGGCCGCTATCGAGGCCTGGCGCTGGACATGGGGCTGCCACCACTCAAGGAATTGCTGCTTGATAACGTGTTCTTCGACACCTGCGTCTATCATCAAGCCGGTATCGATCTGCTGCTCAAGGTCATCCCGCCGGAGAACATCCTGTTCGCATCCGAAACCGTGGGCGCGGTGCGCAGCGTAGATCCGGAAACCGGCCATTTCTTTGACGATACCCGGCGCTATATTGATGCATCGACAATCAGCGATGCGGATAAGGCAAAGATTTTTTCAGGCAATGCACGCAAGGTGTATGGGCGTTTGAAACTATAAGTGTGCGGGCAACATAGTTCAGCATAGATTGCAAGATGCTGAACCATGTTGCCGGTGCAAGCTATAGATAAGCTTGCACCGACAGCTTGGGTCAGGCTGGAGCTGAAAACTCGAACTGCCTAAGCAACTCTTGCCGGCGGAATCTCCAAACCCCCTGGTCGAGTACGAGTTCGGCCGTGGCGCTCAGCACCATGGCCGGCCCCTTGATAACAGGTACGCCGTCAAAGCCGGCACCGCCATGACGATAGACCGTAATGTAGAAGCTGGCATCGGCCATGGACGCAGAGCGGGCGTTTACCAGTACATTGGTAATGACGTGTATGACCTTTTGCTCAGTCGGCCGCTTCTGTATCTCGTCCAGGATAGCTGCGCGCCCCGACAAGGCCTTGCCCGCCCTGTGCCAAACGCCATCCGCGGTAAATAGCTCCAGCATTTCCGCATACTTCCACTGATCGTAGTTGTGGAAGAACTGAAGAACGGTTTGGCGGCAATGCCAGCCTATGGTGGGGTCCAAAGCAGACATGGTTCTAGCAACCTTTATGCAAAGTAAACAAAATCAGGGCAGGGCGCATGGCCATGCTTAATCCACAGCCAGAACGATCTTGCCGGTGTGGGCGCTACTTTCCATCAACGCATGTGCTTGCGCCGCTTGCGCCCAGGGGAACACCCGATGCACCACCGGTGCGCCGACTCCCGCATTGAGTTTTGGCCACCACTTGGTTTCAAGTTCGCGGGCAATGGCGCTTTTCTGGGCAATTGTTCGCGGGCGCAGGGTAGAACCGGTAATCGTGGCCCGTTTGCGCAAAATGGGTGTTATCTCAATTTGCGCATCGTTACCCCCCATGAAGGCAATCAGGGCGATCCGTCCGTCCATGGCCAAGGCTTGCAGATCGCGGGCAAGATAGCTTCCACCCACCATGTCCAACACGACGTCCACCCCCTTTCCATTGGAGAACTCCTCGGCGCGAGCAACGAAGTCGTCGTCCCGGTAGTTCACCACCAGATCGGCCCCTATCATTTTGCAGAATGCTGCTTTTTCCGCCGTGCCGACAGTGGTCATAACGTGCGCGCCGAAGGCCTTTGCCATCTGGATCGCGGTCATCCCGATACCGCTGGACCCACCGTGCACAAGAAAATGTTCACCGGGCTGCAAGCTTGCCCGGGTGAACACGTTGTCCCAAACCGTAAAGCAGGTTTCTGGCAGCGCCGCGGCGCTTTCCAGAGACATGCCGGCAGGAATGGGCAGACAATGCTCCGCAGGTGCCGCGCAGTACTGCGCATAAGCACCGCCAGGGGTCAAAGCGCACACCGCGTCGCCAACCTTCCAACGCGTCACGCCAGGCCCTACGGCCGCAATATGCCCGGCCACTTCCAAACCGATGATGGCCGATGCCCCCGGCGGCGGCGGATAGCGGCCGATGCGCTGCGCGCAATCGGGCCGGTTCACCCCTGCAAAAGCTACCTTGATCAGCACTTCGCCCTGAGCCGCCACCGGCGCCTGGGTTTGCGCCAGACGAAGCACCTCGGGGCCTCCTCCAGCACCATAGTCGACATATTGCATCATGGTCATGCGTGAACTCCTGTTTCAGCGCCCATCACCAAACGATGGGCAGCTTTGGCAATTCGATCGGCGTCGGGAATAAGCGCAGCCTGCAGGTGAGACGCTGCAGGAATGCGGCAATCCATCACACCCAGTCGATCCACCGGCGCGCTCAGCTTGCCGAAACATTCCGACTGAACTCGAGCGGCAATCTCGGCACCGAACCCACCGCTGACGTTGGCTTCGTGCACCACCAGCAATCTTTTGGTTTTGCCCACGCTGGCAAACAATGTTTCCCAATCGAAGGGCGTGATCCAGCGAGCGTTGACGACCTCGGCCGACACACCTTGCTGGGCCAACAAAGCAGCGGCTTCCAATGCGCAGAACAACATCGAACCCCAGCTGACGATAGTGACGTCCTTACCTTCTTGCGCAATGCGCGCACCGCCCACGTCCTCAATCGGGCCACCCACATCCACCACCTGTTCAGCGCCGTGATACATGCCGCGATTCTCGATGACCATCACCGGGTCATCGCTGCGGACCGCTGCCAGCAGCATGGAGTAAGCATCTTGCGCAGTAGCCGGAACCCCAACCCGCAAACCAGGAATATGCGCGTAGATAGCTTCCAGATTTTGCGAATGCTGGGCGCACGAACCAGGTGTGGCGCCCTGCTGGGTGCGTATGGTCAAGGGAGCGGTCAAACGTCCGGCGGACACATAGCGCACATTCGCAGCCTGGTTGACGATCTGATCCATCGCCACCAGACTGAAATCGATCCACATGATTTCAACGATAGGCCTGAGGCCGCTCATCGCAGCGCCCACGGCAACGCCCAACATGGCAGTTTCACTGATAGGCGTGTCAAACACCCGGTCAGCGCCCGCACTTTGTTGCAGGCCCTTCGTGACACCGAAAACACCACCAGGTTTGCCGACGTCCTCACCATACAAAATGGTGTCCGGCATCTCGCTCAAGGCACGCTCCAGCGCAGCATTGACCGCCTTGCCGAACGTCAGGCTCTTGGTTTCGACGGGAGGATGCTTAGGCATAAAGGTGCTCCATAACAGTTGAAACATCAGCCGGCGGAGCAGCCAAGGCATTGGCGGCAGCTTGTTCAGTATCGTTTCTGACAGACAGCTCCAAATCAAGAATCTCGTTTTCCGCAACGCCGGCCGCGATCAGTTGCTGGCGAATGCGAACGATGGGTTCGTCCAGCTTGGCCTGCGCCAGTTCGCCTCGTGGGCGGTAGCTTTGCATATCGCCGTAATAGTGGCCCACCAAGCGCTGCGTCATCATCTCGATCAATGCCGGGCCTTTGCCGGAACGCGCCTGCTCGGCATAAGTCGCCACGCAATCGCGCACGGCTTCTACATCGTTACCGTCTATCCTGACGCCGGGCATGCCATAGGCGGCGGCACGCTTGTACAGTTCCGGATCCCGCACGGTTTCGGCCAGCGGCGTCAACTCTGCGTAAGTGTTGTTCTCGCAAATAAACAGCACCGGCAAATCCATATACGCGGCGAAATTCATTGCTTCGTGAATCCCGCCCTGGTTCATTGCTCCGTCGCCAAATGCCGTCAGGATGACGCGGTTTTCATTACCTATCTTCGAGGACAAGGCCGCCCCGCAGGCAATTGGCGCGCCGGCGCCCACGATGGAATTCTCGCCATAGAAACCGTAGTCCGCCGCACTGAACATGGCAGAACCGCCCCGGCCCTGGCACACGCCGGTTTCCCGGCCCAGCAGTTCGGCAAAAATACCCTCGGCAGGCACGCCGCAAGCCAGTGCCCAGCCGTGACCCCGGTAGGTGGCGAACACACGGTCGTCCTTGCCCAGGGCGCTGCAGGCGCCGGTATAGATGGCCTCTTGGCCAATGCACAGATGCACCGAACCCTGGATGATTTGCTGCTTGCGCAGCTCAGTGATTTTTTCTTCCAGCAAGCGGATGCGCAGCATCGAATCCAGGGCCGCCATCAAAGGATGGGGCCATGGTTTGCCAGCGGCGCCTAAGGTTTTCGAATCATTCATATCGGCTTACTCGGACTTGGATTGAACGTACTGGCTGGCCAGCGTGTCCGCCGCTCGCACCAGCAGGGATAAATCCGATCCCAGGATCACGACGGTTGCGCCCGCGGCGATATAGCGATCACAGTCCGGGCCGCCGGCCAGTACGCCTGCCGGCATGCCCAGCGCCTTGGCACGCTTGATGCCTTGTTCGATCGCGGCAACCACTTCGGGGTGGCCAGGCTGACCAAGTTTGCCCATGTCGGCCGAAAGATCGGTCGGCCCGAAGAACACCATGTCCACGCCGTCTACCTGACATATCTCATCCAGATTGGCCATGGCTTCGCAGCTCTCGATCTGCACCAGCACACAGGTTTCTTCAGCTGCCGCGGCGAAGTAGTCCTTGTTCCGGCCGTACTGGGTGACACGCATCGTGCCCCCCATGCCGCGTACCCCCGCAGGCGGATAGCGGGTAAAGCTGACGGCGGTGCGCGCCTGTTGCGCATTGGAAATATTGGGCACCATCAATGCTTGTGCGCCCAGGTCCAGGTAATGCTTGAACGACGATAATTCAAGCGTGGGCACCCGCACCGTCGGCGCTGCGTTTCCGGCGACCAAAGCCGCGAATTGAGCATGCAGGTGGGGCAGCGACTGGGGTGAATGTTCAAGGTCGAACATGATGAAGTCGAAACCGCTGCCGGCCAATGCCTCGGCCGTCTGCAAGGAATAGGAAACACTGAAAAGACCATACTGCTGGCGGCCTTCTCGAATCAGTCGCTTGAAGCGATTGCGGATACTTGAATGTTGGGTCATGGACTTACTCCGGTTTGATACCCGCTTTACGCTGTACTTCCGACCACAAAGGCAGGTCGGCTTTCATTTGAGCCGCCATTTCGGCGGGCGTGCTGCCCGTCAGCTCGACGCCGTTGTTGCGGAAGCGCTCACGCAAAGCGGGTTGCTTCAAAATTGCACGCAGTTCGGTGGATAGCCGATCGACAATCGCTGGGGGAACCCCGGCAGGCGCGACGAACCCGAACCAGAAGGAAACATCGAAGCCGGGTACCGTTTCAGCAATGGCAGGTATGTCGGGGGTTCCGCTGGCACGCTTGGCACTGGTAACCCCCAGCACCCGCAGCTTGCCTCCTTGCACTAGCGGCAAGGCGGAAGTTCCCGCATCAAACATCATCTGGATTTGTCCGCCTACCAGGTCGGTCAAGGCCGGCACGCTGCCCTTGTAGGGAATGTGGACAATATCCGTGTGGGTCATGGAATTGAACATTTCACCGGTCAGGTGCAGCGAGCTGCCGGTACCGATGGAACCAAAGCTGAGCTTGCCCGGATTGGCCTTGGCATAGCTCACCAGCTCCGCCACCGACTTGACCGGCAAAGCCGGGTTGACGACCAGATAGAGCGGTGTCGAGAACGCCAGTGAAACCGGCGTGAAATCTTTCACCGGGTCATAGGGCATATGCTTTTGCGAGCCGACATTCAACACCAGGCTGGATAAGCTGCCCAGAAATAGCGTGTAGCCATCCGGCGCAGCCTTGGCCACCACTTCGGCGCCTATCATCTGGCTTGCGCCGGGCTTGTTCTCCACAATGACCTGCTGCCCCATGCGCTGCGTCAGTTGCATGCCGATCTCTCGGGAGATCGTGTCACCGATGCCGCCCGGCGGATAGGGAACGACCAATCTCAAGGGCTTGGTCGGAAAACTTTGTGCGGCCGCACCCCAGGCGCTCAAGGCGGCAAACACGACAACACTCGTACCAGCAAGAAGCTTAAGAATCTTCATCAAGGTCTCCGGAAGGCGGCACTGGATAGCCCGTGCCGCTCTCGATTAGTGGTTGAAGGAAATGCAGGAGCAAGAGATTAACTAGAGGACCGTGGCATTGAATATTGGTCCCCTACATATCCTTGCGGATGGCCGAACCTTTCTGTCATGACGGTATCCAGCGGCTTGGATTTATGCGCCACCCAGCCTCCGGACAGCACCGCATATTCTTCCGGAAGGGCCACCGCTTCGGGCGCCTTGCCGGCCAGCTCTTCGCGCACCAGCTGCAATAGCAAACGACGCATGCGCACGATACCGATATCAGTCGGCCCCAGATGTTCGCGAGTGCGGTCCGCAATCGGGCCCTGGCTATCCTGGATGGCGGCGTCCTGTTCAGATACGCCCTGGATACCGGTAAAAGTATTGAACTTCTGCTCCTGCCGATCGATCAGGTAATCATTCCTGATGTTTCGAATCGGAACATAGTTTTCGTCCAGCGTCGCGTGCACGGTATGCCCCTGACGCGCCATTGCCAATTCCTCTTCGGTCAAAGGCCGGTCAGGATTCCAGGTGTAGGTATAGATCCAGCATCCGGTATCGCTTACCGGCACAAATGTCTGGCCATGATAGTTTTCACCGGGAAAAGCGCTGGGTGCCAAGGCATGGTTCGGCAACAGATAGTGAGCGATGCGCCAGTAAAGATCTTCACCGTCGGCTTTGCGCGCTCCCCCCACCACCAAGCCCACCTTGAGCTCATCCACGGAAAAAACCGGCATCGGGTCGTCACGCACCCACTTGAATCTGTCGTTACGTACCTCTTGCGCGCCCAAGGCGGCATGCTTGATACGTTCCATCACCTTGTCTGGATTGCTGTCCTTCTCATCTTCGACCAGCATGTGCAGAAACGAGAAGTGCGTCGTGTCCAGAGCCCCTTCCAGGCATTGCAGGTAATTGCAGTCCTGCCATTTTTTGGAAACATAACGATGCGAAGGGGGCACCAGCGCGAACGCCATCATCGGCAGGGGTGGCGGCTCGGCCTCGGGGCCCATGTAAGCCCAGATGCAATCGCCCCATTCGCGGGTGGGATAAGCTTTGATATGAATGCGTTCGCGATACGACGAGCTGTCGGCCATGGTTGGCGTTTCAAGACACCGGCCATCGACGTCGAATTTCCATCCGTGAAACACGCAGCGCAAGCCGCCGTTTTCATTGCGGCCAAAGAAAAGGTTGGCACCCCGATGCGGACACACCGGATCCACTACCCCTACCCGCCCATCGCTGTCGCGAAAGGCCAGTAGATCTTCACCCAATATTTTCAAGCGCTTGGGGGGACAGTCCGGCTCAGGCAATTCTCGCGACAACAGCACCGGAATCCAAAAACGCCGCAGTAGTCGTCCCATCGCAGTTTGGGCACCCGAGCGGGTAAGCAGTTCATTGTCTTCGGCGCTCATCATGGCTTTATTCCTCGTTCCCTAATCGATCACTTTGTCCAACGACGCCGACTTTTTCTCGGCAGGACGCAGTGTTGACCCAGGGCCAGTGGAAGCTCTTAGTTTATTCGGATATGCTGAATAGAGTTTTGCATAGCCGAATCACTTCCAGGGGTTTCCCCTGACTGAGACCGAGACCAAAGCATGGCCAGAAACCCTTATCAAATCGACGAAGAACCCAGTGACATCGAATTCGGCATGCACGAAACGACCCATGCCGGCGATAGATTATTCGCCTCGACTCTGGCCAAAGGACTGCAGATCTTGCGTTGCTTCACGCCGCTCGAACAGGCCCTAGGCAACAAAGACCTGGCGGAAAGGACGGAGCTCTCCCGCCCGACTATCTCCCGCTTCACCTACACGCTGGTAAAACTCGGTTATCTGCGGCCCGACACTTTGTCCGGCAAGTATCGATTGGCGCCCGGGGTGATCTCTCTCGGCTATCCCTTGCTTGCCTCCATCACGCTGCGTCAGATCGCCCGGCCTTCGATGAACGTCCTTGCCGAGTCCCTGAATTGCTCGGTTTCGATGGGTATCCGCGACCGCCTGAGCATCGTTTATGTGGAAACCAGCCGCGTCACGTCGCCGTTCGCTTCCCAGCTTTCGGACATAGGCTTGCGTTTTCCCATTATTTCGACGGCAATCGGACAAGCTTTCATTGCCGGTTGCGATGCCGCCGAGCGTGAGAAGTTGCTGAATGAAATCCGGATCAAAACGCCGCTGATGTGGGCGGAGCATCAGGGGCATTCTGCCAAATCGATCGATGAGTTTTCAAGAAAGGGGTTTTGCAGTTCTTACGGCGAGCAGCACCCTGACCATTACGCGGTGGGGGTGCCGATGGGCAAGTTGCGGGATGGCGATCTGGTCGTGTTCAACGCGGTGTTACCCCGGCATCGAACGTCAAAGAAAAGCGTAGAGGAAACGATGGGGCCGAGGTTGGCCGCCATGGTTGCGCAGGTGCGGCGCAACAGCTATGCGGTGTAGAAGGCGGATCTGCTGCGGGGGTGCTGGTGGCTCATGCTGATATGAGCCTGGAGAGATGAGAGGCGATTCGCCTGTTTTTCTGGCTTGTATGAGCAGCCGTTCGGTTGGGTGGGGGTGGCTTTGAGTTCTTGAGTCAGGCGGTCGTGCGACCCCACGGCGGGCGGCTCAGAGGCTTGCGGTCCGGCAAGGCT
>JBEBXA010000080.1:0-17494 GCA_040391825.1 Pigmentiphaga sp.
CCAAGTTCCAAGTTCCAAGTTCCAGGGAGCATCTGCTATCAGGGCATAGCTGCATGCACGGGCGAGATGGCATGTGGGGGCTTTGATGACTTCTGATGGCAGCTTGAACGAGCTCAGCACGAAAAGAAATAGATAGCCTTGCAGAAGGCCTGCTCCATTGATGAGAATGGGCAGGCCCGTGGGGGTGTTGCTGGGTGACGAGTCTGTTTATCAGGGAGCTGGGTTGGGTTGCTTGGTGTGGATGCGTTCAATTCCGTCCAGCACGGCCTGGGGCAAGCTCACATTGATGCTGCCTATGTTTTCTTCAAGTTGAGATTGCTTGGTGGCGCCTATCAGGGTGCTGGTTACGAAGGGGCGTTGGTTGACCCAGGCCAGGGCCATTTGCGCGGGCGAGAGGCCGTGTTCTTGCGCGAGAAGGACGTAGTCGCGTGCGGCCGCTTCGGCGGGTGGGTTGTTGTAGCGGGTGAAACGGGTGAACAGGGTCATGCGCGCGTCTTGCGGCTGGGCGCCGTCAAGGTATTTGCCTGACAGAACACCCATGCCCAGCGGGGAGTACGCCAGCAGGCTCAGTTGTTCAAGGTGGGAGAATTCCGACAGGCCGTTTTCATAGGTGCGATTGAGCAGGCTGTAGGGGTTCTGAATGGATACGATGCGCGGCAGGCCTTGCGTTTCGGAGTGTTTCAGGAATTGGGCGACGCCCCATGGGGTTTCATTGGAGACCCCGATGTGTCGAACTTTGCCGGCGCGTACGAAGTCTTGTAAAACCGATAGGGTTTCTTCGATCGGCACGGTGCTTTCATCTTTGATCCAGGGGTAAGCCGGACGCCCGAAGGTGACGGTGGTGCGGTCGGGCCAATGAAGTTGATACAGGTCGATGTAGTCAGTCTGCATTCGCTTCAGGCTGGCGTCCAGCGCAGCGGTCAGGTTTTTTCGGTCGAGGTGGGTTTTGCCGTCGCGGATATGGCTGGGGCGCTTGGCGTCGCGCATGGGACCGGCCGCCTTGCTGGTCAGGATGATGTCGTGGCGGCGTTTGGTTTTGGCAAGCCAGCTTCCGATATAAGTTTCTGTCAGGCCCTGTGTTTCGGCTTTGGGGGGGACCGGATACATTTCGGCGGCGTCGACCAGGTTCACGCCTTGGGACAGAGCGTAGTCCAATTGTTGGTGCGCCTGGGCTTCGCTGTTCTGTTCGCCCCAGGTCATGGTGCCCAGGCCGATCAGGCTGACGTCGATATCGGTACGGCCAAGTTTGCGGTATTTCAAATGAGGGGCTCCGAGTGGGTCGCGTGCAGGCAGGAGGCCTTTGTCGCTGAAGTTTTTGATCTTACTACCCTGGTTTGGATATGGCTTGCGTGTCAGGCTAGGGCAAGAAAAAGTTCATCCGATTTGGCCGATGCCGAGTGCACGCGCCTCTACAATCGTTTGATGGAAATCATCGATTTAGGATAAATGATGCGATTTTTAATGACAGCGACACTGGTTTTGCTGCTAGTGGGCTGCCAGGAGGCGCCTCAACCCGCCACGGGCACAGCGGCCTGGCTAGAACGGGTTGAACGCGCGGTAGACGTAAGCGACGGACAAGGGCATGGTCCGGACACCGGGTCGGGTGAATGGTGTGACGCGGTTTATTTCAAGCTCTTTGGCCAACGCCCGGAGCAGCCAGGTGGGTGTAGCGCAGAGTGGCGCGAAAAGGTTGATGCGGCTTTACGCAAGCCTTAATCGACATTTCAGATCGCAAGGCCTTCGGCGCCCGGTGGTATAACAGTTAAGAGCTACCCTTTCGCCCTGGGGCATTGAAAGCATTCAAATCGGCCTCACATCAAGACTATCGGGTTAATAACCCCCATTTTTCTGACGTGACTACCATGCGAATCGATCGACTAACCACCAAGTTCCAGCAGGCTTTGGCCGATGCCCAAAGCCTGGCTGGGCGCAGCGACCATCCCTACATTGAACCCGTGCATGTCCTGTCGGCATTGTTGTCCGACAGCGAAAGCGGTGCTGGCAGCCTTTTGGCGCGCGCGGGTGTTGCCGTTAGCCGCCTGACTCCGGAAGTGGCGGCGGCGATATCGCGCTTGCCTCAGGTTCAGGGCAGCGAGGGCAATATTCAGGTCGGGCGCGAGCTGCAGGCCTTGTTCACCAAGACAGACAAAGAGGCTGCCAAGCGGGGTGACGCGTATATTGCCAGCGAACTGTTCCTGCTGGCTTTGGCCGATGACAAAAGCGAGGCGGGCCGCCTGCTGCGTGAAAGCGGTTTGCAGCGCAAGGCGCTGGAATCCGCCATCGACGCCGTTCGCGGCGGCGCTTCGGTTGACTCGCAAGAAGGCGAAAGCAATCGCGAAGCCCTGAAAAAATATACCCTGGATCTGACTGAAAGAGCTCGTCAGGGAAAACTTGATCCGGTCATTGGTCGCGACGATGAAATTCGTCGCACCATTCAGATTCTGCAGCGCCGCACCAAGAACAATCCGGTCCTGATCGGCGAACCCGGCGTGGGCAAGACTGCCATCGCCGAAGGTTTGGCCCAACGCATCATCAATGACGAAGTTCCCGAGTCGCTGAAGGGCAAGCGAGTGCTGTCGCTGGATATGGCGGGCTTGCTTGCGGGCGCAAAGTTTCGCGGCGAATTCGAAGAGCGTCTGAAATCGGTGCTCAAAGAGTTGTCGCAAGACGCAGGCCGCAACATTGTCTTCATCGACGAGCTGCACACCATGGTGGGCGCAGGCAAGGCCGAAGGCGCGATGGACGCCGGCAATATGCTCAAGCCCGCACTGGCACGCGGCGAGCTGCATTGCATCGGCGCAACCACGCTTGACGAGTACCGCAAGTACATTGAAAAGGATGCGGCCCTCGAGCGCCGCTTCCAGAAGGTACTGGTGGACGAACCCACTGTGGAAGCCACTATTGCCATCCTGCGTGGTTTGCAAGAGCGCTATGAGTTGCACCATGGCGTGGATATTACCGACCCCGCTATCGTGGCGGCGGCCGAGTTGTCCCATCGTTATATCACCGACCGTTTTCTGCCGGATAAGGCTATCGACCTCATCGACGAGGCTGCGGCCCGCATTCGTATGGAAATCGATTCCAAGCCCGAGGTGATGGACAAGCTTGATCGTCGTGTTATTCAGCTCAAGATCGAACGCGAAGCCATCAAAAAAGAAAACGACGACGCATCCAAGCGCCGCCTGCAACTGCTTGAAGAAGAACTAGGCAAGCTCGAACGCGAGTACAACGATTACGAGGAAATCTGGAAAGCGGAAAAGGCCGCTGTGCAAGGCACCCAGGCGATCAAGGAAGAGATCGAGAAAGTGCGCGCCCAAATGGGTGAGCTGCAGCGCAAAGGCCAGTTCGATAAACTGGCCGAGTTGCAGTATGGCAAGTTACCGGAGCTTGAGGCGCGACTGAAGTCCGCCGAAATCGCCGCGCCCGAAGACGCTGAGGTTTCCGATAAACCGCGTTTGCTGCGCACTCAGGTGGGTGCCGAGGAAATTGCCGAGGTCGTATCGCGCGCCACTGGTATTCCTGTGTCCAAAATGATGCAGGGCGAACGCGCGAAGCTGCTGGCTATGGAAGACAAGCTGCACGAACGGGTCATTGGTCAGGACGAGGCTGTGCGGCTGGTGTCCGACGCCATCCGCCGTTCGCGCGCGGGCTTGGCTGATCCACAGCGCCCCTATGGTTCATTCTTGTTTCTGGGGCCGACGGGCGTGGGCAAGACCGAGCTGACGAAGGCGTTGGCCGGCTTTCTGTTCGACTCCGACGACCACATGATTCGTATCGACATGAGCGAATTCATGGAAAAACATTCGGTTGCACGCCTTATCGGGGCGCCCCCAGGGTATGTGGGCTACGAAGAGGGCGGATATCTGACCGAAGCCGTTCGGCGCAAGCCGTATAGCGTGATTCTTCTCGATGAAGTCGAGAAGGCGCACCCGGATGTATTCAACGTGCTGCTGCAAGTGCTGGACGATGGTCGCCTGACTGACGGCCAAGGCCGTACGGTGGATTTTCGCAATACGGTCGTCGTGATGACGTCCAATCTTGCTTCGCAGCAGATTCAAGCGATGGCTGGCCAGGAGTACGATGTGATCAAGGCCGTGGTGTGGGATGAGATCAAGCAACACTTCCGTCCCGAGTTCCTGAACCGCATCGATGAAGTAGTCGTGTTCCATGCACTGGATTCGCAGCACATCGAATCAATTGCGCGCATACAGTTGCAACGCTTGGGCGAACGTCTGGCGAATATGGAAATGCGTCTGGAAGTGTCCGAAGAGGCCGTCGCTCAAATCGCCCGTAGCGGATTTGATCCAGTGTTCGGCGCGAGGCCCTTGAAGAGGGCGATCCAGCAAGAGATCGAAAATCCGGTCGCCAAGCTGATCCTTGAAGGGCGGTTTGGGCCCAATGACGTTGTTCCAGTGGATTGGGTCGACGACAAATTCGTGTTCACACGCATTTTGCAATAAGGCTGCCGAGGCCCTGCTAGTTGGGGCCTGAATAGCCTGTTTTTGGAACCGCACCCTCGTGTCAGGGTGCGGTTTTTTATTTCAAAACGGCTCTTTGTATAAAGAACGGGACTAGTGCCGCGGCCGAGTTGCACTGAGTACGACAGCCGCTATCCGGTCTGCGTGGGCATAGGCTGGATATGCAAGTTCTTCGCCAAAGACATCGGGGTCGACTTCGCGGTAGGACCAGTGCAAGCCGAGCTCGTTCAGACGAGCGCTTGCGGTATTAAGAAACGGATCTATGCCAGCGACGATAGCTGCGCCGGTATAAAGAACTAGCGTTCCACCATCAGCCAATCGCTGGCCCGCTGCCTCGACGATGTCGAGTGACAAACCGGCGCCCAGTTCGCCGCCGCCATGTCGATAGGCGCGCTGCTTCGGGTCAAGTAAATAGGGAGGATTCGCCACGATGAGATCGAAGTGGCCCTCTACGTCATGAAGCAGGTTGCTGTGCTTGGCGATAACATTGATCGCGCCCGCGTTGTCGGCATTCAAGCGGGTATAGGCGAGCGCGGTGTCGTTGATATCAACTGCCAGGACTTCGGCGTCAGGTAGCTGGCGGGCAATCGTAATGGCGCCGGGGCCGGCACCGCAACCGATATCCACGACTCGCCGAATGTGATGCGCAGATGTTTGCAGATGCTTTTCTATGGCTGCGACGTAACGATAGGTGTCGGGGCCGAAAAAAACCGCATCGTTAGCCAAAGTCGGGTAGGCAGAATGCAGGAAGTAGATGCCATTCAAGGTCGATACCCTGACGGTGCTTTTCCATCCTTGTTCTTCTTGCACTGCGATGCGAGCCATCTGCATCGCTTCGAACATGCCTGGCGGCAACATTGCGGGCTCAAAATGGCAACTCCAGCCAAAGACATCCGACAAATTTTTTGCCCATCGTTTGGCGGTTCGAGCCCTGACACGTTCGTGTGTGGCGGGTGTCACCGTGGTGAAGTGATAGGCGTGTTGCGCCAACTGTGCGAGCACTGCGCGCAAAGCCAGATCTTCTGACGCGTATAGAGTCTCGGGAGGCGAAGTCATGCACTGTGCTCCTGCGAGCGGCGGGAAAGCTTCAGCATAGCGGCTAAGAGCTGCCTCAAACGCTGATAAAGCGACAGAACGTATCTGTTCTCCAGCTAGGAGTACGAGTCTGTTCGCTCTTGCTCCGGGAACAGTAATTGCTGAGTTCCACCGAACAGGCGTGAGCCGCTTAAGACGACCCTGACGCAAATGCCCCAGGATCAGAGTCGCTCCGAGGATTCTATGGGACGAGAGCTATGTACAGGAATGATGGAGAGAGGGAGCCAATCCTTGTCTCGGCGGCGGTGGGCCATTTGAAGCCATCTTCGCCCGCTAAAGATCTCTATTTCGATTTGCTTGCGAACGAAGATGATCAGGACGTAGCGGATAGGGCCAGGCATTATCTCGATGAGCAGTTGGAAAAGGTTGCCAGGAAAAAATCCGATCTTCCTGCGATGCCGGGGCATCTGGCAAGCTGGGCGGAAAATCGGCTCGAGCAAGTCGGTTTGGCCTATCGTGGCTATGTACGCGCTAGGCAAGGTGGTGAGCCGCGACGCTATTTTTCCACCCGCTCTCACGCACTGTTTTTTTTGCAATCGGTTGCCCCGACGAAGCTGGTGGATGGGGCGTGGCTGTATGGCTTGACTAGAGCATGGCGCGACCATCGATATCATTCATTGATTCGCACTTATCTTGAAGAACTTGGTGAAGGGCAGCCAAGCTTGAATCACGTGGTTTTGTACCGCAATTTATTGGCGAAGCATGGATGCGGGCATTGGCAGGATCAGAGCGACGCGCACTTCGTTCAAGGTGCTATCCAATTGGCATTCTCGCGCAATGCGCAATATTTTCTGCCCGAGCTGATCGGTTTCAATCTCGGATACGAACAGCTGCCTTTGCACTTGCTCATTACCGCTTACGAACTGAACGAATTGGGCATCGATCCCTATTACTTTACCCTGCACGTTACGATAGATAACGCCGCCACCGGCCATGCGCGAGAGGCATTGCAGGCTGTTCAACATGCGCTTCCGAAACTGGGTGATGCAGAGCATTTTCATGAGCGCATGGTTCATGGTTATTTGTTGAATGATCTGGGGCTGGGAACCGAGTCGCTGATTGTGGGCTTCGACCTAGAACGCGAGGTGCTGGATGTTTTCAAGCGAAAAAGCGTATTTGGAAAGCATCTGCACGCGGATTATTGCCGGGTAGGTGGCAGACCTCTTAGCGATTGGCTAGCGGATCCCGAAAATATGCATCCGCTGCTGCGCGAGTTGCAACAGCAAGGTTGGATAAAGCGCGACCGTGATCCTGTTGAAAGCCGTTTCTGGAAACTCTTGCAAGGCGAGAAGGCAAAAATGTTCGGCGTCTTCGATGCCTATGAAATGCAGCTTGTGTATGACTGGATCGCGGGCGATCTGGCACGGGAGAGTACTGCCATGTTGCCTCGGCCTCTATCGTTTCGCGTTCGCCAAGACCTGGGTGAGTTTCCTCAGAACAATTCGCAGGCAAGGAAGCCGGATCGGTCTGGCTTGGTTGAGGAAGCATTGGCCGGAAATGGGGCTCTGAGCGCTGGCGACTTTGGCGACGATGAGTGCGCATTGATGGAAGCGTTGACGGATATGGGCAGCAATGGCGAAGTCCTGGATGCTTTGATCAGGCACTTGTCGCCGGCACGTCACCACAGCGCCAGCGGGCTGCTGGCGACGCGATTATTCACCAAAGCGTTCGAACTGAGCTGAAAGAGCAGGGGTCCTGTCGCGCCGCAGCATAAGCCCCGGATCTTGAGTGTTTTGCTTCCAATATGAAAAACCCGCCATGAAGGCGGGTTGAAAATGTAGAAGGCTGGAGTTACGGGGCGATCGCCTGAGCGCGTTGCCGCACCTGCGGGTCTTGTTTGATCGCCTGGCTGATGCCATTGAATTCTTCGGTGGTCAGCCCTTCATTATTGACGGCACCGACCATCTTCTGCTCGGCTTCCTGAATGATGTTTTGCTGCTGAGCAGCATCGGCTTGCGCCGCTTGAACCTTGGGGTTGTATTCCTGTGAAATCATGGCGACCTTCTGCGATGCCTTGATGAATTTCTGCAACTGGGTATCGGACGGATTCATGTTTCGTGCAGGGTCCTGAGTCATGCTGGCAGGGGGCGGGGCGGCCTGGCTTGTTGCGGGCGGCGCTTGCTGCGCGATTGCTACCGCACATGTCATCGACGCTGCAAACAAGCTGGCGGATAAGAAGATATTGGGCTTTTTCATAAGGGGGGAACTCCTGCTGACGTTTCAAGGTTTACCCTATGGTGCCTAAGGTGCAGCGCTAGTCAAAACGCTTTTATGTGTGCGTGTTTGTCCAGAATCGCAGAAAGGCGATACGCCCGGTAACAGTTATGTTGGAAAGTAGAGTGGGCGGGTTTTTCGCCTTGCCGCCTAGCATGGCTGATTGGCGGCAAGCCTGGGTTTGCCGAGGGCAGGGAAGAAGACCGTGTTTTCGGCTGGGGTGGAAAATGTAAATTGGGCCGGGCTTATCCAATTACAAGTTCAGGCTGAGGCGTAAAGGAGTTTTGCGTAGGTGCGTGCTTTCTTGGAAAGACTCGGATATGCTCGGTGTACCTGGCGCGGTCCAGGAACCCGCTGGCTCATGCGGGCAGCGGGGTACGATACGCCGAAAAACAGGAGGCGCTCTATGGAAAAAAAGTTGGCTTCTGCCGAGGACCTGCGAACCCTGGTACAGGACGCAGTCAACTCCAACCCAGCAGTCCGAGACGAGAGCGAGCAACTTATCGTTCACGAACCTGTCTGGCACGACGCCGACGAAGAAGGATGTAACTGGACGATTGTCGGCTACATGGGCTTGGGAAAATACGGCGATCCATTTCGTGCCGCCCTACAGAGTGTTCGCAGCACTTACAACCTCAAAGCCTGATTTTCGTCATCACTCTCGACCTTGCCGCCACGGACAGCAAGGTCGCAGCTTGAAATGATGGCTTGGCTGGTGGCGGCTGTGTTTGCTTAGTTTTTTTGATCCCAAGCAATCACGACGCCATTTTCAAGGGCTATTCTTAGCCCGGAAACCCTGCCTTGTTGGTGGTATCTCCAGCTTTCGCGCGCCGGGTTCGTCTTGTCTTGATTGATATCGGTGGGCTGCCCGAGCGTGTCGCGTAATTGATCCGCGGTTTGCCCCTGCCATACCCGGCCCTCCATAATGCGTTTGACCACGCCAGCGTTCTGGTGTTTGAGCATGAGCGCTTCGCGGCGCAGATTGGCTTTCTTGCTTTTAAGGTGGTTGGTGAACCCTATATAAAGCAATACCGCCGCCGCAAACGCTACGATTACCAATACCTCCACAGCTCTACCTCCCTATAAACCGCAGCTAGGCGGCGTTCAAACGCATGAATCATTGCTGAGTATTCCCCAGGCGACGTTCTGCCCGGCAGCACTTACTTTTGTTTGGCGCTTTTTGTGCGCCTTACCCTTTTGGATACTGCCTACATGCCGCTTTGCGCCATTTTTTCGACGATTTCACCTATCAGCGCGGCGATGGCCGAGACCGCTTTGCCGGGCCCCTTGGTCTTGGTCAAGACCATGGAAACCGTACGCTGAAAGGGCGGGTCGATGATGCGTGCGGCTTGTACTTCCTTCTTGGCTACTTCGTTCCAGACCGCATGCAAAGGCAAAACCGTATAGAGACGTTCTTGCGCGACCAGCGATATTTGCAGTGGAAGGGAGTCAGCCTCAATGACCGGTGCCAGGGTGATGCGTTCCTGACGGGCCATGAAGTCCAGCGCGGTGCGTAGTCCATTGGGTGCGCTGGGCAGTATGAAAGGCAGTTGGTGCAGACTCTTGAATGGGACATCCTCGCCCGCGGTCAGCGCATCGCCGATCGGGCCGATCAAATAGCTGTCGACAGTTGCCAGAGACTGTTCATGTTCGGGTAGTGTCGTGCCGTAGCGATACAGTATGCCTATATCGACACGTGCATCGGCCAGCCATTCTTCGACCTGGCCGCTCGATCCTTCCAGTATTTTCAGATTCACCCCCGGGTAGCGTACCCGGGCTTCGGTAAAAAGTTGTCCGACCAGAGGGTGCCCGATAGAGGGCAAGGAGCCTATGGTGACTCGCCCGCTCGCCTCGCGTGCCTGACCCCGTATTTCCGCTTCCAGGCGCTCGGCATCAGTCAGCAGGGCCATGACTTGAGGAAATATATGCTGGCCAACTTCTGAAAGTTCTACGCCGCGCCCGGTGCGTACAAACAAGCGTGTACCGCACTCGCGCTCCAGCGCATTCAGCTGTCTGCTCAATAGTGATTGATTGCTATTGAGAAACAAGGCCGCACGCGTAAGGCTACCCAATTCACCAATAGCAAGAAAGGCCCGCCATTTGTGCAAACCTGCAGCGATGTCCAACTGGATGCTCGTGGCTTTTGCTTGCTGCATTGCGGTCGGGCCAAGTCTGAAGAGACTTGAAGTTTACCCGATCCATATCGATCCTATTTATCAATTCCTTGGGCTTGCACGGTGCTTATCGGCCGTGAAAGATTGGTGCGCGCTTTTCGCGGAAAGCGGCCTGTGCTTCTGCGGCGTCTTCAGTCGCTGCAATGATCGCAGTCATGTCTTGCTCATAGCGATAGCCGTCGCGCAGCGTCATGTCTTCAATAGTGTTCAAGGTGTGTTTGCCCATACGAGTCGAGACCGGGCTTTTCGCAGCGATAGTGGCCGCGAGTTCCATGGCGGCAGGCAACAGTTCTTCAGGGGCGGTGCATGCCTCGATAATGCCCAGGCGATACAGCTCTGCTGCGGGCACCCGATAGCCGGTCAGCATCATCCGGCGCAGACGAGAGTGCGAGAACAGGCGCATGGCGTGGCGGCACCCACCCAAGAGGCCCACATCAACTTCTGGCAGGCCCAGACACGCTTTTTCTGACGCGATCAGTATGTCGGCGGAAGCCGCCATGGCCAGTCCTGAGCCTAGTGCGGGGCCATTGAGGGCGGCGATGACCGGTTTGGCGCATTCGCGAATTGCGTGAAAGCATTCCCGTGTGCGTCGCGAGTGCGCCTGCAAATCACCCGGTCCTTTGATGACTTCCGCCCGGCCTTTCAGGTCAGCTCCGGCGCAAAATATTTTTCCCTCTCCGGTAAGGACCACCGCGCGAATATCCGCTGTTTCAGAAATCCAATCCAGAACCAGTGTCAGTTCATCATTCATTGTGCGAGTCAGAGCGTTCACGGGGGGACTGTTCAAGCTCAACACCGCAATGTGTCCGTCAATGGCCAAGTTCAATTGGGTGAGGTCGTTCATTATTGTTTCCTGTATAAAGCGCTGGTCCCGGCAAGCCCCAAGGTCCGTCTTGCCTAGTCTATGGGCTGGGGCCGCCAGGGCAAAGGCGGTAGACGGCAAGACAGGTATTCCCATGGCGCCATAGCCGCCGCACGCAAGCCGGTCGATAATGAGGATCAAAAATTAAGGGGATAGTTGTGCCGCGAATCACATTGCCTGCTGTGGAAACCCTTAGCCCGGAACAGCGACGCGTCTACGATAAAGTCGTATCCGGCCGCCGCGGGCAGCTACGCGGCCCTTTGCGCGCCGCTTTGCATAACCCTGAACTGGCGGATCGCTGGCAAGCGCTGGGTGAGCTTCTGCGCTACAGCACCCAACTACCACCTCGTTTATCCGAATTGGCGATTCTGGTCACCGGCCGTGCTTGCTGCTCTCCGTTCGAGTGGGATGCCCACCGAGTGGAAGCGGAAAAAGCCGGGGTCGAAGCCGAAATTATCGAAGCCCTGCTGGCCCGGAAAACGCCTGAGGCGATGACGGATGACGACGCGATGATCATCCGCTATGCATCGGAATTGAATCAGCATAACTCTGTGTCTGACGAGGCCTATGCCGCTGTATTGAACCGGTTCGGCGAACGTGTGGTGGTGGAACTCACCGCGCTGGTCGGCTACTACACCATGGTCGCCATGACTTTGAATGCGCACGAAATCCCCTTGGCGCCGGGTGTCGTACCGGCCTTTCCGCTTCCTCAACATAATGGTCTAGGATGAAACGACTCCCATCTTGTCTGCCTGTACTGCTGTTCCCACAAGGTGTAGCCGCGCATTTAAGCGTCCAGGCGGGGTCGGCATGACGGAACCCGTCATCAGCGGCTGGGACTGTCATGCCCATTTGCTGGGCCCCTACACGCGCTTCCCTTTGGCGGCTGAGCGCAGCTATACACCGCCCGAGGCGCTTGAGCACGAGTATCAGGCGGTGCTTGCGGCCTTGGGGCTATCGCATGGCGTGCTGGTGCATCCTAGCGCCTACGGCGAAGACTATTCACTTTTATTTCATGCCTTGTCGGCCAATGAGAATTTGCGGGGCGTGATTGTGATGCGGCCCGGTTCGACCGTGGATTTGAATAGCCTGCGCAGCCGTGGCGTACGCGCTGCTCGATATAGCCATCGCAGTGGCGCCGCTGGAAATTTCGCGGGTAGCGCGTCATTGGATGATTTGATCCAGATGGCGCCTTTGGTAGCCGCTGCCGGTTTGCATCTCGAGCTCTGGACAGATTGTCGGGTTTTGCCTGATATAGCCCCGCTGCTGGAGCGCCTGCCGTGCCCGCTGGTGATAGACCACATGGGCAGCTTCGACCTTGATGCCGGGGTAGACGATCCCGGGTTTCGGTCTATATTGAAGCTGCTTGAAGCGGGCAAGATTTGGGTCAAGATGTCGGCTTACCGTAGTCTTTTGAATACGCCGGATTTCGATGCGGGAAGGGCATTTCATTCGAAATTGCTGGAAGCCAACCCGGATCAACTAGTATGGGGTAGTGACTGGCCGCACATTCGCATCGACCCTTGGCCAGATACGCAAAAGCTGTTCAGTGTATTCAAGGAGTGGACGGCAAGCGAGGTGTTGGCGCGGCGGATACTGCTTGATAACCCAACCCGCCTTTACGCTTGAGCTTGCAGCGATCTATTCGCCAAGTTCCGGGCGTGTCAGTAAAAACGACGGGCGTTGACTGATATCCTGGTACCAGGCGGCAAGCTGCGGTGCTTGCTCTCGCCATCCTAGCTCGTTGAAACGAAAATCAATATAAGCCAGCGCGCATCCCAGCGTGATGTGGCCGATAGAGAAAGAACGGGCCCTGATCTGCTTTGTCTCGGATTCGAGCTGCCGCAGCGATGCATGTGTTTTTAGACGAAACGCTTCGATGAGGGCGTCGCTGCGTTGCAGCTCGCCGCGTTCGCGCTCATTGCGCCACAGAATCAGTACATCAAGAACTCCATCGGCAAAGGCATGCCAACGCAGCGCTTGCCATTTTTCGGGACCTTTGGCGGGAAATAAGTCGCCGGCGGCCAACTCGTTCAGGTACTCGCAGATGACAATGGAGTCGAACAGGGCGGAGCCGTCATCAAGCACGAGCGTAGGAATTTTGCTAAGTGGATTGTCCTTCATGATCTGTGTATTGGGTGCAAGCATTGCGGCGACGGATCGCTGCAAGTCAAGACGGCCCAGAAGCTCGAGTTCGTGAGCACACACCATTACCTTGCGTACATAAGGCGATTTGGGAGACCAATGCAGTTTCATGTCGGTTCGCGTCTTGGCTTATTAGATTGCGCCTGCGCTGCGCAGGGCTTCGATACCGGCTGAGTCATAGCCGAGTTCGCTCAGTATGTCTACGCTGTGCTGGCCGAGCAGGGGAGGCGGCAACAAGGGTTGCAAGGCTGCCTGGCTAAAACGCATCGGGCTCGCCACTTGGGGTAATTGAGCCCCGCTGGGGTGCTCAACATGACGCAGCATATCGCGCGCGATGGTTTGCGGGTCGGCAAAAACTTCCGGAATCGAATTGATGGCGCCGCAGGGCACACCAACACTATCGAAAAGTGACACCAAGGCCGCTCGCTCATAATTGGCAAAGATATCGCACAACATGGCCGAGAGCTGAGCGATGTTGCGCACGCGCTGGGCATTGGTCGAAAAGCGTTCGTCCTGCGCCCAGTCGTCACGGCCTAGCGCTTCGCACATGCGCAGAAATTGATTGTCGTTGCCTACCACCAGAATAACGTCTCCATCCGCGCAACGATAGACGTTCTGAGGCTGGATATTAGGGTGTGCATTTCCATTGCGTTTGGGGACCTGGTCTGAAACCAGGTAATTCATTGCCTGGTTGGCCAAAGTAGCTACCTGGACGTCGAACATGCCGATATCAATGTACTCACCTTCGCCGGTTTCGGTGCGCCGTGCCAGGGCCGCCAAAACCGCCACGGCGGTGTACATGCCGGTCATCAAGTCGACGATGGGCACGCCTACCTTCTGCGGGCCGCCACCGGGCCTGTCATCGCGTTCGCCGGTTACGCTCATGAGCCCGCCCATGGCCTGGATCAGGAAGTCGTAGGCGGGTTGGTCGCGGCGTGGTCCGGTCTGGCCGAAACCGGTTACCGAGCAATAGATCAAGCGTGGATTCAGCGCACGCAGCGAGGCCTGATCCAAACCGTAGCGTTCCAGCGTTCCAGCTTTGTAGTTCTCGAGCACGATGTCCGCACGCATGGCCAACTCGCGCACGATACCTTGGCCTTCGGGTGTATCCAGCCGAATCGTGATCGAACGTTTTCCCCGGTTCACAGCCAGGTAGTAGCCGGCTTCCTGGGTGTCATTGCCTTGGGGATCCTTTAGAAACGGAGGGCCCCAGGAACGCGTGTCGTCGCCGCTTCCGGGCCGCTCGACCTTGATGACGTCCGCGCCAAGGTCCGCCAAGGTCTGGCTCGCCCATGGCGCGGCCAGGATACGGCTCAAGTCCAGTACCCGTACATGCGATAAAGGACCGCTCGATTGATGCATAAATTTCTCCGCTCTGACGGTCAAGGTCTGACGCAGGTCTCATGCGCGCATTCGCACCTCGTCGTCGATGTATGGACTCTAGGCGGTGTGGAAAGGTTTGCCTAGGCTATGCGCGGGCAAGGCTGGAATGCTCTTGCATGCATAGCAGGCGACGGCCGCAATCAGACTTCGGCAATACATTCGATTTCCAGCAAGAAGGCCGGGTTGCCCATGGCGCAGCACACGGTAGTTCTTGCGGGGTACTCGCCTTCCTTGAAATAGGTGCGATAGATTTCATTCATGCGGGCGAAATTGTCGGCGCTGGTGAGGATGACATTGGTCTTCACCACCTTGTCCAGGCTGCTGCCGGCTTCCTCCAGCAGGATGCTGATGTTCTTCATGACCTGATGCATTTGCGCATCGAAGTCTCCGATCGCGATCTGTCGATCGCCAAAATATGGGGGCTGCCCTGAAACGAAAATCAGGTTGCCGGTTCTGACCGCGGGCGACAAGGGGGCGGGCGGGGGCGTGAGTTTGTCGGATCTGATGATTTGTTTGCTCAATGTCTTTCCAGAGTGGTGGCCGGGGGATGTGCTGCTCTAAAACAAAATATACACAGGGGCCGCAGCGGCAAGCTATGTCTGCCAGGGACAAGCAGAAATGCAGAACCGTGCTTGCAATTCGCCATGATCAAGCTGATAAAGTCACTGGCTTGCAGGGCGCTTATGCAGCAAGGGAACGCAGACGCAAAGCAAAATGCGCTTTTCTTCCGCGCCTCGAAAAAACGGTCAAGAGGGTATGCAGATGGACCTTATGCAAAAACAGCGGGGCGCATCGGGCGGCCTGAAAATTGGCGTTGTCGGAGCCGGTGCCATCGGCGGATTTCTTGCCGCAAGGCTGGCGCTGGCGGGCAATCAGCTCAGCGTGCTGGCGCGAGGCAAGACCCTGGAAGCGATCCGCAATCATGGGATCAGGCTAGAGAGCGAGGGCAGGACTTTTCAGGTGCCGGTGCGTGTGAGTGCGGATCCTGCAGAGCTTGGAGAACAAGACGTCGTGGTTCTTGCCGTGAAGTCGCCGTCCTTGCCTGAGGTGGCGGGGAAGTTGGCGCCGCTGCTGGGACGGGAGACGATAGTTCTGCCTGCGCTGAATGGTGTGCCGTGGTGGTTCTTTCAGGCGATCACGGCTGGCCCCTTGGCTGGCCATCGCTTGAGCTCGGTGGATGCCGAAGGCAGACTTGAGTCGGCCATTCCAGCGAAAAATATTGTCGGATTGGTGGTGTTTCCGTCCTGCTCGTGCCCAGAACCGGGCCGAATCGTGCATGCCTCCGGTTCCCGCTTGGTGGTGGGCGAACCCGGTGGCGCAGCCAGCGCCCGCGCACAAGCGATGGGCCAGCTTTTCTCTGCCGCTGGTTTTGAGGCGCTTGCGAGTCAAGATATTCGCGGAGAAGTCTGGGCCAAGCTCTTGGGCAACGCTTGCTTCAATCCGGTCAGCTTACTTACCGGGTCGCACACTGATCTGTTGATCGACGATAGCGGCGTCAATCAACTCTTCCAGAACATGATGCAAGAGTTGCTGTGTATCGGCGGCAAGCTTGGCGTCCCCTTAGACATCACTCCGGTTGCCCGTCTCGCGTTTACGCGCAAGCTGGGACATATCAAAACATCGATGCTGCAAGACGTCGAGGCCGGGCGCGCGGTGGAGATCGACAGCATATTGGGCGCAGCAGTTGAAATCGCAGCCGAGTTGAAAGTACCTGCGCCATTTCTGGACACGGTCTATGCGCTTGCAAAAGTCAGAGCCCAGCGCTTGGGCTTATACCCGGGCTAGAAGCAGGGGCCGCAAGATGTTCTTCGAGTTAACGCACGAGCCATAGCTGCTTTGCAAAACGCAAGCTATCAGACGCAAGCTTGGCTGGCTACCATGAAGTCCAACAATAAGCGGCGGATCAAAGGCATCTGCTGACAGAGCTCCTGGAGACCACGATGCTAGCTCGACCCTTAAACCTAAGCTTGACCGCCTGTCTCATCGGCTTTTCCGCCATGTTTGGTATAGCGCACGTCGCCCAGGCACAAAACGGATCGTGGCCGAACAAGCCTATCCGTTTCATCGTTCCTTTCCCACCGGGTGGGCCCACCGATGCTTACGTCCGCACCGTGGCGGGGCCCTTGGGCGAAGCGCTCGGGCAGACCGTCGTGGTCGAGAACCGTGCAGGAGCGGGTGGCTCCATCGGAGTGGACGCCGTCGCCAAGGCTGCACCCGACGGCTATACCTTGGGCTTGGGTAGTGCTGGCGCCTTGATGGCGCTGCCGCACTTGATGAAAGTGCCCTACTCGGTTAAAGACGATTTTGCTTTTGTTACCGGCTTGGCCCTGGTACCCGCAGTTATTGCGGTCAACAGCAAGTCGGGGGTAAGCAATCTGAATCAGTTTCTCGAACTCGCCAAGCGCAATCCTGGAAAAATAAACTATGCCAGTGCGGGTTCCGGCACGACGGTGCACCTGGTGGGCGAACTGTTCAAACGAGAAACCGGAGCGGATATTACCCATGTCCCCTACAAAGGAGCGGCGCCGGCCATCACCGATCTGTTAGGCGGGCAGGTTGAGTCCATTGTTTCCGACCTGACGCCGCTCGTTCCTCATGTTCGCGCCGGTACTGTGAAGATCCTTGCCGTGATGAGCTCGCAAAGAGCATCGGTATTACCTGAAATTCCCACCATGGCAGAGCTGGGCTATCCCAAAGTCATACTTAACACCGAATACGGCGTGATCATGCCAGGCGGTACACCTTCCGCAATCGTTGAGAGGATGCGGCGCGAACTGACCACCATCCTGAAGTCCCCGGCGGTACAGTCGGCCTATGCGCAGATGGGCACGCTTGCAGTTCCAAGCAGCCCAGCGCAGTATCGTCAAAGCGTGCTCTCCAGCTATGACTCCTGGGGAAAATTCATCAAGGAAAGCGGTATTACCTTGAATTGATATAGAGGGAAGCAGGCTTTTACAGGATATCTTTATGGCAAGCGCGAACGGATTCGGACAGACGATAGCCCAGAAAATTCTTGCCCGCGCCGCGGGCAAAGATTCGGTGCAGGTGGGCGAGTATCTTGATTGCGTACCGGATCATGTCGTCACCCAAGAGATGCAATGGCCTACCCACAAGCGCAATCTGGAACAGATCGGCGCCACCAG
>JBEBXA010000081.1:0-17430 GCA_040391825.1 Pigmentiphaga sp.
TTTTGTTTCAGCAGGTCGCTGACCTGTTGCGGATTGGCCTTGCCCTTGGTGACTTTCATCACCTGTCCGATCAGCGAGTTGAAGGCCTTGTCCTTGCCGGCGCGATATTCCGCCACGATGGCGGGGTTGGCCGCCATGACGTCGTCGATCATCTTGCCGATGGCATCGCTGTCGTTGATCTGCTTCAGGCCACGGGCATCGATGATGGCGTCGGCATCGCCGCCTTCCTTGCCCTGCCAGATGTCGGCAAATACATCGCGCGCGATCTTGTTGGAAATGGTGCCGTCGGCAATGCGAACCAGCAACTTGGCCAACTGTGCGCTGGATACCGGGCTTTGCGCCAGCTCCAGCCCATCGCGGTTCAGTGCCGCAGCCAGCTCGCCCATGATCCAGTTCGAGGCCAGCTTGGCCTGGCCGGCAGGCAAAGCTTTGGCCACGGTCTCAAAGAAGTCGGCGGTGTTGCGGCTGACGGTGACCTGGGCAGCGTCGTAGGCAGGCAGGCCGTATTCGGCCTCGAAGCGGGCGCAGGCGGCCGTGGGCAATTCGGGCATGCTGGCGCGTACGCGTTCTATCCAGTCGGCGCCGATCACCAGGGGCGGCAAGTCGGGGTCGGGGAAGTAACGATAGTCGTGCGCGTCTTCCTTGGAGCGCATGCTGCGCGTTTCGTCGCGATCAGGGTCATACAGACGGGTTTCCTGCACGACCTTGCCGCCATCTTCGATGACTTCGATCTGACGACGGATTTCGTACTGGATGGCGCGTTCCAGGAAGCGGAAGGAGTTGACGTTCTTGGTTTCGGTACGGGTGCCGAATTCCTTTTGCCCCACTGGGCGCACCGACACGTTGGCATCAATGCGAAACGAGCCTTCCTGCATATTGCCATCGCAAATGCCCAGCCACACCACCAGCGCATGCAACGCCTTGGCGTAGGCGACGGCTTCTTCGGGCGAACGCATTTCCGGCTCAGACACTACTTCCAGCAGCGGCGTGCCGGCGCGGTTCAGGTCGATGCCGGTGGATTTTTCTCCGTGCGGTCCGACAAAGTCGTCATGCAGCGATTTACCGGCGTCTTCTTCTAGGTGGGCCCGGGTCAGGTTGATGGTTTTTTCGGTATCGCCCACGAAAAACGATAGCGAGCCGCCTAACACTACCGGGATCTCGTACTGGCTGATCTGGTAATTCTTGGGCAGATCTGGATAGAAGTAGTTTTTGCGCGCAAAGATGGAACGCGGCGCAATCTGCGAACCCAGGGCCAGGCCGAGCACGATGGCGCGTTCGACTGCGCCCCGGTTCATGACCGGCAGCGAGCCGGGCAGGGCCAGGTCGACCGCATTGGCCTGGGTGTTGGCTTGCGCACCGAAGCGGGTGCTGCTGCCAGAGAAGATCTTGGAGGACGTGGACAATTGCACGTGGGTTTCCAGACCGATGACGACTTCCCAGTTCATACGTTTTTCCGCTTGGTGTACTTACAGTGTCTCGGGACGGCGGGTGTGCCAGTCGGTGGCCTGCTGGAAGATATCGGCGATGCCGAGCAGGCGCCCTTCGTCGAAATAGTTGCCGATGATCTGCAGCCCTACCGGCCGCTTGCCGTGGCTTGCCCCCAGGCCGAAACCGCAGGGGATGGAGACGCCGGGCAGGCCGGCCAGGTTCAGGCTTAGTGTATAGATATCGGCCAGATACATGGCGACCGGATCATCGGCTTTTTCGCCAACGTTCCAGGCAACCGAAGGAGCAACCGGCCCGATGATGACGTCGCATTGCCCGCGCAGCGCTTTCTGGAAATCGTCGGCGATCAGGCGGCGCAGTTTTTGCGCTTGCAGGTAATAGGCATCGTAATAGCCGTGCGACAGCACGTAAGCGCCTACCAGGATGCGGCGTTGCACCTCGGTGCCGAAGCCTTCCGCGCGCGAGCGGCTGGTCATGTCGGCCAGGTCGTGGTACTGGCTGGCGCGGTGGCCATAGCGTACGCCGTCGTAGCGTGACAGGTTGCTGGAAGCTTCGGCCGGAGCAATCACATAGTAGGCGGGAATCGACAATTCGGTACGGGGCAGGGAAATATCCACCCGGACGGCACCCAGCGCTTCAAATTGCTGAAGCGCGGTTTCGATGGCCATGCTGACATCAGAGGCCAGACCCTCGCCGAAGTATTCGCGGGGAATCCCGATACGCAGGCCTTGCAGGGGCTTGTCGCCCTGGGCCTGAGCCGAATAGGCGTCGAAGTCGGCGCGCACCCGGCCGGCGGCGTTGGCATGCTCGCCGCAGCGCTCAAGGCTGGTGGAGTCGCGTTCGTCAAAGCCGGTTATGGGGTCTAGCAGTTCGACCAAGTCGCGCGCGCTGCGGGCAATCGGGCCGGCCTGGTCCAGGCTGGAGCCGTAGGCGATCATGCCGTAGCGCGAAACCGTTCCATAAGTAGGCTTGATGCCCGAGACGCCGCAAAACGCCGCCGGTTGGCGGATCGAGCCGCCGGTGTCGGTGGCGGTTGCGCCCATGATCAGGCCTGCGGCGACTGCCGCGGCGGAACCGCCAGACGATCCGCCTGATACGGCGGACTTATCCCAGGGGTTGAGCACCGGCCCGAAAGCCGAGTTTTCATTGGTCGAACCCATGGCGAACTCGTCGCAGTTGAGTTTGCCCAGGGAAACCGCGCCGGCACTGTGCAGGCGTTCGACCACCGTGGCGTCAAAGGGGCTGACGTAATTGGCCAGCATCTTGCTGGCCGCCGTGGTGCGCCAACCCCGGGTGACGAATACATCTTTGTGGGCGATAGGCACCCCGGCCAGAGAGCCGGCAGTGGCACCGTCTGCCAGGCGGGCGTCGGCTTCGCGAGCCTGCGCCAAGGTCAAATCGGCATCCACGTGCAGAAAAGCGTTCAGCTCGTGGCGGGCCTGGATCGCTTGCAGCGCGCTTTGCGCCAACTCGACTGCGGATACGCGGCGCTCAAGGAGCGCTTTGCGCAATCCGGCGATTCCATCGAATTCAGTATGCAGGGGTAATGACATGGCTTACTCGATCACCTTGGGCACCAGGAACAAGCCGTCCTGGACGGCGGGGGCGTTAGCCAGCAGCGATTCACGCGCCTCCAGCGCGGAGGGCTCGGTGACGCGATCTTCCCGCAGCCGCAGCGTGACATCTTCGATGGCCGAGATCGGATGAGTAAGCGGCTCGACACCGGTCGTGTCGACCGCCTGCAATTGTTCGATCAGGCCGAAGATGCCGTTCAGGTCTTTCAGGACACGCTCGCGCGCATCGCTGGCCAATTCCAGCCGGGCCAGCCGCGCAATGCGCGTCACGTCGTTTTCGGTAAGCGCCATGGCATGAATTCAGGAGGTTAGGCGAAGTGACGGCGCTTGAAACTTGGGCCGCGCTGCGCCGGGTGAGTCTTTACACTGATTCGAAGACCGCACAGACTGAGAGTAATGCAGTACTTTGATGCAGTTTCTAGGGTAGCAATTAGAGATTATAAGTTATCATTTCGCGTTTACCGGCACGCCCTCCGCGCACCGCTCTTCAGAAAGATTCCCATGTTCGGTTTCCTGCGCAGTTACTTCTCCAACGATCTGGCGATCGACCTCGGCACCGCCAACACGCTGATTTACGTCCGCAGTAAAGGCATAGTGCTCAACGAGCCTTCGGTCGTAGCGATACGGCAGGAAGGAGGTCCCAGCGGCAAAAAAACCATCCAGGCGGTCGGTAAAGAGGCCAAGCAGATGCTCGGGCGCGTGCCCGGCAACATCGAAGCCATCCGCCCCATGAAGGACGGCGTCATCGCCGACTTCACCGTCACTGAGCAGATGCTCAAGCAATTCATACGGATGGTGCACCCCAAAGGCTTGTTTGCTCCCAGCCCGCGCATCATCATCTGCGTGCCTTGCGGTTCGACCCAGGTCGAACGTCGCGCCATTCGCGAATCCGCGCTCGGCGCCGGCGCCAGCCAGGTCTATCTGATTGAAGAGCCCATGGCGGCTGCCATCGGCGCCGGTTTGTCGGTGTCCGACGCCAGCGGTTCCATGGTGGTGGATGTCGGTGGCGGTACGACTGAAGTGGCCGTTATCTCGCTGGGCGGCATGGTGTACAAGGGTTCGGTGCGCGTCGGCGGCGATAAGTTCGACGAAGCCATCGTCAACTATATACGCCGCAACTACGGAATGCTTATTGGCGAGCCCACGGCCGAACTCATCAAGAAAGCCATCGGTTCCGCCTTTCCGGGTTCTGAAGTCAAGGAAATGGAAGTCAAGGGTCGCAATCTGTCGGAAGGGATTCCGCGCAGTTTCACGGTTTCCTCCAATGAAATTCTGGAAGCCCTGACCGATCCGCTCAACCAGATCGTGTCGGCGGTGAAGATCGCACTTGAACAGACTCCGCCAGAACTGGGCGCCGACGTCAGCGAAAAAGGTATCATGTTGACGGGCGGTGGTGCCTTGTTGCGCGATATTGACCGCCTTTTGCAAGAAGAAACCGGTTTACCGGTCCTGGTTGCGGAAGATCCGCTTACTTGCGTGGTGCGTGGTTGCGGCGAGGCCCTTGAACGAATGGACAAGCTCGGCGCCATCTTCACCAACGAGTAGTAACACCATCGCGGTGGGGTGAACCGACTACAGTCGGGGGTCACCCCGAGTTTTTTACAGGGTTCCGGGCCCTTTATCGCAGGACGCTGGACACTGGATACCCATGCAATACAGTCCACCGTCGTTTTTCAAGCAAGGTCCACCGCCAGGCGTAAGGCTGCTGTTCTTTGCTTTCCTTTCAGTGATTCTGCTGGTGGTCGACACCCGCATGCGGGCGCTCGACACGGTGCGAGAGGTGGTCAGCGTCGTCTTGTACCCCTTTCAGCGCGCCATGCTGCTGCCGCGTGACGGTATTCGCCAGTTGACCGAGTTCTTCGAGGTCAATGCCAGCGTCCAGCATGAAGTCGAGCTGTTGCGGGTGCAGCGCATTGAAATGGCGCAAGCGACCACCCAAGCGGCACAGCTCGCAGCTGAGAATGCCCAGCTGCGTAACCTTCTTGGTGCTAGTGAGCGCATACCTGCACCTACCGTCCTGGTGCAGGTGCTGTTCGAGGCGCGCGATGCCTTTTCGCGTCGGCTCATTGTTGATAAAGGCAGTCACCACGGCTTGGCCGCCGGTATGCCGGTTATTGACGATGGGGGTGTGGTGGGTCAGGTGGTGCGAGTAACACCCATGACTTCGGAAGTGGCGCTCTTGACCGACCGCGTGCAATCCATCCCTATTCAGGTGTTGCGCAACGGTTTACGGGGCATTACTTATGGCGGCGAAATTGCCGGCCGCCTGGGTTTGCGCTTCATGGCTGCCGATGCCGATATCCAGGTCGGTGATACCTTGGTAACCAGCGGGCTGGACGGGGTGTATCCGGAAGGTTTGCCTGTGGCGATCGTAGAAGCCGTCGAGCGCGATGCCAGCTCGGGTTTTGCCCGTATTTTGTGCAAACCTGTAGCCAGTGTAGAGCGCTACCGCCATTTCCTGGTGCTGCAGACGGTTGCGCCGGAACTTGGCGCGCCCTATAAGGACGAACCGTCAGTGTCTTCGAAATGATGCGCCTGCCATGAAAGCCCCCTCTACCCTGCCGCGATCGCGCGTTCCTGCCGAGCACCTGCTGCTGCCGGTAGACCCGCGCTTCATTTGGGTGACCTTGTTCGTGGCGTGGCTGCTGAATCTCTTGCCATGGGGGCAAGTAGGCGGTGTGCCGGACGTGCTGGCCATATGCCTGGTGTTCTGGAGCGTGCACGAACCGCGCCGGGTCGGCATGCTGACCGCATTCGTGCTGGGCGTGCTGATGGATGTGCATGGCGCATCCCGGCTGGGCGAACACGCTTTGTCCTATACGCTGCTGTCGTATTTTGCCTTGTTGCTGCATCGCCGCTTGTCCTGGTTTTCGCCTTGGATGCAGGCTTTGCACGTGCTGCCCTTGTTTTTTCTGTCGGAATTCACCGTGTTTTGCATACGCGGTTGGCTGGACGGCAGTTGGCCGGGATGGTGGTGGGCCTTGAATAGCGTCATTTCAGCGCTGCTGTGGCCTTTGGCCGGCTGGATTTTGCAGGCGCCCCAGCGGCGCCCTGTAGATCCCGACGATACCCGGCCTATATGATTATCGTATTTTCACGTTTGAGTGACTCGGGCCCCTGCACTGGGCGGCCAGCCTCGCCCAGGGTGGCTAGGCATGACTGAACTGAAGAATACCGAACGCGAGCTGGAACGTTTCCGCCTGAGGCTCGTGGTTGCCGTGGCTTTCATGGTGGTCTGTTTTTCCCTGCTGATCTTCCGCTTCTGGTTTTTGCAGGTAGCCAATCACGACGGCTATGCGGCTAGAGCAGAGCAGAACCGTATTTCGGTGGTGCCGGTTACTCCGCATCGCGGCATTGTGGTGGACCGCAATGGCGCCATGTTGGCGCGCAATTACTCGGCCTACACGCTGGAAATCACCCCTTCCAAGGCTGGTAAGCTGGATGAAACCATCGAGGCTTTGGCCAAGGTCGTCTCTATCGATGCCCGCGACCGGCGACGTTTTCGGCAATTGGTGGGCGAGTCGCGCCGCTTCGAGAGCCTGCCCATACGCAGCCGGCTGACGGACGAAGAGGTCGCCCGGTTTGCGGCGCAAGCCTTTCGTTTTCCTGGTGTGGAAATCCGTGCCCGCCTGTTGCGGCAGTATCCGCAAGGCGATACCGCAGCGCACGTCATCGGTTATATCGGCCGTATTTCCCAGCGGGATCTCGACCGCTTGGAAGAAAAAGGCATCAGCTCCAACTACCGTGGCACGGATCACATCGGCAAGGAAGGGCTGGAGAAATCCTACGAAACTATTTTGCACGGCAAGACCGGCGTGGAAGAGGTCGAAGTTACCGCCACCGGCCGCGCGGTGCGCACCCTGTCGCATACGCCGCCGGTAGCGGGCAAGAACCTGATCCTGTCCATCGACCTGGAATTGCAAAAAATCGCTGAACAGGCATTTGGCGATCGCCGCGGCGCGCTGGTGGCCATTGAACCCGCCACCGGAGACGTCCTGGCTTTTGTGTCGCGCCCGTCTTTCGATCCTAATTTGTTCGTTGACGGCATTGACGTTGAAAGCTGGAAAGCGCTGAATGAATCGCCTGACCGCCCTCTGATCAATCGGCCCTTGTATGGAACGTATCCCATCGGCTCCACCTACAAACCATTCATGGCTTTGGCGGGACTGGAACTGGGCAAACGTACGGTTAACCAGACTATCTACGATCCGGGGTATTTCGAGTTCGCCGATCGGCGCTACCGTAACTCGGGCGAGCGCGCTTATGGCACGATAGACATGCGGCGTGCGCTTGAAGTGTCGTCCGACACTTATTTCTATTCCTTGGCAGCCGACCTCGGTGTCGATGCCATCCATGATTTCATGAAGCCCTTCGGTTTCGGTCAAATCACCGGTATCGATCTGGGTGGCGAAAAAGCCGGCATTCTTCCCTCAACCAGTTGGAAAAAGCGCGCCTATTCACGGCCGGAACAGCAGCGTTGGTATTCGGGAGAAACCATTTCTATCGGCGTCGGCCAGGGCTATAACTCGTTCACTTTGCTGCAATTGGCTCAGGCTACGGCAGTGTTGGCCAATGATGGCGTGTATATGAAGCCCCATCTGGTCAAGGCGCTGCAAGATGGTTCAACGGGCGAGCAAACCCTGACGGTAAGCCGTGAAAGCTATCGGATTCCTCTGAATCCCGCCAATGTGCAGGCGGTCAAGCACGCCATGGCCTCCGTGACAAAATCGGGAACGGCCGCACGCGCTTTTGCCGGCGTACCTTATATCGCGGCGGGTAAAACCGGCACGGCCCAGGTGTACAGCCTGCGTAGCGGCGAGCGCTACAACGCCAGCAAAATCGACGAGCGCCTGCGTGATCACGCCCTCTTCATGGCTTTTGCGCCACTGGAGCAGCCCCGGATTGCGGTTGCCCTGCTGGTGGAGAATGCGGGTTGGGGTGCAACCGTAGCGGCACCCTTGGCTCGCCAGGTCTTCGATTATTGGCTGCTTGGCAAGCGGCCAGGGCAGGCCGCAACCGGCGCGACCCCCGCCCCGGCAGTTCGGGAGAGCGGTGGTGATTGAAGGTTCTAATCTGTTCGGACGACCGCAGTGGCGTTTCTTGTTCCTGCGCACGGTAGCGGTTTTTGATGGTCCGCTTCTGCTTATCCTGATCATTCTGGGCAGCATCGGACTAATGTCCATGTATTCGGCCGGTGGCGGCTTTGATGGCCGCTTTGCCGATCAGTTGCGAAACTACGGGCTCGCCTTGGCCGCCATGTGGCTGATGGCCCAGTTTTCTCCGCAGGCCTTGATGCGGCTGGCCGTGCCGCTGTATATCGTCGGTCTTATCCTTTTGATCGTGGTTGATACGGCCGGCGAAACCAGCAAGGGGGCCACGCGTTGGCTCAATCTGGGTTTTACCCGCATCCAGCCTTCGGAGATCATGAAGATAGCCGTGCCTATGATGCTGGCCTACTATTTTCATAAGCATCAGGGGGCATTGCGCCTGCGCGAGTTCCTGGTGGCCGCCGTCCTGATGCTGCTGCCCTTTTCCCTGATTGCCTTGCAACCGGACCTGGGGACTGCCCTGCTGGTATTCGGCGCGGGTTTTTTTGTCCTCTACTTTGCCGGCTTGTCGTTCAAGTTGCTGATTCCCGTTACCGTGGTAGTGGTGGTCAGTCT
Source organism: Pigmentiphaga sp. (assembly GCA_040391825.1). Lineage (GTDB taxonomy): Bacteria > Pseudomonadota > Gammaproteobacteria > Burkholderiales > Burkholderiaceae_B > Pigmentiphaga. The sequence continues at coordinate 8,684 of JBEBXA010000081.1, forward strand.
GAGCACGCTGGTGGCGCTGGAAGACACTTTATGCACCGGGGATCTGGACTGGGTGATCTTGCATGATTACCAGAAGAACCGTGTTTGCACCCTGCTCGACCCCAGTTCGGATCCGCTGGGCAAAGGTTTCCACACCATTCAGTCGACCATCGCGGTCGGATCGGGCGGCATGCTGGGCAAGGGATATATGCAGGGTACGCAGACCCACCTGGATTTCATTCCCGAGCGCACCACTGATTTCATCTTCGCGGTCTACGCCGAAGAGTTCGGCTTCGTGGGTAATCTGGTGTTGCTGTTTCTATATCTGTTGCTGCTTATTCGCGGTTTGACCATCGCCGCCAATGCGCCGACTTTTTTTTCCCGCCTGCTGGCAGGGGCGCTAAGCATGGTGTTCTTCGTCTATGTTTTCGTCAATATAGGCATGGTCAGCGGGATACTGCCGGTGGTCGGGGTGCCTTTGCCGTTCATGAGCTATGGCGGAACGGCCTTGCTGACATTGGGTAGCGCGGTAGGGATACTGATGGGCATACAGCGGCACCGTACGCTGGTGCAAAGTTAGGCAGCCGAAAATTCGGCTGCCTTTCCCGTCAGTTGTTCAAGTAGCGGCGAGCTCCAGGCGCCGCGCATCGCGCAGATCTTTGCCCAGCGCTGTCAGCAGCAGCATCAAGACGAAACCTGAGGCGATCAGCAGCGGGTACGCCGCCATCAGTTCCACCAAGGAATACTTCCAGGACAAGGGTCGGCCGACACCGAGCATGGCGGCGTAGAGCCAGGATACGCCGGACACCGCACCGGAAAATAGCGCGAACACGGTCTGGCTCGGAGAAAGCTTAAGCATAGAGCCGGCCTTCTGCAGCCACGGAAGCACAAAATGGTGAAGGATGATGCCGTTCAGCGTCAGCAGCACCACGATTGATATCTTGGCCTGAATTTTGGGGTTCTCGAAATACTCCCAGCCCTTGAACCAAGCATCTAGGCTGACCAGAGTCAGCCCCGATATCCAGAGCGCAGCCAGTGCCCAGACGACCGTGGTCTGCAGATTGCGCATGGATTTGGTGTTGTCTGAAGACTCGCGCTGGAAGAGTTGTTTGACCATTGCGAGATCGCTTGTAAGTACCAGGCCGATGGCGATGCAGCAAGCGATGAGGTGAATGTAGACGATGCCCAGGCGGGCGAATTCCAAGACGAGCTCTTGGGTAATGTTCATAAATTGACTCCGAATGCAGGCAGCGGTGGACCCGTGATCTATTTGATAAATAATGGCAGTCCAACTTGATCGGTCGAAAGGCCGCGGAAAAGCGAGGCCAAGTCTAGGGATCGAGGCCTGTTCCATGCCGTCATGAAGCGTAAGTAGATGCGTCGTCCATCGAGAAATGTAACTTTCCTGGAACGTATGCTGTTACGAAGGAACATTGCAATCAGAGGCCAACCAAAGCGCGCGATCATGCTCTCGTCATTCGTCAGTTATTGATACAAACGATGCCCGATTGCCTTGCCGGCATTTTTGTTAATGTCGAGTTTAACCAGCAATATCAAGAGAATCGTGCGGTTTCGACGTCACACCGAACCGCGTTCGGCAAACTAAGGGCACGCAGAATTTTCCTGCCGTCGTCATTGCTGGTTGCGCATGCAAGCTGCATCCCCCTTCAACTTTGCTCCCAGTTTTGTAACGTGCGCCTAGCGCGTTGCAGACGTGCACGGCAGCGGAAGCGCAGCCGGCCCTAGGGCAACAGGATCGGTCGAAAAGCCTGTATTTACACCATCACTGTTTTGATGGGGAACAGGGCAAGCTGACGCTGCCGGGTGAAAAGGATGCCACGTTCATGATCTTGACCTCTTGTGCGACAAATGAACCACGGTTGCTGCGCTTGAATTCAACCCAGGCCGGGTCGGCATCCAGCCGGGCGCGGCGCAGTTCGCGGTCAGCCAGACTGGTAAAGGCCCAGATGTGAACCACCTGATTCAGGGGGCCGATTTCACTTGAGTAAAAGCCCACCAGAACGCCCAGGTGCTGGGTCAGCAGTGGCAAGGCGGCCCGCTCGTAGCGGTCAAGGTACTCATCCATGGTGCCGTGCGGCAGAGTGTAGGTGCGATGTTCGACGATCATGACGATTGCTCTCCATGGGCTGGGTGCGGGACGAGGAAAAGCCGGAAACCCCGGATCTTGCTTACTGCGGAGGTGTCAGTACTTGCCGCGTCGAAAAAAATGCGTCGAGGTTATCCAGCACCAGTTGCTCCATGACTTGACGTGTTTCTTGCGTCGAGGCGGCAATATGCGGCAAGACTACCACCCGGTCGTGTCCCAGCAGCTCTGCAGGTACATGAGGCTCATTGGCGACGACGTCCAACCCGACGCCACCCAGTTCGCCGCGTACGACGGCATTGACCAAAGCGTCTTCATCTACCACGCTACCTCGGGCGATATTGATCAAGACTCCTTTTTTGCCCAATGCGGCAAGAGTGTCCGCAGAAACCAGGTGGTGCGTCTGCGCACCGCCCGTGCAGGACAGCACCAGGAAGTCGGACCAGGAGGCCAGATCGTGCAGATTGGTTTCGAAGGTGTAGGGCACGTCGGGGCGCACGCGGCGGCCGAAGTAACGGATATCCATGTCGAAGCCTTGCGCGCGTCGTGCGATGGCCCGACCGATCCGGCCCAGACCGATAATGCCCAGCCGTTTCCCGCTTGCGCGATTTGCCAGAGGAAAGCTGCCATGGACCCAATCGCCGTTCTGTACGAAGCGATCGGCTGCGATGATATTGCGCGACGTAACCAGGATCAGCGCCAGCGCCAGGTCTGCCACGCAATCGGTCAGTACGTCCGGCGTTACGCTGACTTGCACCCCGCATGTCGTGGCCGCCTTGAGGTCGATCCGTTCCGCACCGACGCCAAAGCAGGCAAGAACTCGGCCCGCCCCCAACGCTTGCATCACGTCGGCCGAGCAGCCGTGGCGCGACATGGTGACGGCGCCGTCGAAGTATCCTTGGCGGTCTGCCAGATAATGCTCAGGGTTGCCCTCAAGCCAGAGCCTGTCGACTTGGTAGCGGCTCTGGAGCTGCTTTTCCAAGTCGGGGGGAAGCGGGCCAATTTGCAGCAGCCGGCGTACTCGAGTCGAAGATAAGCTCATAGGATTCAAGCCTTACTCGACCTGGATGCCGGTTTTCTTGAGAAACGGAATCCAGGTGTTGAAGTCTTGCTCGAGTTTTTTCTGAAAATCGGCCGTGCCCATGGGGCCGATCAAGCCCATGCTTTCCAGTTTGGCGGCTACTTCGGGTGAATGGACGACCTTCAGGAAGGCGGTTTCAAGCTGCTGCTTGGTCTGCGCATTGACGCCGGCAGGGACAAGGATGCCGTAGGCGTTGCTCATCAGAAGATCGGGATAGCCCGCTTCAGCCGAAGTGGGAACATCGGGAAGCTTGGAGGATCGGGTCTTGTCGAAAACGGCCAGTGCCGTCAGTTTTTTCTCCCGCACGTAGGGCGCCAGCACCGTGACGTCGGCATTGAGCGCTTCGATCTGGCCTGCCATCAGGTCGGCGATGGCGGGCGCCGCGCCGCGGTAGGGCACGTGCAGCATTTTGGCTCCTGCGTAAACATTGACCAGTTCTCCGCCGATGTGCATGGTGGACCCGACACCGGATGAGCCATATCCCACGCGCTCGCCCGCCTGAGATTTTTCCACCAGTTGGCGCAGCGTGGTCACACCCAGGCTGGGCCGTGTCACCAGCAGAGTTTGAACTTGCCCGATCAAAGCTAACGGTTCCAGGTCTTTACGAGGATCGTAAGGCAGCTGCGGGGTGGTGCCGGCGGCCATTACATAACCAGAGGTGCCAATCAGCAGAGTCAGGCCATCGGGTGCGGATTTGGCGACAAAGTTGGCGCCTATGACCCCGCCCGCTCCGCCGCGATTTTCAACGACTACGGTTTTTCCGAGCGCGGTGCTCAGGCCCGGCGCGAGAATGCGTGCGACTTGATCGACAGGGCCGCCCGCAGCAAAGGGGACGACCACTTTAACGACTTCAGCGGCTTGTGTGGATGCGATGGGGCTGATGCAGCTTAGTGCGAAAAGGAAAGCGGTAAGTCTTTTCATGAGTGTCTCCAACTATGGCTTAGCCATTTTTCGACGACGTTTTGAAAAAACCGGCGGCGGTGAGGCTGCGCGCAGGCCAGGCTTTCAAGCGATTTCAAGGATGAGGATGCGAATTTATTCCGGATATTAAGATTTGTCAAAAATCCTAATATCCGGGATATAGCCATTAAATTGAATGGCACTCTATAATTCCCGCTTGCCGTTCCTTCCGCTCCCTCCAGCTTCGAGAGCTTCGTGACCGCCTCTGAAACCGCCCGCTCCACTTCCAGCCTGGGTCGCGCCATGGAAGTGCTGGACCTGCTTAGCGTTACTCGCCCGCTACTAAGGATCGAGGACGTTACAGCTCGCCTCGGCTATACGCGTTCGACCGCATATCGCTACGTAAAAGAGCTTTGCGACGCGGGTCTGCTCGCGCCTTCGTCAGGTGGCATGTATGCCTTGGGCCCACGCGTGATCGAACTAGAGCGTTTGCTGGTATTGACCGATCCCCTATATCTGGCCGGCTGCAAGGTACTTCCCGATTTGCAAGTGCAAGACAGCGTGTTGTTGCTGCACAATCTGTACCGCGACAAGGTTCTGTGCATCTACAAGGAAGGCCCGGACGCTTTCGAATACGAAGGCAGGCGCATCGTGGTGCGGCGCGCTCGGGGCATGCCCTTCCCCTTGTTTCAGGGTGCGGCGTCGCTGGCCATGCTTGCTTTCTTCACGCCTCATCGAATACGGCAAACTTATTTGCGCAGCGCCGCTGATATTGCCCAGGCCGGATTAGGAGAAAGCTGGGACGAGTTTCGCCGCACGCTGGCCGCCATACGGCGCCGTGGTTTTGCCACCAGCCACGACCAGATCACGCCCTATCTGGCGGGGGTGGCGGTTCCTATTTTCCTGCCTGGCGAAAAACGTTTGATAGGTAGCTTGGCGAGGGCTTTTCCCGCTGGTTTGCTAAGCGCGGAACTTGAACAGGAATGCCTGCATCAGCTAAGTCAGGCCAGTCTGGCCATAGCTGTGGAGTTCGCCAAAGCCAGCGCAAGCTAAAACTAAAACACAAGGTGGCTAGCCTTGCACTCAATCTTCGAGGAAGCGATATGCAGACCGATCCCAGAGCCCTCGTTCGCAATCATTTGAAGGAAAAGCTTGCCCGTGACGAATTGACGGTTTCCATGATCGTGCGGATATCCCATGGAACCGAGATCGCCCGTATCGCGCAATACAACGGCTTCGATGCGCTATATGTCGATCTGGAACATAGTGTGCTGTCTTTGGAAACAGCCAGTCGCATCTGCATCGCTGCCCAAGATGCCGGCGTAACCCCATTGGTTCGCGTCGCAAGCGGCAATGCATCGATGATGTCGCGTGCGCTGGATGGTGGCGCCATGGGCATCATCGTTCCCCACGTGACGTGCGCGGCGGATGCACAACAGGCGGCTGCGCTGGCCAGGCATCCACCGCTGGGCTGTCGCGCCGTGGCCAGCGGTTTGCCGCAATTGCATTATCAGGATTACCCCCAGCACTTGGTCAACCAGGCCCTGAACGACGCCACGCTGGTCGTCGCAATGATAGAAAGCGCCGACGCTTTGGAGAACCTCGATGAAATCGCGGGCGTAGACGGCGTGGATATGCTGTTTATCGGGGCAGGCGATCTTTCGACAGAACTGGGGATCGCCGGGCAGATGGAGCACCCGCTCATGTCCGCTGCAATCGCGCGGGTTATTGCCGCCTGCCGCGCCCATGGAAAAGTCGCAGGTTTGGGTGGCTTGGCGGGGAAGCCGGAACTGCTGCGCCAGTGCGTGCAACAGGGAGCCCGCTTCGTATCGGCAGGTACTGACTTGGCATTTTTAGCCAGCGGCGCTGCGGCGAGGGCGAAAGTGGTGAAGAGCCTGGCGGAGGAGCCTCCAGCGTCAGGCAGGTGATGCGCAGCTGTTTGTATGTCTTGTGCCGCAATGCTTGCGCCGCCTAATTTCACAAGAGTGGCGTTGGCGGCTTTCATGAATCCAGCAAGGTGCGTTCAATTGTTCAGATCCTGCTGCCTCTTGGCGAACTCGGCGCGCAAGTGATCGACAAAGCATTGGACCGCGCGCGGTGTGCGGGCGGTCCAGGGCCTGACCGCATAGAGGTTCTCGCCAAAGAAGCCGACTGGACGCCATTCGGGCAGCACGCAGGCAAGACGCCCCGCCTGCACGTCGTGCAAGGCCGTGAAGTCCGGCAGCAGGGCGATGCCCAGGCCATCCAATGCCGCTTCCCGCAGGACCTCGCTGTTATTGGCCTTTAATGGACCCGTCACGGGAATGTTGGCGCGCTCAGCGCCTTTGACGCCCGCTTTTCTTTTTTCCAGTGTCCAATTCATTGCGTAGCCATCGCGCAGGTAGAGCAGGCAGGGGCGCGTTGCAAGATTGGACGGATGCGCCGGGGTGCCATGCTCTTGCAGATACCGTGGGCTGGCAACCAGCATGGAGCGCGTCTCGCACAAGCTTAACGCGACATAGGTGTCGGGCAGCGCCTGTGTGTGGCGGATAGCCAGATCGAACCCCTCTTGGGCCAGGTTGACGAAGCGGTCGGTAAGCTCGATTTCGAGTCGGATGTCAGGGTAGCCGCGTATAAAGCTGCCGAGCATGGGCGCGATAGTCTGCCGTCCGAGCGCGACCGGCACCGTTACCCGCACCAGTCCGCGTGCGCTTCCGGCAAGGTCCTTGATGTCGGCCACGCTTTGTGCGATCCGCGCGAATGGGGCATCCATGTCGGCAACCAGTTGCGCGCCTGCCTCGGTCAACACTACGGAGCGCGTCGTGCGCCGCACCAGCGGTACGCCGATTTCGCGTTCGAGATCGCTGATGCGCGCGCTGACCGAGGCTTTGGAAACGCCCAAACGCCTCGCGGCCTGCGTAAAACTGCGGGTTTGCGCAAGAATCCCCAGCAGGTGCAGATTGGCGAAGGTGGGTGCAAGCTGATCCGACATAGGCTGCTCTCCATACGATTGTTCAGTATTTTGAACAATGTTATCAGCACAATGGGATTCCTTCCGGTGCTCGCTGCGAATAGACTGCCTCTTATGGATGCGATGCCCGGTGCAAGGCGTTCATCCCCGACGGCGCAATGCTGGTCACGTTTTCCAGCGCTGCCGATGTACCGAATTGTTTACCAGAGAGCCCTAATGAACACACGCGATAACACCCTTGTTGAGCCGACGCAGACGACGATTTCCCATTGGGTGGGGGGTAAGCTCTCGGCTGCAAAAAGCAGTCGCACCGCCGATGTATTCAACCCCGCAACGGGCAAGGTGACGGGGCAGGTTTGCATGGCCAGTCCCAGCGATGTGGATGCGGCCGTCGCCAATGCCGTTCAGGCTTTTCCCGCATGGGCCGATACGCCTCCCATCAGGCGCGCCCGGGTCATGTTTCGCTTCCTCGAACTTCTCAACCAGCACCAGGATGAGCTTGCGCGCTTGATTACCAGCGAACACGGCAAGGTGTTTTCCGATGCGCATGGCGAAGTCGCCCGCGGTATCGACATTGTTGAATTTGCCTGCGGCATTCCCAATTTGTTGAAAGGCGATCACACCGATCAGGTGTCGCGAGGCATGGACAACTGGACCTTACGACAGCCCCTGGGCGTGGTTGCCGGCATTACCCCGTTTAACTTTCCCGTGATGGTGCCGATGTGGATGTTTCCGGTCGCCATTGCCGCGGGCAACTGTTTTGTTCTCAAGCCCAGTCCTATTGATCCGAGCGCCTCGCTCTACATGGCGCGTCTCTTGAAAGAAGCTGGTTTGCCTGACGGCGTTTTCAACGTGGTCCAGGGCGATAAGGAAGCCGTCGACGCACTGTTGCAGCACCCTGACGTCCAGGCTGTGTCCTTCGTCGGCTCCACTCCTATCGCCAACAGCATTTACGAAACCTGCGCGCGCTTTGGCAAACGGGTGCAGGCATTGGGCGGCGCCAAAAACCATATGGTGATCATGCCCGATGCCGATCTCGATCAAAGCATCGATGCCTTGGTGGGGGCCGGCTACGGTTCGGCCGGCGAGCGCTGCATGGCGGTTTCCGTTGCGGTGTTGGTGGGTGATGTCGCCGACAAGGTCATCCCCAAGCTGGCCGAGCGCGCAAAGTCCTTGAAGGTGATGAACGGCATGAATGCGGATGCCGAGATGGGGCCCATCGTCAGCGCAGCATCCTTGCAGCGTATCAACGGCTATATCGAACAAGGCGTCAAAGAGGGCGCCAAGCTGCTGGTAGATGGTAGAACCTTTGACAGCGCCAGTGCTGGGGAAGGCTGCGAACAAGGTTTTTGGACGGGCGGCACCTTGTTTGACAATGTCACCCCCGAAATGCGCATCTACCAGGAAGAAATTTTCGGTCCGGTACTGGCGTGCGTGCGAGTGGAAACGTTTGCGCAAGCTGTCGAGCTGGTCAACTCGCATCAGTTCGCCAATGGCGTGAGCTGTTTTACTCGGGATGGCAATATCGCCCGAGAATTCGGCCGCAGTATTCAGGTGGGCATGGTGGGCATCAACGTACCGATTCCAGTGCCCATGGCCTGGCATGGCTTTGGCGGCTGGAAGCGATCCCTGTTCGGCGACACTCATGCCTATGGCGAAGAAGGCGTGCGCTTCTACACGAAGCAAAAGAGCATCATGCAACGCTGGCCGGAGAGCATAGGCAAGGGGGCGGA
>JBEBXA010000082.1:0-17420 GCA_040391825.1 Pigmentiphaga sp.
GCCAGCCGCTGGCGTGCTTGATCTATCAACTCGCATAATTGGGCAGTGGCTGTTATCAGGCGCGGCCCGGGCCGGTGCATGGTGTCCGGATCCACCGTCCACAAATTACCGTGAGCGGCAGCAGCCAAGCCAGGCGCGTAGCCCTGCCAGCTCTTCAACACTTCCTGCGCCTGGGCGCCGGTCTGGCCCACGATAATGGCCTGCGGGTTGGCCAGCAACACACTTTCCCTGCTCACCATGGGTGCTGCCATGGGCAAGTCGGCAAATACATTGACTGCGCCGCATACTCGCAAGGCGTCGCCGATGATATTTTGGCCGTTAACGGTATAGATAGGTTGGCTGCCCAGTTGATAGAAAACCCGGATCGGCTGGCTGCCGCGATAGCGAGCCACCAAGGTTTGCAGTTGCTGCCGCAGGCGGGCCGCGCTGGCCCTCGCCGTTTCTTCGGTGCCCAGGGCGATGCCTAGGCGCGCCACTGCTTGGGGAACGTCGGCCAAGAGGTGGGGGCTGCTGTAATACACGGGAACACCCAAGCGTTGCAGCATGGCAATCTGGGGTTGACGGGCGAAAGCGCCGTCATCGTAGGCCCACACCACCAGCAGATCCGGTTTCAGCGCCAGCACGCGTTCGATATCGAAGCGTAGCCCGTCGCCCACCCGAGGCAGATGGCGCGCGGCCGAAGGGTAGTCGCTATAGCGGTCCGCCCCCACTATTTGTGCTCCGCCGCCGGCTGCGTACACCAGCTCGGTCGCGTGTGGAGCCAGGGTAATGACGCGTTGCGCCGGGCCGTGCAAGGTCAGGGCGCGGCCGGTATCGTCCTGGACCGTCAGCGCGGACTGGGTCTGCGCCATAGGCAATGCGCCCTGCGCGGCGCTGCTGGCCAGGACCAGGATGGCCGCTAACCTCCAACGCCGGGCGCCAGCACGCCATGCATTGTAGGTAGGCATGCCGGGCATGTTCACGCGATCTCCTGCTTAGGGACGGTAGCTGAGGCTGACAAAGACGTTTGAGCCGGGCGTGGCGTAGCCGCGCAGCAGTTCGTAATCCTTGTTGCCCACATTATTCCAGCGGATCTGCAACTGGGTTTGGCGGTTGATGTCGTAGGCCGCAAACAGGTTGATTAGACTGTAGCCCCCCAATCGGGTGGTTTCGCTTTGGAAGGTGGTGCCATTGAACGAAGTATCGGTACGCGAACCGCTGGCCAGCCATTCCCCACCCACTTGCCACGGGCCCAGGCGATGATCCGCCGACAGTTTCAATACCTTGCGCGCCCGCCGGGTCAGCTGTTCGCCGGTGTTCTTGTCCTTGGGATCCATCCAGTCGAAGCTGGCGCGCAGCGCGGTGGCCCCCCATTGCTGAGAGGCGCTCAAGGTCAGTCCTTTGATGACGGCATCCTTGTTGACGGTCTGTTTTCCTTGGTACTGGACCAGATTGTCGATGCGGTTGCGATAGGCGGTGACGGCGAAGGTGGTGTCGTCCTGGCGATAGCGCAAGCCGGTTTCCACGTTGACCGAGGTTTCCGGCCGCAGCTCGGGGTTACCGAACAGCGGGTAGTACAGGTCGTTGAAGGTGGGCAGGCGAAATCCGGTGTTGGCCGCAGCAGTAATTTGCCACGCGCGAGTCAAGTCATAGCCGTAGAACAGTCCGGTGGTGGTGCGGCTGCTGTAGTCGCCAGTGACACGGTCATAGCGCAGGTTGGCCTGCACATGATGGGCGGCAATATCCGCGCGATAGACCGCGGTCACGGAATTGGTGCTGCGCTTTGATGGATCAAAGTCGGTGGTGCCGTCGACCTCTTCCACTCGGCGCTCGGTAGCAAGCGAGAAGGTCTGGTTCGAATCCAGCTTGAAGTCGTTTTGCCAAGACAGCAGGGTTTGCCGAGTGCGGAAAGAGGCCCGGCCCAAGGTATCCCAGGGACTGGGCGCGTATTGGCTCAAGTTGTCGTCTACGGTGCGTCCCAGGCTCAGGCGGCTGGTCCACCAATCAGTGATGCGATTCTTGCTGGCCACGGTGTATGAGTTCAGGCGTTGCAGGGTGCGGTCGTCGAAAGGCGTTTCGCTGCCGTCGTATTGGCCATCCAGGCGGGCACGGTAAAAGGAAAGTTCCAGTTCCTGGCCGGCATGCCAGGCTAGGCCCAGCCGGCCGGAAACGTAGTTACGCTTGTAGCCGTCACGGTCAGGGTTGTAGAGGCCACCGGGTTCATTGGGCTTGGCGGCGCTGTAGCCGCCGCTGCGGGCGTGGCCGGCCGACAGGCTGTAGCTCCAGGGACCTTGGACACCCGACAAGCCGACATCGGCTTTGCGCGTGTTGTAGGTGCCGGCGCCCACTGAACCGCTGATGCGCAGACCCTGGTCTGCGGCGGGGCGCTTGGTAATAATGTTGATGACGCCGCCGATGGCATCCGCGCCATATAGATTGCTGGCCGGGCCGCGCAAGATTTCGACGCGTTCGATGCTGGCGGGGTCTATCGCGCCTATGCCGGTGATGCCGGCCGTGGCGGCTCCGACTCTCTGGCCGTCGATCAGGAATACGGTGTGGCCGCTATTGGCGCCGCGCAGAAAGACCGAGGTAGTGGTTTGCGGCCCGCCATTGGTGCCGATGTCGATGCCGTGTTCGCGCTGCAGAAGTTCGACCAGGCTGCTTTGCCCGGCTCGTTGCAAGGTTTCGGCGTCGATGACGCTGACGTCGCCTAAAGCGCTTGAAAGTGTTTGTTCAGTGCGTGATGCCGTCACGATGACGGGAGTAAGCGCATTCGTCTCAGCTGGGGGGAGGGTTTGCGCGCCTGCACTGTGCGCGTAAATAAGGGTGCCTGCAATACCGGCCAGATGCCGGATTTTAACGGTGGACATGATGCCTGTGGCCTCGGATGACGCGCGTCCCCGCACGTCGTTGCGATTCGGGAAGCGTTGGCGGCTGGAAGCCTTGCGTAACGTCCAGGCACAGGCCTGTCTGGCTCGGCTGCCCACCCGCAGCACTTCCCCCATTGCGATCTACGAAGATCTCCGAGTCGGCCGGTATCCGGGCTGGCATTCATCACCGCGCCCCCTTCCCATACGTGACGCCGCCGGGTGTGTCCGGAAACGCGTATACAGTGGGCTTGGCTGGGTGTGACGATCGCGACATGGTCGCGTAAGGACTGAATGCTTACCGTTGCGGGGGCAGCACAGCTTAGATCCAGCACTTGCTGGGGTCTTGCTGTTTCCCGTTTAACTTTTGGTCAAAGCACCGACTCGGCGGCTACTCTAGCACGCGCCAAATGAGTCGGCCGGGAAATAGAAGAAAGGTGTTGCGCCGCCGCACTTGCGGCGGGCGGGGCGGAGCTCATTCAGTGAAGTCGCCGTTGGCTTCCGGCTGATAAACCAGTTTGACGATCTTCAAGCTGCGCCGTGCGCCATCGGGCGGGGTCCAACCCACTTCGCCCGGAACCTTGGCACCCAGCATGCTTGCTCCAATGGGCGACAGCACCGACACCATGCCTTGGGCGGCATCGGCGTCCTTGGGATAGCACAAGGTCAAGGTGCGGACATCGCCCTTTTCATCCTGTACTTCGACCTGTGAGTGCATGGTCACGATATCGGCGGGAATGTCGCGGGGCGGCAGTTGATCAGCTTGATCAAGCGCGTCGGCCAGAATGGCGCTGGCGGAGCCTGGCGCCGCGTCGCGCGGAAGCTGTTCGATAAGATTGCTCAAACGAACGTAATCGAGTTCGTTGACCGTAATGTATTGTTGGTTGCCGGATTGCATACCTGTTCTCCTGAAGATTGGGTCCGACTGGCGCATGGACCGCTTGAGCTCGTCCAAGGAGCCCGGCGATCGATCAGTGTGAGCGGTAAGTAGAAGGGGGGATCGCCGGGCTTAGAAGTCGAAGGCCGGGATGAGCAGAAACCCGGTCGTCGCGCGCAGCAGCGCACGACGGCCAAACAGCGGCATCGTGGCGGACAAAGCGAGCGAGACGGTGAGTGCCGGAAAGGCACCGCGTAACGGGTTCATATGAAAAGGATAACGTATTTCGTGCTTGGTCGGGCTAATCTTGCGCGACCAGCAGCGTGGTCAGCCAGGTGTCGAGGTCGGCGTAAACCGGCCCAGCCATGGCGGGTGCTTCATTGAAAATTTCGTGATAAGCCTGGTGATACCAGCGTAGCGCCAGCTTGCCTGGCGCTGCCGAGTCGGCAAAATGCCGGCTACCTGTAGGGTCTACGATGGCATCACTGCCTGCAACCATCAGTAGTGTACGCCATTTCAGGGTTGAGGCCTCGGCAATCGATTGCTTGCCGGCATCAACGATAAAACGCACAAGACGGGCGGTTACACGATCATGCACCAGCGGATCGTTTTCATAGGTGTCGATGACGGCCTGGTCGTGCGACAGCTTGGAGGTTCTGATGCCGCTGGCAATGCGCACGTCGGGCGCGATATTGCCGAGCAGTTTCAACTGCATTTGTTGCCAGGCCGAAAGGCGGCTGCTAAAAGGAGGGGAAGACAGCACTACGCCTGCCAAGGGGATCTGGCCCCGAAGCGCTATGCGGCTTGCAATCAAGGCACCTAGGCTGTGGCCGATCAGCAGAGGCGGCATACCGGTTTCCTGGGCATAGTCGGCCAAGCGGTGTTCCGCATCGATAACCAGATCGTCGTTGGTGCGCAGAGAACCGCGTTTGCCGCTTGAGCGCCCGTGACCCCGGTGGTCGTGAGCGGCCAGCGTCCAGCCGCGGGCATCAAGCCAGCGTGCAAGTTTTTCGTAGCGGCCGGCATGTTCGCCTAGGCCATGCAGCAGATAAGCCGGCCGTTGCGACTGATGGGCGAACTCCGAAGCCGGCCAGCGATAAGAGGCCAGTTGGGTGCCGTCGGGGGCCGTCGTCATGGAAATCAGCGACAATTCAATGCCCTGTGTGGAATTTGTTCTAAATGCGGATTGTCGCTCAGGGCTTGGGGTTGCATGGCACGGTGTCATGTAACTGGTTGTACCGTTTTTGTCGCGGTCCGAGCATGTTGACGACCCGATTCGATGTGAGATGGAATCTTCATGCGAGCTTTGCACACTGCTGTTCTGGTTCTGATGCTGACTTTGTTGGCGGCCTGTTCGCCCAAGTTCAATTGGCGCGAAATGCCGGCGGCCGATGGCGCGGTGACCGTGACTTTTCCTGCCAAACCCAAAGCTGACCAGCGCGATGTCGATGTCGCGGGCCACAAAATGCGTTTGGCTTTCAGTATTGCTCAGGTTGATTCTTCAGTGTTTGCCGTGGGGCATGCGCAGCTTGCGCCTGAGGTGCTGGCGGATCCGGCCGAACTGGCCAAGGTGGCCGATGCTTTTGAAGAGGTGTTGCGTGCCAATTTGCGTGGCACCTTGCATCACCGCACGGACGTAGTGCTTAAACAGGTGCCCGCCGACACGCGCAAATTGTTCCGTGCCGTAGAGCTGGAAGTGCATGGCGAAGTGGCCGGTGAGCCTTCCTGGCTATTGGGCCGTGTCTTTGTATTGGGCAACAGCTTGATTGAAGTGGTGGCTCTGGGCCGCGAAGCCGAATTGCCGCGCAGCGAAGCTGAGCTCTTCGTGAAGTCGGTGCGGGCAGACTGATGGGTGCAATATCGTGCCGGCCGGCTTGCGGAGCGTGCTGTACAGCGCCCTCCATCACCAGCGCCATCCCGGGAATGCCGGAGGGCAAGCCTGCGGGTGTGCGCTGCGTACAGTTGGACGAGCTTGAACGCTGCAAAATATTCGGCCATCCCGAGCGCCCGGCGGTGTGCGCCTCGCTTATGCCCGACAGGGACATGTGTGGCGAGAGCCGTGAGCATGCCATGCATTGGCTGGCTAGGATGGAAGAGCAGACCGCGCCGGGAGTGGGTTTGTTTTTACGGCCAGGCGCCTAGCGCGCCGCGGGCGACGCGAGAGCCCAGAATAGCAGGGGCGCCAGCAAGAGGAATACCAGCGTCGAGAACAGAACCGCGCCAGCTGCCGCATCGCCCATATCGGTATAGCGGCGTGCGTACATATAACTGACTACGGCGCAGGGCATGCCCATTTGCAAAGCGATAGAGTTGACGACGTCGGCAGGCAGTCCGCACAGCCAGGCGGCTCCGTAGCCGGTGGCCAGGCCGATGACCAGACGCAAACTTCCAATGACCGAACCTACGCGCACGCCCGAAGGGGGGATGAGAGCCAGTGCATGGCCCAAGCTCAACAACATCAGGGGGACGGTCATGCTGCCCAGCAACTCGGCCGACTCCATGATCCAGACGGGAGGTTGATAGCCGAATACGCGGCACGCCGCGGCGGCCACCGCGGCGACGAGCACCGGGTTTTTCCAGGCGGGCGCGATGGTACCGGTATTAGGTAGGGTGCGCAGGCCCACCGTATGTTGCATGAAAGAGGCGACTGCGAAAAAGGCAATGGCGGTTGAGAGTCCTGCGTCACCGAAGGCTTGATAGGAAATCGGCAAGCCCAGGTTGCCCGCGTTCGGAAACGCGGTGGTCTGCAGCAGTTTTCGTACAGGCAACTTAAGCGCTTTGAGCGCAGCTGCGCTGATGAGCATGCTGGCTACCAAGGCCAAGACTGTCGCACCCGCTATCGATGCCATGACTGCATTGCTTAGCTTGGTGGTAACCAGTGTGTGGAAGACCAGCGCCGGCGTAGTAACCGAGGTGGCAAGCACGGTAATGAATTGGGTCGGGAAATCGTGACCCTTCTTGGCCCACACGGCACCGACACCTGCTACCACCAGCAATGGCGCGAGCAGACTCAGCATTGAAAAATAGAAACTTAGGACGCCCATGGGAAGGCTTTATTCGAGAGCGTGCTCAATGTGGGAGTCTGCTGCGGGCCCACAAAAATAGCTGAATGGGATCCCGTCCCCGAAGACCGGCGCGATGGGTGGAGGCCTGCTTGTCGGCCGGACATTAACGCAGCCGCTCGCACAGCTGGGCCAAGGTCTGCAAAGCGTTTTCAAGCTGCGGTACGTCGAAATCGCGGGCTAGCGAATTGACCCAGGCGATTTGGTTTTCGGTGAGCTGGTCGAGGGTTACGCGGCCTTCCGGCGCCAAGGTCACCAGATGAGCGCGTTGATGGTTGGGGTTGTTTTCGAAGGTGACCAAACCTTCGTCGGCCAGGAATTGCGCATTCCATAGCGTGATCTGCCGTGACAGGCCGAGCTCACGGCCAAGCTGGGCAGCAGTCTTCCCTTCATGCCGGATCGCGCCCAGGATTTGCCAGCGGGGCGAGGTGATGCGGGGATCCTGGGTGACCTCAGGCGCGGTCGATTGCAGAGCGGCATTGGTCTTGAACAGCTGAAGCATCAGCTCGGTCAATGCCGCGCCAGCCGGACTGCGTGTTACGCGCTTCTTACCTTTCGAGGTCTGCATGGAGGAACCGGGGCCGTATTTCATGGTAACCACGGCATGATATTCGATTCCACCTTCGGTATGGGCGTTCTGCTCCAGGCAAAAAACAGGTCAAGAGTCGTTTAGCTAGCGTCATATTGACAAATATTGTCAAAAAGGCAATATTTGTCAATATGAGTGCGTGTCGTGAAACGAATACGGCTTGGCTATTGAGCGCAGCCCGGTTTTACGGCCATTTTCGCAATGACATTTGAATGAGTTGAGCATGAAAACGATGGATTACCTGGTGATCGGCGCCGGTCCGGCTGGAGGCGCAGCGGCAATGGAACTGGCGCGCCATACCCCCTTTGCTTCGGTCGCCCTGGTTGGGGCCGAAGCCTACACGCCTTACGCCCGGCCGCCTTTGTCCAAGGGGGTGCTGGCCTGCAACGCTGAGAGCGAAATTTGCCCCGAACCGGTTTTTGGTGAGCGCGAAGAGCTGCAAGCCGCGGGCATCCGTGTCTTTAGCTCGATGCGGGCATTGCACATCAATCGTGTTGCAAAGTACGTCGAGTTCGATTCCGGCGACAGTATGGGCTATGGCAAATTGCTGATAGCCACGGGTTCAAGTCCAAGGCGGCTGACCGTGGCCGGCGCGGATCTGGGCGGTGTTTTCTACCTGCGCACTTTCGATGATGCGCGCCGCTTATCGGAACAACTGCGACTTGGGGGCAAGGTAGTCGTGATCGGGGGTGGCTTCATAGGCCTGGAAGTGGCGGCGAGCGCGTGTCGGATGGGGTGTAGCGTTACCGTGATCGAAGCGGGCCCGCGCCTGATGGCGCGCTCCGTGCCCGAAGCCGTATCCCTGCGCTTTCTGAAAAAATTCATTCACCACGGAGTCGCTGTGCGGCTGGGGGTGGGTGTCGATGCCCTGATGGGCGACGGGCGAGTCCGGAGTGTGGCGCTCAGCAACGGCGAGCATCTTGACGCGAGCGCGGTGGTGGTGGGGATCGGCGCTACACCCAACGATGGCATTGCCAGCCGGGCAGGGCTGAATGTGCGCGATGGCATCTTGACCGATGGCGTCGGGCGCAGCAGCGACGATTCGATCTATGCCGTGGGGGACGTGGCTCGCCGCCGGCAAGGTTTGAATACCCATCCCGACTATGCCGCGCGCCTGGAAGCGTGGGAACCCGCCATCGAGCACGCTGTGGCGACGGCGCGCGCGATGTTGGCGATGCCTGTGGGTTCGCTTAAGGCGCCCTGGGTCTGGTCAGATCAGTTCGACTGGAATATCCAGATTGCGGGCCACGGAGAACTTGCCGACGAACTGGTGGTGAGGGAGTCGGGCGACGGCGAGGCAATGACCGCGCTGCAGCTTTATCAGGGGCAGCTTCTGGGCCTGATTACGCTTAATAATCCGCGCGACATGGTAATCGGCAGGCGGGCGCTACAAGGAGCAGCGCGGCTTGATCCGGCCAGACTTGCCGATGTGGCGATCCCCTTGAAGGTGGCTTTGTCTGCTGCGTAGCTCTGGTAAGCGAGAACGTTGGCGCGAGGGCTCGGTGCCGGTATTGTTGCAATGCGGCTGCTTGTCCCACTGATAGATCAGTACGCGGCCTTTATAGGCCGGCGTGTCTTCTGTGGCGGGGATGTTCAGGACTTCTTCTTCCATTTGGAAGCCTAGGGCGGCCATCTGCCGATTAAAGGCAGGCCGGTTGCCTCGGTTTGGGTCAATGATCCAGATTTCCGCTTTGGGCGCGGCATGGAGCCCGATGAAGTTTGCAAGGTCTATTGCCGCGTCGCGTTCGTATAGAAGATCGCTACCGATGATGAGATCAAACGTGCCGGACTGGCGTTCTGAGGCGCGTCGCTGATGGGGTGGTGCTTGCGCGGTTCCCCAGTGGCCATGCAGGTATTTCATCGGCGGCAAGTTGTTCAGCCGCAGGTTCTCTTCCAGGAAGCTTTCAGCCAAGGGATGGCAGTCGCTGGCGGTGACATTGGCGCCCTTGCGATGGCTGACGAGGCTGGCCAAGGCCAGCCCGCAACCGAGTTCCAGAATGGTTTCGCGGCGGCATACGGGCCGGCGCGCCATGCGCGCCGCCAGTTGCGCGCCCGAGGGCCACAGCAGACCGAACAAAGGCCAGGCGGCTGACGAGATACCCTGACGTTCTGCTTCGCCGTGTGGGTCGGAATATTGTTGGCGATCGAGTAGCGAGCGAATGAGCAGATCATCAACGCCCGCGATATCGACGCTTTCCTGCTTGGTTTGATAACCGGGCATCGAATGGGTACGAAGCCTGTCTAGGGCTTCAAGAAGTGGAGGTCAACAGGCAGTATGCAGGGTATAAGCAAGTTGTGTGCTATTTCGGCGATGAAGTAGGGTATTTTGTGTAATTTATAGGGGTTTTGATCGAATTTGCTCAATCCGGCATTCAGCTTGGAAGGCAGTGGGCCACTGCGCCGAGCTAAGCTAGCGGTCTTCGGTACTGGATAGCTTCCGCAATATGGGCGACGCCGATGTGTTCTGCTCCAGCTAGGTCGGCGATGGTGCGGGCCACTCGTTGCACCCGGTGCGCGGCTCGCGCTGACCAGTTGAACTTCTTCATGGCTTGCTTCCAGAGTTCGCGTGCGGGCGCGTCGGGCGGGCAGTAGCGCTCGGTCTGGGCAGGGTCCAGGGTGGCGTTGCTTTGTCGTTGTCGATCCTGCTGCAAACGGTATGCCGCCAGGACTCGGGTGCGTACGGTAGTGCTGTCTTCGCCGGCGGGGGCGTCGGTCCAGTCGTGGGATAGGCAGGGCACTTCCACTTGCAGATCTATGCGATCAAGCAGCGGGCCGGAAATCCGCGCACGGTAGGCTGCGACCTGGTCGGGGGTGCAAGTACAGTGACGTACGCTAGTGCCGCTCCAGCCGCAGCGACAAGGGTTCATGGCGGCCACAAGGTGGAAGCGTGAGGGATAGTCGGTGCGATGTTGCGAACGGGCGATGGAAACCCGGCCGGTCTCCATGGGTTCGCGCAGGGTTTCTAGCGTATGGCGGCTGAATTCGGGCAGCTCATCCAGGAACAGGACACCCAGGTGCGCGAGTGTGATCTCGCCAGGCCGGGGGCGGGCACCGCCACCCACCAGCGCGGCTGCGGTAATGGAGTGATGGGGTGATCGAAAGGGACGATGGCCGAATGATGTCGCCCCTTGCGCGGACAGACTGGCGATGGCGGCCGCTTCAAGCGCCTGGTCGCCTTCCAGTGGAGGCAGCAAACCGGGCAGGCGTTGCGCCAGCATGCTTTTGCCGGTGCCGGGAGCACCAATCAGCAATAAGCTGTGGCCGCCGGCGGCGGCAACTTCCAGAGCACGGCGCGCCGCTGCCTGTTCCTTGACGTCGGCAAGACAGGGGCTGGGCGGAGCGGGGGGCGGCACAGGCGCGATGGCCAGCGGCAAGCGGGTCCGCCCGCAAAGGTGGGCGACGACTTGTTCCAGCGTGGCGGCGGGGCGCACCTGCAGGCCCGGCACCAGTGCAGCTTGAGAGGCGCTGGTTGCGGGCATGATCAGTTCAGCCGTAGGCTGGCGCCGTGCCACCGAGAGGGCGATGGCCAAGGCACCGGCGATGGGAACCAGGGCGCCAGTCAAGGATAGTTCCCCGGCCAACACCAGCGAGGCGATGGGAGACTCGTCGGGCTGGCGTCTACCTCGGCCTGGCGCCAAACTGGGTAGATCGATCTGGCCGGAAGCAAGCAAGACGCCGATGGCGATGGGTAGGTCAAAGCGGCCGGATTCTTTGGGCAAGTCGGCAGGGGCAAGGTTGACGGTGAGCCGCCCGGATGGGAAGTCGAAACCGGAGTTGGCGATGGCCGCGCGTACGCGTTCGCGGCTTTCGCGGACCTCGGTGTCGGCCAAACCAACCACGGTAAAAGCAGGAAGGCCGGGGGCCAGATGCACTTCTACCCGCACGGGTGGGGCATCGATGCCGGTAAGAGCGCAGCTTGCCAGGATAGCCAGAGTCATGGAGATAAACGATGCGAAGAGCTGGGTGCTTCAGTATGAGTTGAAATAAATCGAATCACAGCCCGGCTATGGATGAGTTTGTCCTGCTTTACCGATACGATGACGCAGCATGCATCGGATCAATCACGGGTGTTAAGCGCCTCAGGTATGGGCCACTCCCTCGGCTTAGCTACGACCTTACTCATCTATGAACAAAATGACTCCCGTCCGCTATATCGCAGGTCACCCGTCCGGAGGCCTATTGCTGATTCAATTGATCGGCATATTGCTGTACCCATGGATGGAGGACACGCCCGCGGGCCGGGCTTTGTTCAGCGCATTCGGGCTGATTGTGCTGGGCGCTGCGTTGCGCATGGTCCGGCGCAGTCCGGCCGTAAATTGGGTGGCATGGCTGCTGGCGGCCCTGGTGCTGGCTTCGTCGATAAGCAGCGCGCTACTTGAAAGCCAGGTGTTGATGGTGATCGGCGCCGGGATGGAGGGCGCCTTCTATAGTTATGCCGCTGCCAGCCTGATCTGGTACATGATGGAAGATAGACGCGCGACTACTGATGAGTTCTTCGCCGCGGGTGCTACCTTCACCCTGCTGGCCTGGGCTTTTGCCTATATTTATGCCGTGTGTCAGGCCCTGATCCCGGGCAGCTTCAGCGCGCAGCTCAATCCGGAAGCGGCGCGAACATGGATGGAGCTGCTTTTTCTCAGCTTTACCACGCTGTCCGGCGTGGGTCTGGGTGACATCATTCCCTTGACGCCGATGGCGCGTGCTCTGGTCATGCTGGAGGAGTTCGTGGGCGTGATGTACATCGCCTTGGTGGTATCACGCCTTATCGGCATGAGCATTCTTGGGCGGCGATAGGCATCTGCGTGCGCTCGATGCGCGATCTTCATCCAGCAATAATCGCTGCGCGAATCAGCATTCATGCAAAGCAAGTTGTGCTACCTTGTGCCGCAGTTTTGGCATCTATTTTTCATTGGAAAGTATGGTGGTTTACCGTCGGTTCATCGCCAATCAAGGGCGAACATGACCATACGCACGCAAAGCCTGGGTTTCGTTGTCGGCACGCTGAATCGGCGGATCTCCGGACGTCTGGCGCAGATGACCATGCCGCACGGCGTCACGCCTGGGCAGTTTCCGGTATTGCGTTGTCTGCGTGATCTGAAGGTTTCTACGCAGATGGAGTTGTCGCGCATCGTCGGCATAGAGCAGCCTTCGATGGCCGCGACACTGGTCCGGATGGAGAAGGGCGGTCTGATCCGCCGTGTGTCCGATGAACGCGATGCGCGGCGCAGGCTGGTGTCGTTGACTGAGCACGGGCAAGCGATGCTGGTCTTGATGACGGAGTCGGCCTTATCCGTTTATCAGGAAGCTTGCGAGGGCCTTAGCGAGGACGAGGTGAAAGAGTTCCTGCGCATCGGCCTGAAAATGACCAGCAATCTGGATCGCGAACGTTAGGCGTACGCGCGGCCATGGATGGCCGCGCACCTGCATCGGTAAGAGCGATCTCCTAGAAAGGTAAGCGCCGGGCAGGTCGCCCGCTATTGGATCTTGATCTTGGCGTCGGCAATGACGCGCTTCCACTTTGCGGTTTCTTCCTGCACGAATTTCTGTAGCTCGGCGGGCGTACTGCTGGCGATTTCCAAACCTTGCGTCTGGGCTCGTGCTCGCAGTTCCGCGCCGGATAGCGCGGTCTTGATTTCGGCGCTCAGTTTTTCCAGGATGCCTGCAGGTGTTCCTGCCGGCGCGAATAAACCGACCCAAGTGTCCGCTGCAAAACCCGGGACACCGGCTTCGGCAACCGTGGGCACGTCGGGCAATGCAGGCGTGCGTTTGGTGCCGGTGGTGGCCAGGGCTTTCAGGCGGCCAGAAGCAATCAGCGGGATCGACGCGGTCAAGTCCATAAAGCCCACCGGCACGCGTCCGCCGATGATGTCTTGCAGCGCTTCTGGCGTGCCTTTGTAGGGCACGTTGCGCATGTCGAGCTTGGCTGCCTGGCGGAACAGTTCAGCGGCCAGGTGATGACTGGTACCGACTCCATTCGTGGCGTAGGTATAGCGATTGGGTTCGGCCCGGACGCGATCGATAAATTGCTTCAGGCTACCAAAGCCGGCTTCGGGGTTGGCGACGATGACCACCGGCGCGTGTGCGATCATGGAAATAGCGACCAGATCCTTGGCCGGGTCATAGTCCAGATTGCCGTATAGCGTCGGGTTGATCGTCATGCCGCCGGTAACGCCTACCAGCAGGTTATAGCCGTCAGGGGCTGCTTTGGCGATATAGCGCGTGGCGACGTTGCCGCCCGCACCGGGCCGGTTCTCGATAAGAAACGGTTGCCCCAGTTGTGCCTGCAAGCGCTCGGCCATGGTACGCGCAATCGAATCGGCCGAGCCGCCGGGTGGAAAGGGTAAAGCCAGCTTGACCGCTTTGTTGGGATAAGCGGCATTGTCCGCCGCCTGTACAGCCGGGGCCAGCAGCAAGCCCGCCAATGCAAAGCATGGCGCAACGCGCCGCAGTGATAGGAAAGTCATGGGGTCTCCTCCATATTTGCTTAGGGTGAAGTACGGCGCCTCAGTCGGCGCTCTTTCGGAAGTGAGGAAGTATTTCTTGGGCAATAGCTTCCATATTGGCGCGTGTCATGTCATCGGGTAAGGTGCCGAACTGCGTTTTGGTCAGAGTCGTGTTAAAGCCCGCCAATTCTTGGTATTCAGCAAGTTTTTCGCGCACAGTGGCAGGGCTGCCGATGATGACGACGCCGGCCTTGACGAGATCTTCCACGGACTGGGCGCCGCCCACCGCGCGAGTAGCTTTGATGCGCTTCATGGCCTCGATATTGGTGTAGCCGGGCGGCAGCAGCATGTCTATGGGCATGGTTAGCAGGCGGGTCATCAAGGCTTCCAGGTGCGGCTTGGCCTCGGCCATGGCGCGTGCATCGGTTTCGGCAACGTAGATGCAGTTGGACCATGCAAGTTGGTCGTTGCTGGCTTCGTAGCCCGCCTTGAGCGCTTCTTCCCGGTACATGTCGAAGAATTTGCGCACGACGGCAATCGGGCTGAGCGTCTGGCAATAGGTGTAGCGCAAACCCGCTGCCCAGCGGATGGTGCTGCTCGAACCTTGCGACGGGACCCAGATTGGGGGGTGCGGTTGCTGGTAAGGGCGCGGCCAAGGGTTCACGTAGTTGAACTGGTAGTGCTTGCCGTGATACGAGAATGGGCCCGGCTCGGTCCAGGCACGGGTGATCAGTTCATGGGCTTCGGCAAAGCGTTCTTGCGATTGCGCGGGGTTGATGCCCATGGCATGGTATTCGGCGCCGATACCCCGCACGAAACCGGCGATGAAGCGGCCGCGAGTCAGGTTATCGAGCATCGCGTATTCTTCGGCCACCATCAGCGGATTGTTGAGCAGCGGCAGGGCCCGGCCGAGGATGGCGATCTTGGCTTTCTTGACGCTGCGTGCCAAGGCGCCGGCCAATACGCCGGGGATGGGCATCATTCCGTAGGCGGTCTGGTGATGCTCATTAAGGCAGACACCATCGAAGCCCAACTGGTCGGCGTACTCCATCTGGTCGAGATACTCATGATAGAGATCGGCACCCAATTTCGGGTCGTAGTGGCTATTGGAATAGGTTACCCAAGCCGAGCCGTTTTTATGAATGGCATCCAGATCCGCATGCCGATAAGGCATTAAGTGGAAGTTGAAGAATTTCAGGCTCATGCGGGGCTCCCGGTCGAGGCAGTGAAGCGAGTCAAGATCGCCGTGGTTTCTGGGGTGCGCTCCAGATGCGGCAAGTGGCCACAACTGCCGATTTCGGCCAGCGTCGCGCCGGTAATGCGATCACGCCACGATTGACCATATTCCCTGGGCAGGATGCGGTCATTGGCGCCCCACAGAACCAGCGTAGGCACATCAATGCGATGCAGCCATTTCATTAAATGCAGATCGTGGCCGCGGGGCTGCCAGGTCAGGCGCGCGGTGACTTCTTTGTTGCGAAGCCCAGCCTCAAGCTGGGCATCACTGGGCGTGCGCGCGATGATGGCCTCGGCCATGGCTTGGTCGTGATAACTGTCGCGCACGAGGTCGTCGTCAGTGCGCAGAAAGACATCAACCGTGGGAACCTCGGGAACGTAAATGCCTTGCGCCGCAATCAGTGTGAGCGAGGCCAGCGCCTGGCTGTTGCGCACGGCCAAATCGGCCGCGATCCAGCCACCTAGGTCATGCCCGACCAAGTGGGCATTTTGCAATTTTTGGTCGGCAATGAAATCAAGATAGAAG
Source organism: Pigmentiphaga sp. (assembly GCA_040391825.1). Classification (GTDB taxonomy): domain Bacteria; phylum Pseudomonadota; class Gammaproteobacteria; order Burkholderiales; family Burkholderiaceae_B; genus Pigmentiphaga. The sequence goes on from JBEBXA010000082.1 coordinate 15,577, forward strand.
TTGGCCAGATCGGAAACGGTGTCCAGCCACGGGGGTGGGGTACTGCCGCCATAACCGGGATGTTCCGGCGCGATGCAATCGTAGTGTTCGGCCAGTGCCGCCAAGATGGGGGCGCATTCGTCCAGGCCACCCGGGCCATGTAGAAAGAGTAGTGGCTGGCCCTTGCCGGCACGCAACACCCGCAGAGTGATGTCGCGCACGCGCAGGGATGAAGTGGTGCTGAGTGTCATCGGAGTTTCCTTGATTGGCAGATATCTGCGACGCGGATCCACACAGGATCAGGCGGCTGCACGTACCTGGGCAGGGGGAAGGGAGCGGCGCTGATGCTGGTTGTGTGCAAAAGTGGCGACCTCGTGGCCCAGGGCACGCAACTGTTCATCGACGCGGGGATCGATGCAGCGGCCATCGGCTGCAAACGCGGGATCGGGTCCGCCTATGCAAACGCCCAAAGGCGTTGCCCAGCCGCGCAATGCGTGGACGATGTCGCGCAAGGCGCCCAGGGTAGTCACGGCGGCTTGCCAACCTGCGGCATTGGCGATGCAACCTACGGCGCGTCCGCTCAAATAGGGGCGCGCATCCGTGCGCAGATCTTCGGTATAGTCGAGCGCGTTCTTGACCAGGCCTGATACGCTGCCGTGGTAGCCGGGCGACCCGATCAGAACGGCATCGGCTCGGCGCAATTCCGCTATCAGGCGCAACGCTGCGGGGGTACGCGCGGGATCGTGCGGGGCGTACATCGGCAGAATCAAATCGTCGCCTGCGATCAGGCTGACTTCGATCCCGGTCTGTTCAATGGCGTCCAGGGCATGACGCAATGCGCGTTCGGTCGATGAGTCGGGGCGGGTGGTTCCGCCCAGGGCGAGCACCCTGGGTAGGGGATTGGGCATGACGGTCTCCTGCATATACATAGCTAGCTATGTATATCATTAAGCCCCTTCTTGAATTTGCTGTCAAGGGTGCTTACTGCCGCGCCACCCTTTTGATAAAGGACGTTGTCAGCAGTCTCGTACTACGCGTTTCTATAGTCTGCGTTGATGCCCCGGCCACAACGGATTTCGGTCGTCACCGTAGCGGCGTACGCCAGGGCCGATCGGTCGGCGTTGATTGCCCGGATGCGCTGGGTCGGGACCCCAGATCGCCTGGTAGGTATCGATACACCAGCCGCGCCGTTGTAGCACTATGAAAAGCGCGCACCATAGTACCCACCAGCCGCCAATGCATATCGCCATCCATCGCGGCGCGTTTACCAGAAGCAGGCCCACGACAATGGCGATGACGGCGAAAAGCAGCGCAGCATAGCCCCCGATTTTATGCAGGGCTTCAAAGGCCAGCCGTCGAGGGCTCATGTCGTAGTGGTCACCACGCATTTGTGGATCGGCAGGGTCGAAGGCGCGGCCGGAAAGGTCGCATCCGCCTTTACTGCCGCGCAACATGCCACCCAATGCCTGGAACGCCACCAGTCCGCAGGTGGTCCAGGCGGCTGCTCGATGGATCCGGGCCAGCAAATCGTTCGCACCGGTTTGCCAGACCAGGGCGATTCCGAACACGGTAAGAATCAGGGCGATGCTTTGCAAAGTCAAATGGGTTTTCCACCAAACCTGATTGTCGAGCGTGGATGGCCATGCTTGCCTGGGCGTGACTTTCATGAATCGAGCGATCAACACGCCGGTGGGCGCCAGCACTCCCCATGCCAGGACCATTAAGCGCGCGTGCCAAGCGTGTGTGGCATTTATGTTATGAGGGCGAGTGCTGTCTAGCGGCGCAAGTAACCAGTTTGTCGAATCTGGAAGGGTAACAAGAGCAAGCCAGGCGGCAATGCCAAGAATGCCCAAGCCGATACCTGC
>JBEBXA010000083.1:0-17277 GCA_040391825.1 Pigmentiphaga sp.
CATTCGGTCAATCACGCGGCACACAAGGAGCACGAGTGCAGCCCATCATTTCAGTTCAGCACCTTACTAAAACCTACGCCTCAGGCTTCCAGGCGCTCAAGAACGTCAGCCTGGAAATACGCCAAGGCGAGATCTTCGCCCTACTCGGCCCCAACGGCGCCGGCAAAACCACACTCATCAGCATCATCTGCGGCATCGTGAACCCCAGCCAAGGCAAGGTCTTGGCCGATGGGCACGATATCGTCGCCGACTACCGCGCCGCTCGCGGCAAGATCGGCCTCGTTCCTCAGGAAATATCGACCGACGCCTTCGAAAGCGTATGGGCCACAGTCAATTTCAGCCGCGGCCTATTTGGCAAACCGCGCAACCCCGCCCTGATCGAAAAAATACTGCGCGACCTGTCTTTATGGGACAAACGCAACTCCAAGATCATGATCTTGTCGGGCGGCATGAAGCGGCGAGTCATGATCGCCAAGGCTTTGTCCCATGAACCCCGAATTCTGTTCCTGGACGAACCCAGCGCCGGCGTGGATGTAGAACTGCGGCGGGGAATGTGGGACATGGTCAAACGCTTGCGAGAAAGCGGCGTCACCATCATATTGACCACCCACTACATCGAAGAAGCCGAGGAAATGGCGGATCGCATCGGTGTGATCAACAAGGGAGAAATTATCGTCGTCGAAGAAAAGACCGCGCTCATGCGCCAGCTGGGTAAAAAGCAGCTGACCCTCCAGTTGCAACGGCCACTCGCCGGCATACCTGCCGAACTCGCGAACCCGGCTCTTGAACTTGCCGACGACGGTAATCAGTTGATCTACACCTTCGACGCACAAAGTGAACAGACCGGCATTGCCGAACTGCTGCGCCAACTCGACCGGCATCGCATAGATTTTCGCGATCTGCGCACCCAGGAAAGCTCTCTGGAAGAAATCTTCGTCGACATGCTGAGGAAACAATCATGAACGTCCACGCAATCCGCGCCATCTACCTATTCGAGATGGCACGTACCTGGCGCACCCTGATGCAGAGCATCGCCTCACCGGTCATTTCCACTGCGCTCTATTTCGTGGTGTTCGGTTCGGCCATCGGTTCGCGTATGGTGGAAATCGACGGCATCAGCTATGGCGCCTTCATCATCCCCGGGCTAGTGATGCTGTCGCTGCTCAATCAGAGCATCTCCAATGCTTCGTTCGGCATTTATATGCCCAAGTTCTCGGGCACCATCTATGAGGTCCTTTCTGCACCCATTTCCTATGTGGAAATCGTGCTTGGCTACGTAGGCGCCGCCGCCACCAAATCGGTCATCCTGGGACTGCTGATCATCATCACGGCACGTTTGTTCGTCCCCTACGGCATTGCCCATCCATTTTGGATGTTGACCTTCCTGGTTCTTACCTCGATAACATTCAGCCTATTCGGGTTCATCATCGGCATCTGGGCCGACGGCTTCGAAAAGCTGCAAATCGTGCCCTTGATGATCGTCACCCCACTAGCCTTCCTGGGTGGCAGCTTTTACTCCATCCACATGCTTCCGCCTTTCTGGCAAACCGTTACGCTGCTTAATCCCGTGGTGTACCTGATCAGTGGATTTCGCTGGAGTTTTTACGATGTGGCCGACGTCAGTATCGGGGTCAGCCTGGGGATGACGCTAGTCTTTCTTCTAGCTTGCCTGCTAGGGGTGGCGTGGATATTCAAGACCGGGTATCGATTGAAGGCTTAGACTTCAGCCCACTCCCACCGATTCGCTACAATCACGCTATTGCAACAACGGCTGAACAGGAGCACCACTCATGACTCGAATGGTTCAATGCGTCAAATTGAAGCGTGAAGCGGAAGGCCTCGACTTCCCGCCATACCCTGGCGAACTGGGCACGAAAATCTGGCAGAACGTCTCCAAGCAGGCCTGGCAAGAATGGGTTCAGACACAAACCCGGCTGGTTAACGAAAACCGACTCAACCTGGCTGATGCCCGCGCCCGCAAATACCTGGCGCAGCAGATGCAGCGCTTTCTTTTCGAAGACGGTAATGTTGAAGCACAAGGCTACGTTCCCCCCTCGGCTTGATTTCGCATAGGCTGTAGGCACACATCAAGGAATAAATACCCTGTACTGGGTATTACGTGGCGCCCCCTGAAGGGGCGCTTTTTCTTGGGAGCGGCCCAGTGGCAAAAAAGCCGGGCTGTCGATACAGTACCCGGCCTTTTTGCAGGAAAATCCGTTTTACCGCCCGGCAGCGTTTCCTATCAATTGGCGGCGGCTTCGCGCTCGACGTTGTCGACGCCCGTATGGCGTACATCGCGCCCTTTGACCATGTAAACCACCAGTTCGCACATATTTTTGGCATGGTCGCCGATGCGTTCCAGCGCCTTGGCGATGAACAACAATTCGATGGACCGCGAAATCTTGCGGGGGTCTTCGATCATATAAGTAATGAGTTGCCGAATCACGCCCTGCCATTCGGCATCCACGCTCTTGTCTTGGCGCACCACCTGAGCCGCCGCCTGGGCATCCAGGCGGGCAAAAGCATCCAGAGCCTTGCGCAGCATGGTCACCACAGTATTGGCCATGTGCCATAGCTCGACCGCGGGCATATTCATCCGGCCGGCCTCATGGATCATCTTGGCCATCCGGGCGATTTTCTCGGCTTCGTCACCGGCGCGTTCCATGTCGGTGATCATCTTGATGACGGTAATGATCATGCGCAGGTCGCCCGCCGTAGGCTGACGCAAGGCCAGAATGTGGCTGCATGCCTCATCGAGCCGGATTTCGAAGCGGTTAACTTCGTCGTCGCGTGCAATCACACGCTCCAGGCCGACCAGGTCACCGTTGGCGAGACCATCGATCGCCGCAGTGATCTGGGACTCGACCAAGCCACCCATTTGCAGGAAGTTCGACTTAACTTCCTCCAGTTCGGCATCGTATTGTTTATTGGTGTGTTCGGACATACTGGCTCCCAGCAAAGGAACGTAAGGTAGCGAGCAAACAAGTGCTCGCTGCGGGCCAAGATCTTGATTTTATTAATAACATGTGACAGCAGTATGTCGCAGGATGTTCCCCGCGCATAGGGGCTCAGGCGTGGCGCGGTTTATCCAGTCGACGCACTCCCGATTGGGTAGCTAGCAGGGCTACCTCGGCGCCGCGCAGGGCGAACAAGCCGCAAGTGACGACACCAGGAATGTTGTTGATCACTTTCTCCAGGCTTTGCGCCTCGACAATGCGTAGGCCATGAACGTCCAGGATCACATTGCCGTTGTCGGTGGTAAAGCCCGCACGCAATTGCGGTTGACCACCCAAGCGCCGCAATTGGCGCGCCACCTCTTCCCGCGCCATGGGGATGACTTCGACGGGCAAGGGAAACTTGCCGAGTTCAGTAACCAGCTTGGATTCGTCGGCAATGCAGATGAATTTATCTGCCACCGAGGCCACGATTTTTTCGCGGGTCAGGGCGCCGCCGCCGCCTTTGATCATGTGCAGATGATCGTCGATTTCGTCAGCGCCATCGACGTAGATGGGCATGAAGCTAATATCGTTCAGATCGAATACCTGCAAACCGTGGCCTGCAAGCCTTGCCGCACTGCGTTCGGAACTCGCGACAGTGCCCCGGATCCGCCCTTTGTAAGCCGCCAGGCCATCGATGAACAAATCGGCGGTGGAACCGGTGCCGACGCCGATGACGACGTCGGGAGCAGCAAGCTCTTCGACAAAAGCCAGAGCGGCATCGGCAGCCTGTTGTTTGAGTTCCTGTTGAGAGAGCATGGTAAGTATCGCGAAGAAATATGGCGCGCCGAAGCCGCAGATTGAAATGGAGCGGATACTTTAGCACTTAGCCGCTTACCCTGGGCCCGGCGTGCTTGTGCCTAGCCAATACGCTACAGTCCATTCTTACTTAAAAACATCTAGAAACTGCCGGGAAAAAATAATGCGATGGGAAGCCAATACGATGACCACCCTGGTCATCGCAATCGTCGTACTTCTGGTGGGGCGCGGCCTGATCGCAGTGGTCGGTCCGCTTAAACGCTACAACATTCCTGAACCTGTCGTGGGCGGAATCTTGGCTGCATTGCTGGTCGTTGCCTTGAAATTCGGTGCAAACATCGAAATTGCCTTCGATCTGTCCTTGCAAACGCCGTTCATGCTGGCTTTTTTTGCTACGGTCGGCCTAAGCGCGGACATCAAGACGCTGATCAAGGGTGGCCGTGGCGTCTTGATATTTCTGGGCGCCGTCGCCCTCATGCTGGTCTGCCAGAACGCCATAGGCATCGCCGCCGCCCTGAGTATGGACATGCATCCGCTTACCGGCCTCTTGGCGGGCTCGGTCACTTTGCTGGGCGGCCATGGCACTGGTGCTGCCTATGCCACCCGCTTCCAGGACGTCAACAATCTCCAGGGTGCGATGGAACTCGCCATGGCTTGTGCGACTTTTGGCTTGGTGCTCGGCGGCATTATCGGCGGCCCGGTCGCCCAGCGCCTGATTGCTCGACACAAGCTGAGCCCGGCAAGCAGCGCGGGCGGAGCGCAGCACGAAGCACAGGCCAAAACGTCTGACTCTGCGCCCCCAGCGTTAAACGCCCCGGTTTTTCTTGAAACCCTGCTGCTGATCGTCATCTGCGTGGTGGTGGGACAGACCCTGGACGGCATGCTGAAAGACAGCGCGCTGACCTTGCCTTCCTTCGTGTGGACCCTGTTTACAGGGGTGCTACTGCGCAATGCGCTGAGCCTGGGCCGCTTGCGCGAAGTCGACGACAACGCCGTAGAGCTGCTGGGTACGGTATCACTATCCTTGTTTTTGGCGATGGCGCTCATCTCTCTACGCCTCTGGGAACTGGTCTCGCTAGCCCTTCCCATCCTGGCCATTCTCACACTGCAAACAGCGTTCGTTGCGGTTTACACCAGTCTGGTCACATTTCGTCTCATGGGCAGAAAGTATGACGCTGCCGTCATCTCGGCGGGCGCCTGCGGCATCGGGCTGGGCGCAACCCCTACCGCCATTGCAAACATGCAGGCCATCACCAACAAGTACGGTCCTTCTCCGCAGGCTTTCCTGATCATTCCCATCGTGGGAGCTTTCCTGATCGACATTACGAATGCCCTGATTATCCAAGGCGTTCTCAGCTTGCCTATCTTCGGCTTCTGACCCTGACCGGAGAGAAAACATGATTCAACGTCTTTTCGTCTACCTGGCTCTTGCCTTCACCTTGGTGGCATGCAGCTCCGCCCCCGACGACGCCCAGGTCAGGGAAGTCCTCAACGAGCGCCTGCAGACTGTCTTTACCGAACTGGTACTGGCGGTCGACACCATCAAGCACATGGGTAGCGGCCCCTTGCCGGACAGCGCCGACGGCGCGGCGCGCAAGGTGGTGTACTTCAACAGCAAGCTCACCCTTAAACGCGACTATGCCTTCAGCGATTGGGACGCACTGGGCCCTTCCGCGCTTGCCACCCTGCTAGGCGCCACCGAACGAGGAATAGAGGGGCTGAACAGCGAGGGCAATCACGCAGGCGACCCCTTGTATGTGCGCGGGTCTATTATTTTCCAGCGAGATGGAAAATCATGGAAACCCATTACTTTCATTCCTCCTCAAGCAACAAGCTCGGAATCCGTAGCCAGCGCTTCGCCCGCCACAGCCATTATTGATCGCATACTCGCGCTCTTCGACCACCCTCGGGGCAGCAGCCGGGAAGCACGTGCCATCATTACGGAAGAACTAGACGCGGCACACCGACAGATCACCCTGCGTCTGGATCGGCTGCAACGCGCCTTCACCATCGGCGGGGCCCCCGTCGGCGGCGAATACGAGTTGATCGCCCGCACCGTGGCCCAACACTTGCAGACCCACGGTCTTCATAGCGCCGGAGTGCAGACTCAAGGAAGCGTGGAAAACCTCGAACTGCTCAAACAGGGGGCGATCGACCTTGCCATCGTGCAGAACGATATCGCCGCACAAGCCTATTATGGGCGCGGCGCATTCACCGCTTCAAACGCCAATCGGGAACTGCGCACACTCGCCAGCCTATTTCCGGAACCCGTACACATCATCGTGCCGGCCGATAGCCCGATACGCAGCGTGAAGGACTTGCGCGGCCGAAAACTGGACGCAGGCCACCCCTCGTCGGGAACCCGAGCCTCGACCCTGCAAGTACTGGCGGCGCACGGTCTCGATGAAAACAAGCTCAGCGTGTCTTCCAACGGCAGTTTCGAGGAAGTAGTACAAGCGCTGCGAGAGGGCCGAATCGATGCCATGGCCAGCGTGATCCATGCACCGGCACGCCAGTTACAACGACTGGCCGCCAATGAAGGGATACGTGTTTTGCCTCTGGATGCCGCGGCCATCCGGCAATTGACGCCGGCCAATGCGGTTTTCGTGCCCTTGACGCTTGCAGCAGGCACCTATCCAGGGCAGACCGAGCCGATTCCGACGGTTGCAGTTACGGCAATGCTGGTAGCCCGGGCACAAACGCCCGATGCCGAAGTGCGTGCGGCGCTAAGAGCGGTGTTTCAGGATATCGATTTTGTCAGTGCGGGCAGTAGTGCTGGTGCTCTGATTTCCAGACGTTCGGCCCAGAGCGGTGTCACCCTGCCCCTGCATGACGCCGCTCGAGCGTACTTCGACGATACCCCCGCAGCGCCACCGGCTTCACCGGCACCTGTCCGCTAAGTTTGGCGGTCTCTGAACCAGATGCCGCCAGAGACCGCCGCTTACAGTCCCCCGGGCCAAGCACGTTCCAGTAATCGGCCACATAGAAAACGGTCCAGCTCTCCGTTCCCCCCGCTGGCGCCGAACACCATGCCGACACGACCAAAACGGCTTGCTACAAATGCCTCGGCTATCCCTTGCGGCGCGTGCTTGGTCAGCAAGCTTGCCTGGAACAACATCGTCAACAAGCTTGCGATGCGGCGGCCGTTGAACTCTGCCGTTTCCGTATCGGCACACAGTTCCGTCCAGTCTTTCCAAGCTTGATAGTGGCCTTTATCTTCCTGCTCAGAGGGTCGAAGTTCCTGGACCAAGGCCTCGAATGCATCGGGGTCGCGACGCATTCCCCGCAGCACATCCAAACACATCACGTTGCCCGATCCTTCCCAAATGGAATTTACGGGCGCCTCACGGTACAGCCTAGGCATAGGCCCGTCCTCGACGTAGCCATTGCCGCCGCACACCTCCATACATTCGCTTATCGCCCCAATGGCACGCTTGCACACCCAAAACTTGGCAGCAGGCGTCACCATGCGGCGGATCGCCCGCTCCAGTGGTTCATCAGACTCGAACGCCCGGGCCAGCCTGAGCGCCAAAGCCGTAGCCGCTTCGCTCTCCAAAGTAAGATCGGCCAGCACGTGGCGCATCAGTGCTTGTTGCACCAGCAGCTTTCCGAACGCCGCCCTGTGCATGCAGTGGTGAATTGCCTGAACCAGGGCTTGCCTCAGCAAAGCCGCGCTTCCCAAGACACAGTCCAGACGGGTATAGCTGGCCATTTCCACTATGGTGGGTATGCCTCGCCCCGGTTCGCCCACCATCACTCCCCAAGCGTTCTGAAACTCGACCTCGCTGCTGGCATTGCTGCGGTTGCCCAGTTTATCTTTCAAGCGGTTCAAAAAAATGCCATTGCGACTGCCATCAGGCAAAAATCGCGGCACAAAAAAGCAGCCGAGCCCGGTATCGGTTTGGGCCAGCACCAGGTGAGCATCAGACTGCGGCACCGAGAAAAACCATTTGTGGCCCGTCAGATGATATCCGCGCCCCCGCCCTGCAACGCTGCAAGGCATGGCTCGCGTAATATTGCTGCGGACATCCGAGCCACCTTGCTTTTCCGTCAACCCCATACCGACCAAAGCGCCGTGCTTGGAAGCAATGGGTGCCGAGGAAGCATCGTAGGAGCGAGAAAAAAGAGTGGGCAACCAATCAACCGCGAAATCGATTTCGCCGGCCGGTTCGTGCAGCAAGACAGCGATGGCGCCGAAGGTCATGGTGGGTGGGCACAAGGACCCCGCCTCAACCTGCCCCTGCATAAGATAATTGGCCGCGCGCGCCACCTGCGCTCCTGCACGGGGCTCGGCCCAAGGGCCGGAATGCAGGCCTCGCTTGACGATACCAGCCATCAGGTAATGCCAAGCCGGGTGGAAGCGCACCTCGTCAATGCGCCTTCCCACCGGGTCTATGGGGACGAAAACCGGGGGAAAGGTATTGGCGTCGCGACCGGCTTCCAGCGTAGGCGTGCTGCCCAGCCATAAGCCATGTTCGCGCAGGGCCGCATCGGCATACCCGGCGCCTTCGCGGTGCACTGCCTCGCGCAGCGCCAGGTCAGTGTCGAATAATGAATAGTCGCGCAAGGGCTCGACTACATTCGAGAGCTTGGTATCGAAAGGATCCATCGGCGTCCCCGTCTGCACCCACGCATCGCGCGGGATATATCAACGCTAGCGCAGTGGAGCCACGCACGCAAGCTCAGACCGGCGTGTCGTTCTCGCTCTCGCCTTCATCCGCAGCCTGATTTTCCGCGTCGCCACCCAGCAAGCGCTGGGCTTCGGCCTCTGGCAGGCTTTCGACCGTTTTCAAATTGCGCAACATCGCGCGGGTACGAACTTCGGTCTGGCCGATTTTGTTGCTGGCGCTTTCCAGCGTTTTCCTGACGCTCGCCAAGGTCTCGCCAAACTTGCCGAATTCAGACTTGACCGCGCCCAGCACCTTCCAGACTTCGGATGAACGTTGCTCAATCGCCAGCGTGCGGAACCCCATCTGCAAACTGTTCAAGAACGCCGACAAATTACTGGGCCCGACCACATTGATGCGCAAGGCCTGCAGCTTGTCCATCAAACCTGCTCGACGCAAGACTTCAGCGTACAGCCCTTCGGTCGGTAGAAACATGATCGCGAAATCGGTGGTGTGCGGCGGCGACACATATTTGCTGCCAATCCGTTTAGCTTCCAACTCGACGCCACGCTCGAAAGCAACACCCGCCGTGCGCACCGCCTCGGTGTCGGCGCGGTCTTGCGCATCTATCAGGCGCTCGTATTCTTCCTTGGGGAATTTGGAATCAATAGGCAACCATACCGGCACGTCGGCATCGCTGCGCCCAGGCAAACGAATCGCGAATTCGACAATTTCATCGCTGCCTGGAATTGGTTTGATATTGCAGCCATATTGCGCAGCGGTCATGGTTTGTTCGATCAACATGCCCAGTTGCACTTCACCCCAGGTGCCGCGCGACTTAACGTTGGTCAAGACCCGTTTGAGGTCGCCCACGCCCGCCGCCAAGGATTGCATTTCCCCCAAGCCTTTATGAACGGCCTCAAGCCGGTCAGAGACCAGTTTGAACGATTCGCCCAAGCGTTGCTCCAGCGTGGCGTGCAGCTTTTCGTCAACGGTGCGCCGCATCTCTTCCAGTTTGGCCGAATTATCGCTTTGCAGGTCTTTTAGGCGCTCTTCTACCGTGGTGCGCACTTCCGCCATGCGCCGTTCATTGGCTTCGGTCAACACCCTTAGCTGCTCGGAAAAACGATCGGCAAAGCGTTGCAGCGACTGCGTCCCCTCTTCCCTATTGACCGCCGCATCTCGCGTAAGCGAGACACGCAAGACTTCGAATCGTTCTTGCAATTGAGCAGTCAAGCTAGCCAGGTTTTGAGCGAAGGCATCCAGTTGCTGATTAAGCACCTGCGCCTGTTGAGCCTGCTGCCCTCCCAAGGCCTGCTGCCCTTGCGCCAGACTGTGCGTCAATTCTGTACGCAGTCCACGCGTCGACTCGGCCAGCTCCGTGCGCAAACCCCGCTGGCTCTCGGTAATTTCCGCACGCAAACTGCGCTCTAGACGTTCTTGCGCCGCCAGTATTTGATCCGGCCTCGTGTCCGCCCCCTGAGTCCGGCCCACCCACGCCATGGCGGCAAAAACTGCCGCGAGTATGGATCCAACAGCCGCTGCCCACATCAGGTATTCAGTCAAAAACTTCCCCAAAAAAATGCACCACGCTTGGCATTGCGTGCCGGCGCGACCCAGCGCCCCGCTTACCCTTCCCGATTACGCATCCAATCTGCGGTGCCGTAGAAAGATTCCAGCAAGCGATCGCTCAGGCCTGGCTCGACACCGATTTGCTGCATCGCCCGGCCCATGCAGATAACCCACTGATCCCGCTCTTGCACACCTATGGAAAAAGGCATGTGCCGCATTTTCAAGCGGGGGTGGCCGAAGCGGCTGATGTAATGATCGGGGCCTCCCATCCAGCCACACAGAAACCAGAACAGCTTGTCACGGGCCTGCTCCAACGAGGGCCCATGGGCCGCACGCAACTCTGCCAGATCCTCATCCAGGTCCATCAGGTCGTAGAACAAATCCACCAGCTCACGTACACGGCCTTCGCCTCCAATCTGATCGAAAATGCTCAGCGCCGGCGCTGCCGGTTCGGAAATTGCCTGAATCGGCACCGTCTTGTTTTCTTGCATCACTCATCTCGAATCAGGCATCACGCAAGGTGGCCAGAGGGGGTTGGCGCAAGACTCCGCGCAAACCCATCCAGCCGCCCACCAGTGCGCACACCACACCAATCGCCAATCCCGCCGCCCACACCCAGAGGTTGGGAGACAAGACAAAATTGAACACGAAGCGCGCCAGCAACCAAGCCACCACCGAGGCCCCTGCCGCCGCCAACACGCCAGCCAAGCCGCCTATGGCGGATAACTCCAGCCATTGCGCCAGGGACAACTGCCTGCGCGTTGCGCCCAGAGCGCGCAGCAATCCGGCTTCTTGTACGCGTTCATCCCGTGTCGACGCCAGCGCCGCATACAGTACCAGGCAGCCAGCGGCCAATGTAAACAGGAAGAGGAACTGCACCGCGGCCACCACCTGGTCCAACACACTTTGCACCTGGCGCAAGATGGCGCTGGTATCAAATATAGTCAGATTAGGAAACTCCTGAATCAAGGTATTGGAAAGCGTGGCCTTGTCGTTCGACAGATGAAAGGCCGTGATCCAGCTTTGCGGCATATCGCGCAACACAGACGGAGACATGATGGCAAAAAAATTGACCTGCATCGAATCCCAATCCACGGCACGCAAGCTGGTCAGCTTCACCTCGACCTGATTTCCCGCAATGTCATAACGCAGCTTGTCACCCAGTTTCAGCCCCAGGGACTTCGCCACGCCCTCTTCCATTGACACCTCCGCCGTTTGCGGCCCAAACCAGCTTCCTGCTTGAATGCGGTTATGCCCGGGTAAATCGTTGGTATAGGACAGGTTGAATTCGCGGTCGACCAAGCGGCGGGCTCGATCGTCCTGATAATCTTTGTGACTCACGACGTGGTCGTTAATTTGCGTCAGCCGCCCTCGAATCATCGGATACACACTGATTTGCCCAAGGCCTGCCTGGGCTAGCCTATGTCTCACGGCATCCAGTTGATCCGGCTGAATATTGATCAGAAACCGGTTCGGCGCATCGGCCGGTGCCGCATTGCGCCAGCCGTCGACCAGATCGGTACGGGTAATCGACAACAGCAACAAGGCCATCAAACCCACCGCCAGTGCGCAGATTTGCGCTACGGTGGCACCCCGGCGGCGGATGACACCCGCCAGCGCAAAACGCAGGGCGATAGGCCCCCGCTGCCACTGGCGCAAGGGCTCAAGCAATTGCACTCCGAACCAGGCAACACCTGCAAATAGCAGGAAGCCGCCCAGAAAGCCGCCGGCAATCATCAAGCCCAGCTTCAAGTCACGGGCAAACCAAAGCAACAACAGCGCAAACCCCAAAGCCCCCAGACCATAGCCAAGTGCGGTACGAGTCTGGGCCACGCCCGTATCACGACGCAATACACGTGCCGGCGATACGTGGCGCAATTGTGCAAGAGGCGGCAAGGCAAAACCCAGCAGCAACCAGACTCCGGCCAGGAAACCCTGCATGGCGGGAAGGGCCGATGCGCGAGGAAGCTGCGTGGTGATCAGATCGCCCAGCATGAAGATCAGCCCCTCATGCGCCGCGTAGCCGATCAGGCTGCCGAGTGATGCCGCCCCCAGCGCAACGATCAGGAACTCGATGGCAAACAACCAGGTCAATTGAGTCTGGGTCGACCCCAGGCAACGCATCACGGCAACACTGTCGAAATGCCGCAAGGTGAAACGTCGAGCCGCCAGAGCCACCGCGACCGCGGCGATCAATGCCGCCAACAAGGCTACCAAGGAAAGAAACTGCTGAGCCCGATCGACAGTTCTCTGCATCTCCGGCCGGCCAGAGTCCAGCGACTCGACTCTTTGCCCACGCTCCAGATGGGCATCGAGCCAACTCGCATAGCTACTGATCGCGGCGGGTGCCCCTGCAAGCAACAAACGATAGGACACACGGCTGCCCAGAGTTACCAAGCCGGTATCAGGAAGATCGTCAGCCCTCATCATCACGCGCGGCGCGACATTGATGAAATTCATTCCACGATCGGGCTCAAGCGTAATCAGGCGATCGATCAGGAAGGATCTGTCACCCAATTGCAGATGGTCGCCCAGCGTCACATTCAACAGAGGCAGCAATTGAGCGTCGACCCAGACACTTCCCGCCCGGGGAATATCGCGCGTCGCCGCATCGTTGCCGCTCAAGCTGCCGGCAATGCGCAGGCTGCCCCGCAAAGGGTAGGCGGGTTCGACTGCTTTCAGGGCGGACAAAACAGAGTGTTGCGCATCGCCTTGGCCCGCGCTCGCCATCGAAGGGAATTCGAGGGTTTGCGTGGTGCTTAAACCCAGTTGCAGAGCGTGCGTCCGTAGCGCCGCAGCCACCGGTGTGTCGGAACGAATGACCAGATCCGCGCCCAATAGCTGTGCGGCGTCACGCTCTAGCGCGTTGCGGATACGGTCGGCCAAAAAACCCACACTGGTTACCGATGCTACGGCGATAAGCAAGGCCACAGCCATGAGACGCAGCTCTCCAGCGCGCCAGTCGCGCGAAGTCATGCGCCAAGCTTGCAAGAAAAACAACCAAGGAGTAAGGCGAAAACGAGCGACTGGAGTCATGGACGGGCTAGGAAGGAAAGGCGAAGAGAGGCGGGAAAAAACAAGAGCGCTTATGAGACCGTGCCCACAAAAGAGGGTTCACCGCGAACACCGGCCACTGTAACCGACACCGCCGGCTACAGTACCTTTCGCACGCGCCCTCAGGCTACAGCTTTACCCACCACCCCTTGGACGAACCAGTCCATATGGTCGATATCGCGTTGCGTCAGGGTACCGCTGGCCTGCCTGAGCGCGCCTCGATTGTCCAGCAGCTTGCCTGCGAAGGGATGCAAGGTTCCGGCAATGATCTGCTTGCGGGCTTGATCCAGCCGCATTTTCAGCGCGTCCGGGATCGCAGGCGATAAGGCTGTCAGCCCGATCATATTATTTTGCAAGCCGCCCATCAGCGCGGTCGATTTCCAGGTTCCAGCCAGGACCTTGCGCGTAGTTTCAACGTAATGATCTCCCCAATTATGGACAACGGCCCCCAATTGGCGCGTCGGCGCATAGCGCTTCATGTCCGAGGTGTAACCCAGCATCCAGACACCGGCGGCTTCCGCTGCCTGGGCGACCGCTGACGAACCCGAGTGATTCGTCAGTACATCGGCACCCTGTCGGATGACTGCCTCAGCCGCATCGCGCTCTCGCGGCGGATCGAACCAATTCTGCGTCCAAACCACGCGCACTTCGACCTTGGGGTTGACACTGCGCGCCGCCAGAGTAAAAGCGTTGATGCCTTGAATCACCTCCGGAATAGGCATTGCCGCCACGTACCCAAGTACATTGCTGCGCGTCATGCCGCCGGCCAGTAGGCCAGCCAGATATCGCCCTTCGTAAAACCGGATGTTGTAGCTGCCCAGGTTCGGCGCAAGGCGATAACCCGAGGCCTGGTCGAACACCACATTGGGAAACTCGCGCGCGACACGCATAACCGCATCCATATACCCAAAGGACGTGGTGAAAATCAGGCCGCAGCCTTGTCTGGCCAAATCACGGATCACCCGTTCGGCATCCGCATTTTCAGGAACATTTTCCACTACCCGCGTACGGATACGATCGCCCAAGGCCTTGACCAATGCCAAGCGGCCGTCTTCATGCTGACGCGTCCAACCGGCATCGGTAATCGGCGACATATAAACAAAGCCTATTTGCAAGGGTTCTTGAGCGGATTTCGCCAACACTTGGCGAGGCAAGCCCAAACCTGCAAGAGCAAGCGGCATACCGGCGGCAAGCGCGGCCAGAAAATGCCGGCGCGGGGCCGAGACGGGTGGCGCTGCCGCCAGGGTAGAAGGTTTTTCGACTTGGTCCGGACAATAGGACACGCGGTGCACAGTCGGCACCGAAGCGAGGTTTTTCACGCTGGTTCTCCTCGAACACGGCTTCCAATGGAAACACCCCCGCGCGCTGGGAAGCACATCGGCGAGGGCAAACAGGATTTTAACCGGTCTGGCGCAGGCGAAATTTTTCTATCGTCAAGCGCTGGCCTGAGGTCTCAAAACGACGGGCCCAGGGCCGCGGGCCAGCGCGTTTTACATCGAAGAGCCGTACCGGCTCTGGCCCGCCGTTAAACGGCCCGCACTTAGCTCGCCTTTACCGGGTCGAGCCGCGCTCGCCAGTCGGCACGCGCCTGGGCATACTCGCTATCCAGCCGATCTGCCAAATCGGCAATGCGCGGAACATCAGCGATACTTCCTACGCCCTGACCCGCTCCCCAGATATCTTTCCAACGTTTGTGCCTATTGCTGCTTGCGCGTAACGCCTCGGTATCGACGGCGGGAAGCTGATCGGGATCCAAGCCCGCAGCCACCAGGCTGGGCTTCAGGTAATTGGCTGGAATGCCCGAAAAATGTGGCGTGTAGATGATATCCGCCGCGCTGGCGGCCACCAGCATTTCCTTGTAAGCGGGCGCTGCGCCCGATTCCTCTGTGGCAATGAAACGCGTCCCCATGTAGATGAAATCAGCTCCCATTACCTCGGCCGCAAGAATCGCACGCCCGTCGGAAATAGCCCCTGCCAGAACAATCGGGCCGTCGAAAATGGCGCGCACCTCTGCCAGCAACGCAAAGGGGCTGACAGTACCCGCGTGCCCACCTGCCCCGGCGCACACCAGAATCAAGCCATCCACCCCCGCCGCAAGCGCTCGGCGCGCATGGCGTACCGATGTCACGTCATGAAAGACCAAGCCGCCGTACTCATGCACTTGAGAGACGACTGCGCCAGGGTCACCCAGACTGGTAATGACGATAGGAACCTGGAAACGGACACAGGCCTGCAAGTCGCTTTCCAACCTTTCATTGCCAGGGCGAATGATTAGATTGACGGCAAACGGCGCGACTTTTTTCCCCGGATACTGCTGCCTGCAAGCGTCCAGTTCAGTAGTGATCCGAGCAAGCCACAGTTCGAGTTGGTCCTGCGGCCGGGCATTGAGCGCCGGGAAGGAACCCACTATGCCGCTAGTGCATTGCGCGATAACCATCTCCGGGTTGGAGACGATGAACATTGGCGAACAAATCACCGGCAGGCGCAGTTGATCTCGCAGCTTTTTCGTAGTGCTCACAAATACGTTTCCATATGCTATCGATGATCTCGTTAAAGAGTACTGGCAGTTCCAAGAATCGCCGTAGACTGGCTGGACAAAGTCCCCCCATTGCCATGCACCAGCGCCAGCTCCGCACCCTTGATCTGGCGTTCGCCCGCTTGGCCACGTAGCTGCCGTACCGCTTCAATGGTAATGAACATGCCATACATGCCGGGGTGCACGCAGGACAATCCGCCACCATTGGTATTGACCGGCAAGCGGCCTCCGGGCGCGATCGCCCCGCCTTGGACAAATGCACCACCCTCGCCTTTTTTGCAGAACCCCAAATCTTCCAGGAACAGCAAGGTATTGATGGTAAACGCGTCATATAGCTCAAGAACATCTATGTCCTTGGGCCCGACGCCTGCCATGGCATAGGCTCTTGGTCCGGATTCGGAAGCGGCCGTCACCGTCAGGTCGGGCATGGACGATATCTGCTTGTGCCACATGGCGGTCGCGTTACCCAAAACATAAGCGGGCGGGTTGGGAAGGTCACGCGCCCGGTCAGCGCGCACCATCACATAAGCGCCGGCGCCGTCCGTTACCAGGCAACTATCGCGTACGGTAAGGGGATCGGACACCATTCTCGATTTCATGACCTCTTCGACAGTAAGCGGGTCACGCATGAAAGCCTCAGGATTGAGCTGCGCCCATTGCCTGGCAGCAACCGCCACCTGAGCCAGTTGTTCGCGTGTCGTTCCATACTGATACATGTGGCGGGCCGCCGCCAGCGCGTATGAAGTAAGCGGAGCCAAAGGCTCGTACGCGTCCTCATAGGGCTGGGGTTCAAGCTGGCGACGCGCGCTCTTGATCGCCGCACGATTGAGGCTGGCCGTGCGCTGAGTGCTGCCGTAACACACCAGTACCGCTTCGCACTGCCCCGATGCCAGCGCCAACATGGACGGCATCAGATGCGCGACAAAGCTTGAGCCCCCTATCATGGTGCTATCGACGAAGCGCGGCCGCAGTCCCAGATACTCGACCACGTTCAAACCCCACATGGCCGATGAAGTACTTGCGGTGGCCAAGCCATCGATCTGGCTCATGCTCAGGCCCGCGTCGGC
Organism: Pigmentiphaga sp.; assembly: GCA_040391825.1. GTDB lineage: Bacteria > Pseudomonadota > Gammaproteobacteria > Burkholderiales > Burkholderiaceae_B > Pigmentiphaga. The sequence goes on from JBEBXA010000083.1 coordinate 16,592, forward strand.
GACGGCCAAACGGCTGGCCTCGGCCAATATCTCGAGCTCGGTGCACCCGCGCGCTTCGCCACAACCGGCTTGGCCCACACCTACGATGGCAACCGCTCCGCGCAAATCCTTCAAACTCATCATGAGGGCTCTCCCGTTGGCACGAACACCAGCACAGGCTCACCGTCGCGCAAAACTACCTTGGCCTGGACGGCCATGCCGATAGCAATACGGTCCAGGCTGATCTCTTCCACGCGGCTCATCAAACGCACATTTTCTTCAAGATCGATCAGCACGACGTTGTAGTCGCCGCCATCTTCCTTTTTCTTGCGCACGATGCTCGTGGAATACACAACGCCCTTGCCCGAAGGCTGCACCCAATGCAAACGCTCCGACCCGCAATGCACACAGAAAACCCGAGGATAGAACACATGTTTATTGCAATGTTCGCACTGCTGAATCATGAATCTGCCTTCAGCCAGGTGCGAAAAATACGTCGCCTGGGCGTTGCAGTTCGGATTTTTTCCTGAAGCCGCTTGCATTGAAGTTCCTCCTTATCGACAAAATATACTGTGCGACGACAACTTCATCCGGACGACCAGCGGATAAGTCTCTTGCGGCCATCCTTAAGCAAAACCACAAATAGTTGAGTTTCTCAAATACTAAGCCGGATATGCACTTCGTGCCCAGACATATGCTCTTAGGCG
>JBEBXA010000084.1:0-17247 GCA_040391825.1 Pigmentiphaga sp.
AAAAGAATCCGCCTGCGCCATCGGCCAGTACTTGCGGTAGACCTCGTTCTCGATTTCGGCCTTGAGTAGATCCCCGGGTTTCAGGAAAGGGAACAGGCTGGCCAGCAGTCGGACTTCATTGCCCGAGACGCGTCGCACAATGTGTTCGGGGCTGAGCTTGCCCGGATGGTCTAGCCCTGCGGCGGCCACCAGTTCACTGAGCGCGCGCAAAGTGTTGCGGTGGAAGTTGTAGACACGCTCACCTTTGTCTGGAACAACCAGTGCGCGCTGCCGGATCGGATCCTGAGTGGTGACGCCGGTCGGGCAGGTGCCTGTATGACAGGTCTGGGCCTGGATGCAACCCAAGGCAAACATGAAGCCGCGTGCGCAATTGCACCAGTCCGCGCCCATAGCCAAGGTACGTGCGATATCGAAACCGGTAATAATCTTGCCGGAAGCGCCGATACGTATCTGGTCGCGCAGATTGACCCCCACCAAAGTGTTGTGAACCAGCAGCAAGCCATCCTGCAAAGGTACGCCCACGTGGTCGGTAAATTCCACGGGCGCGGCGCCTGTGCCGCCTTCCCCGCCATCGACCACGACAAAGTCGGGTGTGATGCCGGTTTTCAGCATGGCTTTGACAATGGCGAACCATTCCCAGGGGTGGCCGATACACAGTTTGAATCCCACCGGTTTGCCGTTTGACAGCTCACGCAGCCGGGCCACGAAATGCATTAGTTCGACCGGGGTAGAGAAAGCGCTGTGCGCCGCGGGCGAATTGCAATCGACCCCGACCAGCACGCCGCGCGCATCGGCGATTTCGATGGTGACCTTGGCGCCGGGCAAGATACCGCCTTGCCCCGGTTTTGCTCCTTGCGACAGCTTGATTTCTATCATGCGCACTTGCGGGTTGGCCGCATTGAGCGCAAAAGCCTGTTCGTCGAATTGGCCGTGCTCATCGCGGCAGCCAAAATAGCCTGAACCTATGTTCCAGATCAGATCGCCGCCGGGTTCGCGGTGGTAGCGACTGATGCCGCCTTCGCCTGTATCGTGGGCAAAGCTTCCCTTGCGTGCGCCGGTATTCAGCGCCAGCACGGCATTGGCTGACAAAGCGCCAAAGCTCATTGCCGAAATATTGAAGATGGAGGCGTGATAAGGTTGGGTGCAATCCGGTCCGCCCACCTCGATCCGGAAGTCGAAGTTTTCGATCTGAGCGGGGGCCATGGAATGGTTGATCCACTCATAGCGTCGTTCGTAAACATCGGCTTGCGTGCCGAAAGGGCGTTTGTCGAGTTCCTGCTTGGCCCGCTGGTAGACGATAGAGCGTTGGTTGCGGGAAAACGGGGCGGCAGCAGTGTCGTCTTCCAGGAAGTACTGCCGGATCTCCGGGCGGACGAACTCGAACAGAAAACGCAGGTTACCCAGGATAGGGTAGTTGCGAAGAATGGCGTGCCTGCTTTGCAGTAAATCGTAAATGCCGATCAAGGTCAGCGCTGCGCACAGCAGGGCGGCGATGGTCCAGCCGATGCCGCGGGGGGCCAGAGCGCCGAAAATCGCGGTTCCCGCGACCGCCAGCCAGAAAGTGCTGTATCGAGCGGCGAACCAGGGCATGCGGGACTCCTTCTTGAACGTGAATGACGTCAAGGATAGCAGTCTTGCCTGGCGAGTTTATTGGGGAGGGGCGCTGTACTGGGTGTCGATGAAAGACGGGCGCTGCGACAGTTTGTCGAGCAGGCGCACCAGATTGGGATAGCGTTCGCGCCAATCCAGCTCGGGGAAGCGGAAGTCCAGGTAACTTAGCGCACAGCCGGTGGCCACGTCGGCCAGGGTGTAGCTGTTGTTGCCACAGAACGGCTTTTCGCCCAGACCGGTAGCCATGGCTTCCAGGGCCGCGTTGATTTTGCCTTGCTGGCGTTCGACCCAGCTTGCGCTGAACTGCTCGGGCAGGCGTTGCGTGTGTTCGGCGCGAATCAGCACGGCGGCGTCGAGCAATCCGTCGGCCAGGGCTTCCCAGCATTTGACTTCCGCGCGTTCGCGGCCTGAAGCGGGCACCAAGCGGCCAACCGGAGTCATGGTGTCGAGATATTCGACGATGACGCGGGAATCGAACACCGCCCCGACATCTTCCATGATCAGACAGGGAACTTTACCCAGTGGGTTGGAATCCTGGATGCGGGAGTCTGCTGCCCAGACGCTTTCAAGTTCGAATTGGTAGTCGAGTTTTTTCTCGGCCATGACAATGCGGACTTTGCGAACAAATGGGCTGGCCAGCGAGCCGATCAGTTTCATAAGACGGAAAAATCGGATAAAAAGTAAACAATTAAGGGCGCGACCAGCAAGCCCGGCTCGACCCTCGAGTATACCATCGCGGGGGTGCGGGTCGTTAGGTCGGTGCTACAATTTCTTTTTACTTTCAAGCGCTTATGAAAACTTCCGACCAGCTCAGCCCTCTTAATGCATTGTCGCCGCTGGACGGTCGCTATGCCAGTCGCGGTGCCCTTTTGCGCCCGCTCTTGTCCGAAGCCGGCTTCATGTACCACCGGGTACAGGTAGAGGTCGCTTGGCTTGTGGCCTTGTCTGATGCCGGCCTGCCGGAATTGCAGCCTTTCACGCCCCAGGCGCGTGAGCGTTTGCAGGCCATGCTTGCCGATTTTTCGGAAGCCGACGCCGCCCGCATCAAAGACATCGAACGCGTTACCAATCATGACGTCAAGGCTGTCGAGTACTGGCTGAAAGAAAAAGTGGCCGACCACGCCGAGCTGTCCAGTGCGGCTGAGTTCATTCACTTTGCCTGCACGTCGGAAGACATCAACAATACCTCGCACGCCCTGATGCTGCGGGCAGCGCGTGAACAGGCTCTGCTGCCGGCGCTGCGCGGCCTGTGCGACAAACTGGTTGCGCTGGCCAACGAACATGCGGATCAACCGCTGTTGTCGCGCACGCATGGCCAGCCGGCCAGCCCCACCACCATGGGCAAGGAATTTGCCAATATGGCAGCCCGGCTTATGCGCGCCATTGCGGAAATCGAGCGGGTCGAGCCCTTGGCCAAGTTGAATGGCGCCACCGGTAACTTCAATGCCCACTTGTCGGCCTATCCGGAAATCGATTGGGAAGCGTTCAGCGCCAAGGTCTTGAACGGTCTGGGCTTGACGCAAAACCGCCATACTATCCAGATCGAACCGCATGACTGGATGGCAAGCTTATTCGATGCCGTGGCGCGCGCCAACGTTATCCTGTTGGACGTCAACCGCGACATCTGGGGCTATATCGCTCTGGGCTATTTCAAGCAGCGCTTGAAGGAAGGCGAGATTGGTTCCTCGACCATGCCGCACAAGGTCAACCCGATCGACTTCGAAAACTCCGAAGGCAATCTGGGCCTGGCTAACGCAACCTTGCGCCACATGGCCGACAAGCTGCCGGTGTCGCGCTGGCAGCGTGACCTGACTGACTCCACCGTGTTGCGCAATTTGGGTGTTGGACTGGGCTATTGCCTGGTTGCTTACGATGCCTGCGCGCGTGGTTTGGGCAAGTTGGAAATCAACGCCGCTGCGATCAATGCCGATCTGGACGAATGCTGGGAAGTGCTGGCAGAACCAGTCCAGACCGTGATGCGCCGTTATGGCTTGCCGCAGCCCTACGAGCAACTGAAAGCGCTGACGCGCGGCAAGGGTATTACCGAAGAAGCCCTGCGCGAGTTCATAAGCGGCCTGGATCTGCCTGCGGAACCCAAGGCGCGCCTGATGGCCATGACGCCGCGCAACTATATTGGTCACGCCGCCAAGTTGGCACGGGAACTGTAAAAACATTGGGAAGCCATCGGGCTTCATGACAAGGGGTCGCTTTGTAGAAAGCGGCCCCTTGTCACATCGGCTTTCCTGACTGGCTCAATTCTGAAGAGCGGCCACATCCGTCATGGCTACAGCCGGCGTTTTCCCGGCGCATAAATCAGGCTTCACCCGGTACGCACCTACGGCGCTTCACGTTTCTTCCCCGCATGATGGAAAACCTCGGATTTACCGTCAGGGATTGCTTGCCCGACCTGAAAAAGCTGTTGTTGCGCCCACCATTTTTCGTGCGTGCAGACGGTATGGATAGGGGTTTTCATCCCGAAAGAAAATTTCCTTGGCGTAGTGAAAGGCTTCCGTATACTTCCCGGACAAGCTGCATTTATCGTGCTTGATTTTGCTCACAGGAGCTTAACCATGAAGACGCTGTTTCGAGTGTTGACCCTGGCCGGTATGGCTGCCGCACCTATGCTTTTATCGTCGGCGGCTTATGCCCAATTCGCCAAAGCCGAAGACGCCGTTGCCTACCGTGAATCGGTCATGACGGTCATGTCCAGCCACTTTGGCCGCATCGGACCAGTCGTCAAGGGCGAGCGCCCCTATGACGCTGCCCAGGTACAGGCCGACGTCGCGCTGGTTGCCATCCTTTCCAAGCTGCCTTGGGCGGCGTTCGGAACGGGTACTGAAGGCGGCAGGGCCAAGCCGGACGTCTGGGCCGACAACGCCAAGTTCAAGCAAAGATCTGACGCCTTCCAAGAGAATGTGGCCAAGCTGGCGACGGCGGCCCAATCCGGCAAACTGGAGCAGGTGCGCACCGCCTTCGGCGACACCGCCGCCAGTTGCAAAGCCTGTCACGACGCCTTTCGCAAACCCAAGTAATCGAACGAAACAGCTTTAACGTGGCGTGGGGCCAAATGTTGCAAATAAAGCCGGGTTCTACCTGGCTTTTTCCATGTTTGAGCGGTCGAATGAATAGACGCTTAAATTTAGGAGCCCACCATGGCCTCCATGTCCCGAATCGCTTTATATGTGGCGGCAATATTCTCTACCGCCGCTGTCTTGCCTCCGCCCGCCGTCGCGCAGACTTCAGTCGCTACCAACGCGCCCCGTAGCGAAGCTGAACTTGAACAGCTTCTGGCTCCGATCGCGCTCTATCCAGACGCGTTGCTGTCGCAAATCCTGATGGCCGCGACTTATCCGCTTGAGGTCGTCGAAGCGGCCCGTTGGCAGAATGCGCACCCAGGTTTGGAAGGAGATGGGCTGGAATATGCCCTGAAGGATCAGGATTGGGATCCTAGTGTCAAGTCATTGGTGGCGTTTCCCTCTACCTTGGCGATGATGAGCAAGGAAATCCGTTGGACCACCAATCTGGGGAATGCTTTTCTCGATCAGCGGGAAGACGTGATGGATGCCGCACAGGCGCTGCGGCAACGCGCTTACGACGCAGGCAACTTGCCGTCAGGGGCGGAGCAGACCGTGACGGCGGGCTACGGCGACGGCGGCTCGCGTGTCATACGCATCGAGCCCACCCAAACGAATGTTGTTTACGTTCCGGTTTATAACCCGACGGTTGTATATGGGCCTTGGCCTTATGCCGCCTACCAGCCCTTTTATTGGTATCCCCCCGGCTATGCCAGCGGCGGCGCCATTTTCTCGTTCGGCGTGGGCTTGTTCGTCGGCCACGCTTTATGGGGTGGTTACGACTGGCACAGGCACGATGTGCGTGTCGTGAATGTATATAACTACAACAGATTCAGCCGTCACTATGTGGCCAATCCGCGTTGGTCGCACGATCAGCATCCCCGCTTCGGGGCTCCGCAGGGCGATCGCATGCATGCCCGTAGATTCCAGGGCGCAGATAATTCGGCGCGCTTTGGCGGCCGCGGTGACGGGTACAGAACGGGCGGAGATCGCAGTTGGGCTAATACGGATCGAGGCAATGTCGTAAGGCCGGGTAATGGGGGCCGAGGCAATGCTGATGCGCCAGGTAGAAACAGCCCAGGCGACAGGGGGCGTGATGGCCAGGCGCAAGCAAGTGGCAATCGGGGCAACTTTGACGGCCCTCCACGCAACCGGCCGAATACGGGTACAGGCCCCTCGCGCAATGACCGGCCCGTAAGCAGCCCGGATATGCAACGGCCCGGCAGAGAACCGGGTGTGCGGCAAGTGGGCGGCGCTAACCCCCGAGGCCAAGGCGTCGAACGCGGCACTGGCGACAGTGCCCGGGTGATAGGGCAGATGCGCCAGAGAGCTATGGGCGAAGGGGGAAACGGGCGTAGCGATTTTGGCCGCGGAACCGGAGCCGAGCAGCGCGGCGGCATGGGCGCTGGCCGCTCTCAGTCCCCGGGAGCCGGCTCTAGGGAAAGGTCAGCCAGCAGTGGGGGCAACCCCGGCCGAGGAGCGAGCAGCGGCGGACATGGCGGCGGCTCGCGGGACGGCGGCGGGCGTGGCGGTAACGGTGGTGGCCACGGAGGCAGCCGGGGCGGCTAAAACCCTCCGGTCGGACGCTGCGCCACGATCCAGAACACCAGCGCAGCGGCCGCCAGCGCAATCACGCAAGCCAGCAAACGGCTGCTTGCGGTATCGCGCGCCGACTGTACTGGGCCGGTAAATTCTTCAACGGGCGCATCGCCCGTGATCATGGCGCGTGTCAGTTTTTGTTTGGCCACCAAGCGATACCAAATAATGGCTGCAAGGTGCAGCCCCACCAGGATCAGAATCGGCCATTCAGTCAGCTTGTGCCAGCCGGTTAGCGTGTCGGAAAGGTCTTTACCTACGCTGGACGCCAGGGGGCCTTCGCTGAAGATGTCGTCATTGGCGAAAAGCCCGGTAATCGCTTGCCAGGCCAGTATCAGCAGCAAGGAAAGCACCGATAGGGCGCCCAGGGGGTTGTGGCCTGCCTGCCGGGGATGCTTGCCTCGCAAATAGGTCCAGACGGTGCCTGGCCCCCGCACGAAACTGCTGAAGCGCGCATGCTGCGTGCCTACCAAGCCCCAGGTAATCCGGAACAAGATCAGGCCCAGCGTGGTGTAGCCGAACAGCATGTGATAGTCCAGCCATAAGCCGCCGACCTTGATGGTGACGAAAGAACCTATCAAACAGATAACCAGCAGCCAATGAAACAGGCGCGTGGGTAGATCCCAGACGCGGATTTTTTCTGAGCTGGACATGGGCATACCCGGTGGCGTGAAGGAAAAGATATTTTGCCATCCCGGGCGAAGTTTGAAAGGATATTTCCAGCGTTTAGCTACCGGGGATGACACCTGCGGGCAAATCCAGGCAGTGCGCGGCGACGTCCCGGGGCCGGGTCCACCAGACGCGGTCTGCCTTCGGGTGCTCTACGCAGTGTCGCAAAGCACGCCGCAGCATGCGCAAGCGAAACGGCTGGCCGAAAACGTAAGGATGAATGGACACGTTCATGACCAGGGGGTGATCCGCGCTTTGTTCTATCATCTCGTCGAATTGTTCAGTCACCATCTGGCAAAAATCGCCGGCGTCCTGTTTGCGATGGATGACAACCTGCGAATCGTTCAACTCGATGGGATAGGGCACGGATAGCAAGGGGCCATTGCGTGTGCGCAGCCACACCGGCTGGTCATCCATCGGCCAATCCATCACGTATTGATAGCCCAGCTCTTTCAGCAGATCTAGCGTGTTGGAGGTTTCGTAAGCGCCCGATCCCATCCAGCCCGAAGGCGGGCTGCCTTCGTGCCGCGTAATGGTGTCGGTGACTTCCGCAAGGATGCGGGCCTCGTCCGCCATCCACAGGCCTTTGAGGTTCTCGGCATTGGTGCGGCCATGGGCAACGACTTCATCGCCGCGTTTACGCAGGGCGTCCATGATCTGCGGCGCATAGTCATAGAGCAGGCTGTTGCAGTTATGGGCGGCGGGCATCTTCAATTCGTCCAGCAGGGCCAGCAGGCGCCAGATGCCGATGCGGTTGCCATAATCGCGCCAGGAATAGTTGCGATGGGTTTGTGGCTCACCGGTCTTGGCGGGGTCGTGTCCCAAACCGGCGCCGTAGGCGAACCATTCGATATTGGTGGTCATGCAGAACGCCAGCCGTTTGCCTTCGGGCCAGTCGTAATCCTGCCTTTCCGGCAAGGGAATGTAGTCATAGCGATCATGCTGGGGCAGCAAAGGCTTGGCGTTCATGATGTTTCCTTCCTATTCGATCTTGGCGCCTGAGGCCTTGACGATAGGGCTCAGCTTGGCGACTTCACGTTGAAGCAGTGCGTTGAATTCTTCCGGCGTAGCCGTCAGCGCATCGGCGCCCACATTGCGGTACACGGTCTGAATTTCTTCGCTGGCGACCACCTTGGCCAACTCTTTGTTCAGCTTATTCACGATGGGGGCGGGAATGCCGGCCGGCCCCATGATGCCGTTGTACAAGACGACCTCGAAGTTGGGGATGCCGGCTTCGATCATCGTGGGAACGTCCGGCGCGGCCGGTACGCGCTTCGGCGTGGTCACCGCCAGTGCGCGCAATTGCCCGGCCTTTACCGCACCCACCGCGGGCGGCATGCTGCTGAATACGTAGGCGACTTCGCCGCCCATGATGGCCTTGGTCGAAGGCGAGCTGCCCTTATAGGGAATGTGCACTGCTTCGACCTTTGCCGCTTGGTTGAACATCTCGCTGGTGAGGTGGACGATGGTGCCGTTGCCTGATGAACCGTAGGAATATTCCCCAGGCTTGGCGCGCAATGTCGAAACCAGTTCAGACACCGTCTTGGCGGGCGAGGTGGGGTGTACCACCAGCATCAGCGGTGTGGAAGCAACCAGGGCGATGGTGCTGAAGCCCTTGACCGTGTCATAGGGCAGCTTGGGGTACAGGGTGGCGTTGATGGCGTGGGTGGTGACGTCTTGCAGCATCAAGGTATAGCCGTCAGGGTCGGCGCGAGCGACCAGATCGGATGCAATCGTGGTGCCGGCGCCGGGCCGGTTTTCGACAAACACGGTTTGCCCCAGGTTCTGGGACAATTTCATGGCGATGGCGCGTGCGATGACGTCGGAGATGCCGCCGGCGGTGAAGCCGACAACGAGGCGGATGGCGCGGCTAGGGTAGGTGTTTTGGGCTAGGGCGGGGCTGGCAATGCATAGCAAGGCCAGTGCGCAAGGAACGGTGGTAAGCAAGCGGCGGATGGACATGACGGCTCCTGGAAGGATGGGGCGGCAGTTCAGCGTGACAAGGACGAAAGGGACTTCCACAACGATTCCACGTCCGTGCGCGATAGGGCGCGGACGATGAATACAAGCGTCGAAACTTCGGGGGTTGTTGCTTGCTTGCCGGCCCGCGCGTAGCGGTCGAAGGCATGGCAGACGCCCTGGATCAACACCGGCGTGCCGGGGTCGTCGTCAAAGCGTATGAAGCCTTTCACCCGGAGCAGATCTGCTCCGCGCAGCCGTACGAGTACGTCGATGAATTCCTCGAACACGCCGCGCTTTAGCGGCTCTGGGAATTGCATCGAAAAACTGGAAATGCCGGCCGCATGCGGCGAAGCGTAGCGGCCCAGATAGCTTGCTTCTTCTTCGTCAGGGGCAGGTGGCGCTTCACCAGTGCCGGGCTGGCTGTTGGCCAGGGGCGCCAGATCCAGTGATCCGTGCGCCGAGACTTCAAGCCGGGCGTAGCGGTTGATGGATGCTGCCCAGGTGCGTGTTCGTTCGATATCTGCCGCGCTGGCCCGATCGGGCTTTGAGACGATGATCAGATCGGCCGCGGCGACTTGGCGCGTAGCGATTTCCAATGACGCGCGCCGGCCCTGTTCATTGCAGGCATCGACCAGCGTGACCACATGCGCCAGGCGGTAGTCGCGGGCGATCGGCACGTCTTTATATAAAGTCTGGGCGACCGGGCCCGGGTCGGCCAGACCGCTCATCTCTATAAACACGCGGTCAAAGCCGGCGATTTCTCCGCGCCGCCTGCGCATGCTGACGTCGACCAGCGTTTCTTGCAGATCGCCGCGCAACTGGCAGCACATGCAGCCGTTGCCCAGCAATAAGGTGCGGTCATCGGCCCGTTCCAGCAGATGGTGGTCGATTCCGATGTCGCCAAACTCGTTGACGATCAATAGGGAGTTGGACAAGGCTGGATCAGCAACGGCGCGGGCTAGCAGAGTGGTTTTTCCGCTTCCCAGAAAACCCGCTATCACCATGACCGGTGTGCGCGCATCACGGGTGGGGGAACTAAGCGCTGCCGCGTGCCCGCTCATGGCCTAGACCGTCATCTCAAGTACGTACAGCCCGCCGGTATGACGATCTACGGTGAAGACGAGGCCTCGGTCATCAACGAACACGTCGTTCAGTTGCACCGCGCCCACGGGCGAACCGTTGGGCGGTGGCGGCACGAAATAGGCGATCTCGCGCGGCGCGAACGGATCGCTGATGTCGTAGGCCCGTACCCCCGCATTAAAGAAGGTGCCGACGATGATTGTTTCCGATTTCCAAGACCCTGGCACCGGTGTGTTCTCGTGTAGATTGTGCGCGCCGAAGCGCCCGCCGCGCCGTGCGAATACATCCACCGGCGGCGCCGGCAGGGTAGAAATGCTGACCAGATTGCTTTCATCGCTGGCATCCACCAGCCACACCAGCTTGGGCCAGTCGGCGCCATCGTCCTGTACGCACTCGTCGCTGACCACCAGCAAGTTGCGGCCGAACAAAGGCAAGGCGGTATGGGTGAAGCCTTTGAAGGGCGGCGAGTTGATAAAGCGCGACACCAGCTTGGGTCGACTCAAGTCGGAAATGTCCATGATCATCGCGCCACCATCCAGATACCCCATGTAGCAGCGATCGGGGCGGTCGGGATAGACATTGGTGTTGTGCGCACGAAAGCCCGAATCGAACTCAGGCGCCAGGCGGCGCGGCGGCGGCTCGTCGTCGCCTTCCATGGTGCCCGGCAAATGCCAGCGCCCGATGGCCTCGGGCTTGTCAGGGCGGCTGACGTCAACGATGCGATAGACCTGATCATCTTTGGGATTGCGCGGTGTCAGTTCCGGGTCGGTGCAGGTCATGTGCACCGTCTTGCCATCGACAAACCACAGCGCATGGCAGCCGCGCGAATTGGGGGCCGACACGTCGAAAAGCGAAATCGACCGAGGCTGCTCGGGCTTGCTTACATCGAATAGCTCGAAGCCCGCGGGCGCCAGGCCAGGTTTGGATGCCTGATAAGCCACGGCCATCAGGTCGCCCGCAACTTCTAAAGAATTAGAGCGCATGGACGCATGCGGCAGCTCGGTCTGGGCCACTACCGTAGGCCGGTACGGGTCGGTCACATCGACCGCGGTGAAGTTCTTGGGGGCGCTTTCATGCGCCAGCCACAAGACGCGGCGTCCGCCTGCCAGCAACTGCATGGACATGCCTTCGCCCAGGCCGCCATAGCCCCCCAGATCATTCTGCGCCAGCAGGCGCATATTCCATTGCATGGCTGATGAAGAAGGGGTCATTTTTCCTTACCTGCGGTTTGGGACTGATGCCATTCCAGGATCTCGCGCCCGGTCATGAATCGCACGCGATCATGGCCCAGCATGTATTCAAGAGCCTGCTCGAAATAGGTGATGCGGTGCGGTACGCCGCTCAGGAATGGGTGAACGGCGATACCCATCACTCGTACGTGTTCGTCGCCTTCCTGGTAGAGCCGATCGAAAGTGTCTTTCACGCGCTGCAGGAAAACCTCCGAGCTGTGGTTCTGCACCGCGATCATCGAGACGTCATTCAGTTCCACCGAATACGGCATTGCGATCATCTCGCCGTCGCCGGCCTTGATCGGGCAGGGCTGGTCATCCAGCACCCAGTCGCCGATATAGCGAATGCCCGCCTGGTGCAGCAGATCTACCGTTTCGTAGGTTTGCGTCAGGCCCGGGCCCAGCCAGCCCACCGGCTTCTTGCCGGTAAAACGTTCTATGGTTTCTACCGTTTCGCGGATCATGGCGGCCTGGTCTTCCACCTTGTGGATAGGCATCTGCACAAAACCGTGCCCCATGAATTCCCAGCCGGCGTCGTGCGCAGCCTGCGCCACGCGCGGGTAGCTGAGGCAGACGCGGCCATTGATAGACAAAGTCGGCGTAATACCCAGGCGATCAAGCGCCGCTTTCAAACGCCAAAAGCCCACGCGCATCCCATATTCATGCCACGACCAGTTGGCGATATCCGGCAAAGTGGTAACGCCGGTAGGTGGTGGAATCACCTGGCGCGGCATGGCTCGCGAAATATCCCAATCTTCCACATTGACGGTAGGCCAGACGATGATGCGAGCCCCATCGGGGCCGGCCAGAGGCTTGCGGTCAATAATGGCCGAGTACTCGATTCTGTCGCGAGGTAGCATGAGATATCCAATAGTTGGAGTTTTCACGTCAGCAAAGGTGCAGCGCCAACACGATGAAATCAATGTAGGGATGCGCTAAGCTGAAGTCAACGGACTAATCAGATATGTCCAATTATTGGAATATTGGCTAAGCTTCATTCATTTTGAATCGGGATAGATCATGAATTCATCATCTCCCGCAGTAGCTTCATCGGTAAGCGGCGCCCTGGGTATTCATCGGGTTGTCGCGCTGCTCAAACTGCTTGCCCAGCATCGCGAGCAAGGCCTGCGCTTCGTGCAGATTGCGGAGTTGGCTGGGCTCGAACGCCCGACTGCCCATCGGGTGCTGAAAGCCCTGTCCAAGGAAGGCATGGTGGAGCGCGATCCCACCACTAAGCGCTATTTGCTGGGGCCGCTGATTTTCGAACTGGGCCTGGCCGCCGCCCCCCACTTCAACCTAAGCGAGTTGAGCGCGCCATCTTTGCAACGCCTCGCGCAGCGCACCGGCGATACGGCCTTTCTATTCATACGCCGCAGTATGGACGCGGTGTGTGTAAGCCGTATCCAGGGCAACTACCCCATCCAGACCCCAGTGGTGCCGATAGGTGGCCGCCAACCCTTGGGGGTCAATGCCGGCGGTCTGGCTTTGCTGCTGGGATTGGAGCAGGACGACGCGCAGGAAATCATCAAGGCCAACGCCCCCAGGCTAGAGGCCTACGAAGACCTGGATGCGGACGAGTTGCTTAGGTCGCTGCAAGAATCGCGCGCCCTGGGTTATGCCGTAATCGGCGAAAAAGCCGTACCCGGCGTGACCGCGATAGGCTTGCCCATCTACAACCCCATGAAGCAGCCCGTAGCTGCCTTGACCATTGCTGCGATTACGCGCCGTATGACGCGAGCCAGGCAGGCCGAGATCGTGCCCTGGTTGCGGCAAGAGGTGGACGAGGTGGAGAGGTTGTTGTATCGATAGGGTGCAAAGCATGGAATAGATGCAGACGCGGTTCACAAGGTATCTCGTATCAGCAGGCCATACGCAAAACACCGAGTTAAATGGTGTGATACCAATTGGCGCTTGAGGGTGATTAAGGCTAGGCAGCAGCCCGAAGCCGCCATAGGCGGCCCCCTGGTTGGTATAGGGCCATATAGCGCCGATATCATTGCGCGTCGACTGCAGGGCGTCTACCTTGCAAGTGCAATAGAAAACGCCCGGCGAACCGGGCGTTTGAACACGCGAAAAGCCGATATCTGATCAGTCGAGAATTTCGTCGGCTTCTTTCTTCGGCGTCTTGATCATGTCTTCCCGTTTCACGCCCAGCCACATGGCGATAGCGGCGGCAACGAACACCGACGAGTAGATCCCGAACCAGATACCGATGGTGAGCGCCATCGCAAAGTAGTGCAGGGTGGGGCCGCCGAACAGCAGCATGGCAACCACAACCATTTGCGTAGAGCCGTGGGTGATGATGGTGCGCGAAATGGTGGCGGTGATGGCGCTGTTGATGACTTCGGTAACAGTCGCCTTGCGCTGTTTGCGGAAATTTTCACGGATACGGTCCATGATAACCACCGACTCGTTCACCGAGTAGCCCAGCACCGCCAGCACCGCCGCCAGCACCGGCAACGAAAATTCCCACTGAAAGAAAGCGAAGAAGCCGAGAATGATCACCACGTCGTGCAGGTTGGCGATCACGCCGGCCACCGCGAACTTCCATTCGAATCGAATCGCCAGGTAGATCATGATGCCGATCACGACGAACAAGAGCGCCAGCAAACCGTCGTGCGCCAGCTCCTTGCCGACCTGCGGCCCCACGAACTCAACCCGCCGCAGTTCGACGGAAGAGTCCGCCGCCTGCAGCGCCGCCATGACCTCAGCGCTCTGCTGCGTAGAGGTTTTGCCCTGCACGTTGGGCAAGCGGATCATCACATCGCGCGAGGTGCCAAAGTTCTGTACCTGGAAGTCGGTATAGCCATTGGCGGCCACGACGTCGCGCACCTTGTCCAGTTCAACCGCCTGTGGATAGGCGACCTCCATGACCGTGCCACCCGTGAACTCGATGGAAAAGTGGAAGCCCTTGTTGGCAATAAAAAAGACCGCGGCCAGGAAAGTCACCAGGCTGATCACGTTCAGCAGCAGCGCGTGCCGCATGAACGGGATGGTCTTGCGGATGCGGAAAAATTCCATGTTATCAGACCTCTTTGGGTTTCCAGACCTGTCCGATGGACAGTTTGGTCAGCTTCTTGCGACGGCCGTACCAAAGGTTGGATAGAGCACGAGCGCCCACCACCGACGAGAACACCGAGGTCAGGATGCCCAGCGTGTGGACGATTGCAAAGCCGCGAATCGGGCCGGAACCAAAAGCCAGCAAGGCCACGGCGGCGATCAGGGTCGTGACGTTGGAGTCAAGAATAGTGCCCCAAGCGCGCTCGAAGCCCAGGTGTATGGCTTGTTGCGGCGATGCGCCCGCCCGCAATTCCTCGCGGATACGTTCATTGATGAGCACGTTGGCATCAATCGCCATGCCCAGCGTGAGGGCGATAGCGGCAATACCCGGCAGTGTCAACGTGGCCTGCAGCATCGACAGCAAAGCGATCAGCAGCAGCAGGTTGAACGTCAGGGCAATAACCGAGAACACGCCGAACAGGCCGTAGTAGGCCATGATGAACACGGAAATTGCCAGGAAACCGTACAGCACCGATTTGAAACCCTTCTCGATGTTGTCGGCACCCAGGCTAGGCCCGATGGTACGTTCTTCGATGATTTCCATCGGGGCGGCCAGCGAACCGGCGCGCAGCAGCAGCGCGGTATCGTTGGCTTCAACGCTGCTCATGCTGCCGGAGATCTGCACGCGTCCGCCGGCGATTTCAGAGCGGATTACCGGCGCGGTCACCACTTCGCCTTTGCCCTTCTCAAACAGCAGAATGGCCATGCGCTTGCCGACGTTGTCGCGGGTAATGTCGCGGAAAATGCGGGCTCCCTTGGCGTCCAGCGTCAGATGCACGGCGGCCTGCTGTGCCTGTGTGTCGAAACCGGCTTGCGCATCCTGCAGGTTTTCACCAGTCAGAATGATTTGACGGCGCACCAGCACCGGGCGGCCATCACGGTCGGTGTAGCGTTCCAGGCCAAAAGGCACCGTGCCGCTGGCCAGCGCGCTTTGCGCTTCCGGCGAATCGTCCACCAGGCGCACTTCCAGCGTGGCCGTGCGGCCCAGGATGTCCTTGGCTTTGGCTACGTCTTGTACACCAGGCAACTGAACCACAATGCGGTCAGCGCCTTGCTGCTGGATTATGGGCTCGGCCACGCCAAGTTCGTTGATCCGGTTGTGCAGGGTGGTGATGTTTTGACGCAGCGCGCTGTCTTGCGCGGTCTTGATGGCGGGTGCGCTAAGTGCGCCAATCAGCTTGAAATCCTCGCCAACGGTTTGTTCCGTCAGTTGCAGATCCGGCAGGTTGGTGCGCAACACCTCGTTGGCGCGATCACGGGTTTCAGCATCGCGGAACTTGACTTCCACCGTCTGCCCGGCGCGATCAATGCCGTTGTGCCGAATATTTTTGTCGCGCAGCAAGGTGCGCACGTCGCCGGTCATGGAATCGTAGCGTTTGGTCAAAGCGCCTTTCATGTCGACTTGCAGCAAAAAGTGCACGCCGCCACGCAGATCCAGACCCAAATACATGGGTAGCGCGTGCAAGGACCGCAGCCAGGCCGGAGAGGCCGACAGCAGGTTGAGCGCCACCACGTAGCTGGGGTCGGTCGAATCCGGATTCAGCGTCTTTTCAAGCAAATCGCGTGCGCGAAGTTGCTGGTCGCTGGAGGTCAGGCGAACTCGAACCGTGCCCACCGGGCCATTTTGTTCGAAATACAGGCCGGTATTGCTGATGCCGGCAGTCTGCAAAGCTTGTTCGACACGCCCCATCATCGAGGCTTCGACCTTGACGGTAGCCTTGGCGCTGGAAACCTGGACAGCAGGGGATTCACCGAAGAAATTCGGCAAGGTATAGAGGAAGCCGATCACGAGCGCCGCAGCGAGCATGATGTACTTCCAAAGAGGATAGCGATTCATGAGTAATCTGACCTCGGAAGGCGAGCGCACGACGGTGCGCCTGAGCCTGTACTACAGCAGGGAAGCCGGTGGGCAAAATGCGAAAAAGGGGCTGGCGCCAAGCGCCTGCCCCCGGCAGTGCATCAAAGCCGCACGGCGGCACCGAGCGGACAGGGGCGAAACCACCCCGCTTTACAGGCCCTTGATGGTGCCCTTGGGCAGCAGGGATTGCACGGCGGCTTTTTGCAGCAGCACTTCTACGGCCTTGTCGCCATCGCGGGAGATTTCCAGCGTGACGTGCGTGTCGGTAACCTTGCTGATCTTGCCCAGGATGCCGCCCGAGGTGACGACTTCGTCGCCCTTGGCCAAAGCGGCGACCATGTTCTTGTGTTCCTTCTGGCGTTTGGTCTGAGGACGGATCATCAAGAAATAGAGGATCACGAACATCAGGGCGATAGGCAGCATGCCCATCAGGGCGCTTTCACCGCCGGCAGCAGGAGCAGCTTGCGCCAGAACATTGGCGAGCGCATCAGGTATGAGCATTTCTTCTCCAGAATCAATGACTTGCGTCAAAATTAACGCGAAATTGTAGCCTAGCAGGCCATGACATGTGCGGGAACCCGGCTAGGGATTACCCAGATTAAATCCCTCGGGCGCGATTCGCGGCAAACTCCGCACGCCAGGCGGCAAACACCCCGCCGCCAATCGCATCCCGCATTTCCTGCATCAACTGCAAGTAATAGTACAAGTTGTGCGTCGTATTCAGACGCGCACCCAGAATTTCATTAGAACGAAACAGGTGGTGTAAATAAGAACGCGAGAAATTCTGACAGGTATAGCAGCCGCAGGTTTCATCCAGCGGCGCGGTATCCGCCCGATAACGCGCATTACGGATCTTCACGTCGCCAAAACGCGTGAACAGCCAGCCATTGCGCGCATTACGCGTCGGCATCACGCAATCGAACATATCAATGCCGTGCGTTACCCCTTCCACCAAATCTTCCGGCGTGCCCACCCCCATCAGATAGCGCGGCGCCTGTTGGGGCAAGCGGGGCCCCACATGGTTCAGAATCCGCAGCATGTCTTCCTTGGGCTCGCCCACCGACAACCCGCCGATTGCATAGCCATGAAAACCGATATCGGTCAGCCC
>JBEBXA010000085.1:0-17114 GCA_040391825.1 Pigmentiphaga sp.
AAGGCATACGTTTGTTTTCAGCCGACGCGGCCAAGCTGGACACATTGATTGCGGCCCAGCGTGGCTGACAATTAATTGCTAAGCAAAGATAAACCCGGGCCCCGGAGGGACCGGATTCAATGGCACAATCGCACGTCCAGGCTCTGCAGCCTGCTGCAGAGCACGCTCCTCCGCATGGCAGCACACGCGCTCAACAACGGAAATCATGAGAACCGGCTCCCGTAACATCGTGCAGATTTTCGTGTTTGCGGACTGCGATCTATTGACAATCAACCCTAAGTTGCAGCAGGCTGCCGACGGCGAGATTGCCGCAATACTGCGCTTCCCTCTCAACCGGAACGCAATATCACCCCAGAAGCTCGCGCAAGGAGTCCGGGCATTAGGGCTGGCGTGCGGAAGCTGGATGCCTTGATTCCGGCAAAATAATCGATACCACTGAAGAAAGAATACGCGCGCGCCTCTTATGAAAATCACCAAATTCGGCACTGGCTATGATGGCCTCGTTACCGGCGATTACCTCGCGGAATCGGGATACCAGGCCATATGTGATGACACTGACTCCGCCAAGGTCGAGTCCCTCAAGAAATCGGGCGAGGCAATATCGATCTCGCCGCCCGCGCATATACCTGGGCCTGAACTACCATGGTGACTACTTCCCAGGCATTTTCGCCCGTGCTTACGATGCGGCAACTCACGTCCATGCTTCGCGCCCGCCGCCGTCACATCGTGGGCATCGTGACGGTAACTATACTGGCCGTCATGGGCATCACACTCGCCATGCCGCAGGTATGGACAGCCTCATCCGATGTGTACATCGACTATCGCGAAAGCGACCCGCTCAGCGGCAAGAATTTCTCGCCCATGCTGGACGACAGCTATATGCAGACCCAAATCGACATGATCCGAAGCCATGTCGTGGCCGACGAGGCCATCAAGAGTCTCGGGCTCCACTCTTCCACAGCGTACCGCGAATGGGTCCTGCAGGATGGCGTAGCGCGGGCCGACGACCGGCTCATTACACTCATCACACGCAACACCAAAGTCGAAAAAGGCAGCAATAGTCGTGTACTGTCAGTGTCGTATGACGCCAGTTCGCCGCAGGAAGCCCAGCAAGCGGCCAATGCAATCGTACAAGCCTACATTACAGTCTCCCGACACATCGCCTTTTCTTCCGCGCGATCACTCCTTGAGCAATACAACGCGCAACTGGATGAACTGCGTAAGGAAGCAAATACCATCCAGGAAAACCTGACGGCCTATCGCCAAAAAACAGGCATCATCGGCGACAACGGCGACCGCGACCAGGAAACCAGACTGCTGGAGCAACTGAACGCCACGCTCAACCTTGTGCAGACCCAGCGGCTCGAAGCCGAGGCGCGGCGCGACGCGGCCTTGCGACAGATCAAGAATGGCGTCCGGGTCGAGGACCTCCCCGAGTCCGCGCAAGTCACAACACTGAACGATCAGAAAAGCAAACTCGCGGATGTCGAGCGCCGCATCAACGAAGCGCAATCCTCGCTTGGCAAGCGGCATCCCACGTTAGTCAGTCTGCGGGCCGAACGCGCCGAAATGCAAAAACAGATCGGCTTGACAGCGAGAGCCGCGCTCGGCGGCCTCGAAGCAGAAGCCGGACGGCTGGCCACCCAGGAACGCATTCTGCAGCAGCAGGTAGCCGCGCAGAACGCCAAAGTACTGGAGCGGTTGATACATCACGATCAGATCGCCACTTATCTGCGGCAGCAAGCAAGCGTAGAGCAGGTATACCGTTCGGCGCTGCAAAAATACGATGGCCTGCTGATGGCTAGCAATATCAATGCTCCCAACCTGTCCGTCTTGCGGCAAGCTGAAATTCCCAGTGTGCCTTCTCGACCCCGAATCCTCATGAATCTGGCGGCCGGCCTCTTGGCCGGCACGCTAATGGCGTTCTGCCTCGCTCTCTTGCTTGAACTCCTGCATCGGCGCGTGCGTTGCGTGGACGACATCTTGCAAAGTACCTCCGGCACGCTGCTGGGCAGTATCGCCCCGGCTGCCAACAAGCACTCGCTCGCAAAGGAGTCCATATGACATCGCCAGCATCCGCAGAAAGCATCGGCGAACAACTGATCCGAACCGGTCGGCTAAC
Organism: Pigmentiphaga sp.; assembly: GCA_040391825.1. Taxonomy (GTDB): domain Bacteria; phylum Pseudomonadota; class Gammaproteobacteria; order Burkholderiales; family Burkholderiaceae_B; genus Pigmentiphaga. Next base: position 2,123 of record JBEBXA010000085.1, read on the forward strand.
CAGCATCCAAGTGCTACAGATCGTCGAGCTACAGCGCCGCGAAAAACTTCGCTTTGGCGAAGCTGCAATGAGACTTGGCTTATTGACCGAGCTAGACCTGCAATCCGCCCTGGCCGGGCAATACAACTACGCCAATACCATATCCGGCGATAACAGCATGTTTTCGCATTTAGCGATCGCCAGCGAGCCATTCGGCCGTGAGGCCGAAGCCGTCAGACAAATTCGGGCCGGGATATCCAACCAACTTTCGTCCCCGGCGCCCCAGACTTTGGCCATTGTCAGCCCAGGCCAAAACGAAGGCAAAAGCTATATGGCATCCAGCCTGGCGGTCGCATTTGCTCAAGCAGGCAAGCGTACGCTACTGATCAATGGCAACCTGCGGGAATCCGGCCAACACGGGCTGCTAAGCAACCCCGCCCCAGGCCATCCAGGTCTATCGTCGATCCTAGCCGGTCGCGCCGCGCCCCAGCCCGGCGTCGCGGTTCCCTACTTTCCAAAACTCAATCTGCTCGATGCAGGCCCCCCCCCTCCCAATCCAGCGGAACTGTTGCTGGAACCCGCACTCAAGTCGCTGATTCAGAGCTTCTCAACCAAGTTCGACCTATTCATCATCGACACAGCAGCTTACACACTCTATTCCGACGCGCAAATCATCGTGCGCCAGGCCGATGCCTACATCGCGCTTGCGCGCCGCGATCAGACAGAACTGGGTGCACTCCGTGAAATGTCCAGGCAGCTCGAACAGTTGAGTGTCCTGTCGCTTGGGACGATCTACAACGAAGCTCCAGCCACAAAAGCATCGTCCCTGCTCAAACGCAATCTACGAGCCCGACGCTCATGAGTTCCGAACGATCACCTCGCTCCAGCCCCGACAAACTAGACCTCAGCATTTGCGTTTGTACATTCCAACGGCCCGCAATGCTGGATACCTTGCTCAGAGAGCTTGCGACCCAAGACCTCAACGGATTTCGCAGCGAACTAATCATCGTGGACAATGACCCGAACGGGACAGGCGTACCCATCGCCCGAGCCAGGGTCGATGGCATCCCGTATCCAGTCCAAATACTGCAACAAACGACGCCTAACATCGCGCTTGCGCGCAATACGGCGATCGCTGCCGCACGGGGCAAGGCTATCCTCTTCATCGACGACGACGAACTACCCGAACCAGGCTGGGCCAGTCACATGCTCCGGGCGCAGAGCGCAAGCGGTGTCGAAGTCGTGATTGGTCCTGTCGCCCGGCGATATCCGCCAGATGCGCCAGCATGGCTCAAGCAGGGCGGGTTTTTTCCCACACAGTCTCACCCGACAGGCACCCTGCTGCAATACCAGCAGGCCTATTCAGGTAACAGCTTGTTCCTACGTTCTGTTCTGCGGGATCTACCCGGGCCATTTGACCCAGCATTTGGGGTCACAGGAGGGTCCGACACCATGCTCTTCAGGGAACTGACCCTACGCGGGGCACGGATCACCTGGTGCGAGGAAGGTATTGTCAGCGAAGAAGTTCCGGTGCACCGCATCACACGCAGCTGGATACTTAGACGCGCTTTCCGAGGGGGGCAAAGCTTCATCCGTGCTGAACTAGCCCCCTTGCGAGGCGTGCGCCGCCTGTTGCGCGGCTCATGGCTGGGCGCGCGGGCGCTTCTGCAGAGCGGGGCGGCGCTAGTGCTCGCACTTCTTTGGCTTCCATTGTCGCGCACACGGACATTGCAATGGCTATGCAAGGTCAGCGCCCAATTCGGCAAGCTGGGGGCCCTGTTCGGCCACCGCTATCGAGAATACGCGTCAACAAACTGAATCGAGAACATGCATGTGCGGGATCTTAGGAGGGTGGTGGTCCGATCACCCATCAAAACTTGACGTCAGATTGCACCAAGGCCTGGACTTGCTCCAGCACCGAGGCCCCAACGACCGCGGCCTGACCAAGCTTCCTGCTGCTGGAGGCCTGCTTGCCCTCGGCCACACCCGGCTGTCCATCCTGGATCTGTCGCCCGCGGGCCGGCAACCCCGCACCTCCACTGACGGACGCTACACCTTATCTTTCAACGGAGAGATATACAACTATCGCGAACTGCGCGAGCGACTTTCTACACTCGGCCGGCATTTCGTCACAGATACCGACACCGAAGTGCTACTGGCGGCTTGGCAGACGTGGGGTGTAGACGCCCTGCCCCGCCTAGTCGGAATGTTCGCCTTCGCGGTCTTCGATGCCCATTCCCAGACCTTGACCTGCGCCGTCGACCCCTTCGGTATAAAACCACTGTTCTGGCGCATGGACAGCGGCAACCTGAGCTTTGCATCCGAGCAGAGGGCTGTACACGCGGTCGCAGGTCAAGCGGCCCGGCTAGACTGGCAGAGTTCCAACGATTACCTGGTCCATGGCGTATATGACGATGGCGCCCGTACTTTCCTGGCTGGCACGCACAGGCTCCGGGCTGGCCACCTCATGCACTGGACACCGGGATCCGGCATGCAACCCGTCATCTCGGCCTGGTGGCACCCTCCTTTGCACGCCGAGGAAACACTCTCTTTTTCTCACGCCACGGAACAGTTCCGGGCACTGTTCTTAGATAGCATCAAACTGCATCTGCGCAGTGACGTGCCTGTTGGCGCCGCTCTCTCGGGGGGACTGGATTCGTCCGCCATCGTGTGCGCAATCCGCCACCTCGAACCGAACCTGCCCCTGCATACCGTCAGCTTCATCGCCCCTGGTTCACCGCAGTCGGAAGCGGCTTGGGCCAATATCGTCACCCAGCATGTCGGCGCGCAGACCACGCTCGTCGAGGCCAGACCGGGAGATCTGGCTGCGCACCTCGACGATCTGATCCAGGCCCAAGGCGAACCGTTCGGAAGCACCAGTATTTACGCCCAGTACCGCGTTTTTCAGGCCGCCCGGGAGCAGGGGCTGACGGTTATGCTAGAGGGCCAAGGCGCGGATGAACTACTGGCAGGCTACCAAGGCTACCCAGCATACCGCATGCAAAGCCTCATCGAAACCGGCCGTTGGCTCGAGGCGTGCCGTTTTGCCCGCTCGTGGTCGGCGTGGCCAGGCCGCAGCATGTCGCATCTGATCCGTCACACGGCATCACTCTTCCTGGACGACGACATTTATCACAAACTCAGGCATCTCATCGGCAAGCCCTTGCGCCCTGAGTGGCTCGATCAGGCCATGATGGAGGATGCGGGCGTCCGGGCCGAATTCCCGCGCCCTGCGGATGGCAGTGCACGACGGGGCAGCCGGGTACTACAAAAACTAGGAGCGTCCCTCTCTGACCGCGGGCTGCCGGCGCTATTACGTCAGGGCGATCGCAATGCCATGCGGTTCTCGATCGAGAACCGAGTGCCATTCCTCACAACCCCGCTCGCCCAACGCCTGCTTACCATGCCTGAGCAATATCTGATATCCCCCTCTGGCGAGACCAAGAGCGTCCTGCGAGCCGCCCTGCGCGGCATCGTACCCGACGAGATCCTCAACCGTCGGGACAAGGTAGGATTCGTCACACCTGAGCTTGACTGGCTCAGGGCTCTCGGGCCCCAGACTCGGGACTGGATACTCCAAGCCTCCGCGGTCCCGTTCCTGGCGCCCACTTCCATGCTCCAGACGTTCGATGCCATGATGGCAGGAAAACAACCGTTCACTTGGCAAGTGTGGCGCTGGATCAACTTCATTCGCTGGTACCAGCTAGAGAACATACAGAATTAGCACATTAAAACGCGCTTGCGCCACACTCAACAGCGTCCCAGGGATGGCTAGAACGACCTGAACCCGAGCACAGTGCCGTCCATCGCGCATCTGAATGATCTCCCCGGTGCAAGGCCTGTTTCAGCTTGCCCGTGCATATCGGTAAATCGTCCAGGTTATAGCAAAACTCAGGCACTCGACCACAATCAACGCCATAATCACGCCTCGGACCCCATACAACGGGACCGCCACCCCCAGCGCAATAAACATAACAACGAAACAGACGACGGATCCCACCAACAAGAACCCGTAACGGTCCTTCCCCATTAAGGCGGCTGTGCCCACCCAGCGGCCCGCATTCACCGCGAAATAGATACCCCACAACAGCAGCAATGATCCCACACTATCGTATTTGCTTCCAAGCACATGAACCTTCAACCAAGGTAGTGCCAGCCATAATGCCGCAACATAGAAAATAGTCAGCATCTGCATAGCCAGCAACGACAAAATCAGCAAGCGATCGAGTTGTCCCTGTTCGTTCTGCCCGACCAAACTGCCGATCCGGGGTCTGGCAACGCGCGACCAGGCGACGACACTCAACGAAATTGGCATCAGCAGCAGGCGGGATGCGTTAAGATCGGCAGCGGCGCTGGCGCCCAACCAAGCTGCGACGAGAAAAAGATAACTGTAATTGACGATCCACGCCAGAATCGCGCCGGGTAGCCCCAGCCGCCCGCGCTTCCACATCTGCTGGATAGCTTCCCGGTAGCCCTCCTCCTCCCGCGTCGCTGGGTACGACGGGCTGTCTGCGGCAATCAACGCCGCTATGTTGGCACACGCCAGCACTGCAAAGACGTAATCGATCCGCAAGGGTGCGAACCAAACCAATCCAGCTACCCCTAGCATGACACCCACGCCATACACCACATCTATACGCAATACCTGCCCGGGCCGGAACTCTAAAAAGGCGACACTCCTAGCATACTCACGCGCGGCATTGGCTTTGACGAACACGGCAAAGACGATGCCCAGCACCAGCGGGTTCGATTGACCGGATGCCGCCGAGACCCAAGCACAAATCCCGCCCAACACAATGGCAATCAGGATGCTGAGTCGTCGTTGATAACGATCAAGATACCCAATAATTATCGCCCTATCTTCCTTCCGTTTGCCTGCTACCAAATTGACCAGAGGATTGAAGACGACAGCCTCCAGGAAGCTCGTCGCGAACAGTCCCGCCGCAAACAATTGAGCATAAACCCCGTAGGATTCCTTGCTCGCCAGCCGTATCAGCAACAGGCCGAGCATCAGATTCAACGCACTGAGCCACGCTTGGTCGAGCACGGACACCGCAGCTTGGCCCAATAACCTCGGGGGACGAAAGTGGATCATAAGCTTGCCATAAAAGGAGATTCCCGCGCACGCGCGAGGTCACCCATTTTCCCTGTTTTTTCCGATCCGCGCTGACATGTGCGTAGCTCTCTTCTAACCTCTATACTGACACCATGCATCTCCCCGATCTCGCTTCCGCCAGTAGCCGCTGGCAGGCCAATCGCATCTCTATCGAAGCCTACGGCTTCGGTGCAAAACGCGTGGGGTTCCACAATTTCACCGACATGCTGTTTTGCTGGCGTACCTCCTGACGAGCGCAAACAACATGGCTGCGTTCCTTTCCTCTTCGCTGCACACACCTCCCCTGCCCTCTGGCGCACCACCGCACACCGGTAACTCATGGATCGTAGCGACTCTCGTCAGCGCGATGCTGGTGGCCACGCTCGGCTATCCGCTCATCCGCCTGTACGACTTTCATGCGGACAACACCCTCGCCGATGCGTCGTTCTCCGAAGGCAACCTACTTACGCAGCTCATGTTCGGTTCAGCATTTTTAGCAGCGGGACTGCTAGCCTGGCGCCATGGCTCCTGGTCCCTGCCAGTTCTGCGCCGCATGAATCCGTTTATGCTCGCCCTGGTGCTCTGGGCCGCCTGCTCCATTCTCTGGTCGACCTATCCGGTCGTCACTCTCAAGCGAGTCTTACAACTGATCGGCATCATTCTGATCGGCATCTGTCTCACATTGCCGCAACTGCGCGACGATCATATGCCGCGCGCAGTTTCGCGGATGATCACGATATTGCTGACCGTCTCGTTCGCAGTTGTAGTCACCATGCCCCAGATCGGCGTTGATGCGCTGCGCGAGGGCGGATGGCGTGGCATTCTCTGGCACAAAAATGGCCTAGGCACGACAGCCTGCTTTGGCAGCCTGTTACTGCTCCACCGGATTTTCATACGAGATATCTCGGTGCGGGCCGGCAGTATCCTCCTAGCATTCACGTTGATGATGCTGCTTATGTCGCGCAGTTCCACTGCGCTTCTATCCGCCTTGGTTGGCCTCGCGACGCTAACTTTCCTGCACTACAGAACCAGAATTTCCTCTCCGTTACTCGCCGTATCCACGCTTGGCGCCCTGGTGCTGCTAGTGGCGGCCCTGCTCCTGTTCTTCACTCTGACCGGCAGGCTCCCAAGCTGGGACGAACTCAGTTCCCCGCTACTATCCCTACTGGGCAAAAGCTCGGATCTCACGGGTCGTACCGAGCTATGGCGCCTGATCATGCTCGAAATCAACCACCATCCGCTGCACGGCATCGGCTTTGGCGCATTCTGGCTCAACATTGGCAGTCCCTCTCAGTACATCATCGACGCGGTCCATTGGATCCCTCTGCAAGCCCATAACGGCTACCTCGACGTGCTGAACGAACTAGGCGCCATCGGCTTGGCATTGCTGATAGGCATGCTCGCCTGGCACCTGTGGTTACTGGTACGCCTTATCCGGGTCGCGCCCGACCGGGCACCGTTACATTGGGCCATCTTCGTGATCATCGTGATCAATAGCTTCTCGGAAAGCCAAATCCTCCGTGGAATGCTCTTCGCAAACTGCCTGTTCTTCTATTCTTCGCTGATTGTCACCGGCATCCTCGCCCAGCCGAGCCAGACGTCATCCCCTGATCCGACATGAAGTGTCTTCGGTTTTTCATTGCCATCTGCCTAGTCGGACTGGGTCTGCCACAGGCTTCCGCGGGACCAGAGCCCGCGCCGCAACATTACATATTCAGCATCGACGAAGACATGCTCGCCGGACTGCCTGATCAGTCCGCACTCAATCAACCACTGAACGCTAGCGCCCGCCTCTTTGTTCGCGATGCTCACTTCCACCGCGTCGGCGCCGACCTGCGCCCCGGCACCGACGACGACGAACGTGTGCGCCTGTTCGGGATCAGCCTAAGCTTTAACGCCAATTTCCCTTCGGCAGACCAAGCTCTCTTGCTCGCTAAGCGGTTACGCAGACTGGGGATCAACGCGGTCCGCCTGCACCACCTGGATACCATGCCAGGCACCCAGTCCGACCCACCTTCCAGCCTGCTGCTGTCTGGCGAATACCCGTCGTTCAATCCCAATGCGGTCGCTCGCCTTAAGGCGCTGATTCAAGCACTGAGCCGCGAAGGCATCTACGTCAACCTCAACCTACGTGTTGGCTACCCATTCGGCCCCAAGGATGGCATTCCAAGTTTTAACCGCAGCCAAATGGCACGCCCCAATGCCACTCCTATCGCGGTCTATCATCCGACGCTTGTCGCTCTCCAGGAGCGCTACGCGCGAGAGACCATCGCCTTGCTCGACCTGCAAGACAATCCAGCGCTGGCCATGGTGGAGATCAGCAACGAGGCATCTCTGCTAGCCGCGTGGCAGCGCCGGGAGTGGACGGATGCCATCCCGGAGAGATATCGCGAAACATTGCGAGATTTGTGGCGGAACTGGCTAACTGCACGGTATGGCTCCGCTACCAATGCATGCCAGGCCTGGGGGAAATGCCTAGCCAGCGATGCACATCCCGACCTGCCGTCACCGGCAGATACGTTCTCCATCCGGCGCAACATCGAAACACTACGCAGCCAGATATCCTTAAGATTGCCGAAACTCCTGGGAGGCCTGATTGCACAAGACAAAGTCATAGAAACACCGGGCGACCGGGAATCTCGACGCATCCGCGACTTTCTCACATTCCTGGCCGACACAGATCAAGCCTACTTCGAGCATCTGCGCAACGCGGTCCAGGATGCCGCCCGCTTCGCCGTGCCTACCACAGGCACCCAGACGAGCTACGGGGGTATCTTGAACCTGAGTGCCCAGGCGGGCATGGACTATATTGATGACCACACCTATGTGTCTCATCCCGATTTCCCCAATGGCTTCGGTGACCCACGGAATTGGCGCATCTGGAACGACTCCCTCACAAACAAGGAGATGGACACGAAGCTGCTGGCGCTTGCGTTTAGGCGCGATGCCAGCAAGCCATTCGTTCTCAGCGAATTCAACCACCCGTTTCCAGGCGTCCAGGGTGCCGAAATCATTCCAATCACGGCCATCGTGGCGTCGCTCCAAGACTGGGATGGCATTTTCTTTTTCGATTACGCTAACGGTTCCACTTGGTCGACCGCGCCTTCTGGATTCGCGCTCCGGGGAGACTGGGGTAAATACGTTCTCGCCAGCCAGAGCGCATGGCTCTACCGAACAGGTCAGGTTCGGCCACTATCGGTCCATCTGAACATTCCCATGAATCTCGCCGCACAACTCGCGCTGGCGACCTCCCCCGCAAAGGACGCGCTGGAACAACACATCGAGCACCACTACGGCATCACCCCCGCCTTGGCCTGGACCCATGCGATCGCCGTCGAAACCCGTCCGGGCCCTGTGCCCCTTGCCCTGCGTCAGCCTCCAGCCCCCCCTTACACAAGCCCGGACGGATCAGTGACTTTCGATCCACAGCGGCAGTTACTGACCCTAAGCAGCCCGATGGCCCTAGGTTTGTTCGGACAACCCGTGAAGGCCCCTATGGAACAAGGCCTTACCGTCACACCGAGCAACGTAAGCCCCCAGTACGTCAGTATCCTGCTTACATCGAGCGACCGCCGCCCCATCGGCGAATCATCCCGCCTACTATTGACTTTGGGCAGCCAGACCGTGGGCACACAACCGGGATCGAAGCCCCCACGTCCCAAGAGACAAATTCTCCACCCCAGCGGCAAAGGCTCGTGGACACTTGAACCAGACCCTCTTCATGACGGCGCTCCATCCGGATCGCGATATGCTGAGCCACCGGCCTGGTTGGCAAAATCCCCTTTGAGTATCAGTTGGCAAACCGACACCAGCCGTTCCATCAAAATCTACCCTCTTGATGGAACAGGTGGGCGCATGCAAGCCCTTCCCTCTCGCCGTATCCACCGGGAAAACGGCCGGGTAACTCTCGATCTCCAAACGACACCTGCGGAAACCAGCCCCTGGTATGAAGTCGAGATAGACATCGGGCGGCCATGAGCATTACACATCAAGAGGACTCGTCGACCCGCCCCGGCTTCCCTCCTCTCATGGCGGCTTTGAAACGCTGCATCTGGCTCCTGCGTAAATAGCGGCGAAACTGCAGGTTGTCGTAGCGTGGCACACGCCTGATCGCCGACCAGAAATAACCAACGATCATAAGTAAGCCGCCAATGACCAACGGCGTCTCGCGCATTCGGGAGACGCCCACCGCTACCGCAAACAAGGGGTGGTAACCCATAGTCCAATTGCCTCTCCCCCAACGTAGGCGTCCTACGTAGATATTACGGTCCGACGATCCCATAATGCGATGATGCCAAAGCCAAGCATCCTCATCATAGAAGCTGCGTGTCTCCCATCCTTTCATGTGGCAAGTATGGATGTCAATTCCATCCCAGGACAAAAGCTGGACAAATCCGCCGATGTCTTCGAAAGCCTCTCGTCGATACAGTTTGAATTGTCCCGCGACCTGCTCGGGCTGGTGGAACTCTTCGATGAACTGTTCGTGTTCAAAGCGATATACCTTACCTGACACGCACGCCAGGCGGGAATTGTCAGCCAGCGCACGCAACATATATTCAATATAGTGCGGACCAAACGACATGTCGCCGTCCAATTTGGCGATGAACGCGTAATCCGTATGCAAGATGCGATCCTTGCCATAGTCAAACGCAGCAACCACGCCCCCACCCAGCTTTCGATAGCCGCGGTCCTTGCGCTCCACCAAGCGGATGAACGGGTATTTCTCAGCATATTCCCGAATGATATCCGGCGTCGCGTCGGCCGACCCATCATCCACCAGTATCCATTCGATAGGCCTGGCCGTCTGGGCAACGACGGCGTTCATGGTTAGCCGCAGAAACTCCGACTCATCGCGGACAGGAGAAATAATGACGAGCGGCACAACCTGAGGCGATTGCGCTGGCGGCGACTCCACAGGCTTTAGTTGCATAATAGGCATCCCAAAAATCATTTGTGTACAGAAAGCGAAGCCGCGATCCCGGCTCCAAGAGACGTCCAGCGCGACCCAAGTAACACCTCTGCGGCCCTGACGTCCAGTTTGATGTCCTGCGTCCAGAGCCGCAGCAGCGAACTCGAAACGGGAGGGGGTAAGACCAGCCTAAGTCCCAACCCTTGTTGAGCGATATCCAGAACCTTCAACGGGGGTGCCAGTATTTTGCTTTCTAGCTTCAGACGCCAATCAGGTATCCGCTCCACCGGCACCGCACCCAACGCGCGGCCATACGCGATGAAATACTCGTTCCAGCTTGGCGCGCCGGCCATCCCGAGATTGATCGCGCGCGAGTTCGACAGCGGAGAAACATGCTGAAGCGCGGCTTCCACCGCATCGAGAACGTCGTCGATGTAGACCAGATTGCTATAACCGTCGCCCGCTGCTCCCAAGTCGCCGATACGTCTCTGTCTCAGTAGCTGCGCAATACGTTCGCTCCACTGGGGGCTCCCTGGCCCGTAAATGCATCCGGGCCGCAGCATCCAGCTATCGGTGATAGACGACAGTATGAGCTCGGCCTCGACCTTAGCCCTTGCATACGCGCCGGCGCCTCCATCGAGTACATGATCTTCTGCGATTAGCCCAGTACCAGCACCATACACCGCCATCGAACTGAAATGGATCAGGCGCGGCGGGGATTGCATGGCTGCCAGGCAATCCCGCAAGGCCCGGGCAACACGGACGATATTCGACGCCGATCCTGCGACGCAATTAACAACTGCCGCCGCATTCTCCAACGCAGAAGCTAGAGCCCCGGTGTCGCCAGCATCGAATTGACGCCACGTCGTTCCTGAGCTGCTCCGAGTACGCCGCGACACAGCAATCGGCTCGAACCAATTCCTTTCGGCCAGGCGCACAAGCAACCGGCCCCCAACGTAACCACTGGCGCCAAGTACCAAGACCCGTCTGTTCATGTCCTCTCCCCTGGCTCCATTCCGGACAACTCGACGCACTTCGGCGTGCAACCTGTCAAGTGAGTGGCGAGCCGCAAAGCAAGCGCAATAATCGTCAACGTCGGATTCGCCTGACTCGACGTAGGGAATACCGATGCGCCACAGACGTACAGATTGTCGAGATCATGAACTTTGCAATTACGATCCACGACGCTGCTGGCCGGGTCCGTGCCCATGCGCGTAGTACCTATATGATGACCACCGTAGGCGCCATAGCGTGTCATTTCCCCTTCGACCTCCTGCGGATCGTAAGCGAAGACACCAGCGCCGGACGATTTCATATCCGCCGCGAACGCGGCCAGCGCGGCCTGAACGGTTTCGATGTCCTGCGGTGAATACCTCCAATCCACGCGCAGGCGGCGCATGCCCAGCGCATCCAGCTCTTCTGCCAACATTACCCGACTCTGCGCGTTCGGCTCTTGTTCGGCATGAAAATCCAGGCTATAGCGTTCCACCTTGGGGTGCACAATAATGGAGGGAAACTTGCGTGCCGCCAACGTCCTCTTGCGCACCCAGTGCGACAGAAACCCTGCTATTGCCGGTGCATCGCACACGACATTACGTACATGCGCCAGTATCGATGCCGGACCGACCCTCTCTCCACCGTGCAAGCGCTTACCGTATTCGTAAGGAATGACAAAGCGGGCCAGATACAACAGGGATAGCACGCCCGTCTGATGCAATGGATCGGGAATCCTGGGGTGGTGCAGACGAGCGATGAAATTACCCGTGTGTAGACGATGCTGGGCCGCTGCTGTCAGCGCCAGGCGTCGGCGGCAGTAGACTCCATCCTCCGAAACATCGTAGCCGTGCCAGCCTCGTCTGCCAGGTGCCATTGACAGCGTTCCGATGGTGCCAGCCAAATGGCACATGTAATATCGGCCGACCGCATCATGCGTATTACCGATACCCGCCCCAGATGGTCCCGGACTGTTCAACAACAGACGTACATTTTCCAGCCCCCCCGCGGCCAGTACGACATCGCGCGCCATCACCGTCAAGGACTTGCCATTGAGCGTGCGCGCCCGCGCACTGACGATCCGTGTCTTGCTTCCATTCATGTCCAATGCCGTCAGATTGGCATGATAAATCAGCTGCACCCTCGGAGCAGTCTCGAGCATGCGGCGATATCGTACGCCGAAGTCCGTGGGGCAGCTGAAACGCTCCAATCCATCCGTACTGAAATGCTCGCTTGCAAACCCCTCAATCATGGGGCGAAGCGGTGTATCGCCAAAGGTTGCTTGCACCGTATAGGCATCGTCCCCTGCCTCGCACAACCGGTTGGCCATAGGATAGAACGGCTGCAGATCAGACAGTCGGATCGGCCAGCCGCTATGAGCAATATAGTCGCGCGGCTCAAAATCGATAGCGTCAAAAGGCATACAACGCCCGCCCCAGATCGTCGTCGAGCCACCTAGACGCCGCTGCCTGTATCGATCCAGCGGACTGTGCAAGCGCGTGTCGACCACCTCCCCCTTGTACAGCGCCTGACTCTCCGCCTCGTCGCCGATTCCTCCCGCCTCAAGCAAGACAACGTCAAGCCCGCTGTTTCGCAGGGCAAGGGCCACGCTGATCCCGGCGGCTCCAGCCCCAACGATACATATATCAGCATTCAATACAGTCGCATCGGGTAGTTCTCGGGCGTCAAGAAGCATTACGTAGATATCCTGGTAAAAGCAAGCCGCCCAATCCTGCAAATCGGTGTCAGGCGCTAGCGCTAGCACTAACGCGAAAGCAATCCTTCATATCTGGACGACGCAGTTGCCACTGCCTCGGGCGAGAAAGCATGGCACCCAACAGCATCATTGATCGCACAAGCGGGTATCCAGATAACGCGGCGTATCGCACTCCCCGTGCCTATACTGCCTCGCCGGCCAAGGCGACCCATTGTCGTGGCTCAGCGTCATCCCAACTCGGATTACACTCGCACCATAACTAGGCGCACCTTCGCCACTGACACGTTCGCGCCAGCCATCAAGTGTGAGCAGGATATTGGGATGCACCTGCCATTCGATGCGGGGACCGACCCGCCATGCGATAGTTTCGGATACCTTGCTCACACTGATGTTGGTATTTTTCTGCCTCTCGCGCACTACGTTTAACGACAACCAACTTTTCTCGCTGGCCTGCCAGCGCACGGTCAGCCGGCCACCGGTCAAAGTCGAGTATAAGATCGACGGATCTTCCTCGTTGCCGTAGGGCCGGTGCCACAGGTGCGCTCGGAACGACGTCTTGGCAGAATAGTCCCAGAGTGCACGCAAATCGGCAGTGATGAAATTTACGTCCCGAGTCCCCAGAAAAGCATAGCTGCGCTGGCGCCAGCCCACGTAACCCTCGAACGCTGTCTTGGCGCTGTAATGCCAGGCACCGTTCACGAAATACTCGCGGTCGGTATACCTTTGGTCCAGCTCCTGGACCTGCAAGGGCGTCCGGTCGGGATAGTTGCTGCGCACCGTCGTCAAGCCCGCCATGAAGTAAGACTTGTCCGTACCCGCGTAGCGCCCAGCCACCCGGAACCGAGTGTCGTTGCGATTGTAGAGCGCCTGGTTGGCGGCAAACTCGTTGCGAGACGTCAGGCGCGACACGCTAAACATGGGCACGGTGAGTGATTCCGTTACGCGTAAGCCAACATCTGCGCCGAACTCCTTCTGTTTGACTAGATCGCGATCGGGCCAACTGGTGGCTAGGTAACGGTTAAGCCGCACGCGATCTGACGCCGATACACTACCCTCGAACAAATCGCTCGCACGCCATTGCAGGATAGTGCGCAAGTAGTGCGGTTGGTAGTCCAGCTTGCTCTGGTCCTGATATTCGACGTCACCGAATGCCGCGGACGCCAAGAGTCGCGTACGCTCCGAAGCCAGCGGCACAATGACCGCAGCCCGGACCTCATTGGCCACTGCCATATCGCTGTGCCGCTGGCTACCTGCGGTATCCGGCAAACGATAAGGATTACTGATCCGCTGGAAGCTGCGCTCGCCCTGGATCGAGTACTCGATGCCCTCGGGAAAAATCGGGGACCCCGCACCCATGCCTTCGTTCGTTGTCTTGCTGTCGCCGCGGGAAACACTGGTTCTCGGAACCGACGACGGCGCAGATCGGACCACGCCGACACCTGGCAATGGTGCCTCCAACGTTGAGTTCGGCGCAGAGGTTTCCTCGACAAATGGGGAACGGAATGGATTACGTTCACTATCCTCGGCAACAGGCGGCGGGCGAAAGGGGTTCGACTCCGATGGTGCCACCGTCACCTTACGAGCACGTACGGCTTTGTCTACCCTCGCCCGCTCGGGATGAAGCACGCCAGCGATGACAGACTCCACCAACGCATCGTAAGCGCTGGGCGCGCCATAGGCCGGCCCACACGCGTCCAATAACAATGCGGCCAAAACACCTGCGACAGGCTGCCATACATATGCATGACGTTCGTACGCGCGCAAACTGGTTCCGGCTAGAAAAAACGTTCGTCGACGTAGATGACATCGCCGGGCGCAACCGAATCGCCCAGCTTCACCCGATGCTTGCGCTGTTCACCGGTGGCCGGATCAGGGCGACTGATGCTGATGCGGCCTTCGGACGCACGCTGGGTCAACCCTCCGGCGATGGCCAACGCACGCATCACATTGAGCCCCGATTCCATTGGATATGCGCCCCCACGCGTCACCTCGCCATAAATGTAGAACTGTTTTGCCTGCGGCACGTAGACGACGTCGCCGGCCTTCAAGGGCAGATCCTGGATCGGAAGGTCGGGCAGGCGTTTGTTTCCCACGGGCACCTCAATACGACGCTGGTTGCCTTCGACAGCATGGTCTTTGCGCAGCACTACCACTACGTCATCGGCGGTGTCTTTCAGCCCCCCCGCCTGCGATAGCAACTCCAGCAGGGTCAGCGAACCCTCAATGGGATAGCGGCCAGGCCGCGCAACGTCACCCAATACCGAGGCGATCCGACTACGCACCCGAATCACCTCAATGG
>JBEBXA010000086.1:0-17013 GCA_040391825.1 Pigmentiphaga sp.
CGACCCGACCCGACCCGACCCGACCCGACCCGACCCGACCCGACCCGACCCGACACGACACGACACGACACGACACGACACGGCTAGCAGGGCGTGTCGAGGGGCGCTCCTGCAGCGGCGTAATGGGTGATCTTGCTGGTTGAGAGTGAGAGAGACGTTGGGGTTGCCTGAGAGGGCCTGGAGAGTGACCCTGGGTTCTCTGTGGAGTCTTCTTCGGTCGAGGTCTGCTTGCGCCATGGTCAGTTGCACTGGGTGCTGGCGCAGTACGGTGGCTGCTTGTTTTAGATCGGGGTGAGGAGTGACTTGTTCGCAGGGTTTTACCCCCATTTCCTGTCGTTGTTCCCCATCCTCTTCCTCTTCCTCTTCATCTTCCTCGCTGCCGGGATGCGGGCGGTACAAACAATTTGGCAATGTCCAGGTGGGATCTCTAAGCTGCCTTGCAAACGGAGCAAGGCGGCTTAGTGCCCAGTACCGCCTACAAGCGCGTTCAAGGTTGCTGCACGTCCCTGCGCGGTTGCGGCCTGGTTCCTACGGTGATGGCGGTTTCTATTTCCTGCCCGCCGCGTACCAGCTTCATGGTGACCTTGTTACCTGGGGCCAGTTGGGCGATGGCGTTGAGCATGGTGGTGGTGTCGATGATGGTTTTGTCGTCCACCGAGACCACGATGTCGCCGGTGCGTACGCCCGCGCGGGCGGCGGGACCGCCCCGAACGACGCCGGCGATGATGACGCCTTCGCTACGGGATAGTTTGAAGGCGTCGGCCAGCTCGGCGGTGAGGTCTTGGGGTTCGACGCCGATGTAGCCGCGGGTGACACTGCCTGAGGTGATCAGTTGTTCCATGACCTGCCGGGCGGTACTGACCGGAATGGCGAAGCCGATGCCGAGCGAACCGCCTGAGCGCGAGTAGATGGCGGTGTTGATGCCGACCAGGTTGCCTTGGGCGTCGATCAGGGCGCCGCCCGAGTTGCCTGGATTGATGGCGGCGTCGGTCTGGATGAAGTTTTCGAAGGTGTTGATGCCCAGGTGGG
Organism: Pigmentiphaga sp.; assembly: GCA_040391825.1. Taxonomy (GTDB): domain Bacteria; phylum Pseudomonadota; class Gammaproteobacteria; order Burkholderiales; family Burkholderiaceae_B; genus Pigmentiphaga. The sequence continues at coordinate 1,030 of JBEBXA010000086.1, forward strand.
TGCGGCCCAGGGCGGATACGATGCCCATGGTCGTGGTCTGGCCGACGCCGAAGGGGTTACCGATGGCCAGCACGACGTCGCCCACCTGCAGGTCTTCGGCGCGGCCGAAGGTGACGGAGGGCAGGTTGGGCAGTGACAATTTAAGCACCGCCAGATCTGTTTCGGGGTCGGAGCCGACCAGGGTGGCCTGCGCTTTGCGGCCGTCGGCCAGGGCGACTTCGATTTCGTCGGCAGCTTCGATGACGTGATTGTTGGTGAGGACATAGCCTTCAGGGCTGACGATGACGCCTGACCCCAGGCTGGATACGGGTTGGCGGCGCATGTCGGGTTCGTCGCCGAAAAAGCGTCGAAATACCGGATCGTCGGCAAACGGGTGGCTAGGCTGGGGAGTTTCTTTGCTGGTGAATATGTTCACCACCGCTGGCGCGGCTTTCTTGGTGGCGCCGGCGTATGAGCCGGCCACGTTGCCTGCGCCCCCTGGTGCGGGCGAGGCTTCAAAGAAAGGAACGACAATGGGGCTACCCGGCCCGGCCTGGCGAGGAAGCCATTCGGGACGCAGGGTTGCCACAATGAATAAAATGGCCAGACAAACCGTGGTGGTCTGGGCAAAGATTAGCCATAGTCGGCGCATGTAGTGACTTTTTTTATAGCAGGAGAATGACAATGATCGCAGGCGAGCGACCTTCTAGGCAAACCGGCGCCCCGGAACGGGGTGAGCCGGCCGGTGTGCAGGCCGTGGAACTGGCCGCCTGGCTGGAAGCCGAGTTGCAGGTCGCGAGGTTTCGCGATTACTGTCCCAACGGTTTGCAGGTCGAAGGCCGCAGCACGGTTCGTCACATTATCGCCGGAGTTACGGCTTCCGAGGCAATGATACGTGTAGCTGTCGAGCGTGGCGCCGACGCTTTGTTGGTGCACCACGGTTGGTTCTGGAAAAATGAAGACCCGCGTGTGCGGGGGATAAAGCGTAGCCGGCTGGCGTTGACGCTGGCTCATGAGCTGAATCTGTTCGCATACCATCTGCCCCTGGATGCGCACCCGGAATGGGGCAACAACGCTCAATTGGCGAAAATGCTGGGCTTGGCCCCTACATGGGTAGATGGTGCCCCCTTGCGTGCCGGGCCTGACGGCCTGATCTGGCTGGGCGAGGCGCCAGGGCTTGCGACCCTGGGTGAATTGTCGGCGCGAATCGAAAATCGGCTGGGCCGGGAACCTATGCTGATAGGCGATGCGCAGCAGGTGGTGGGGCGTGTGGCATGGTGCACGGGCGCGGCGCAGGGGATGTTGCAGGACGCGATCGACGCCGGGGCTGATGTCTATATTACGGGGGAGATTTCCGAGCCGACGGTGCATTTGGCAAGAGAATCGGGCGTCGGTTTTCTGGCGGCTGGGCATCATGCTACCGAGCGCTACGGCGTGCAGGCGCTGGGTAAGGCGATTGAGGCCCGCTTTGATGTGCGCGTGGAGTTCGTGGACATCGACAATCCGGTCTGAATGCAGCGGAGCTCGTGTTCGGGCTCCGCTGCAAGGTGCTTACTTCTGGCTAAGAAGGTCGCGGATTTCGCGCAGCAGCGCCACATCTTCCGGTGTGGCGGCCGGTGCGGGGGGCGGTACTTCTTTCTCGAAACGGCTCTTGGCGCGGTTCATCAGCTTGATCATCCAGAAGATGACGAAGGCGAGCAGGATGAAGTTGATCAGGATGGTGATGAAGTTGCCCCAACCCAGCACGATGGCGCCGGCTTTGGACAGTTCGTCGTAAGTCATGGCTCCCGCGTAGTTTTCCGGCAAGCGCAGCACCGTGAATTTGTTGCTGAAATCGACATTGCCGCCGAGTATGAAATTGACCAGGGGCATGATCACGTCTTTTACGACGGAATCGACGATCTTGCCGAACGCCGCGCCAATGATCACACCTACCGCCAGATCGATGACGTTGCCGCGCATCGCGAATTCGCGAAATTCCTTCATCATGCTCATGACACCTCTCCCATGCTGTTTTTAGTGGCGAAAGTATCCTCCATTTTTCCTGTCTGCGCCTAGCTATCGCTAGTGTCCATAGACGAAGATGCTACGAAGTCTGTCTTGGGGTAGGGGCATTGCGTTATAATCGAAGGTTACGATGAGCCCCGGTGCGGTTTTGCATCGATTTTGCAGGGTTTTAGCTGCCGGTGAGCTTTGAAGTACTTCAGGGATCTTGAGGGTCGTTAAATGAGTCAGGACAATGTGGTAGACGCCGACCGTCGCTTCTGGGTCGGCACCACCTGTGCCGTCGGTGGCGTAGCGGCAGTGGGTGTTGCCGTTCCCTTCGTGAGCACATTCGCGCCTTCCGAGCGCGCGAAGGCCGCCGGGGCACCGGTTGAGGTCGAGGTTGGTGATTTGCAGCCAGGCGAAATGCGGATCGTGGAATGGCGCGGCAAGCCCGTGTGGATTTTGCGTCGCACGCCAGAGCAGGTAGCCGAACTGAAAAACAACGATAGCCAGCTGGCCGATCCCAATTCGGAGCGTAATCCCGAAGAGATCACGCCGGAGTACGCTCGCAATGAATACCGTTCGATCAAGCCGGAATATCTGGTTGCGGTCGGTATTTGCCCGCATCTGGGTTGCTCGCCTACTCCCCGTTTTGCCGAAGGCCCGCAGCCGAATCTGCCCTCCGATTGGAATGGCGGCTTTCTGTGCCCCTGCCACGGCTCGACGTTCGACATGGCTGGCCGGGTATTCAAGAACAAGCCGTCTCCGGACAATCTGACGATTCCGCCGCACGAGTACGTAGCCGACACCAAGATTTTGGTTGGCGTCGACGCGAACCACAAGGCCTGATCGTCCCCGATCCAAGCAGATGCTGGCGCAAGCCCGCGTCTCCGAAGTAAACGAAGCTATTGAGAATGCATCGATTCGGCAAAGAAGCAATGATTCATTGCTTGCCGGATCGACGTAAACCCGCCGAGCAAAAGGAGCAGCATTCATGGCTGGCGAGAAGAATGTCGAGACCACTGGCCTTCTAGGTTGGGTCGACGCCCGCTTTCCGCTCACGTCGACCTGGAAAGCACATCTGTCCGAGTACTACGCACCGAAGAACTTCAATTTTTGGTATTTCTTCGGTTCGTTGGCGCTATTGGTGCTGGTGATCCAGATCGTGACCGGAATTTTCCTGGTCATGCACTACAAACCCGACGCGGAACGCGCGTTCCAGTCGGTCGAATACATCATGCGCGAAGTGCCATGGGGCTGGCTGGTCCGCTACATGCACTCGACCGGTGCGTCCATGTTCTTCGTGGTCGTCTACCTGCATATGCTGCGTGGGCTGTTCTATGGCTCATATCGCAAGCCTCGCGAACTGGTCTGGATTTTCGGCGTTGCCATTTTCCTGTGCCTGATGGCCGAAGCCTTCATGGGTTATCTCTTGCCCTGGGGTCAGATGTCATATTGGGGCGCCCAGGTCATTGTCAACCTGTTTGCCGCCATACCGTTTGTCGGGCCTGATCTGGCGCTGCTGATCCGGGGCGACTATGTCGTGTCCGATGCTACGCTGAACCGTTTCTTCTCCTTCCACGTCATCGCCGTACCGCTGGTGTTGCTGGGGCTGGTGGTAGCGCACATCATTGCCTTGCACGAAGTGGGTTCCAACAACCCCGACGGTGTCGAGATCAAGAACCACAAAGATGAAAAAGGCATTCCGCTCGACGGCATTCCTTTCCATCCGTATTACTCGGTGCACGACCTGTTCGGTGTTGCCATCTTCTTGATGATCTTCAGCGCGATCGTGTTCTTCGCGCCGGAAATGGGCGGCTATTTCCTCGAGTACAACAACTTCATCCCTGCTGATTCGCTCAAGACCCCGCCGCATATTGCGCCGGTCTGGTACTTCACGCCGTTCTATTCGATGCTGCGTGCCGTTACCGACGACTTCGCCACCGTGCTGGCCGTTCTGTCAGCGGTGGCTGCAGCCGGGATCTTCCTGAAAGGCAAGTTCAACACCAAGCTCAAGTTGGCCGTGGTGGTGGTGCTGATCGGTTTGGCCGTTCTGCTCAAGGTGTTCGACGCCAAGTTCTGGGGCGTGGTTGCCATGGGCGGCGCTGTCGTGATCCTGTTCTTCCTGCCTTGGCTCGATCACTCGCCGGTCAAGTCCATCCGCTATCGTCCGGGCTGGCACAAATGGCTGTATGGCGTGTTCATCGTCAACTTCCTGGTGCTGGGTTACCTGGGTACGCAGGCTCCTACCGAAGTGTTCAACATCATGTCGCAAATCGGCACGATCATTTACCTCGGTTTCTTCCTGCTGATGCCGCTCTGGAGCCGTGTCGGGAAGTTCAAGCCGGTGCCGGAACGCATTACGTTTTCTGCCCACTGAGGATGCAAACCGGGGCAGGCCGGGTATAAAACCCAGCCTGTCCGGATAGACTTAACGGATACCAAGATGAAGAAGCTTCTCGGTGCACTTATTCTGATGTTGACCTGCGCGGGCGCCTATGCGGCCGAAGGCGGGTATCACCTGGAAAAAGCCCCCGCACGTGTCAATGACCTCTCGTCATTGCAGAATGGCGCCAAACTGTTCGTCAATTACTGCTTGAACTGTCACGCGGCCGTGTCCATGCGCTATAACCGCCTGAAAGACATCGGCCTGACAGACGAGCAGATCAAGGACAACCTGCTGTTTACCGGCGGCAAGGTGGGCGACATGATGACCACGGCCATGAGCGCAAAAGAGGCCAAGGAATGGTTCGGCGCCGCGCCGCCGGATCTGTCCGTCATCGCGCGCTCGAAGTCGGTTAACGCCGGCCCGACGGGCGCGGATTACCTCTACACTTACCTGCGCACTTTCTACCGTGACGACACCAAGCCCACGGGCTGGAACAATCTGGTTTTCCCCAGCGTCGGTATGCCCCACGCCATGTGGGAGCGCCAGGGGCCGCGTGAACTCGTGACCGTCGCCATGCACAAGGGCGAAGGCGAACACGGTTGGGAACGCGTCACCACGAGCTACGATGCCAACGGCGCGGCTACGGTCAAGAAGGAGCCGGTCGCCAATTACCACGGCGCAGAAACAAGCGAAAGCCGTTTCATTCCGCAAGACCCGGTCAAGGCCGCAGCTTATGACAGCGATGTGGCCGATTTGGTCGCATTCATGTCCTGGATGGCGGAGCCCGTCCAGAAAGAACGTACTCGCCTGGGTGTATGGGTACTGCTGTTCTTGGCGTTCTTCACAGTCATTACCTGGCGTCTGAACGCCGTGTATTGGAAGGACATCAAGTAGTTCTCAGGCTATTTTCCTGGGGCCAGCGTTCGATATCGGGCGCTGGCCTTTCATGCTTCTAAATGTTTAACATCTCGGGGACCCAGCCATGATGGTGCTTTACTCCGGAACCACGTGTCCGTTCTCCCAACGTTGCCGATTCGTGCTTTTTGAAAAAGGCATGGATTTTGAAATTCGCGACGTCGATCTCTACAACAAGCCTGAAGACATTGCGGTCATGAATCCGTATGGTCAGGTGCCTATCCTGGTCGAGCGTGACCTGGTGTTGTACGAGTCCAATATCATCAACGAATACATCGACGAGCGTTTTCCGCATCCGCAGTTGATGCCCGCCGATCCCGTCATGCGCGCTCGCGCCCGTTTGTTCCTGTTCAACTTCGAAAAGGAATTATTCGTGCATGTGGCAACGCTTGAGGCACGCGAGGCGCGTGCCGATGAGCGCGCCCTGGATCAGGCTCGCCAGCAGATTCGGGACCGCCTGTCGCAACTGGCACCCATGTTCCTCAAGAACAAGTTCATGCTGGGCGAAGAGTTCTCGATGCTGGACGTAGCCATCGCGCCCTTGCTCTGGCGTCTTGACCACTATGGTATTGAACTTCCCAAGAACGCTGCACCGCTGCAAAAATATGCTGAGCGCATCTTCTCGCGTCCGGCCTATATCGAAGCGCTGACGCCTTCTGAAAAGGTCATGCGTCGTTGATGTGTGACAAGCAAGCAGCAATGGACGGACAGACATGAGCGAGACCTCTACCAAACCCTATCTGATCCGGGCTTTGCATGAGTGGTGTACCGATAACGGCTATACCCCTCATCTTGCCGTTACCGTAGATGAACGCGTGATCGTGCCCCGCGAGCACGTCAAGAACGGCGAGATCGTCCTCAACGTTGGCAGCCTGGCGACCAGCAAGCTTGAACTCGGCAACGAGTTCATCGAGTTCCAGGCGCGGTTTGGCGGCGTTGCCCGGCAGATATCCGTGCCGGTTGACGCGGTGACCGCCATCTACGCCCGGGAAACCGGGCATGGAATGGCTTTCGAAATTGGGCCGGCTCTACAAGCAGATGTCGACGCCGAAACCGAGCAAATTAGTCCGGCCTCAGATGAGCCGGGCCAAGACGCAGGTATCTCTCGTCCTCAGTTGTCAGCAGTTCCTTCAGCCGAAACACCTTCGGCATCAGACGGCGGCAAGCCCGATGATAGTGATCCGACACCGCCTCCTGGGCCGGATCGTGGACGTCCGAAATTGAAGATCATCAAGTAAGGCGAATCATGGCGATGTTTTCATCGCCATGATTGTTATCCCTGTGCGGTAAATCCCGGCAATAAGTCGTTCAGGCCTAGCCTCTTGGCCGCCTTGTCATCGCAGCTATACACTAGGCAAGATCTTCATGTTCTATCAGCCAAGGGCTGGTCGAGCAACGCCCCATACATGTCGGATCGGGTTTGTGCTTCGCCCGTCGCAGCCGGCGCTAGATATGGAATTCAAACGTAGTGTCGCGGCTTCCCGCCACGACACTGTGCTGACGGTGTAAACATGGCCTTTGCTTGCGATCTCCCTAGAGTTTCCATTGCTTCGTTGGGCGGCACCATCGCTATGACGCCCGATGCGCAAGCAGGAGGTGTTGTGCCGCAGATGACGGCGCAACAGCTAGCGGCTTCCGTTGCCGGCTTGGACAAAGTTGCACAGATCAGCACGGAGGCACTGTTTCAACTGCCGGGCGCTTCGCTGTCTTTCGACAACTTGCTCGATTGTCTGCGTTGGGCTCAAGCCCAGGTAGAGGCCGGTGCCGACGGAGTGGTCTTTACGCAGGGAACCGATACCCTTGAAGAGACGTCCTTTCTGCTGGACCTATATTGGCAACACCCGCAGCCCCTGGTATTTACAGGGGCCATGCGTACTCCGCTGATTGCAGGCGCCGATGGCCCGGCGAATTTGTTGGCCGCAGTACGCACGGCCGCTGCGCCGGCCAGTCGCGAGCGGGGGGTGTTGGTGGTCATGAACGATACCGTGCACGAAGCGCGTCGTGTTCGCAAATGCCATTCCCTTGCTGTGGACGCTTTCGAGTCCCCGGGTGGTGCAAGCGGGCACATGGTCGAGGGGGCGCCGCGTTATGCTCACGCGCCGGCAGCGCGCGAGGCTGTACCCGCGCCCCTGCGCAGTCTGCCTCGCGTCGCCTTGGTCGAAGCCGCCTTGGGTGATGATGGGTGGTTGATCGATACGCTTCCTCAGAACGGCTACGAAGGACTAGTGGTGGCGGCCTTCGGTGTTGGTCATGTGTCGTTTGGGCTGGCGCAGCGGCTTGAAGATCTAGCCAAGAGGCTGCCTGTGGTGGTGGCCACGCGTACAGGAAACGGGCCAACCGTCGACAATACCTATGGCTTTGTGGGGTCTGAAATCGATTTGATCCGGCGAGGTGTGCAGATGGCGGGATGGCTGTGCCCGCGCAAAGTGCGTATCTTGTTGGCAGCTTTGCTGGCGGCCGATCTGCCGGCAGAGATGGCGGCGAAAACACTGCGGCGCTGGGGGCGATAGTGGGAAAAGCGGAAATATCTGCCACCTTTGGTGGGGGCAGGGGCTATTGATCAAGTCTGCATTGGCCATGTCCAGAAAAGATCTTCCGCCGCGTGTACAATCGCCCGCATGGCATTTTTGGGCTATTCGCTTAGCCGTGCGTAAAGCCGCGTTTTGCGGCCCCGCCACTGTTAAAAGCGGATGAGCCGGGCGGGGGAAGATTTCTCGCGTTCCGTTTACAATCCATGTCGTTGTCGCCGGTGTAGCTCAGTTGGTAGAGCAGCTCACTTGTAATGAGAAGGTCGAGGGTTCGATTCCTTTCACCGGCACCAAAAATAGCAGTATCAGTAAGTCTACGAAACCCGCACCAGCTGAGGCTATGCGGGTTTTTTTCGTCTTATCCAATATTCAAGCAATTCCAAACCATTGGGCCCCCTATGGGCAGGCCCTGGCAGGGGTGCGCTTGCGCACGCTGGGGAACCAGTGGGAGGTATTTGCTGAAGGGATTGGCTAACGGTCTGATGTCAGATGCGGTAGTTTCGTCCTGCTGTGGTCTGACAAAACTAATTTCCCCAGAGGTCATTGCCAATCAGTCATCTACAACACTACGCTGCCGGTTGCCCAGGTGTTATGGAGAGAGGGTGATGGGGGAGGACTTTGAGGCATTCCAGCGTTTCGTCAGGGCAAAGCGGGGCAAGTTCGAGCTCATTGCAAAGAGCACGGACTACGAGCAAACACCAGAAGATATTGAGAGCGAAGCCTGGCTCATGGCACCTTTAGTTGCTGAAAAACTAGGGGTGACACTCAATTTTGACGACCGGTTCTTTCAAGACCGTCTGGTTGCCTTTCTGTATCAAGAGCTGGTGAAGTACGCCGACAAGACAGTACGAAGCGCGCTTAAACTAGATCGGCAAATCGATGGAAAAGACGTTGCCGTCGATGATCACCCGGCAATGCGAAAGCTGGCCGCCACGGATTTCAGTGATCCACTGCAGTACCTGATTGCGGCAGAAGAGGTCACTGAAGAGCCGCGCGAGCATGAACCACACGAGTCACGAGCAGGCGCGTATGTCCATCTTCTAAGGCGGTTCGACAACAAAATGCGAGAGGTGGCGCAGCACCTTCTGATATCGCCGTCCTACTGCTATTTTCGATACAACGAGGCGCTGGCAATGGTGCAACGGCAGTTGCCCCTGCCGGCTGCTGGTCTGACCACCGATTCTGCAAAGGACCCGAAGTCTTGGCGTGCATTCCGACAAGTGCGCAGGTGGGCACAGATGGAGTTGGATTTTGACCATACCTTGCCGCTAGTGCTGCTCCTGGAAAAATGAAAAAGCTGGCAGGAAGGTCTTAAAGTTCGATGTCTCTATTGCGAAAAACTACCTTGGCGAGGATGAGATCATCCATGGCGTTGCAGGTTTTTTATTGTCTGCGTTTGCTTATGCTTGGTCTATTGCCATACCCCAAAGACGGTGTAGTACATCCAGCATCAAGCAGATTCTTGGTCGGAGCACAGAACCACAGGCCTCGCAGGCTAATGCCGCTTTCGCGAGGGCGGCGTGCTCGCACAGCTCAACGAGTTTCTGAACAAAGAGCGCGAGAAGTGGGGCGCGCTCGTCACGATGCTCGGCTTGCAGCCCCTGTAGATGGTCTGCATGGCAGCGAGGTACTCAGCAACGAACTGCGAAAACTCTGCGCGAGCATCGACAACGCTGCGCCCCGGCGCGACAGGATGCCGATGGTCCGGGTGATCCTCGGCCCAGTCAGTGGGGCATAGGAAATCTCCTCTGAGCGCAGCCCTTCGACCGCACTGCGTGGAATGACGGTCAGGCCGAGGCCGGCCTGTACCAGCCGCACGGCGGTTAGCGTGTGCTGGACCTCATAGACCCAGTTCATCTTTTCACTCTGCTCGCCGAGCGCCTGATCGACGATGTAGCGGTTTGCCGTGTGTTGGTTGACGCGGATCAGCGTTTCCCGGCTGATGTCTGACCAGCGGACCTCGCGACGCTTGCCAAGAGGATGCCCCACCGGACAAACCAGCAAATAATCCTCGGTGAACAAGGGCTCGGTGACGAGCTCTTCGTTGCCCGCCGCCATGATCGTCAGGCCGAATTCGGCAAGTCCCTGGGTGATCAGCGGCGCGATTTCGGCGGCCGAGGTGTCGAAGGTGCGCACCATGACCGCCGGATTGCGCTTTTGGAAAATAGCCAGCGCCGACGGCAGTATCTGCATGGCGATGGTCGGCAGGCAGGCGATCGTGAGCAGCGGAACGTCGGTCCGGGTGGCTTCGTTTCGAGCCCGCAGCAATTCGCCGTTCAGGTCGCCCAGGATGGTCTTGAGCCTGGGTAGCAGCCCCGATCCGGCCCGTGTGAGCATCACTTCGCGCGTGGAGCGGTGCAGCAGCTTTACGTCTAGATCCCGCTCCAGCTTGTTGATGCGGTGGGTGACCGCGGTTTGCGACAGATTGAGGTGTTGGCCCGCGCGTGTGAAGTTTCCGAACTCCGCCACAGTGACGAAGGCTTCGAGGCCGGGAAAATCAATCTTCATCTCCCTTCCTATTTATGAACATGTTGAATGATTCACCAACAATAATTCATTTCTCTCATTTTCAACAAGACGCTAATCTTTACCTCGTCAAATCATGAAAGAGAAAGGGCTCGAACAATGCGTAGCATCACCATGGACGAAGCGCTTTCCATCATCCTAGAGACCTTCAAGGAAGCCCGCAGACAACAGGCCCATGGCCTGGCTGCGATCGTTTTGGACGCCGGCGGACACGTCAAGGCGTTCCTGAAGCAAGACGGCGCTTCGATCATGCGTTTCGAGATTTCCCGCGGCAAGGCCTGGGCCGCGCTGGCGATGCATCGCTCATCGCGCATGGTGCTGCAGAAAGCGAGGGAAAAGCCTCTGTTCATGGATACGCTGCGCGACCTCGCGCCCGGCCCGATCTTTCTCGAGGCCGGCGCCCAGCTCGTTCGTGACGAAACCGGTGAAATCATCGCGTGCATTGGGGTCACCGGCGACGTCAATGAAGTCGACGATATTTGCGCGCTGGCCGGCATTCTCGCCGCCGGCTTCAAGACCGACGCGGATTTCAGCCCGGAGGACGCGCGCAGGCTCAACATCAAGGTGGGTCCCCCGATTGTTGATCCGCGTAAACAAGCTTGAGGCGGGAGACGACATGAACCGCACCATTCCGTATTTCATCCGCCTGGCCGCGGCGCCTCTGGTGTTGGTGTGCGCCGTCGCCGGCAACGGCGTTGCCCAAGCCGAGAGCTATCCCGATCGTCCCGTGCGCCTGGTGATTCCGTTCGCGCCCGGTGGCAGCAACGACATCGTCGGTCGTCTGATCGGCGAAGAGCTTGCCAAGCGCCTCGGGCAGCCCTTCATCGTGGAAAACCGCGGTGGCGCGGGCAGTACCATCGGCACCAATATAGTAGCCAAAGCTCGTCCCGACGGGTACACGCTGCTGCTGATTTCCACGCCGTATGCTTCTAATTCGACGATGTATCGGAAGCTGCCCTACGATCCGGTCAAGGATTTCTCTCCGGTGGCCAAGTTGGGGGCCGCGCCGCAGCTGATTACGATCTATCCGGGACTGCCGGTCAAGACGGTGGCCGAGTTGATTGCTTATGCCAAGGCCCATCCGAACCAGCTCAACTATGTGTCCTCTGGCGTGGGCAGCGCGCAGCACCTGGCCACCGAGTTGTTCCAAAGCCGCGCGGGCATTGCGATGACGCATGTGCCGTATAAGGGTGGAGGCGCGGCCATGACCGACGTCGCCGCCGGACACGCACATATGGCGATGGGCACCGTGCTGCAGGGGCTGTCGTACGTCAAGGGCAATCTCTTGCGCGCACTGGCCGTGGGGGGCACCGAGCGCCAACGGTCCTTGCCTGATGTGCCGACCTTGGAAGAGACTGGACTGAAAGGCTTCGACGGCGGTCTGTGGTGGGGTATCCTGGCTCCGGCCGGCACGCCGACCGCCATCGTCGATACCCTGAGCAAGACAATCGGCGAGATCATGGCGAGTCCCGGAATGCGCGAGCATTTCGAAGCGGCGAGCGCATCGGTGGCCTACCTGGGGCCGGCGGATTTCGGCAAGTTCATAGCGGCCGAAACCGCCAAGTGGGGCGAGCTGATCACACGGCTCGGCATCCATGCCGACGATTGATACGCGGGGCTGAGGTCACCCGCAAAATGAAAAACCGCCATACCCCGATGGCGGTTTTTGCACTGATCCTTAGCTGTTGACGTATTGAACGTTGTAGCGGATGGCGTTGGCCTTGACGGTGCCGTGACGCGGGCATGCCTTAGCTCGAAGACGGTTGTTGAGGCGCGGACGAATGGTTTTCCAGATCCGATAATCGAGGCCTACGATTCGAGATCCGAGCCTCTCGAATTTGCGCTTAGGTCTTGGGCTGCATGGATGACCAATTCTTCTGCAAGTGCGCAAGCAGTGCCTGTACTCGTGCCATACCCATCTTGCGACGAGGAACATAGGCCTTGAACCAATTTTCCTGTGGTGCAAATTCCGGCATCACAACTTCCAGCTTTCCCTTGCGTATCGAATGTTCGACGATGTAGGCCGGCAATTGCGCGATGCCTAATCCAGCCTCGGCGGCATGGAGCAGGGTCAAGTTGTCGTCGGCTTGCAGGCGGGTCTTCACGTCAACGGCAAGGGCGCCGCGCGGTCCTTGAAAGCTCCAGCTTGTGCCGGTGGCAGAAAAGACCAGGCAATCGGCATCGACCAGATCGCGTGGATGGGTCGGGTTCTTATTGCTTTGCAAATAAGCAGCGGAAGCGCAAAGGACCGGTTTCACCGGGCATAAGGGCAAGTCCACCACGCCTTCGTAGCTTGCCGCGCGTCCACTGATGGCCATGTCGAAACCGCCCTCTGCCGGATTGGCGGATAGATCGACGAGGGAGAGCTGCATCGTGATACCGGGATGAGCCACCAGAAAACTGCTGAACACGGGGCCAAGCTGCAACAAGGTGAGTGTGGTGGGGGCCATGACGCGCAGGTGACCTTCAGGTAAGCCGTCGTCTCTTCTTACCGATTCGAAAAGCTCTTCCATTTCGGACACGACGGCAGCTGCTCGGGAATGGAACTTCTCGCCCGCCTCGGTCAAGGTGACTCGGCGCGTGGTGCGCTCGAATAGCCGGGTCTGCAATTTGGCTTCAAGCTGGGATATTCGCTTGGCCACCACCGAAGGGACGACGCCCAACTGGCGTGCCGCGTCGGCGAAACCTCCGCAATGCACAACGACAGTGAATGTACGGATATGGGTAGCAATATCCATTGATGCAAAAAATGATCTAGTGAAAACCAAAATTTAGTCTAATAAGGCATTTTTAATCCAATAGAATTTTGTCTCACTCTTCAAATAATCCATAGCTTTGGGGAGACATCTATGTGGATAGCTTTTAGATCGACGCCCAGCCGAATTTTTTCGCCAAGCTGCCCTATGACGTTTTCAAAGAGTTCAATCCGATCACGTTCATGCTTGCAAGCGATTTCAAACTGGACTGAGGGCGTGCGCGATGTTTAGAGGTAATTTTGAAGTCGTCGTCGCGGGTGTGCGGCAACTCACGCCCAGGGTGCGCGAGTATCTGCTTCGATCCGCCACCGGACAGGCATTGCCGCCTTACGAGGCGGGGGCGCATATTGCGGTCCGCACGCTTTCCAAGGAACGGGGTTTGATCGTGCGCCACTACTCCTTGATCGGCGGGGCAGGGCTTGAGGATGATCCTCGTACCAGCTATCGAATCGCGGTTCAACGTGAAGATCACGCGCGGGGTTCGGCGCACATCCATGCAACCTTTGAAGAGGGAACCCGGTTGCATGTGAGTGCGCCCATCAACAACTTCCCTTTGGATAGGCGAGATAAGCACGTTCTGCTGCTTGCCGGCGGAATAGGCATCACACCTATCTTCTCCATGGCGCGTAGTCTTACGCGCCGCAATTGTTCGTTCGAGCTTGTCTATTGCGGCCGATCAAAAACCGACATGGCCTACCGGGACGAATTAGACCGCCTGGTGGGACGCAAGGCGAAATTCCACACCAGCGATTTGCAGGGACACCCTGATATTCGTGCCTTGTTGGCCGGCGCAGCCGCGGGATGTGCGGCGTATGTCTGTGGCCCGGCGGCAATGATTCAAGCCACGCACGACGCGGCAGCAAGCCTGGGGTGGGAGGCGGATCGAGTGCGTAGCGAGACCTTCGGCGCGGGCATTTCAGCCGATGCTCAGCCCTTCGTGGTCGAACTAAAGAAGAGTGGACGGGACATCAAGGTGGGCGCCGATGTCAGCATTCTTGACGCCCTGCTTGTGGAGAACATTCCGGTCTTGTGGGACTGCGGACGAGGCGAGTGTGGCCTGTGCCCGCTCACCATTCTAGAAAATGATGGAGATATCGATCACCGCGATCGATATCTGTCAGAAGAAGACAAAGAGTCAGGACAAACACTGTGCATTTGCGTGTCTCGCACCCGGGGCAAACGTCTCGTGCTGGATCTGTAATTGCCTGGAGGAGAGAGAACATGAGCCGTGTCGTTGATCCAAACTTCGAGCTGGTCGGCGCAGACCAGAGAACATTCACTCCGGGAGGCTTGGCCGATCATGCGACGCCGCTGGTTCGGAACAGCTGGTACGTGGCGGCGCTTGGCGCCGAGGTGTCTCGCGAAATCGTGAGCCGCAGGCTGCTGGGGGTTGAGGTCGCACTGTATCGAACGCTAGCTGGTGAGGTGGTCGCGGTGCGCAACCGTTGCCCTCATCGATCATTCCCGCTCGCAAAAGGCAAGCTCATCGGCGACGTGCTCATGTGCGGCTACCACGGCATGCAGTTCGATCCCTCCGGCCGATGCGTAAGTATGCCGGCCATGCCTATCGTCCCGACCAACGCGAATGTACGCAGTTTTCCCACAGTTGAGCGCGGGCCTCTTGTATGGATATGGATGGGAGCCCCCGATCACGCTGACGAGTCTCTTATCCCGGATACGAGCTGGCTGGCCAATGAGCAGTGGAAGTCGGTCAACGGCAGCTTCTTCATCAAGTGCGACTATGTTTCCATGCATGAGAATCTGCTCGACCAGACGCACTTTCCCTTTCTGCATCCAGGCGCTATCGGCACGCCCGAATATGCGCGCTCGAAGCTCAAAGTGCGGGAAGAGGGCGACGTGCTCATCATCGAACGCGAACTGAAAAATTCGCCGCCGCCAGGAGTTTACGCGGTGCCGACGGGGTTGGCAGGACAACCGGTTGACCGTTATTCGGACGCCAGGTTCGTGTCGCCGGCATTGCACACTGCATACGCGCGCATTGTTGACAACAATGACCCGAGCGGCCTGCCGCGAACCTATCGTTTCAACATCACCCACATATTCACGCCGGAAACCAACTACGGAATCCATTACTGGTGGTTCTGCAGCCGAAATTTCAATCTTGATGACAAAGCGGCGGATGAGCATCTTTATCAATCGTCTGCGCAGGCCTATCAGGAAGACGTCGATGCACTCGAGTGGATCACTGAGGTGGTGCGCAACGATAGCGAGCCGCAATTCGATCTTAATTTTGCTCCGGACAAGCCTGGTTTGATGATGCGGCAGATTCTTTATCGGCTCGCAGCGGCAGAGGCGGGTGAGGACGGCTAAGGCTGCCCTTCAACTTGCACCTTGCTCAAGGCCGGAATCCAGGAAAAGCGGCGCTTAGTCCAGATTTCCCGCGCCGGAACGCCCAGCTCGTAGCGCTGCTTTAACGCGCCGACTCGCAGCGTGTAGCTGGCTGGGTTCTCTATGGCACAGGCATAGACCGGCGAGCCGCAGTTTTCGCAGAAGGCGTGGACCCGTTTGACCCCGCTATCGGCGACTTTGACGTATTGGCGGGGTTGGCCCGTCACGATGCGAAAGTGCTCGGCCGGCGCAGGGATATTCGTACGAAATGAGGAGCCGCCCAGTCTTTGGCAATCACCACAGTGGCAGATGGCAATCGTTCCCGGCTGGACTTCGGCTTCATAGGTAATGGCACCGCAATGACACTGACCTTCTACTTTCATACATGCTCCGTTGTTTGCATCGCAATCGGGGGACATCCAGGCTGCACTCGGTTGCCGGCCGTCAGGACTGCAACCTTTCAGGCATCGCTCATCATATATCTGACGGCGGTTTGATGAAAACGCTACAAGCTGTTCGTGCTTCAGACGAGACAAGCATTGCGAGCGACCGTTAT
>JBEBXA010000087.1:0-16693 GCA_040391825.1 Pigmentiphaga sp.
CGGTTTCATTGTGAAGCGCCTCTTGCGTAATGGAGGCCAAGAATGATTGGCGCTGAGCCTCTATTTGAGTCGCTCTGCATGTGCTGATGGCGCGACCGGCGTGGCGCCGCGACTGCCGTCGATGTTAAAGGGTAGGCCAAGCACCTGAAGAGAGTGGGATCCCCCCATCTTCTTTACATAGCCGGCGTCTGCCTCTACTGCTATCCCCAAGGCTGCATCCAGTCCTTGTACTGGAGCACAGGGAACTCCTACAGTATTCAAAGAGTAGTCGGTGTCCGCTACTGTGCGTTGCCGTATGCACATTTCGACGCGACTCAGTAGTTCATTACGCTTTTTGCTGTCTGCAAGATCGGGAGGTATGCCAAGCTCTGACATGAGGGATCGCAACTGGTGAGGCTCGTTAATCGCTATGCAAACCAATCCGTCGAGGGCTTCGTAGACTTTTGAAAGAGGGTTGCCGCTAGATGCAGCGTTGCCCCTTGCCGCCAAAGATTCTTGCCCATTCAAGTGTCCGGAGACTGTGCTTTGCATCATGGCTAGGGCAGTATCAAGCATTGATACCTTGATGCGGGATCCTTGATTGTCTCGGCGACGCATGAGCAAGGCGCTTACGACTCCAAGTGCAGCATTAAGGCCTGTGGTGTAGTCCACGATAGGTGCGCCCGTCTTGAGCGGGCCTGAACTGCTGGTTCCAGTCAATTGCATTAGGCCGCTCGCTGCTTGAATCACGCTGTCGTAGGCTGGATACTCGCTTCGGACCCCACCTTCACCGTAACCGGTAATAGAGCACCAGATAAGCGAGGGATTATGTTTTTCAATTTTTTCTTTGGAAAGACCCAAGCGCCCTAGTGCGCCGTTGCGGAAGTTTTCGACAAGAATATCGTTGTCACGAACGAGCTGCAAGAACCGAGATTGATCGCTTTTTTTGCTGAGGTCGAGGTAGATGATTTCTTTGTTACCTGCTTGCGCGACATAGTCGGTGCTTAGTCCCTGCTCGCCCAGGCTTGGATTGGCCCGGGACCGCCAGCGAATACTATCGCCATCGGGAGAGCGTTCCACTCGCGTGACGGTGGCTCCAAGTAGGCTGAGTAAGTAGCTGCAGTAAGGGCCTGCGAGAACTCGGGTGGCATCGAGAATTTTGACGCCGCTTAAGGGTAGCAGTGGCTCTGTCTTTGCCATGGTTAAGTCACCGAAATACTGAAAGCGGCGACGATTTTTCTGTAACGAGCAATCTCGACAGCCAAGTGCTCAGCAGTTTGTGGGGGAGTTAGCCCTAAAGGCGTTGCGCCGTCGTTACTGATTTTTTTTGCGACATCGGGCATTTGCAATATCGATCGCAGTTCTGCCGCCAGTCGCTGAGCGTTGGAGGTGCTTAAGGATTTGGGGGCGAACAGAGCCTGCCAGTTGTCGAACTCGAGCTGAGGGTCGATCTCGACCAGTAGAGGAACCCGTTCCATGCTTGGAGGAGAGTGCTTGCCGGCGATTCCTATCGCTCGAATTGCACCACTTCTTAAATGCGGTGCAGCAGCAACGGCCGCGATCATGGCGAAATCTATTTCAGAAGACATCAACGCCGCTGAGACTTGGGCTGCGCCCTTGTAGGGGATGTGGGTCGCCGGGAAACCCAGGGTTTTAGTCAGCACGGCGCATCCAAGATGGCTAGTCGTTCCTGTCCCCGGCGACCCATAGTTGAGTCCTCCATTTCTCTTTGATGCAGCTGCCGAAAGTTGCTCAAGGGAGGTGACGGAGCTGGTGCCGGGCACTGCTAGTACGAGGGGGGAAGACGTCAGCATGGAAATGGGCTGTAGATCTTCGACGAGCTTATAGCGCAAGTTTTGATAAAGAGATTGGTTGACTGCAATGGATGCGGTCGTGAACAGAAATCGATGGTTGCTGGTATCACGAGCTACTAGTTCAGCCCCGATGTTTCCCGCGGCGCCTGGTTTGTTTTCTACGATGGCGGACACTTGCAGTTGATCAGCTAGTTTTTCGGCGATGGACCGTGCCAACAAGTCGGTTCCTCCACCAGGAGAAAATGGAACCGTGAGTGTGACTGCCATGCTCGGCCATGAGGCCTGGCGGCCTAAGGCAGGGCCGGCAATCATGGCCCCGAGGGCTGATGTTAGTATTTGACGTCGGTTTGTGTTCATACTTGTTGTCTCCTTGACGCGATCCAGTTACTGCGTCAATGCTATCGGGCTTTTAGTAGCAAATGAAACCACTAAACCTCAGCGAGCCATTGAACGCAAAAGCAGTGCAGCTTTTGCGACGTTTCGGATTTTCAGGCTATGAAGCTGCGGTTTGGCTGGAGTTGGTCAACGGCTTTCCAGCGACCGCATATCAAATTGCCAAGCGTGCCGGGCTGCAGCGTGCCAATGTGTACCGCGCGATTGAACGGCTACTTGAGATTGAAGCGGTAAGCATCGTGCATGCCAAACCGGCGGCATACTCGCCTGTCGACCCCAAAAGCTTGGTTGCTAGGCTAACTACAGGGCTCGCCGACGAGTGTGAGCGATTTGCTGATGGCCTAAGCCGGAGAATGCAGTCACGCAATCAGGGATCAATCCGTACTGCGGCTGGAGTAGATGCCTGCCTGAATCAATTGCATGATGAGCTTGGCACTGCGCAGCTTTATGTATGGTTGAAAGGCGAGGCGGGCACGCTTAGGTTGCTGCTGCCTAGCCTGGAAGCGGCCTGTCTGAGGGGCGTACAAATCAAAATCATTGCTTTTGGTGCATGGCGAGCGTTGCAGAAGAAGCTACCAAGCGCCATGGTCTATCCCCATGAGGGAAAGGCGCAACGCCTGACTTCCGCGACTGACGCTCTGCTTACGCTTGCTAGGGATGGTAGGGCTGTCACAACGGCAGTGTTTTCGGAGGCCGCCACGGTGACCTGCGTGCAAGACCATGCGCTGACCTATCAACTTCACTCTTACCTGCTGCATGAAATATTTCTGGCTGAGCTTGTCGCTAATAGTGAGGACGGCGCTCGAATCACCAGGGATCTCAAACGCCTTCGTGAGCAGCATCGCCCAGAGGGTATGGAGAGGGCATTGACGCATATTTGATATGCGGCGGCCGCCTTCAATCCAGCTTGATCCCGGCCTTGCGCACTACCTCGCCCCATTTTGCACGATCTGCCTTGATGAATTCGGCAAACTCGGCAGGGGTGTTGCCTTTCAATTCGCCTCCGTAAGAAAGCCATTTTTCGCTAAGCTCAGGCGACTGGGCTGCTTTGCGCATGGCGATACTCAATTGATCGATGATGGCTTGTGGCGTGCTGGCCGGCGCGAGCAAGCCTTGCCAGGCGATGGGTTCGAAGTCGGGCAGACCGGATTCGGCGAAAGTGGGAACATTGGGAAAGGTGGGATGACGCTGTTTGCCGGTAATGGCCAGCAATTTGAGTTTGCCTGCGCGTATATTGCCGGCCGCAGCGGGCAAGCCGTCAAACATTATTTGAACCTGGCCGGCAAGCAAGTCTGCGTAGGGGCTGTTGCTGTTGTAAGGCACGAAGGTCGGGTGTGTACCCGAACTGAAGCCGAACCATGCGCCCGAAAGATGGGAATAGCTACCCGGGCCTTGAGTAGCCACGTTGACTGAATCGGGTTTGGATTTCAGCAAAGCCTGAAGCGATCGGATGTCTTGCGCGGGCAGGCCCGGGGTGGCGATGAGCCCCGTGTTGAGGACTCCCAGCAGGCTGACGGGAGCGAAGTCGCGCGCTGCGTCGAAGGGCAACTTGGAGTATAGGTTGGGCACGACCGACAGCGTGCTGGTGGTTCCGATATAGAGCGTATAGCCATCGGGTGAGGCCTTGGCAGCGTACTCTGTACCGATGATGCCCGATGCGCCGGGACGATTGTCGATGAAAACGCTTTGGCCAAGAATCTTGCTTAGTTCTCCGGCAATTTCTCGAGCATTTGCGTCGGGTCCGGTGCCGGCAGCGAAGGGGGCCACGATGCGTATAGGTTTGCTGGGGTAGGTGTCTGCATGAGCGATCGGGGAGTTGAGCCCGAAGCTTGCCCAGAGGGCCGCATTCAGCCAAGCGATCATTCGAAACATTGTCTTCTCCAGAAAATGATCGTTATTTTGTTTTAAATTATCAAATTATGATAATTGAGTTATATTTATACATGAATTATAGAAAAAATAAACAATATTTATCTTAAAGAGATAAAGGAGGTGATATGAATAGCCCGGCCGAATCCCCATCATCAGGTGGAAGCCTGTCTCTTTCCTTCAGTCATCTGGGCATGTATGTGCGCGATATTGATGCGACGGCGCAGTTCTACAAGAGTGTGCTGCGGTTTACCGAGACCGATAGGGGCGATCTGGGCCATGTGCGCCTGATTTTCCTGAGCCGGGATCCAACCGAGCATCATCAGATCGTGCTGGCATCGGGGCGCCCCGAAAACCTGCCGTTCAATGTCATCAATCAAATTTCTTTTCGTGTTCCAGACCTGCCGACCTTGCGCCGTTTTCATGAGCGCCTGGTGAAGGCCGCCGTCGACGACATTCAGCCGGTTACCCATGGCAATGCGGTTTCCATCTACTGTCGCGATCCCGAGGGAAATCGCCTGGAAATTTTCATGGATACCGATTGGTACTGCGAGCAGCCCTTGCGCGAACCGGTCGATTTCGCTGATAGCGACGAAGAAATAATGCGCAAGGCTGAAGCCATTGCCAGAAAGTACCCACGCTTTCAGCCGCGTGCACAATGGCAAGCCGAGATCGCCAGACGGATGGAAGCCGCTCAGAATGATTGACACCTCGCCTGGCAGCTTCGACGTTGCTATCGTGGGTTTTGGCCCGGTAGGGGCCTTGTTGGCGAATCTGTTGGGGCAGGCAGGGTTGTCGGTCTTGGTTCTGGAAAAAGAGGCAGAGGTCTATCCCTTGCCACGCGCCATTCATTTCGATGGCGAAGTCATGCGCATTTTCCAGAGCGTCGGATTAAAGCAAGAGGTATTGGCGGTAGCCCGTCCCGGAACTGGCGGAATGCATTTTGTGAATGCAGCGGGCACAACAATGTTGATACGAGGCGGGGCCTTGCAACACGGCCCGCATGGCTGCGCCAACAATTACTACTTCCATCAACCCGAGCTGGAACAGGTCTTGCGCCGCGGCGTAGACAGATTTCCCAATGTGGTGGTTCGCCTGGCCCATGAAGTGAAGGCTATCGAGTCCGATGAGGAAGGGGTGTTGCTGAAGGCGGCGGCAACCGTCTCGGATAAAACACAAAGGGTGCGGGCTCGCTATGTGGTGGGCTGCGACGGTGCGCGATCGCTGGTGAGGAAAACGATGGGAAGCCCGATGGAAGACTTGGGCTTGCATCAACCTTGGTTGGTGTTTGACGCCGTTCTGAAGGATGAGCCGAGGCGGCGCAGCCCGCTGCCCGATCATACGGTGCAGTACTGCGACCCGGTTCGACCCATGACGTATTGCAATGTGGTGGGCAAGCGCCGCCGTTGGGAAATCATGATCATGCCGGGCGACGATCAGCAGTCGATGACTCGGCCGGACAGCTTGTGGAAATTGGTAGAGCGTTGGATACGGCCTGATGAGGCGACGCTGGAAAGGGCGGTGATCTATACCTTTCATTCGGTGCTGGCCCACGGTTGGCGCAAGGGCCGCCTGTTGCTGGCGGGAGATGCGGCGCACCAGATGCCGCCTTTTCTGGGGCAGGGTATGTGCGCAGGCATGCGTGACTGCGCCAATCTGGCATGGAAGCTGGAGGCGGTGGCAGCGGGGCGCGCGTCGGCCGATTTGCTTGATAGTTACGAGTCCGAGCGGGCGCCGCATGTGCGGGCGTTTGTCGAGCTTGCTGTGCGCTTGGGCGATATCATCCAAACGACTGATCCTGCAGCGGCGCAGGAACGCGATCAGCGTTTTGCCGGCGGCGAGCCCGAGATTTTCGAGTTTCCATCGCCTGGTTTGGGCGAGGGTGTGCTTGATCGGGATACGTCGCCGGTGGGGTTGCCGTTTCCGCAACCAGTCTTGGATGACGGCCGCTTGCTGGATGATTTGTTGGGCAACAGTTTGGCCGTAATAGGCCGACGCGATTTCATAGAGTCCATGGACGATGATGCACGCGAGCGTTGGAGCTTGTTGGGGGCGACAGTGCTGGGCCGTTCGGATCGGACTCTGTTGGATTGGTTCAAAGTGCATGGTGTAGGCGCGGTTGTGTTACGGCCGGACCGTTACTTGATGGGCGTGGCTAGAAACGTTGGGGATCTGGAACGCATTGCCGCATGCTGGCCTACTGTCACCCTTTCCCCGCACTGAGAGCATCAATGGAAGAGAAATCCTTGTCCAGCCTGGAGCGCATGCTGAGCGTTTTGGACTTTTTCGACGATGAGAATTTATTGCGTTCCGCCGATGAGATCGCCGTCGGTCTGAATGTTTCGCTGCCTACCAGCTATCGCTATATGAAGCTGTTGGTGGATGCCGGCTTGCTGCAGCGCGTTGCTGATTCGCGTTATGCCTTGGGGCCCCGCATCGTTGTGCTGGACCACTATATCCGTCGGTCGGATCCGGTATTGCGGGTGGCTTTGCCTTTCATGGCCGATTTGGTGAGCAAGACGGGCTTCGATTGTGTGTTGTCGGGGCTCTTCGGTTTGCAAGTATTGGATACCCATCAAGAAATGGGCAGAATCCCCGCTACATTGGCCTATGGCAGGGGGCGACCGCGTCCCTTGTTCCAAGGGGGGGCGCCCAAGGCGATTTTGTCGGCGTTTACTCCGGCTCAATTACGCAAGGTGTTTGACACTCGTCAAAACGAGATTGCGGAGGCCGGACTACCCACCGATTGGCCGTCTTTCAGAAAATACTACTCAGGTGTCCGCAAGGCCGGCTATTACGTATCCATGGGTGAACTGGAGCCGCAGTTGGCCGCGATTGCCGCACCTATTCTGAAAGTTGATGGAGGCGTGTGGGGTGCGTTGTCCGTAGTGACTGACGTGCAGCGCCTGGCGGTGGTGGATATGCCCAAGCTGGGGAAGTTGGTTGAGCGCATAGCGCAAGAGATCGCGGCGCAAGTCGCCTCGTGAATGCGTTCCGCCGGCCATCCATAAGCCGTCTCTCGAAAACGTCAGGCGATCAGGTTTTTTAATGGTGTTCCAGCTTCCCAACGGTGCAGATTGTCCAGGAACATTTGTGTCACTCTGCCATGGTGTCCATCCGACGCTCTAGCGCAGTGCCAAGGGGGCCGTGCGCTTTTCGTGGTCAGTCTCCTGCGACTGTTTATGTCTGCATGCGCACTGCTCGTGTGTTGCAGTGAATCAAACGGAAAAGCCATATAAGCGGGCGGGGTTGTGTAGCAATATCTGTTCACGTGTGGCGGTGTTACCGGCCCAGTCGCACAGCAGATCCAGAAGCAGGGCGTCGTCGGGCAGTGGCCGTTCGCCTGCCGTGCTGGACGGGTGTGGCCAATTGCTTCCCCAGACCAGACGTTCTGGAGCGGCTTGCACGTAAGCACGTGCAAGCCGGCCTGCTTCGGTGTAAGCCGGCAAGCCTGCTGCGGCGTCAGCGTCCATGTAGTAGGCGCCTGAAAGCTTGACCCAGCAGCGTCCGGTATCGAGTAGACGAAGCATCATTGCGAAGGCAGGGTGCTGGCTGCCGGCCGCGCCCGGGATGCGAGCCATATGGTCGAACACCAAGGGGCAGGGCAGACGCGCAAGTACATCGCTCAAATCCATCAGGGTCTGGGCATTGCCATGAATCTGCATGTGCCAGCCAAGATCAGCCATGCGTTTGGCCAGAGGCTCGACGGTAGCGAGATCGGTGGTGGGATGGCGTGTAAAGTTCAGGCGAATGCCGCATGCCCCCGCAGCATTCAGGCGTTCGAGCTCCGCTTGGCTGATATCCGGATCAATGACGACGACGGCTCGGGCGTGTTCACCAAATTGCGCGACGGCGTTCAAGGTGCAGCGGTTATCGCTACCGTAACTGGAGGGCTGAACGACGACGACTCTTTGTGTTCCCAGGCGGTGTTGTAGACGCCGATAATCGGCAACCAGGGCGGGCGGGGGATGCAACGCCGCATCCGGCAGGTAGGCAAACGCCGGGTCATTGATGTGGATGTGGCTGTCGCAGGCAAGCGTGGGGATGGGAGTGCGTGGCCGGCTCCGTCCTGCGGAGTGAGGGACGGATACGTTGATATCGGCCAAGGACTGCGGCGTGCCCATACCTTATTGCTCGATACTGATTTTTGCTTCCTGCGCCAGCGATTTCCATTTTTGCGCTTCATCCTTCACGAAGCGTGCGAACTCGGCCTGTGTCATGTCCATGCTCTCTGCACCCATATCGCGATATCGGGCGATTAGCGCGGGGTCTTTCAAGACCTGGCTCAGTGCCAGCGTTAATTTGTTGATGATTTCCTTCGGTACGCCGGCAGGAGCGAAAACGGCGGTATAAACGGCTGCATCGACATTGGGAAAACCTTGCTCGGCCAGGGTGGGCACATCGGGCAGTAGCGGCGATCGTGTTTTTCCGAGTTGGGCCACGGCTCTGAACTTGCCGTCGCGGATGTAAGGCAGAGAGGTACTGAGCTGATCGATCATTGCTTGAACCTGTCCGCCAAGCAGATCGGTAATGGCGGGAGCAGAGCCCTTATAAGGAATATGTACCGATTGCAGGTTCAGGCGATATTTCAGGAGCTCGATGGTGAGGTGGTTGAACGAGCCTGTGCCTGCCGAGGCGATCGAGACACCAGGTGGATGCTTGGCTGAATAGTCACGAAACTGCGCGAAGTTCATGGCAGGTAACTGGGCGCCGGTTACCAGTACCGAAGGGGTGATGGTGACACCGCCTAAGGCCACGAAGTCTTTGCCTGGGTCGTAGGAAATGGTTTTGAACACCGCAGGCACGGTGGCGTGTGTGCCGCTATGCCCCAACAATAAAGTGTAGCCATCGGGTTTGGCGCGCGCCACCGCGGCGGCACCCACCATTCCACCGGCGCCGGGACGGTTTTCCACGACCACCGCTTGCCCAAGCAAGGCGCCTAGCGGCTGGGCCAAGGCACGCGCGGTCAGGTCGATATTGCCGCCTGGCGCGAAGGGAGCCACCAGGGTGATGGGTTTGACCGGGTAGTTTTGGGCCTGCGCGCTTGCAGCTAGCCCGATACATAGTGTCGTACCCAGGGCGGAAACTAGGGTGGCTACGCGTGCTGGCTGGTTTGTTCGATCATGCTGCATATTGGTCTCCCTTTGTTTGCGTATTTGCGCGGGATTCCGCACTGGCCGGAGTCGGCCGGGTCAGTCGCGAAAGCTGCTATCCATCCGGTCAATTTTGCGCAGTAATGCGGGCCATTCCATCAAGCCATAAGGGCGGCGGGTACCGCGCTGGTAGTTGTTCCAGGTGTCTTCAAGTACGGCGGAAGACACCTGCACGAAGGGTTGGTTGGTAGCCAGGGCGGCGAGCTGCGATCGGCAGGCCAGTTCCAGTCGATGCATCCAGTTGAAGGCTTCCCCGACCGTGCGGCCGACCGTTAACGCGCCGTGGTTGCGCAGTATCAGGGCTTCGCCCTCGCCCAGGTCTTTGACTAGCGAAGCCTGTTCTTTGGTGTCGAGTACTACGCCTTCATAATCGTGATAACCGATCTTCAGAAAGCGCATGGCGGTCTGAGTGATGGGTTGCAGGCCGCATTCGAGTGAAGAGACCGCCATTGATGCCCAGCTATGAGTATGGATAACACAGTCGACGTCGTGGCGCGCGCGATGTATCGCGCTGTGGATGACGTAACCGGCCTTGTTGATGCCGTAGTTCAGCTTGCCGAAGTCCGGTTGCGCAAGAATTTTGCCGTCCAGATCGACCTTGATCAGGCTGGAGGCCGTGATCTCTTCGTACATCATGCCGTAGGGGTTGATCAGGAAGGCGTTGTCTTCTCCGGGTACCCGCGCTGAAATATGGTTGGCGATCATATCCGCCATGCCGTAATGCTCGACCAGCCGGTAGCAGGCGGCAAGATCGACGCGTGCTTCCCACTCGGCTTCTGTGCAGTGCGCTTTCATCGAGGAGATCTGTAGATTACCCAGGGGCTTGGTGGTCATGATCGCGCCTTGATGATGAAGGTTGAAAGGGGCCTGAGCCCCTGGGGTGTCAGTCGGAGCCCAGCCCCAATTTGTTGGGTTGGCGTTTTTCTATGGCCCATTTCAAAAGCGCGGCACAGCGATAGATACCGTGTGCAAATTTGCCATAGGGCAAGGTCAGAAACAGCGCCATCACGACACCGAGGTGGATCGCCAGCAGTAGTGCCATGCTGCTGGTATCGCGCCAGATCAGCAAAGCCAGGCCAGTCAGGCTGGTAAAGAACAGCAAGCTGATGAAGCCTCGGTCCATCGGTTTCTGTGCTTCATCGCCCGCCAGCGCATTGCGTTTCAAATTGAGCCACATCAAGCCTGCTGGGCCGATCAGCAAGCCGATGCCACCTGCCGTACCCAGTAACACCGGCAGGCTATTCCAGGCATAGGGGGCATGCAGGTCCAGCAAGTAGTGATAAAGGGTGGCAACGCTGGTGGCGGCAAAGCACAACATGAAACCGTAGAACGTAAAGTGATGGAAGCGGCGCCTCATGAGAGTGAAAGCGTCGTCTGTTTCATTGCAGCCTTTGCCGTGTCCGCCGTCGAGGTATTTCAATTTCAGCGCATTGTGGGTAGCTTCGGCCAGCGCAGCCCCCGATGCGGTCCCGGGCGAAATGTTGCGCCAAAAGCGGGTAACACCGATACCTAGCGCCAGGATGGCCAGACCGAATACGGTGCCGAACATCGCTACCAATAGGTTGTGCGGGAAAATGGCATAGAAGTTGCCGGCTAGTGGTTCGTGAAAGAGCGAGCCACTACTGGCGATAGCCAGGATCAAAAACAGTGCGAGGCCGGCTGCGGTGGCCAGGGACAAGGTCAGGCCATTGCGCTGGTACAAGGCCCCAAGTGCGGGAGGCCAGGCGTAGTCGGTGTAGGTCTGGACGCGGATCTTGGCCATGGCTTGCGGCACGTTCACCATGAATTCATGGGGTGGTGCGTACTGGCACGCGTGCAGACAGGCGGTGCAGTTGTGGCACAGGTTGGCCAGGTAGTGGATATCTGCCTTGCCGAATTCAAGGCGGTGCGTCATGGCGGGGAAAACCCCGCAGAAGCCTTCGCAATAGCGGCAAGCATTGCAAATTTGCATGACGCGGCTGACTTCTTCTTCATTGCCCGTCAACACATCGCTGCTGGTAACCGGGGCCGAACGACTCAGCCATTGCACGGGGATTTCGACGGTGCCGTCGGCCGAGGCCAGTGCCCTCGCTTCGCGTGTCAAATCTTCAAGCTGCTTCACGCTGTGCTCCTGCTTGCTGCGATTTTGCTGCGGCCTTGGCCGCTTCGGTTCCGGCAATCCGCCCGAAGGCGGTGCCGATGGACATGCCGACACCCGCGGTGTAGCCCTTGCCCAAAACATTGCCCGCCATCATTTCACCGGCCACGAACAGGTTTTCGCTGGCCTGGCCATTGAAGTGCACGGCGGCGGTATCGTCTACCTTCAAGCCCAGGTAGGTAAAGGTGATGCCGGGCCGCACCGGGTAGGCGTAAAAGGGCGCAGTGTCCAGCGGGCGTGCCCAATTGGTCTTGGCGGGAGTCACCCCTTCGGTATGACAGCCGTCGAGCACGGTGTGGTCGAAATGGTCGCCACGACAGGCAGCGTTATAGCTGTTGATGGTTTGCATGAACGTAGTTTCATCGACCCCGATCTTGCGTGCCAGTTCAGGCAGGGAGTCGGCCTGAGTGCCGGGGAACACAGGGGGCATGAAGCGGCCCACTGCCTTGGCGTCAATGATGGAGTAAGCGATTTGGCCGGGCTGATGAGCGACCAGGCGGCCCCAGATGGCGTAACGCTTGGGCCAGAAGTCTTCGCCCTCGTCATAAAAGCGCTGAGCCTCGCGGTTGACCACGATGCCCAGCGAAACACAGTCGATGCGGGTACAGATGCCGCCGTCATAAAGCGGGGCGCGGGCATCGATGGCCACACAATGTGCCTGGGTGGGGTCGCCTATCATGTCGGCGCCCGCATCCATCATGAATTTCAGCAGTACGCCCTGATTGAAGCGCGTGCCGCGAATCAGGAAGTTGTCGGCCGGCCATTCGCCGCGCTCGTTTTGGCCCCAGGCTTCACGCTGCCATTCCAGATTGGATTCGAAGCCGCCGGCAGCCAGCACACAGGCTTTGGCTTCGATGCGTTCGTTTCCGGCAAAGGCGGCAATGAAACGGCCATCTTTCAATTCGAGTGCCTGCACCGGGGTGTCGTAGCGGATTTCCACCCCCAGTTCTTCGGCGCTGCGGAAGTAGGCATTGACCAGCGCCTTGCCGCCGCCCATGAAGAAGGCATTGGTGCGCGCCACATGCAAAGTACCCGAAAGCGCATGCTGGAAATTCACGCCATGTTTGCGCATCCAGTCGCGACAGTTGCTTGATGCGCGTATAACCAGCCGGGCAAGGTGTTCGTTGGTGGCGCCGCCCGTGACTTTAAGCAGATCCTGCCAGAATTCTTCTTCTGGATAGGCCTCTACCAACACGTCTTGGGGCGCGTCGTGCATGCAGCGCAGATTGCGCGTGTGTTGTGAGTTTCCCCCGCGCCATTCGCGTGGGGCGGCTTCCAGCAGCATGACGCTGGCGCCTGCTTCGCGGGCCATCAAGGCCGCGCATAGGGCGGCATTGCCGCCCCCTATGACTAAGACATCTACCATTCCGATTCCCTGTAAGTCTGTAAAGACTTTAGGGCGGTTCAATAGATATCGCTAGATAGGTGGGGGAAACGGGGCCTTCACGATTCGTGAAGGCTTGCGCCGGGCCAGCGTCCTTCGCGAACCATGGTGCGCATCAAATCAGCAAGCACGACGCGGGCGGCCAAGGCAGGTGGCGACAGCTCGTCATCCGAGACGCTGGTGACTACATTGCGCCTATATAGAAAGCGATCGGCCACCGGGTACATGCACAGGTCGTCGGTATGTAGCCGCGCGGCCGCGGCGCCAGGCTGAATGGTGGCGATGCGGTTGGCCTGCACAATGTCCATAAGTGTGGTGAGGCCGTCAACTTCGATCGCGATATTGGGCTCAAGCTTTGCCCGGTCGAAGGCCGCGTCGACCAGAATGCGCAAGCCGTGCGCTTTGCTGGTAATGGCAAGCGGCAAGTGGCAGGCTTTGGACAGCTCTACTTCCTGCGATTCGGGGTGGTCGAGCATGCCGCGCTTGGCCAGGAAGAACAGCTTTTCGTCCAGCAAGGGCATCACGCTCCAGTGGCGGCCGCTGTCGGTCTGGAACAGGATCGCCAGATCCAGGAGGCGAGCGTTGAGCATGCTGGCAAGATGGCCCGATAGGCTTTCCACCAGGTGCAGCCTTACATCCGGATAGCGTTCCTGCATGGCGGCTACGAAAGGCTGGGCCAGCAGAGAAGCGGTGGTGGGGGCAAAGCCGACGCTGACCGCCCCAGATAAGCGGGCTTCGCGCGCCGCCACGACGGCGCTGTCGGCATGGCGCAGCGCCAACTGGGCCTGGCGCCAAAAGGCCAAGCCGGCGTCGGTGGGAATGACGCCGGTGCTGGTGCGTTGCAGCAGACGCGTCGACAATTCGCTTTCAAGGCGGCTGATCTGCTGGCTGAGCGCCGAGGCCACGACGCCCAGGTCGCGAGCGGCCCGGCCCATGCTGCCCAGTTCGACGACCCGAACAAAATAGCGAAGTTGTCGCAGTTCCATATGGTTTCCGGAGGATCAAGCGCCATTTTGGCATGACTGGCACATGCAAGGCGCCCGGCTGCTGGCTAAGCCGGATTGGACGCTTTCCTTCGCCGCGAGGGTAACAAGGAACTTTCTCGTCTGCCTGAGTCTTATATAAGATATAAGACAGTTGCAGAGTGCCGCTCATAGTCCTACAATCCCGGCGTTCTGCTCTTTATCCCAACCATAACGGGACACGCCATGCTTCAATCGTATCGTCAACATGTCGCTGAGCGCGCTGCGCTTGGTATTCCTCCCTTGCCCCTGTCCGCGCAACAAACCGCGGACTTGATCGAGCTCTTGAAGAATCCGCCCGCGGGCGAAGAGCAGACTCTGGTCGAATTGTTCACCCACCGCGTTCCGGCTGGTGTGGATGACGCGGCCAAGGTCAAGGCTTCCTATTTGGCAGCCCTCGCGCTCGGCACCGAAACCTGTGCCTTGATCAGCCGTGCCAAGGCAACGGAATTGCTGGGCACCATGCTGGGCGGCTATAATATTGGCGCGCTGGTCCAGTTGTTGGATGACGCGGTGGTAGGCAACATCGCCGCCGAAGGCCTGAAAAAGACCTTGCTGATGTTCGACGCCTTCCATGACGTGAAGGAAAAAGCCGACCAGGGCAGCGTCAACGCCAAGGCCGTACTGCAAAGCTGGGCCGATGCCGAATGGTTCACCAGCCGCCCGGAAGTGCCGCAAAGCCTGACCATCACCGTTTTCAAGGTGACCGGCGAAACCAACACTGATGATCTCTCCCCAGCGCCTGATGCCTGGAGCCGCCCCGACATTCCCTTGCATGCTTTGGCCATGCTCAAGAACCCGCG
Source organism: Pigmentiphaga sp. (assembly GCA_040391825.1). Taxonomy (GTDB): domain Bacteria; phylum Pseudomonadota; class Gammaproteobacteria; order Burkholderiales; family Burkholderiaceae_B; genus Pigmentiphaga. Next base: position 14,555 of record JBEBXA010000087.1, read on the forward strand.
TGAGGGCATCGAGCCTCAAGAGGCAGGAAAAATCGGCCCGCTCAAGCAATTGAACGCCTTGAAGGACAAGGGCAATCTGGTCGCCTACGTAGGCGACGTGGTTGGTACCGGCTCTTCACGTAAATCGGCTACCAACTCGGTGCTGTGGTTTACCGGCGAAGACATCCCCTTCGTGCCGAACAAGCGCTTTGGCGGCGTCTGCCTGGGCAACAAGATTGCTCCCATCTTCTACAACACCATGGAAGATGCCGGTGCACTGCCGATCGAACTCGATGTTTCCAAGATGGAAATGGGCGACGTGGTCGAGCTGCGCCCCTATGACGGCAAAGCGCTCAAGAATGGCGAAGTGATTGCCGAATTCGAAATGAAGTCAGACGTGTTGTTCGACGAAGTGCGCGCCGGTGGCCGTATTCCGCTGATCATCGGCCGTGGCTTGACCGCCAAGGCTCGCGAAGCCTTGGGCCTGCCTCCTTCTACCTTGTTCCGCTTGCCCAACAACCCGGTAGATACCAATAAGGGTTATACGCTGGCGCAGAAAATGGTCGGCCGTGCTTGCGGTCTTGCCGAAGGCAAGGGCGTGCGTCCCGGCACCTACTGCGAGCCGCGCATGACCTCGGTCGGCAGCCAGGACACCACCGGCCCCATGACCCGCGACGAACTGAAAGACCTGGCTTGCCTGGGTTTCTCGGCCGACCTCGTCATGCAGTCTTTCTGCCATACCGCTGCTTACCCCAAGCCGGTCGACGTCAAGACCCACCACACCCTGCCTGCTTTTATCAGCACCCGCGGCGGCATTTCGCTGCGCCCTGGTGACGGCGTGATCCACTCATGGCTGAACCGCATGCTGTTGCCCGACACGGTCGGCACCGGCGGCGACTCGCACACCCGTTTCCCCATCGGCATCAGCTTCCCCGCCGGTTCTGGCCTGGTTGCCTTTGCGGCTGCGACCGGCGTCATGCCGCTCGACATGCCTGAATCCGTCCTGGTGCGTTTCAAGGGCAAGTTGCAGCCTGGTGTCACCTTGCGTGACCTGGTCAATGCCATTCCTTACTACGCTATCCAGTCGGGCCTGTTGACCGTCGAGAAGCAAGGCAAGAAGAACATTTTCTCGGGCCGCATCCTCGAAATCGAAGGCTTGCCGGATCTGAAAGTGGAACAGGCGTTCGAGCTGTCCGACGCGTCGGCTGAACGTTCGGCCGCCGGCTGCTCGGTGCGTTTGAGCAAAGAGCCCATCATCGAATACATCAACAGCAACATCACCTTGCTGAAGTGGATGATCGCCAATGGCTACGAAGACCAGCGCTCGATCGCACGCCGTATCAAGGCGATGGAAGCCTGGCTGGCCAACCCGCAATTGCTGGAGCCCGATGCCGACGCCGAGTACGCCGCCGTGATCGAGATCGATCTGGCTGACGTGCACGAACCGCTGGTGGCTTGCCCGAATGACCCTGACGATGTGAAAACGCTGTCCGCGGTCGCCGGCGTGAAGATCGACGAAGTGTTCATCGGTAGCTGCATGACCAACATCGGTCACTTCCGCGCAGCGTCGAAATTGCTGGAAGGCAAGCGCGACATTCCGGTCAAGCTGTGGGTAGCGCCGCCCACCAAGATGGACCAGAAACAACTGACGGAAGAAGGCCATTACGGTGTGTTGGGTTCAGCCGGCGCCCGTATGGAAATGCCGGGCTGCTCGCTGTGCATGGGTAACCAGGCACAAGTGCGTGAGGGCGCTACCGTCATGTCGACCAGCACGCGTAACTTCCCCAACCGTTTGGGTAAGAACTCCAACGTGTACCTGGGGTCGGCCGAACTGGCTGCCATTTGCTCGCGTCTGGGCCGTATTCCGACCAAGGAAGAATACCTGGCTGAGACCGGCGTTTTGGCTACGCATGAAAAGGCGATCTATCGCTATATGAACTTCGACCAGATCGCTGACTTCAAGGATGTGGCGGATACGGTAGAGATGTAAATACGCTCAGCTTCGCCTACGCAGGTTTTTGCTTGCGCAGTGGCGAGGATGCGTGATCCAACGGGTGCCTGCGGGCACCCGTTTTTGTTGGACGTGGTGTTTGAGTGGTGAGGCCGTTGGTTCTTAAGACGGCAGTCCGTCTCGGCGGGGGCCGTCCAGCGTGGGCGCAC
>JBEBXA010000088.1:0-16461 GCA_040391825.1 Pigmentiphaga sp.
CGCTGGCTGAATCGGCAAAGAAGGATTGCGGATCATCCACTTAACACGCGTTTGTTCGCACACGACGTTTTGCTGCAGCTAAGCAGAGCCTGCCGAGGGCAGGCGCCCAAGAAGGCGGCATAAAGGCAGCAAAGCAAAGAGCGGCGGCTGCTACTATTGGTCGCTCGCATATCTTTTGTTCTTAGCTGCCGTTATGTTTGCCGATTCGCATTGCCATCTGGACTTTCCCGAGCTCGCCTCGCAACTGCCCGATATTCTCGAGCGCATGCGGAACAATCGCGTCTCGCATGCCTTATGCGTGAGCGTCAACCTAACGGACTGGCCCCGCTTGATCGAACTGGTCCAGGCGCACCCGCATCTGTGGGCCTCGGTGGGTGTGCACCCCGACTATGAAGACACGCCCGATCCATCAGTAGCAGAACTGGTCAAGTTGGCGGCCACGCCCAAAGTGGTTGCCATAGGCGAAACAGGTCTCGACTACTACCGCCTTACAGGCGATCTGGAATGGCAGCGACAACGATTCCGCCGCCATATCCAGGCCGCGCGCGAGACTGGCAAGCCGCTCATTATCCACACCCGCTCATCGGCTGATGACACTTTGCGCATCATGGAAGAGGAAAATGCAGCCGAAGTAGGGGGGGTAATGCACTGCTTTACTGAATCGCAGCGGGTTGCGGATGCAGCTATCGCGATGAATTTCCGTATTTCCTTTTCAGGCATAGTGACTTTCAAGAATGCTCGCGAACTGCAGGAAGTAGCTCGGAACATTCCACTAGATCGTTTGCTCATTGAAACGGATTCCCCTTATCTGGCACCCGTGCCTTATCGCGGCAAGCTGAATGATCCGTCAAAAGTGATTCACGTCGCGGAGAAAATTGCGGAGTTAAGAGGCTTGCCTCTCGCTGAAGTCGCCACGGCATCAACAAATAATTTTTTCAATCTATTCAATAAGATAGAGCATTAATTTAATCCTATAAATAACTTTAGGTTAATGTAATTTTTTTCTAAATTTTATGTTTTAAATCAATGTTTTAAGGCATTAATATGAAGTTGTTTATAGAATGGCGAAAATTTTTGCATAGCTTGGTCGCCCTAGCCCTGCTGGTGGGCTGCATGGCGCCTTGGGCAGCCCAAGCAAGCGCGGAAGAGGATTTCTGGGTAGCCATTCGCAATGATCGTGCGTCGCAAGTCAAGACGCTGCTGGGCCGAGGCATGGACCCGAACGCTGTGAACGATCTCAGCAATACAGCCATGCTGGAGGCGATCAAGGAAGCATCGTGGAAGGTCTACGATGTTTTGCTGGCTGACCGCCGTATTGACGTGAATCTTAAGAATCGGCTTGGCGAAGCCCCTTTGATGTACCTCGCCATTCGCGGGGAAACGCAGCGCATGGCCGCATTGATCGAGCGTGGGGCGCAGGTCAATCAGCCCGGCTGGACAGCATTGCACTATGCCGCAGCCATGGGGCACGACGACGCAATTCGCTTGCTGATCGAGCACTATGCTTATATTGATGCGGAATCGCCGGAAAAAATGACGCCGTTGATGATTGCCGCTCGGCAAAATCGTTTTTCGAGCGTCAAGCTGCTCTTGGATGAAGGGGCCGATGGTTACTTCAAGGATGCCAAGGGCAAAAACGCGGTAGATATTGCACGTGACGCCGCCAACACCCAACTTGCCAACGATCTTGTCGAGCGCCTAAATCACGACCGCTTGCGCCGCCAACGCAGATAAGGGCACCGAGGCCTTGAAACGTGGAGAATGGGGAAGCGGTATCACGCGTCCCAGCCATAAAAATCAGCGCCAGGTTCGCTCGGGCAAGACAGAGAGGGGAGTCGACTCAATCGGGCAGGGCGGCGAAGGCGAGGACGCGCCCGACTCCTAGCTTGATACCGATTTCCTCTCCGACCTGATGCCCATCTTCACGGGGGACATAGGCCAGGATCTCGCTGCCGGACGGCAGCCTTAGCGTATAAACGTAATCCGGCCCACGGAAGGCCTTATGCACCAACACCCCGCGAAATGGACTGGCGGGGTCTGGCCAGACGTCATCCGGGCGCAGCAATACACTCAGGTACTGAGCGTCTACCTCTATTGGTGCGGACGTACGTGTAACGCCCAACTCCAGCTTAATATCGCTATCGCTGCCATTTAAACGCTCACCAGGCACGAACACGCCGCTGCCGACAAAGCCAGCAACGAAGGCTGTGCGAGGGTGGTGGTAAAGGTTGTAGGCGGTGTCCCACTGGGCTATGGCGCCTTGGTTCATCACACCGATTTCGTCGGCCATGGCAAAGGCTTCAGCCTGGTCGTGGGTGACCAGCATGGCGGTCGCACCGGCTTCTTTAAGAATGTCCCGCACCTCACCCGCCAACCGTTCGCGAAGATCGACATCCAGACTCGAGAAAGGCTCATCCAACAATAAAAGCTCAGGACGCGGAGCGAGTGCGCGCGCCAAGGCCACCCTTTGCTGCTGCCCGCCGGAGAGTTCATGAGGAAACTTGCCGCCCTGGTTGCTCAGGCCGATCAGCCGCAATAATTGGCGGACGCGTTCATCGCGAGCCGGACGGCTTTCCCTGTGCAGACCGAAACCAATATTGTCGGCAACGCTAAGGTGCGGGAACAAGGCGTAATCCTGGAACATGACGCCGACACGGCGTTTTTCAGGGGCCAGGCTGCGCGCAGGAGTAGCAACCACCTTGCCTCGCACGGTGATACTACCTGCCAGCAAGGGCTCAAACCCGCTGATTGCCCTGAGCACGGTTGTTTTGCCGCAGCCGGACGGCCCAAGCAAGCAGCCGATGCTACCTTCCTGCAGGACCAGGGAAAGCTGATCCACCACCGTGTGCAAGCCCTCGGGCGATTGATAGGCGAGGCGGACGGCGTCGAGTTCCAGATGAGCACAAGGCATGAAGCAGACGGGTAAGACGTAAAAAGGTGGGATGAATATAATTCGCAATTCGTATTCTATTCCTTATCGCCATCGCCGCCCGATACCCACCATGCGCTAGCCTTGTCAGGATCGCTTTGAAAGACAGAATGAACCGCTTACTTTTGCATTATTTTCGCTGCCCGTCCCGGCTAAGCAGGCCCCGTCACGGGTGGAGCTTCGATGCATCGGCGTAGTGCGCTTGCATGGCCGGCAGTCTGTGTGGCTTTATTCATCGCAATACCCGTCATTGGCTTGTTGCTGTCCACACTGATGCCTGACTCCAGCGCGCGCGATATTCTGTCGCACCTGCTGCGTACGGTATTGCCCGGCTATGTCGGCACCTCCTTGCTCTTGATGGCGGCGGTGGGCCTAGGGGCCGCGGTAGTAGGTATTGCCGTTGCCTGGGTCGTGACCGCCTATGATTTTCCCGGGCGGCGTATTTACGAATGGGCGCTTATCCTGCCGCTGGCCATGCCTACTTACGTCATGGCTTACGCCTTTACCGATTTTTTCCAATTCTCAGGGCCGGTGCAGTCCGCCCTGCGTGAAATATTGGGACAAAGCCGCTTGCCTTGGTTTCCTGCTATTCGTTCATGGTATGGCGCGGCGTTGGTGTTCATCTTCGCCTTTTATCCTTACGTCTACCTGCTGGTGCGTACCGCCTTTCTCGAGCGCAGCCCACGCCTTTCGGAGGCTGCACGCACGCTTGGGTGCAGTCCATTCCAGGCCTTTCGGCGAGCCGTTCTGCCTCTGGCGCGACCGTCCGCGGTGGCCGGGGTAACCTTGGTGCTGATGGAAACGCTGGCCGATTATGGCGCAGTCGCGTATTTCGGCGTGCAGACATTCACCACCGGCATTTACCGCGCCTGGCTTTCGATGGGCGATCGCGTCGCCGCTGCCCAACTGTCTTCGGCCTTGCTGCTATTCGTTTTCGTGCTGATTTGGCTAGAGCGCCGCAGTCGCCATCGCCTGCGATTCTACGGGGTTGGTCAGCGCTTTACGCCATCTCCCCCCAGACGTCTTAAGGGCAGGGCGGTGTTCGTGGCAAATGCCGTGTGCCTGTTTCCGCTGATACTTGGCTTTATATTGCCCGTCGCCATCATGGTGCGATTCGCCGCCCAAGACATTCATATCGTCAATTGGCAGCGCTATTCGACCTGGCTACTCAATACCGTTCAGCTAGCCGGTATTACTTCACTGATGGCGGTTATGCTGGCCGTAGGTTTGGCCTACGCTGGCCGCCTGGTGCCCAGCAAGCTCGTCTTGGTCAGCAACCAAATTGCCGGAATCGGCTACGCCGTCCCCGGGGCAGTGCTCGCGGTGGGCTTACTGGTCGTGGTGGGGGCGCTCGACAACTGGCTGGCTTTTAACGGTTTTACATCCAATTTGACCGTTTCCGGCACGGTCAGCTTGCTGGTCTATGCCTATTTGGTGCGTTTTCTGGCCGTTGCCTTGCAAACCTCCGAGGCCGGCTTGGCAAAAATCACTCCCTCACTCGATGCCAGTGCGCGTAGCCTGGGAGCCACAACCTTCGAATTGCTAACCCGCGTCCATCAGCCCTTGCTGCGCCGCAGCCTGCTCACGGCGGGTCTGTTGGTATTCGTGGATGTGATGAAAGAGCTGCCTGCGACGCTCGTGCTGCGGCCATTCAATTTCGATACCCTGGCCGTTATCACCGACCAGCTTGCCGCCGACGAACGCCTGGGCGAAGCGGCAGTGCCCGCTTTGACGATCGTATTAGCAGGTCTTTTGCCAGTGATGTTGCTTGCCCGCGCCATTTCCCACCGGCGCGGTCCTTGACATATTGCTGACATTTGACTGAATGAACTTAAATGATAATAATTTCGATCCACGCTAATTTTCTGATCACGCCTCGGCTACCAAGGATCCCATGTTGAAACGCACGTTATTGTCTCTTGCAGTGATGGCTGTCTCGTCGGCCAGCCAGGTGCATGCAGCCGAGCTGAACCTGTACTCGGCCCGCCATTACCAAACCGATGAAGTCCTGTACAAGGCCTTTACGGACAAGACCGGTATCAAAATCAATCGGATGGAAGCGAGTGACGCTGCTTTGGTCGAACGGCTGAAAAGCGAGGGCGCCAATAGCCCTGCCGACGTGATTCTGATGGTGGACGCTGCCCGTCTGTGGCGTGCCCAGGCCGATGGCCTGTTCCAACCGATCAAATCCAAGGTGCTGGCCGAGCGCATCCCTGCCAACCTGCAGGGCGGCGAACCTGGCAAAGATCCGCAATGGTTCGGATTCTCCACACGTGCCCGCGTCATCATTTACAACAAAGCAACGGTCAAGCCGGCTGACGTCGATACCTACGAGGAACTGGCCGACCCCAAAAACAAGGGCAAGGTTTGCACGCGCTCCGGCTCGCACCCCTATATGCTGTCGCTGATTGGTTCGCTCATTGAGCGCAATGGCGAAGCTGCGACCGAAAAGTGGGCCGCCGGCATGGTTGCCAATATGGCGCGCAATCCGCAAGGGGGCGACTCTGACCAGATCAAGGCAGTAGCTTCCGGCGAGTGCGGCGTGGCCGTAAGCAACAACTATTACTACGTGCGGATGCAGCGTTCGGACAAGGCCGCTGACAAAGAGGCTATCAGCAAGGTCGGATTCATCTGGCCTAACCAGGCTGGCCAAGGCGTACACATGAACGTGGCGGGCGGCGCCGTGGCACGTAATGCTCCCCATCGGGACGCGGCCATCAAATTCCTTGAATACCTGGCCAGCGACGAAGCCCAAAACTATTTTGCAGCGGGCAATAACGAATGGCCGGCAGTGGCATCGGTCAAGACCGATAACGCCGCATTGGAAGCCCTGGGGTCCTTCAAGGCGGAAAAAGTCTCCATCGGCGCAATCGGTCAAAACCAGATCGCGGCACAGAAAATTCTGGATCGCGTCGGCTACAAATAAGCCAGCAGCTTGCCTAAGCGGTGAATCAGGCAAGACCAGATGACTCGGCTCGACACTCGTTAACGGGTGTCGAGCCGAACGCTTTTTTCATCCATGGAAAATCGCGTTAAGCCGCCATATCCGACCAGATAGACTAGCCCAGTCAGGAACGGTGGACACCTCTGCACTCAGCTCAGGGCTGCGACATGAAGCGCATCCTGAAACGCTTGCCTTTGATATTGCCGGCGCTTAATCGACCGAAAGCCTCTTTGGCGATCCGCCGATCCAGAGCAACGAAGGTCACGAATTCGGAAATATGGATCTTGCCGACCTGTTCACCTTTCAGGCCACCTTCGCCCGTCAACGCGCCCAATAAGTCGCCAGGGCGCAATTTGTCTTTTTTCCCACCTTGTATGCACAGGGTCACCATAGGCGCTGGCCGTGGCGCGCCGCCGGTAGGTTTGAGCGCTTTCAGATCGGACCACAGCAAAGGCTTGCCCTGATATTGCTCGATCAGGTTCGCCCAACGCATTTCATGTGGCGCGCACAAGCTCAGCGCCAAGCCTTTTTCCTCGCCTCGGCCAGTGCGGCCGATACGGTGCACGTGAACTTCGGTGTCTTGCGTTACATCGACGTTGATAACGGCATCAAGCGTCTGGATATCCAGGCCGCGCGCCGCCACGTCGGTGGCGACCAGGACCGAACAGCTTTGGTTGGCGAACTGAACCAGTACATCGTCGCGGTCGCGCTGCTCCAAATCGCCATGTAGCGCCAGGGCGCTGAATCCACGCTCGCAAAGATCGTGCGCAAGCTCATCGCAGCGAGCTTTGGTATTGCAAAATGCCAGTGCCGACTTGGGTCGAAAATGCTGAAGTAACAGGGCCACAGCAGCGGTGCGCTCCCCGTCGGCAATCTCGTAGAAATGCTGTTCGATACGATCGGCGTTGTGCTGAGCCTCGACTTTCACCTCAACCGGGTTCTTCAGAAAACGGGCGCTGGATTTCCGGATGTTGTCGGGGTAAGTGGCCGAAAAAAGTAAGGTCTGGCGGCGGCCCGGACAGGCTTTGACGATGGCAACGACGTCTTCGAAGAAACCCATATCCACCATGCGGTCAGCTTCGTCCAGTACCAGCGTCTGCAGGCCCGACAAATCCACGCTGGCGCGCTCAATATGATCCAGCAGGCGGCCCGGAGTGGCGACGATGATATGAGCGCCGTGCTGCAGAGATTCCAGCTGGGGGCGGATAGGCGTGCCGCCGCTGAGCGTCAGAATCTTGATATTGCTGGCAAAACGCGCCAGGCGGCGCAGTTCCTGCGCAACTTGTTCAGTCAGTTCGCGGGTGGGGCACAGAACTAGCGCCTGGGTGCGGAAATTGGCGACATCCAGTTTGTGCAGGATGCCCAGCCCGAAGGTGGCCGTCTTGCCGCTCCCGGTCTTTGCCTGCGCGATCAAATCCTTGCCTTCTAGGATAGGAGGCAGCGCTTGCGCCTGGATAGCGGTCATCTCCCGGTATTCCAGGCTGTCGAGATTGCTCAGAATGGCGGGGGATAAAGGCAGGGAATGGAAAGAAAGCGTCGTCACGGTAAGGCTCCGGTCGCCGGCAATATGGCCGACGGTAAAGGACAGCAGTCTAGCAGGCTCCTCCTTGCCGGCGGTCTGGGGGGCAAGGAAGACCAAGCGAGTAAGCCCCCGGTAGAATGGTCACCATCGCCGATTCGCGCCATTAATCTTCCTCGACAGACTCTCTTGCCGATGCCCCAGTCCGCTACGCTTTCCCCCGGTTTCATGGTGGTACATGCCAACCGCCTGGAAGACCTGCGCAGCCTTGCCGTCTCCTGGATGCAGCGTTACCCGCTCAAACCGCTGGAAAACGAGACGATTCTGGTCCAAAGCAACGGGATCGCACAGTGGCTCAAGCTGGCGCTGGCGGAAGATCCGCGAAGTGCGCAAGCAGGCGAAGGGCAGGGCTGCGGTATAGCGGCGGCGGTCGATGTGCAATTGCCTGCACGCTTTTTGTGGCAAACCTATCGGGCGGTGCTGGGGCGCGATACGCTGCCCGAAACATCGACGCTAGACCGCAGTGGATTGACGTGGCGCCTGATGCGTTTGTTGCCCGTTTTGCTGGATCAGCCCGGGTTCGCCCCGTTGCAGCGCTTTTTGGCGGATGACCGCAGCATGCGCAAGCTGCATCAACTGGCCGAGCGCTTGGCTGATCTGTTCGACCAATACCAGGTTTATCGGGCCGACTGGCTGCAGCAATGGGCCGATGGCCACGACACACTACGCAGATCGCGTCGCGAGGAAGAAACCTTGGCAGTGGAGGACCGCTGGCAACCCGCCTTGTGGCGCGCCTTGCTTGAGGACGCGGGCGGCGGTGGCATGATTCAGAGCCGGGCCGGTGTGCACCAGCTGTTCGTTGAGCGCATGGCGCAACTCGATGCACCGCCCAAGGGGCTGGTCAGACGCGTGATCGTGTTCGGCGTTTCTTCTATGCCGGCGCAGGCGCTGGAGGCTCTGGCAACGCTGGCTCGCTTTTCGCAAGTCCTGCTATGCGTGCACAATCCCTGTCAACATCATTGGACTGATATCGTCGCAGACCAAGATCTGCTGGCGCATCAGTACCGCCGCCAACAGCGTAAGCCTGGCATGCCGGTGCAATGGGATCCGTCGGCCCTGCATAGCCATGGACATCCCCTGCTGGCGGCATGGGGCAAGCAGGGGCGCGACTACATCCATTTACTGGATACCCATGATGTGCCGGAACGCTACCAAGAGCAGTTCGCAGCAGTTAGTGACCGCCGCATAGATCTGTTTACGGAAGGCGACAGCGATACCCTTTTATCGCAGTTGCAGGACGATATTCTCAAGCTACGGTCCTTGGACGAAACCCGCGAGGAATGGCCTCCGGTCGATACCGCTGTGGATGCCTCGATTAGCTTTCATGTCGCGCACAGCCCACAGCGCGAGGTTGAGATACTGCATGATCAGTTGCTGGCGCGATTCGGGGCCGATCCTTCATTGCGGCCCCGCGACGTCATCGTCATGGTGCCCGACATCAATAGCTATGCGCCGCACATTCGCGCGGTGTTCGGACAACTAGACGGCAGCGACAATCGGCATATTCCCTTCACTTTGGCTGACCAAGGGCAACGCGGCCAGGACCCTTTGCTGATTGCGGTCGAGCATTTGCTGAAACTGCCTGATAGCCGCTTCACCGTAAGTGAAGTTCTCGACTTGCTGGATGTGCCTGCATTGCGCGCGCGTTTTGGCATGGACGAATCCGATCTGCCCTTGCTCCATCGTTGGATAGAAGGGGCAGGTGTGCGTTGGGGCTTGAATGCGGGTCAACGCGAAGCGCTGGGCCTACCCGGAGACCTTGAACAAAATACGTGGCATTTCGGCTTGCGTCGCATGTTGTTGGGATACGCCGTTGGCGACGGCGGCGCCTTCGGCGAGATTGAACCTTATGACGAAATCGGCGGTTTGGATGCCGCTTTGATCGGGCCGCTCGATGCATTGATATCAGCTTTGGCTCGCAGCCGCGCCATCCTGCTGGAAGCGGTGCCGCCACAGCAATGGGGAGAGCGCTTGCGGCAGTTGCTGGCGACTTTTTTCCAGCCTGAAAACGAACGCGATGAAGGGCTTATTGGCCGCCTGGAACAGTTACTGGAAAACTGGCTGGACACTTGCGAGAGTGTTGCGCTGGAAGCGGATTTGCCCTTGGTCGTGGTGCGTGAGGCTTGGTTGGCCGAGCTTGATAGCAGCCGACTGAACCAGCGCTTTCTGGCCGGTTCGGTCAATTTCTGCACCTTGATGCCGATGCGGGCGATTCCTTTCAAAGTGGTGTGCCTATTGGGCATGAATGACGGCGATTACCCAAGAGCCCAGCCACCGCTGGATTTTGACCTGATGGGCCGTGACTATCGCCCAGGAGACCGTTCCCGCCGCGAAGACGACCGTTATCTATTGCTGGAAGCGCTGCTGTCCGCGCGTGAACTGTTGTATGTCAGTTGGGTCGGCCGCAGCATCCGGGACAATAGCGAACGCACTCCCTCGGTACTGGTGGGCCAATTGCGCGACCATCTGGCCAGCGCATGGAAACTGGCCGGCAGTGAAGAGGATGAGGCCGCCTTACTGGATGCCCTGACGGTGATTCATCCCTTGCAACCTTTCAGCGCCAGATATTTTCTGCCTGATGCGGGTCAGGCTGAGGGTAAGTATTTCAGCTACGCCCGCGAATGGGCGGCTGTTTATGCTGCGGGGTCCTCTCAGCAGGCTAGCGAACAGAATTTGCCACCACTTAGTCCCGAGCCTTCCCACTTGGGTCTGGAGCAGCTACAAGCGTTTCTGCGCGATCCAATCAAGTTTTTTTTCACGCAACGCTTAAAAATATTCTTCGACGAAGCCGAACAAGCCCCTGCCGATGAAGAGCCTTTCGCTCTGGATGGCTTGCAACGCTATAGCCTGAGCGAGAAATTGGTGCAGGCGGCTCTGGCAGAGTCGGATCCGATCGAGATCGAAGCGAGCTTGCGTCGCCAGGCACTTCGGCTGCAGCGCAGCGGTTTGCTGCCTTTGAACGGATTTGGCGCTAGCCAGCAAGACGCCCTGATCGCCCCTTTGCCCGAATTACTCGGGCGATATCACGAGCTCTTGCATGGGTGGCCACAAACGCCGCTGGGGCCGCAGGCCTTGGATATGGAGCTGGATGGCATCAAGTTGGAGGGCTGGCTCAATGGTTTGCGGTGCCAGGATAACGGTCAACACCTGTCCTTGGAAATCATTCCCAATGAACTGGGCCTGCAGTCAAGCAAACAGTTGAAATGGCATCGCCTTACCCGTCCCTGGGTCACGCATCTGCTGGCGAATGCCGTGGGGCTGAACCTGGACACGGTTCTCCTTGCCATAGATGGCACCCTGACACTGGACGCCGTCAACCCCGATTACGCCAGGAAGGTGCTGAGCGATTTGCTTGGCGCCTGGCGCCAGGGCTTGAATGAGCCGCTTCCGCTGTCCGTACCTTGCGCCTTCGCCTGGCTATCGGCAATGCCGGATGAAGACAAAGCCAAGAGTGAGGCGCGTAAAACCTATGAGGGGAGCTACAACAGCGCCGGCGAAATCGTACGCAACCCCTATCTGGCACGCCAGTACCCCAATTTCGATTTGCTGTGGGCGAACGGTGCATTCAGCACCTGGGCACAAAAACTTTATGACCCTCTGCATGAAGCCGTAAGGGAAAGTCTGGCTGCCGCCAAGGCGGCAAAGGGGAAAAAAGCATGAGCTTCACGCAGCTTGATGAGCAAGACCTGGCGCTGCGTTTTCCCCTGCGCGGCAGCCGCCTTATCGAGGCCAGCGCCGGCACTGGCAAAACCTTTACCATTTCAGCGCTATATGTGCGTTTGGTATTGGGCCATGGCGGCGAGACCAACGGGTATGGGGAAGCGCTGCTTCCACCCCAAATATTGGTGATGACTTTCACCGACGCCGCGACTCAAGAGCTGCGTGATCGCATTCGTACCCGCTTGGCACAGGCTGCCCGCTATTTCAGAGATGAAATCAAAGCACCCGATGAGTTGATCGAGCAATTACGCGGCGATTATGACGAAGCGCAATGGGCAGATTGCGCCAGCAAGCTGGATATTGCCGCGCAATGGATGGACGAGGCAGCCGTATCCACCATACACGGCTGGTGCCAACGTATGCTGCGTGAGCACGCCTTCGATAGCGGCAGCCTGTTCACCCAGACCTTGGAGACCGATCACAGCGAGTTGCTGGCCGAGGTGGTGCGCGACTATTGGCGGCAATATTGCTACGAACTGGACGGTGCGGCACTGAGCTGGGTTGAGCATCAATGGAAAACTCCCGATTTGCTCCGCCACAAATTGAGCGGCTTGCTCAAGCATGTACAGCCGGCTATTCCGCCTGAATCGCTAAAAACCTTAATTGGCAAAAATCTGTCGGTGCGGCGCGAGCAAATGACCCGCCTGAAAGCCCCTTGGCCAGCATGGGCTGCAGAACTGCGCGAGCTCTTCGACCAGGCCTGCGCCAAAAAGCTCGTGAACAGCAAGAAATTTCAGGCGCGCTGGTATGGGCCCTGGCTGGACAAAATCGCCGTCTGGGCGGTGGACGAGCAACAAGAACTGTTGGCCCTGGACAAGGGCTTCGAGCGTTTGACGCCCGCAGGTATGGCCGAGGTATGCGAACCCGGCCAGCTCATTACGCACCCGGCGCTAGAGGCCATGGTCGAACTGAAGTTGGCGCTGGACCAGCTAGCCGACCCCTCGGTTGCCATGCTCGAACATGCTGCCCAATGGGTGGGTTGGCGCTTCGACGCAGAAAAACGCCGTCGTGCGGAGATGGGTTTCGACGATATGCTGGAGCGCTTGGACGAGGCGTTGAGCGGGCTGAATGGCGAGCGGCTTGCCGAAGTCATACGCAAGCAGTTCCCCGTCGCTCTGATCGATGAATTCCAGGATACCGATCCGATTCAGTACCGTATTTTCGATCGCATATACAGGGTTGCGGAAAACCGTCCCGATTGCGCCTTGTTGATGATCGGCGATCCTAAACAGGCCATATACGCCTTCCGTGGCGCCGACATTTACACCTATCTGCGCGCACGGCGCGCAACCAGCGGCCGCCATGACAGCCTGGATACGAACTTTCGATCCAGCTTGGGCATGGTCGATGCAGTCAACCGTGTTTTTAATGCAGCCGAAACCCGCGACAGCGGGCAGGGGGCTTTTTTGTTTCGCCAGGCAGACGAAAACCCGGTTCCATTCCAGGAGGTGGGCGCGCGGGGCAGGGCAGAGCGGTTGCTTGTCGAGCAGAGCCCCGCAGTACCGCTGACTTTCTGGCACGCAGCAAGCCCCGAACCCGTCAGCAAGGAACACTATCTTGATCAATTTTCCGCAGCTTGCGCCAGCGAAATCGTACGCCTGCTAAAGCAGGCGCGTAGCGGCCTGACTGGATTCGAGCAGGATGGCGTCTTGCATCCATTGCGTCCGGCTGATATCGCCATCCTGGTGCGCGACACAGGGGAAGCCCAAGCCATACGCATGGCCTTGGCCGAGCGTGGCGTACGCAGCGTGTATTTATCCGACAAGGATTCCGTCTTCGATTCAGAGCAAGCGCGCGATCTGCTCTTGTGGCTCAAGGCCTGCGCTCAACCCGACAGTGACCGCGCCTTGCGGGCTGCGCTGGCGAGTGCTTCCTTGTCGTTGTCCCTGCTTGAACTGGAGCGGCTCAATCAAGACGAAAGGGTGTGGGAACATTGGGTCTTGCGCTTTCGCGACTATCGCCAATTGTGGCGACGTCAAGGTGTGTTGCCCATGCTGCGCCGGTTCATGAACGATTTCCATCTACCCGCCACGCTCATGGCCCGTAGCGAAGGGGAACGCGTTCTAACCAACCTGTTGCATCTGTCTGAAATCCTGCAACAAGCCGCCAGCGAGCTTGATGGTGAACAAGCCTTGATCCGCTATCTAAGCGATCAAATCGATTTCGATGGGCAAACTGCCGAGGCGCAAATATTGCGACTGGAAAGCGACGAGCAACTGGTGAAGGTGGTGACCATACATAAGTCCAAGGGGCTTGAGTATCCGCTAGTCTTCCTGCCATTCATTTGCGCGTTCAGGCCAGCCGATAAGAACAAACCCCCACTTCGTTATCACGACGAACAGGAGGACTTGATCGTACGCACGGCGCCAGATGATGAGGACGCCGTGCGTGCCGACCACGAGCGGCTGGCTGAAGACCTGCGTCTGCTGTACGTAGCACTGACGCGGGCTCGCCATGCCTGCTGGCTGGGCGTGGTCGACTTCAAGCGGGGACGGGGCAAGGAATCGGCCTTGCATCACAGCGCCTTGGGATATCTGTTGGGTGGCGGCGCAGTCTTGCCGGCAAGCAGCGAGCTGGGCGGCTGGCTTGAAAGCATGTGCGGCCAGAACCCGAACTTGTGCGTTATACCGGCCCCCCAATCTTGCAACGACACGTTGCCGGCGGCCGATCAACACACTCGCGCACCGGTGTATCCAGTGGCCACCCAAAGTATCGGCAAACCCTGGTGGATTGCGTCATATAGTGCGCTGCGCATTGCCAGCTCGATTGTGCAAACGACAGAAGAAGCCACTGCCATGCCCATGCATGGCGACAGCAGCCCGGAAAGCCCTGAAGCGCAAAAGCTATTCGACGACGACGTGATCGATGCCGATGGTCAAGCTGAAGTCCAGGCCGCGAGCGCTGGCGGCATCCATCGCTTTCCGCGCGGCCCTAATCCCGGAACGTTTTTGCACGGTTTATTTGAATGGGCAGGGCAGGAGGGTTTCGATTTAGCCGCAGCGGATCAAGCCCTTTTGACCGACGCGGTTGCAAGGCGTTGCAACCGGCGCGGCTGGGAAGCCTGGATTGCCCCTTTAAGCCACTGGCTGACCGAGCTGTTGAACGCTTCTCTGCCACTCGGTAGCAAGGCCCGAACCGTACGACTGGCCGAGCTGTCCGAATACCAGGTAGAAATGGAGTTCTGGTTCGAAAGTCGCAACGTGGACGTTTCCGAGCTCGACCGCCTGGTCCGGCGTCATACGGTGTCGGGGGCGGCCCGGCCCCCAGCCGAGGCAGCAGAGCTCAATGGCATGTTCAAAGGATTTATCGACCTCGTATTCGAGCATGAAGGGCGCTATTACGTGGCGGACTACAAATCTAACTGGCTAGGCGTCGATGACGCCGCCTATACCGAAGCGGCCATGCAAAATGCCGTGCTCTCCAAACGCTACGATCTTCAGTACGTCCTGTACCTGCTGGCGCTGCACCGGCAACTAGCGGTGCGTCTACCGGATTACGACTACGACGAACACATGGGGGGAGCTTTGTATCTATTCTTGCGAGGCAGCAGCGCCGCCACGCAGGGTATTTATTTTGAACGCCCGCCACGCGAATTGATAGAAGAACTGGACGAGTTGTTTGCCGGCATCGGCGCCGAGCACCCGGAGCAGATCGCATGAGCTCCAAGCAAGGAAGCTTCGAATTTTCTTTCGACCAAACCGCCCAACTGCCGCACCTGCAGTACCGCGAAGGATTACTGGCCGTGCTGGACGCCTGGGTGGAACGCGGTTGGCTAAGACTACTGGACCGTGCCTTCGTCGGCTTTCTGTACGAGTGTGAACCTGCCATGGATCCTCGCGTAGCGATCGGGGCAGCCTTGGCCAGCCACCAACTGGGCCACGGCCACGTTTGTTTGGACCTGGCCGCTACGCTGAAAGATCCGGACTACGCTCTCTCGCTCCCCCCCGAAGGAGACAGCGGCCCTTCAGTGATACTTCCATCCGATGTCCTGGCGGGCCTGGATGCCGATAGCTGGTGCGCTGCGCTGGAGGCTAGTCCCTTGGTCGCCGGCCGCCACGTCGCCGATCTTTCAAATAGCGCCCAACCTTTGGTCTTGATGGAAAAGCGGCTGTATTTACGACGCTATTGGCGCTACGAACAAAGCATAGGCGCTTCGCTGCGCCTGAGACTGACCGAATCTGTGCGGGATGTCCCCGGTTTGCCTGAGGGATTGACCCAGTTGTTCGGCGCTCCCAAACCCGAACAAACCGATTGGCAAAAACTGGCCTGCGCACTGGCCGCACGAGGAGCGATAAGTATCATCACCGGCGGCCCCGGCACCGGGAAGACAACCACGGTAGTGCGACTGTTAGGCCTGCTGCAAACATCGGCCATACGCTCAGGCCATACGCTGCGCATTCGTCTAGCGGCGCCTACCGGCAAGGCTGCGGCGCGGCTCTCAACATCTATCGCCGAGCAAATCGACAAGCTGGACGTCTGCGAGGAAGTGCGGGCCAACATACCCGCCGACGTCACCACTTTGCATCGTTTGCTGGGCAGCCGGCCAGATACCCGCCATTTTCGCCATCACGCCCGCAACCCCTTACCGCTGGACGTGCTAGTGGTAGACGAGGCCTCAATGATCGATCTGGAAATGATGGCCTGCGTGCTCGATGCCTTGCCTAATCGAGCACGCTTGGTGCTTATAGGGGACAAAGATCAATTGGCCTCGGTCGAAGCCGGCGCGGTATTGGGAGACCTGTGCCGCGATGCCGAGACAGGACGCTACAGCGAAGCGACCCGGGACTGGCTTCAAGCGGTAAGCGGCGAGAACTTGGATGATCCTCAACTACTGCCGGGCGACGCCGTCCGCCATCCTCTTGCCCAGCAAACCGTCATGCTCAGGGTTTCCCGGCGTTTTGATCATGGCAGCGGCATTGGTCAGCTGGCGCGCTGCGTTAATCAGGCGGACGCCACTGCCGCGCGCAACATACTTGAACAATCCAGTAAGGAAAACGAGCCCGACACATTCAACTTGATCTTGCGCAATACTCACGATCAAGCTCTCGAGCGTCTACTGCTTGACGGCCATCCAGGCTCAAGCCGCGGATCGCCGCATGGCTATGCTCATTATCTGGAAATTTTGCAACGGCAGCGGCCATCGCATGGATTGGCCCTGGATGATCCAGCCTGGACGCAGTGGGCCTCCATGGTGCTTGCGGCCTTCGACGATTTTCAGTTGCTGTGCGCCTTGCGCAAAGGCGACTACGGCGTAGAGGGCCTGAATCTGCGTATCGGAAAAGCTTTGCA
>JBEBXA010000089.1:0-16371 GCA_040391825.1 Pigmentiphaga sp.
TCCTGATCCGGCGTGTCCATCACATGGCCGTCAGCGCCTTTTCGGATGAGTGCGCCGCTTTGAATATGACGCCGGCGCAATACGGGATCTTGCTGGTGATACGTCATGGTCCGCCGGATATAGATCAGACACGCGTTGCCGAAGCACTGGGCCAGGACCGAGCCACTACTGGGCAGATTCTGCGTGGGCTGGAGACGCGCGGTTTGATCGAGCGCACGCCGTCGCTCACAGATCCACGCTGCAAGATATTGAAAATGACCCCGGAAGGCGTGTCGCAGGTCGACTGCGCCAGTCAGCTTGCGCCGCTCATCCAGCAACGCTTGCTATCGTCGTTAACAGCGGAGGAAGGGCAGACGCTGATGCATTTGCTGCACAAGATGGTGGACTCGTCGAATGCCGTGTCGCGTACGCGGTTGGCTTTGATCGCGCCAGCCAAGCCGGTGGCGAAATCGACCAAGTCCCGGTCCCGGTAAACCGCAGTTAAGCGTTCCTCAATCAGCCGAAGGTAGTGAGAACTCCCCTCGGCTGATGCTCGATGGGTGGGGCGCTAGGAAGCCAAACCCATACGTAGGTTTATCGCCGGCCGCGCAGCTTAGAACAAGAGCGTCGACAGCTTGCGGCGGTATTGCGAGACCAATTCAGGCTGGGCGGAAGCCAGGCCGAATACCGAAATCAAGGTCTTGCGCCCGATTTCTTCTTGGAAGGTACGATCACGCTGGACGATTTCCAGCAATTCATCCATGGCAGGTCCCCAGGCGCGGCGGGCAATGCGTTTGTTGGCAAGTTCAAGACGAGCTTGCAAGTCGGCCGGATTCTGTTCGATCTTGGCCAGCAGTTCGTCTTCTTCAGGCAGGTCTTGCGCTTGCTCAACCGCATGTAGCGCCGTCTCCAGCGCAGCATAGCGCGGGTCGGCCTTGGCGCGGGGCGTCAGCCGGTCGAATTGCGCTTTGGCGTCTTCAGGGCGTTCGGTGGCGATCAGCAACTCGACGAAATCCATGCGCGCGGCGTCGTATTCCGCATCCAGCGATAGCGTGGTGTGAAAGTGCTTTTCGGCGGAAGCAAAATCGCCGGCCTGCCACGCGGTCATGGCTTGCTGATGTTCTTGCTCGTGAGGCAAAGGTAGCAGACGGTCGATGAAAGCGCGGATTTGGCCTTCTGGTAGCGCGCCGGTAAATTGGTCAACCGGCTGACCATTAACAATCGCCACCACCAGCGGGATGCTGCGCGCCTGGAAGTGCGCGGCCAGCTCCTGGTTTTCGTCTACGTTGACCTTGGCCAGCTTGAAACGGCCACCGTAGTCGGCTTCCAGTTTGTCCAGCATGGGGCCAAGCGATCGGCAGGGGCCGCACCACGGGGCCCAGAAGTCGAGTAGAACCGGCGTTGTGCGGGAGGCATTTAGTACCTCCTGCTCGAAGTTGGCAAGTGTGACGTCCATACCGGTCATCCTATGAAGCAATGGGTAAAAGGTTGATTTTGCTTCATGTTGGGGCGAAAGTCGCCAAGGCAAGCTTCGGTGGGCTCGCATCGTGTGTTGCGGCGTCAGGCCATGTGTCCCGGTACTCTAGAAATAGAGGCTTATCGGTCCTTGGGTTTCCTTTACTTCTGTGTCAAATAGTCAAGATCCCACTGTTGGATGCCTGCCCGCAGCGGCAAGCAATCCGGCGGGAAATCCTGGCGAAACTCGACACCTTGCGCTTGGAGTGTCTCCAAGAAGCTGGGGAGAAAAGTCATGGCCTCATTAGGACGGTCGTGAAGGACGATAGAGGTCCACTCCTGCTTGGCGACGTCGGCCAGTGCCCGGTTGACCCATTCGTGCGCGGGCAGTTCCCAATCGCGAGGGACGCTATTCCACAACACCACGGTGTACCCCATGTCACGTAGATATGTGAGCGATGCTGTAGAAAAAACATGATGGCCGAGTACGCCTTTGCCGGCATAGGGCCGAAACAGCGGCACATTCTCACGCAAGCCTGTCAGCGCTTCTTCCATGGCTCCGATTTCCTCCCGATGATGATCGACAGGAGCAAGGGGGTCGCCTAGAGGCAGGTCGTGGCTGAATGTATGATTGCCGATCCAGTGGCCGTGAGACTTCGCTTCCAGGGCGAGCTTGCGCGCGCCCGGCTCAAGCAGCTGCTTGCCGACCAGGAAAAACGTCGATTTGATGTGGTATCGGGCAAGGGTCTCCAGCACGAAGGCGGTGCCTTCTGTGGGGCCATTGTCGAAGCTTAAAGTGACGCGTTTCTTCTTCATGTAGGACTCCTGATTTGGGCCGCTATGCTCGGGCCTGGCCTACTTGGAGCTTCCGATGCCGGCACTTCGGATCAGCTGCCGCCACGACGAAACCTCTGTCTGTACGGTCGAGGCCAAGACCTCGGGCGGGCTCAGCACCAAACGTGCCCCCAGCTCTTCGAATCGCACCTTCAGTTCAGAAGAGCCTCTTAGTTGAGCCAGTTCCGTACTGATTTTGCGCAGAATGTCGGGCGATGTTCCCTTAGGCGCAAAAAGGCCGTACCAGATCGAACATTCGTAGCCCGGCACGGTTTCTCCTATGGTCGGGACACCGGGCAAGGCGTCCGAGCGTTCTCCGTTTGTGATCGCCAATGCTCTGACCTGCCCGGCCTTGATGCGTGGGGCCAAGTCAATGGCGCTGGCGAACATCATGTCGATCTGGCCGCCCAGTAAATTATTGAGTGCGAACGATGCTCCGGTGTAAGGAATATGAAGCAGCCGGATACCCGTCTTCGCCATCAAAAGTTCTCCAGCTAGATGGTTCGTCGTACCATTGCCGCTGGAACCGAAAGTAAGTTTTCCTGGCGCCTCCTTGGCGGCTCGAAGCAGATCGTCCACCGTGACGAGCGGCGAGTTCACAGGAACTACCAAAACCGTCGCGCCGCGCGATACGAGACTGATAGGTACCAAGTCCTTTTCGACGTCATACGGCAAAGACTTGTAATACCCCGGAGCAATCGCAAGCGCCGTCGTCGCAAACAAAAGATTCGTGCCATCGGGCGCGGCCTTCGCGACATAGTCGGCGCCGATGTTGCCGCCTGCCCCGGCACGGTTCTCAACGATAAAAGTCGCGCCCAGACGTTTTGTCAGGGCTTCTCCGATAATGCGAGCCGCAGTATCTACGGGGCCGCCAGGCGCGGTCGGAACCACCATACGCACAGGTCGGGTAGGCCAGGTTTGCGCTTCAGCGGTAGTTCCCACCGCCGCCAGTGAAATGCAAGCCGTAGCAAAGAATGTGAAAAAACGTGTCATGTCGTCCCCTGGTTTTTTAGAATGACCGCTAGTTCATGCGGTAGCGGGTGATAAAACGCTCGTCCAGTTGCCAACCCCATCCCGGCTCATCCGGTAGGCTGCTCCAGCCTGAGTTGAAACTCGGGCGATTCAAGACCATCTCGTAATAAAAAGGGTCCAGCGCGGCGTCGTAGACCTCGAGGTGAGTACCGTTACGCACAGAGGCTGCGAGGTGGCCCCCAAGCTGAGGTCCCTGATGATGTACAACGCCGATTCCATAGCAGTCGGCAGTTGCAGCAATCCGCCGCCAGGCGGTGGCGCCCCCTCCCCGCTGGGCATCGAAGTTGCAAAAATCGATGGCGGCAGCGGCCATCATGTCTCGACATCCTTCCGCGGCAATTTCCATTTGCCCCGCCGCAATGCTGATATGCCCCGTTGCACGAACTTGGGCGAGAGCGCGCTTGTCGTCGTTCCAGCCGCAGGGCTCTTCCAGCCAGCGCAACTGAAGTTCCTCAACTCGCTTCGAAAATTGCATTGCCTCGACGGGTGTCCAACCCTGGTTTGCGTCAGCAAACAAGAGAAAATCAGCCCCCGCGGCATCGCGGGCGATCTTCATGCGTTCGGCGTCCCCACGGGGGCCGAGCGGACTATTCATTCCAACCTTGAGCTTGCAGCCACCCAGTCCTGCTTTGCGCATCGCCTCTATGCGCTTGCCGAAGGCAGTGGAATTTTCATCGACATGCCAGGCGCTATCCATGACTACCACCGGGAGGCTTTCGCGAAAGCCTCCCCACAATTTATGCAGTGGAAGTCCTGTAATCTTGCCGACGACGTCCCATAGCGCGCAATCGACACAGGCAAGCGCACGCATGGCGATCGCCCGGCTCCAGTACGCTGGCCGAGTGCGGCTGAACATCGTATCCCAGCATGCCTCGATAGCGCAGGCATTGCGCCCGACAAGAAGGGGAGCCAGTTCCTGGTCAATGAATTGGGTGACCGCGCCTGGGTCCGTGCCCAGCGCCGACGTGTAGCACTCCCCAAGGATGCCATCGGCGGTGCGTATGCGCACCAAGATTGCATACAGTGAAGATCCTTTCTTTACCGCAACGAGATTGATATCGCGATGTGCTAACGGAACCGCCAGCAAAATCGCTTCTATTGATTCAATCGTGTGTCGCGCCACGGCCTTGTGCATCATTGCGCAGCCCCCGCCTTACGTTTGCCATCAGGGCTTGGGCACGAAGAGATCGAGGCTTCGCGCAGAATCTCGGCCGTATGCTGCCCAAGCGTGGGCGGCGGACGAACCGTGGGGCTGGCGGCAACCGCTTTCCACGGCATACCTGCGGTTTTGACTATGTTTGCCGACCCGGGGGGGTACTCGAATTCGACCAGCATGCCGCGTTCGGCCACTTGTGGGTCAGAGAGTATTTCCGGCAAGGTGTTGATCAGTTCCGCGGGAATTCCGATTCGTTCGAAAGTCTCCAACCACCAGCTTGCCTGCCGCGTCATGAGAATCGCCTCGACTGCAGGCACCAATGCCGCTCGCGCTGCGCTACGCTTTGGCGGGCTTGCAAAGCGTGGGTCTGTCGCCAGGGATGCAAACTCGGGCAAGCTGCAAAGATTTGCCCAACTCTTTTCGTTGGTGACCGCGATGACGATTTCTCGGTCGGCGGTACGAAAACTTTCATAGGGCGACATCAATGGGTGGGCATTGCCCGCTCGTGCCGGTGCTTTGCCCCCCATGCCCCAGGCCGCAACGCCCTGTCCCTGCATAAGCAGCATTCCATCCAGCATCGCAATATCGAGATAGCGCCCGACCCCGGTCCGGCCACGTTCCATCACTGCGGCCAGGACCGACAATGCCGCAGACATACCCGCCATGGTGTCGGCTACCGGAGCTGCCGCCTTGAATGGTCGACCCTGAGGCTCGCCAGTCAGCGCCATCAAGCCGCTTACTGCCTGAACCATCAAATCCAGGGCCGGCCGCGTAGCCATCGGGCCGCTTTGCCCATAGCCGCTGATCGAGCAATAGACAACGTCGGGGCGCACTTGTCGTACCGATTCGTAATCCAGGCCAAAGCGCTGGGCTGTACCGGGCCTAAAATTTTCAACGACGACATCGCAGGTCTGCGCCAATTCAAGAAAAACTCGCTGCCCTTCCTGGGTATGTAAATCGATTTCAACCGAACGTTTGTTTCGATTGAAGCCGATCAAGGTCGGACCGGCATCGCCCGCAAACGGCGGCCCCCAAAAGCGGGTTTCGTCCCCGACACCGGGCATTTCCACTTTAATGACGTCGGCGCCGAGATCAGCGAGGATCATGGTGCATAAGGGGCCCGCCAATGCCCGACTGCAATCGAGTACCCTGATTCCCGCAAGCGCACCGGTGCTCATAGGGCCTCCGTTATGAAAACGGGCATCATCTGATCTGATTCGAGCACCCGGAAATCGACGTTTACTTTCGCGTCGATGGCTATCGGTCCGTCACCTACCATGATGCGCGACAACAAATGAACGCCTTCATGCAAGGCGACGATACCCACCGTGTAAGGGACGGCTCCTGAAAAATTCGGCGATGGCGCGCGGTGTATCTCGCTGAAGCTGTAAACGCTTCCTTTGCCGGTGGCCTGTCGCCAACCTAGTTCGGTCGCGCCGCAGTCGGTGCAGACAATGCGCTTGGGATGGTATGCCTTTGCACAATGCGGGCACCACTTCAGCATCAATTGGCGCCGTCCTACTCCTTGCCAATAGCCCACCGTTTCCGGCGAGGGCTGGTAAAGCCCCAGAAAATAGCCTCCGGCAGTGAGGGCCAGGCCGCGCGACCAGTCTTTGATGTCTTTCATATCAGCAGACGCATCTTCCAGTGGAAAGGGATTCATCGTGTCAACTCCTTGGAAACGATCGCTACCGAATGGCATGCCAAGGTCCCGCCATGGCCATGAACAAGTCCTATCTCAGCCCCAGCAACTTGGCGGCCTTCCGCGCGTCCCCAAATCTGATCCATGGTTTCCTGGAGGCTGTACAAACCTTGAGCTACCTGCCCGTATGACAAGTAGCCGCCCATGGTGTTGAAGGGCAGACCGCCGTCGTAGTCGATTCCCCCGCCCTCGACAAATGCGCCACCTTCTCCCGGTCCGCAGAAGCCGAGCTCTTCCAACATCATCAGGTTGGCGAAGGTGAACGGTGCCGAAGTTTGCACAAGGTCTATGTCTTTGGCCTGCAGCCCCGCCATGGAGTAGGCTTGTCGCGCCGCGACGCTTGCTCCGGTGCGTGTCATATTCGGTCCGTCCTGGACCGGCGGGAAACCGTAGGCTCCCATGCGCTCGCCCACCCATTCATGGGTGCTGCATTGGCCGAAGCCCGTCAGCCAGGTGGGTTGGTCGTGGCGAGCCAGAGCGAGGTCTTTACGTGTCAGGACAACTGCGGTGGCGATGCCGCCGGGATACCAGACCGCGCAATCAAGAAGGCGCAATGGTGTCGCGATCATTCTTGACGCAAGTACATCCTCGACGGTAATTTTCCCCTTGTGCCGCATCGCGGCATGAGGATGATCCAGCGCCCAGCGCCGGTTCTCCACCGCGACGCGTGCCGACATTTCCGCTGTGATGCCATACTCATGCATGTAGCGGCAGGCAAACTGAGCGTAGAGTGCAGGCGTGGATACGCCATAGGGTGCCTCAAACTGGAGATCGCCTTCCCAGCCAGAGTTGGATGCGGCCTGATCCATCCAGATGCCACTGGCTTCATTGGTGACGCACAAGGCGTAGTCGATTACCCCCGCGTGTAATGCGACTGCTGCCAATTGCAAAGTGCCTAGCGCGCCGCCGCCATGCGCCGTTACTTCGGAATTGAATGTCGGCCCGATTTTCAATTCATTCAATAAGGCCTGGTTGTATTGCAATACCATATACGCTTGAGGCGTCCGGCCGGTGAATAGCGCACCAACCTCGTGGCGCTTGATGCCTGCCTGGCGCATGGCGTCGATGGCCGCAGCCGCTCCAAGCTGCAAGGGTGTCTTCAACTCGGAGTCGCCTTTGTGAACCATTGCTCTGCCGATTCCGACGATTGCCGTGGCAGAGCGCATTGCATTGGTGGATCCCATCTGTCTCGCCTCTCTTTATCTGTGCGATTCAGTCTATAGATGGCCCTTTTATTGCAGAAATGATAAATTTCACTGGTTATGATCGACGCCATCGATACTGCTTTCTGGCAAACCCGGGCGTTCGAGATAGGGCGCGTTTGCTCCTTGGGAATAAGCCGAGGGTTGCCCAAGGGCTCGAACCGTACCACTGAGATAGGGATTCGCCATGGAGCTACGACACCTGCGCTATTTCACCGCGCTTGCAGAACGCCTCAATTTCACGCATGCCGCTCGCGATGTTTTTGTGACGCAGTCCACCCTCTCTCATCAAATCAAGCAATTGGAAGATGAACTTGCAACCCGTCTTTTCGAGAGAAAGGGAAAGCAGGTCACCTTGACTCAGGACGGCGAGATATTTCTGGCTAGCGCGCAGAGGGCCTTGCGTGAAATTGATATGGGTATCGTCAACCTCAGGAATTCGTCTGCCGCCATCACGGAAACCATCGCGATCGTGGCCACCCATACTTTTCACCAGACGCTGATTCCGGCATGCGTGTCAGCATTCCTGAAGAAAAACCCTTCCGTGCGCGCCACGATCGAGGAACGCTCCGCCGAAGATATCGAGAAAGGCTTGCTCAATGACACGATAGACATTGGAATTACGTCCGCGCCAAGCGACTCTGAACAGCTCTGGCACGAACCCTTGTTCCATGACGAACTGGTTCTGGTCGTGTCCGAGCATCATCCCTTTGCTGCGCGCAAGCGATTGAGAATGGCCGAGCTGCATCGGCAGAAACTATTGCAGCTCACAGGCTACGTCCGCACTCGAGCAGTGATCGATAGCTGTTTCAGAACCGCAGGGGCGGAGCCTATGGTCATGGCGGAATTCAGCAGCGTTACCGCCATGTTGGATGTGATCCGCCACACTGATGCGGCGGCTATCGTGTCCGAAAGCGCCTTAGCCGGGTACCAAGGAGTCCGCGCTATCCGGCTCGAAAGCCCCAAGCCCATGAGAACGGTGTGCATTTTGCTGAAGCGTGATAAACCACAAACGCCCGCGGCGCGTTCTTTTATCGGCTTGCTGAAAGAGTCCAGCAACACTATCGTGAAGTCGTACGACGCGTCGCGCAAGTCGGCGCTGCTTCCGTAACAGCGCCGGCATCAGTCTCCTTCGTTGCATCTGGGTGATACCCCGAATGGGACGGCGTCACCGTCCCTTCCATTGTGGTGGAGTTCGGAAAATCATTGAAAGCCGTTTACGCTTCCGCGGTACACCTGTCGATAGAGACTCCCGATATGCCTAGGCTAATTGTGCGATTTCCTCGGGGCTCAAGCCCGCTTCGGCCAGGACCTCGGCGGTGTGTTCGCCAAGGGTGGGGGGAGCATGATGACTGGCTTGGCGTTGTCCGTCATACAGCACCGGGCGGCTGATACCCTTGATTTCTCCCATGGTGGGATGCTGCATGATGTGGAAGGAACCCGCCCGTTCCAACTCCTTGTCATTGACCACTTCTTCGACGGTATGGACCGGCGCGTGAGGTACGTCGGCCAGCTCCAGGGCCTGTAGCCAGTGCGAACGGGGTCGGCGCTTGAAGCGTTCGCCCAGCACCTGGGTCAGTTCGGAAAAATGTGCAATGCGGTCCACGCGGCGCCGGAACCTGGGGTCCTGTGCCAGTTCAGGTGCCTCCATCGCCTCTAGCAACGAGGTCCAGAACTTGGCCGGAGACGATAGTTGCAGCCCGATCAGCCGGCCATCGGCGCAAGGAAAGGCGAAGCTGTGTGAATAGGCCGAACGAGTGGACGAGCCCATCAGCGTACTGTCTTGCATGAAACTGGCGAAGAAGTCGGGCATGAAGGACATGCTGGCCTCGACCATGTTGACATCGACTCGTCGTCCCTTTCCGGTTTTTCCACGGCCCATCAACGCGCCCAATATTCCGTAGCAGGCGTACATGCCGGCTAATTGATCGGAAATCGTCGGGCCACGCACTTGTGGCTTATCGGGGTCAAGAAAGACGCTGAGCATCCCGCTCAGGGCCTGACCTATGGTGTCGAATGCCGGTTTGCCGTTATGTGCGCTGCCGGGCACGAAGCCGGAGATGGCGCAGTAAATCAGAGACGGCCTGCGCTGCGCCAGGGTTTCGTAGTCCAGGCCCATGCGCTGCATCACGCCGGGGCGAAAATTCTCGATCAATACATCTGCGCTATCCACCAGCTTGAGGAAGGCGGCGTGCCCCGCAGGGCTGCCCAGGTCGAGCTTGACGCTGCGCTTGTTACGGTTGAAAGCTACGAAATTAGGGCTGTACTGACCATCGCGAAAGGCGCGGAACGGATCGCCTTCCGGGCGCTCGACCTTGATCACATTGGCACCCAAGTCGGCCAACAGCAGACCGGCGTAGGGGCCGGTGATGAAGTTACCCAACTCCAGCACCGTGATGCCGTCCAGTACGTCGGGGGCAAATTGCGCCACGGCGCTCACGAGCTGCCTCGCTGGTATTCACCAAAACCTGGGCGATAGGTCTTTTCGTCCAGGAATTGGTTCATTGCTTCTTCGCGTCCGCCTTCGGTATCCATGAAACGCATTTCGCGTTCCTTGGCCAGCAGGTAGTCAGCGGCCTGGTCGACGCTCATGCCGCGCACCATGCGCAAGCTTTCCTTGATGGTGCGCAGGGTCTGCGGATTTTTCTTCGCCAGGCTGCGAGCGAGGGCAACGGTGTGTTCGCGCAGTTGGTCGGCCGGCACCGACTGCGTAACCAGGCGGATTTCGGCAGCTTTACGGCCATCCAGGGGTTCGCCGGTCATGGAGTAATAGACCGCATCGCGATAAGACAAGCCATCTACGATAACCTTGCCAACCAGGCCCCCTGGCAAGATGCCCCAGTTAACTTCCGACAGCCCGAACTGTGCGGTGTCGGCCGCAATGGCGAAGTCGCAGGCAAACAGTTGGACGAAGGCTCCGCCGAAGCAATAGCCATTGACCATGGCGATGGTAGGTTTGGGGAAGCTGCTCAACAGCGTCCAGCGCCATTCGTGATTGGCCAGTCGCGCCAGATGACGTTCTTTAGGCTTGTTGTCCAGGTCGCGAAAGAACATTTTGATGTCCTGGCCGGCGCACCAGCTATCGCCCGCACCAGTTAACACCAACACTTTAACGCTGGGTTCTTCGGCTAGGTCCTTGAGCACGTCGACCATCTCGAAATGAAGATCGGGGCTCATGGCATTGCGCTTTTCAGGGCGGTTCAGCGTGACCCAGGCGATACCTTCTTCGATGTCGACCTTAACGTTCTTGAGCGCGGAGAAATCCATATGTGGTCCTTGAAATTTTTTGTGATGGAGAGATGCCAATCAAAGATTGATGTACACGTTTTTCAACTGGGTATAGGCCAGCAACTCTTCAAAGGATTCTTCGCGGTTGTTGCCCGATTGTTTGTATCCGCCGAATGGCGCGGGGAAGAAGTGCTTGGCGGCATTGTTCACCCATACGTATCCCGCCTCGACTCGCGCTGAGGCGCGGTGGGCGGTTGCCAGATTGGTGGTGTAGATGCCCGCCGCCAAACCATATTCGACGCCGTTGACGTCGTCGAACATGGCATCCTCGTCAGACCACTTGATGATGGACAGGACAGGGCCGAAGATCTCCTCGCGGGCGATGCTCATCTTCATCGTTACATCGGTAAACACCGTGGGCTCGATGAAGTAGCCCTTGGCCAGGGCGGCATCGTCGGGCGGGCCTCCGCCCGCAACCAGGCGCGCGCCTTCCTGCTTGCCGAGTTCGATGTAGTGCATGATTTTTCCGAACTGCTCGCGCGATACGATGGCGCCCATGGTGGTGCTCTTGTCGGTGGGTATGCCCGGGCGATAGGCCTTCACGCCTTCCAGGACGCCGGCCAGAACTTGCTCGTATACCGATTCATGGACGAACAGGCGCGTGGTGGAACTGCAAGCCTGTCCGCACCAGGTGAAGCACATACCCGCCACCGCGCCTTTGATGGCGCGTTCGATGTCGGCATCGGGATAGATAATGAGCGCGTTCTTGCCGCCCAGCTCAAGGCTGACATGTTTCAGTTGGCGCGCCGCCGCTTGGGCGATGGCTTTGCCGGTGGGGATGCTGCCGATTAGCGTCACCTTGGGAATAAGCGGATGATCGACCAATGCTTCACCGCATTCTTTCCCGCCCGACAACACGTTGAGGACGCCCGGCGGCAAAATGCCATCGATAAGCTCCATCAAGCGGTAGGCCGACAGCGGCGCCTGGACGGGCGGTTTCATAATGACGGTGTTGCCGGCGGCAATCGCGGGCGCCATCCGGCTGGCGGTGAACATCAGGGGGTGGTTGTAGGCGACGATCCGGGCACAAACACCGAAAGGCTCCCGCACGGTCAGGTCGACGATGTCTTCCCCCATGGGAATGGTGGAGCCGCGTAGTTCATAGACCAGGCCTGCGAAGTAGTCGATCAGTTGCGTAGCGATATCCACGTCGTTCATCAGCGCGCTGACCGGGTTCCCGCAATTGATGGCGTCGATGGTGGCCAGCTCTTCGCGGTGTTCGCGCATGACGGCGGCAATCTGGCGCAAAGCCTGGGCGCGTACGCCTGGCGCGGTGCGGCGCCACTGCTTGAAGGCTTGATGCGCGGCTTGGGCCGCGGCCTCTACATCCTGTGCATTGGCTTCAGCGCAAGCACCCAGGTTTTCGCCATTGGCCGGATTGAAGGTGTCGGCGTAGCCGCCTGCGGGCTTATGCCAGGCGCCTGCGTAATACAGGTCGCGATGTTGCGGCAAAAGGCCGTTTATTGACATGCGTGTCTCCTCGTCATTCTTGGTCAGGCCGGTAGAGCCGGCGTTAGGCTTAAATCGTCTGGAAAAATGTCTGAAGCATCGCGGTCAGTGCCTGCGGGTTGTCGCCCGCCAGGTTGTGGCCGCCGTCGATTTCCTGAACTTCGCAGCGCGGATTTTCCCGGCGCAACTTATCCATGGTTTCGGGTGCGAACATATCCGAGTGGCTACCCCGCAGGAACAGCGTCGGCATGGTCAGGCCGCGCACCATGGACCACAGGTCGGCTTCGGGGGCTTGCTTGATACCCTGCAAGACATCGCGGAAGCCGTCACGAAAATGTAGATCGCGCTTGAGCTCGAACTTGCCGTCGACCGGCTTCAGGAAGGCTTCGTAGCGCTTGCGCAGCGGTGCATCGGCCGGCAGGGCAGGGTTGTGTCCGTGGTATTGCAGAGCATGATCCACCGACTCGAAAAAATCGGGCTGATTGCCGATACGTTGCGCAACGCCCATACGCCCTTCGGCAGCCACGTCGGGGGCGAAGTCGACAGCGGCCAACCCCGCTACGCGTTGTTGATGCCAGGCCGCCGTGCACAGGCTGACGCGGCCTCCCATCGAGTGGCCGACGAGTATTGCGCGCGGCCACTGCAAATGGTCCAGCACTGCTATCAGGTCGCCTGAAAAATCTTTCAGGCGGTAGTGGCGTTCCGGGCTGCGGCCAGAGTCGCCGAAGCCGCGCATATCGATGGCGACAACTTCGCGATCTTTGGCCAAGGCATGCGCGACCGCTATCCAGTCGTATGAAAAGTAGGAAAGTCCGTGCACGATCAAAACGGGGCAGGCGCCGGGTTTGCCGAATCGTCGATAGAATATTTCCAAGTCGTCGTGGACGACCTTGGCGGTCGTGTGTTCAGCCAATGTCATGATTCTCTCCTCTATGCCTGATCAGACTGCTGTCACGATGCCCATGCCAGTCAGCCATTCGGGAATGATGCGGTAATAGCGCGGTTGGGCTTGGACCGCCTGCATGGCGTTGGCGGCCGCAGCGGCGGCGACCCAGGTCCTGACTTCATGACCGCCAAAACCTGCGTATTGGTCGATCTGCGCATCGTCGATAGCGTCAAGGGCCTGCGTATCAAAGGCGCAGATGTGTTGGATGAAAGCTTCATCCCAAGCGCGGTCGGGCGGCATGCAAGGGCCTTTGCCATCGACCAGTTCGCGAGCGGCCTTGATCACCCTGGCCTCGCGTGCCTGCAATTCTTCTGCGCTGGGTGTATGGCGCTGGACCAGGCGCCGCGCGATCTCGTGCGAAGTGCGGGACAAACGCGGGGTGGGGGGGTCGTGCGAAAGGCCGCCAGACCCGATCAGGGTCACCCTTAGATTCTTGCTGGCCAGGAAGCGACCGATCTCTTCGCCCAGTAGGCGCACGCGTCGCATGGATGGGCGGGGGTCCGCCGCGCAGTTCAGAAACACCGGCAATACGTCATAGCGCGCCAGTGCACCGGTCAACTGAATCAAGGGCACACTGGTGCCATGATCGATGTGCATGTCGTAGGACACAGCCATGTCGAAGTCACGGCGATGCAGATGGCGCACACACGCAAGTCCCAGTTCTGCGGGTACGCGCAAAGGCCCTCCTTCCATCTGCCAGTCGCGCGTGCCCTGGGCTGCAAGGCCCATGCAAAACGAGGGCATGTTGTCGTAGAAGAAGCCGTTGAAGTGATCTGGTCCGAAAGTCAGGACCACGTCAGGACGAAAGGCATGCACTTCTTTCGCGATGTCATCCATCGTCCGGTAGAACAGCGCTTGGTCATCGGGCTGAGAAGCCTCGATGTCGGTCAGCATGAGCGGGCTGTGCGAGCAGCAAATCAATTGCACCGGCATGATGGTCTCCTACACGCACAGCGCATCGTGAGTACTGGGCGCGAATATTTCTTCGACGCTGAGTTGGCGCACCGCCAAGCCTTGCTGGAACGAGTAGCGCGCCATGGTCTCCAGCGTATTCCGGTTGGCGTCGATGCCATAGGGCCAGAAATCCTTGCCCATCACCGCTTGGGTTGCTTCGAGTTCGGCGGTAACCCAGGGCAAACCTATTTTCAAAGCAGTGACTTCGCTCAGGTCTCGATCGGCAATTTGCTTGGCTTGGCTGAACGCCTTGCATAAGCTGGCGGCCAACCATGGGTGCTTGGCGGCGACATCGTTGCGTATACCCAGCGCATGCATGATGGGGAACAGGCCGGTGCGGGCAAAGTAGGCTTTTTCCACTTCGCGGTAGTCAGGATAAAGACGGCGGACCGAAGGATGGCCGTTGTCGAGACACGAAGGGGCGCGAGCGGACATCACGGCATCCAGCTCGCCATCAGCCAGTAGTCGCGACAAGGTCTGGCCTTCCGGCGCGCTTTCCAGCGGAAATCCCTCAGGCAGATTGAGCGGGAATTTGTCCTTGCGGCCATACTGTTCAAGGCCGCCCTGTACCCACTGGATGTCCGCTGCGCCAATGCCGTATTCGTCTTGCAGAAAGCCACGAACCCACATCACGGCCGACATCTGGTATTCCGGCACGCCTATGCGTTTGCCGCGCAGATCGGCGGCGGTCTTGATGCCGCGATCGGTACGGATATATATGGCCGAATGGCGGAAGGTGCGTGACAGGAATATCGGCAAAGCCACATAGGGCGCAATGCCGCGCGACAAAGCAATCAAAAAGGGACTGAAGCCGATCTCTGCCACGTCGAACTCTCCGTGGAAGTAAGCGCGATGAAAGCATTCCTCGACCGGCATCACGACGTAGTTCACATCGCACCCTTCAACAGGGACTCGTCCATCTACCAAAGGGCGGACGCGATCGTAGTCCCAGGTGGCGATGGTGATGGGTAGGCGTGCCATGGTGCTCCTGCAATCTGGATAGGTTGAACGGAATCCTAACGCCTTAAGAATCAAAAGTCTAGATTTTTGATTCTTAAGGCGTTAGCATGGTTCCAGATCGACGCCGAAGCGCTGACGGGCAACTCTATGCCTGCCAAGAAAAGACGTCGATACCTTCAACTAGAGGAGACCGTGATGAAAAGATTTGCTAGTGCCTGCGGCCTGGCGCTGCTCACATTGGGTTCGTCCGCCGTGGCGCAAACCCAAGCCTATCCCACCCGGGCGGTGCGGGTCATCGTTCCCTATGGGCCCGGTACCGGGCCAGATATGATTGCGCGCGTGGTATCCGAACAGTTGTCCAAGCGTTTCGGCGAAAGCTTCGTGGTGGAAAACCGGTTAGGCGCTGGCGGCAAGATCGGCACCGAAACCGCGGCGGGCGCCGCAGCTGACGGCTACACCTTGCTGCTGGGCGGAAAGGATACGCATGGCATCATGACTCATCTGTATCCAAGCTGGAAGGTCAATCCGGAACGCGATTTCGTACCAATTTCATTGTTGGCACGCATAGAAAACATCATTGTGGCGAATAACAAACTGGCAGCATCCACGCCGCAAGAGTTCATCGCGCTCGCCAAGAAAAAGGAATTGCGTTACGGCACGCCCGGCGTGGGAACGAACCTTCATTTGATGGCTGAGCTGCTGAAAGCAGAGCATGGCTTGAAGCTGGAGCACATTCCATACAGCCGCAGTTTTGCCGAAGCCTTACCCGCACTTGTGCGCGGCGACCTAGACATCGTCGTGGCCGGAATGCCGCCTGTCATGCCGCTGGTAAAGGACGGACGCATCAAGGCGATTGCGGTAACGGGGGCCGAGCGTTCGCGTTTCGCACCGTCGATTCCCACCTTTGCAGAGGCCGGCATTCCCCATCTGGAAAGAGGAGGCTGGTTTGCTCTGTTCGCGCCTACAGGCACGCCGCCCGCTGTCGTCAGCACATTGTCCAAAGCGGTGGCCGATGCGGTGAAAGAGCCGGAGGTGGTTTCCAAACTGGCAGGCATTTATGCTGAGGCGACCTCTTCCACTCCTGAGGCGCTGGCCAAGCTGGCTTCAGAAGAAACGCAGCGTTGGGGCAAGGTCGTGAAGGACAACAAGGTGACGGTAGAGTAAGTGGCCGGCTCCAAGCCAACAGTGCCCTAGCTCTATTTCGGGCCGCTTCCTCCGCTCCGGAAATGGGGTGTCATTCGACCCCCATTTCCGTGCTCCGTGCTCACCTGCCGCAGCGCCTGCGCAAACAAATGCTGCTCTTCGTACGCGCCGACACATCTACTTTGGCATGGGTCGCGTTTAAGACCGCGCTGCCTCCCCGGGAAGCTTGTCTGACTCCGATGCAAAGCGTCCGAAGCGGTGATTCGCATAC
>JBEBXA010000090.1:0-16313 GCA_040391825.1 Pigmentiphaga sp.
GCCATCCCGGCCGAAGCGCGCAGCGAGAACGTCTATACCCTGGCGGACATGCCTGCACGCTGATCACAGCGCAATTTGGGGGCGCGTTTAAAGTGCTCGCAACTGGGCAGCTTCGGGCTATCACGGCCCGGAGCATCTTATTGATGCTCTAGTCAGTTCCGTACGCTTCAAGTGGCGTTGACGAAGCCTATGGATTTGACGATAGGCTGCCATCGTTCAAAGTCACGTTTCAGCAAGGCAGCCAGCTCGGCGGGTGTGGATGACATGGCGTCGATACCACCGCCCGCCAGCGTCTTGATTACAGCAGGGCTCGCGATGGAGGTCCGCAACGCGGCATTGGCGCTTTCGATAAGTTCGGCGGGTGTGCCGCTGGGCATGAATATGCCCAGCCATTCGTCGAACTGTATATCGGGATAGCCTTGCTCGGCATAGGTTGCGACCGTGGGCGCGAAACGCGACCGGCGCGGCCCCGAGCTTGCGAGTAGCCGGCATCTGCCGCTCTTTATATGTTCGACGAAACCTCCGACTGGCCCGGACGCAGCAGCTATCTGGCCGCCTATCATGTCCAGGATGGCTGGTTGGGTGCCGCGATAGGGGACGTGAACCAAGTCTATGCCCCCCGCGCGTCCCGCGAGTACGCCGACAAAGTGGGGGATGGAGCCCGCAGCAGGTGAAGCAAAGCTTGCCTTGTCTGGATTTTTCTTGCACCAGGCGTAGAAGTCAGCCATGGAGCGCACCGATGCCGGCACCATGGGGCCCACCCCGAAACCGAATTCGAAGGTGCCGACTTTGGTAACCGGCACCAGATCCTTGAACGGATCGTAGGGCAGGCTTGGGTAGGTATGGGGATAAACCGTCAGCATTGAGGCAGGCGTAACCACGCATGAAGCGCCGTCGACGGGCTTGCCCCGCATGGCGCTGATCGCCAGTTGGCCACCGGCTCCTGTGCGGTTTTCTACTATTGCATTGGTGGCATAGCCGTTCATGCCAGCGGCTACAGCACGGGCTGAGGTGTCAGAGACTCCGCCCGGTGCGATGCCGACATACACCCTTAGGGTTTCGACCGAGTGCCGCGTCTGCCCGATAAGTGGCATACCGTAGCCAGCGCAGCTTCCGAGGGCAAGGGCTTTCAGCAGACTGCGTCGATCTAGATGAATCATGTCACATCTCCCGGCTGGTTTTGGGGTGGCGCGGGAACACGGCGAAGCTCGCAGGCCATGAGTTTCCCAAACGCTTTGCGTGTTGCTCAGTGCTGATTCAAGCAGCGGCTAGTGCCCGATCAAGGAAGTCCAGGCGATCCTGGCCCCAAAACGACTCTCCGCGGTATTCGTACCAGGGCGCGCCAAAAACCTGAAGTTCGATGGCGTCCTGGGTATTGCGCTCATAAAGAGCAAGCGCTTCAGCGCTGGTGCGACTGGTATAGAGGGTTTTACCGTCCAGGCCACACTCATTACCGATTGCGATCAGGGTATCGGGGGTCGATATGTCGCGTTCTTGCGCCCACACCCCGCGCAACAGGGAGCCGGTCAGGGTCAGTGCGGCATCGTTGCCGTGTTGCAGGATGGTTGCCGCAACCATTTTTGCGGCCTCCGATTCATCCATGGGAAAGTGTTTTGGCTGGAGAACGAGTGGCAGACCGAGATAGGTCGACCAGCGCTTCAGTTCGACCAGGCGGTAAGCCTGCCGCTGTGGAGGGCGCTGATTCAGTTGCAGGCCGCCCGAGATCGGAAAAATGCTCTCGCCCAGGCCAAAAGGCCGCGGCTCTATCGTCGCACCGTGTTTTTTGGCTATTGCCAGCAGGCGGTCATGGCCCAGATAGGTCCACGGGGATCTGGGTGCAAGATAATAGCGAATCGTTTTCATGGAACGTGCAGCCTTGTCGATAAAGCGAATCTGTCAGGGTTTTCTGCCACTACCGTCAACGGTAGGCCCGGCCTCCGGCGATCTATGTTCTGATGCCGATTAAGATGTGATTTGATAATGCAAGCGCTTGCATTGAGCGTAGGATTCTACGTGGAAAATGTCAAGAAAAGATCAATCAGCACCGCATTCGGTACTTGCAGGGGTTCGAAAAATGTACGGATATATCGGTTTGAATCATCGCTCACACCCGCTCTTCGCACGTGATGCCGCCTGTGTCTAAGGAGCGGGAGCGCCGTATCGTGTCGCTGGCCGATGTGGCCCAGTTCGCGGGGGTATCCACCGGAACGGTGTCGCGGGCTTTGTCCAAGCCGGACATGATCAGCGAAGCAACGCGTACGCGTGTGATCGATGCCGCAGAGCGGCTAGGCTATGTGGCGAATGGTGCGGCGCGCGCGCTTGCCATGCGCCGCACCATGACGGTAGGTGCGATCGTGCCGCGCTTCGGCAGTTCGTCGTTTCCGACCCTGGTCCAGGCACTTGAAGCCAAACTGGCCTCGGCAGGCTATACCTTGCTGCTTTCCGCGCCTGGTCCCGGGCAGAGTTATTCGACAACCGTCCTGCGAGTGATGCTTGAGCGCGGCGTCGATGCCATCGCTTTGCTTGGCGCCGAACAGCCGCAGGCAATTTTCACTATGCTGGCAGCTCATGCCACGCCTTATGTGTTGATGTGGGCGCCGCCAGAAGCTGCTGCACATTGCGTCGGCTTCGATGAACCCACGGCGTCGGCGCTTGTTGTCGAACATCTTTTCGGTCTGGGCCATCGGCGCATCGGCTACATAGGCGCACCTGTTGTCAGCAGCGAGCGAGCGCGCCGTCGCTTACATGATCTGACGCGCGCTGTTGCGCAGCGGGGCATGACTTTGTGCGGTGACGCCGTCTTGGAAGCCGAACACGGTTTTCAAGAAGGCTATGAGGCGATGCAGGCCATTCTGGGCGGCAAGGCGAAACTCACCGCTGTCGTCTGTGGCAGTGACCACCTGGCGGCCGGTGCGCTTTCAGCTTTGGATCAGGCTGGCGTCAAAGTGCCGCAACAGCTTTCCTTGATGAGCTTCAATGACAATGCCTTTGCGCCGTTTTTGCATCCTCCGCTGACGACGGTTTATCTGCCTATCGAAGAGATTGGTGAACGAACGGCCGAGCTCCTGATCGCGCGATTGCGGGGCGAGTCGCTGCCGGGGCAGGGTGCGCTGCCGGTGCAGCTACGTGAGCGCGCAAGCACCGGCCCGGCCCCAGCGGATGGCGCGAGGAGTGCTACTCGCAGCCAAAGCGCATAACGCCAGTTTGGCCTGGGTGCGAAGCATGGTGCATGCACCGGTCCTCGCCTAGGCGCTAACAACGCTTCTGGGCAAGGACCGGCGGCTAATGAGTGGGCGCAGACACGTCCGCCCGAGCGCGTCATGGCGCAGCTGCAGGGATGGCATCAATGATTTTTTTGTACTGGATGGCTGCTTTCCGCATGAATTCAGCGAAATCTTCAGGGCTCGAGCCCACCGGGTCTACGCCCAGCGTAGCCAAACGATCCCTGACGGCAGGTTTCGCAAAAACAGCAGTGATTTCCTTGCTCAGGCGCTTCACGATGGCGTCTGGTGTACCAGCAGGCGCAGCCAGCCCATACCAAGTCACGAATTCAAAGTCAGGGTAGCCGGCTTCCGCCACAGTGGGCACATCGGGGGCCGAGGCTACCCTTTGCGCCGTGGAAACCGCCAGTGCCGTGAGCGTCCCGCCTTTCACATGCACGAGGCCGGACGACAAGCCCGTGAACATGACATCCACTTGATGACCGACGAGGTCATTGAGCGCGGGGGCCACGCCGCTGTAAGGAACATGGGTGAGTTTGATGCCGGCCAGGCTTGTGAACCATTCCATCGCAAGGAAGTGGGGAGTGCCAGGGCCGATAGAGGCATAGTTGATTTTTCCGGGGCGAGCCTTGGCGGCCGATACCAGTTCCGGTACCGACCGGACGTTCAGCTTGGGAGATGCGACCAGGATGAAGGGAGTGGCGACCAACTGGCTGATCGGCGTGAAATCTTTGACCGAGTCGTAGGGCAAGTCTTTCATATAGTGCTGGTTGAGCAGGTGCGACTCGGCAATCATTCCGACTACGTAGCCATCGGGTCTGGACCGCGCGAGTGTGTTGGTGCCGATGACGGCACTACCTCCTGGCCGGTTTTCTACGATCACGCTTTGTCCAAGTTGCTCGGTCAAACCCGCGGCTAGAATTCGCGCCACAATGTCGGCACCGCCTCCTGCCGGGTAGGGAACGATAAAGCGGATGGGCCTTTCAGGCCATTGCGCAACCGCGGCGCCCATTGCTAGCAGCGGTGTCATGAAGAGACCGTAGCGCAAAAATCGAAGCCA
This sequence comes from Pigmentiphaga sp., assembly GCA_040391825.1. GTDB lineage: Bacteria > Pseudomonadota > Gammaproteobacteria > Burkholderiales > Burkholderiaceae_B > Pigmentiphaga. The sequence continues at coordinate 4,282 of JBEBXA010000090.1, forward strand.
TCCTTTGCGTTTCATTTGTTGTCTCCGGTTTAAATAAAGATCGTGATGTTTTTGGCAAGCAGTGTGCTTTGATCCAGGATCACTGTACGCCGTGCAAGTTGAAAGCTGTCGCCGTCGCGGCGAAGAATATCTTTGCGCCGTCCGATGAAAAAATCGGTTTCGTCCTCCAACCGGTTGCGATGCACCAGCAAGCGGCAGCTCACTTCCAATTCCTGCGCGCCGGCGAGTACGGCAGCGGCGTTTTCCAGACGGATATTGGTCACGAGATGCGAGACCCGCGAAGGAGGCTCCTCCGCCCAATGGATGCCGGTCATGATCTGCGCTACCCGCTTGGCTAGGGTCGCCTTGTCGTCGTCGAACCAGGCAATGTCATGTTCGTCGGTGATGTCACGAGCCTGGTCCGCGAAAGCAAGGTTTTTACGCATGGGTATGCGATAGCGGATGTCGTCGGTTAATAGTTCAAGCCATTCCTGGTAGCGACGTTCATCCAGCAAGTTGGCTTCGAGATAGAGGAAGTCTTCGATCTTTCGCAGCAGCCCCAAGTAGCGAATCTGCTCAACCATGTCGATGTCATTGCTCATAGGAGGTCTCAGTTTTTCTCATCCAGCATTTGCGCCCAGCGATGGTACAAACCACGCACATTCTGTTCTGTGTTGACCGGATTTTCGGTTACCGTGCCGGGTATCAAGGGATGAGAGCCGCCTGCGTTCAGGCCATTCTTGTAGTTGAAGGGATAGGCCTGGGCAATACTGCCGCGGCAGCTTGCGCTCGCATAGTTCCAGTTCTCCATGTCGTCTTGCTCGGTCATGCCGCCGGGTCCGGAGTAGCGCATGTAGTAATGGCGCAGGTACTCCTTGACTTCGGGGGGCGCTTTTTTATCCACGAAATAGACGCGCCACATTTCGGTATGGGCGGGGCCAAGAGGGTGTGCGACCAGAATGGTGCGGGGTTGGCGACCGTGAAAGGACATGTTGGGGAAAATTGTGCCCACCGACGTGGAGACATAAGCCTGCTCGCCGATCAACTGCTTGCGCTTGCGCCAACAGTCAAGAAAATAGGCCGCCGTGCTTGGGGCTCCTTCATAGTCATTGGGCTCGCGGTCAGCCGGTGCAACACCGAAAACCGCGCCGTGGCCTCCGGGGTAGGAGGCCAGCACGAGCTTGCCGGAACTGTCGCGTCGACCCGTTTTGTTATTTGGGCCTATCCCTACTCGATCGACCGAGGCGTGGCTGACGTTATGCATGACGTCACCTGCGAAGTTTTCGGCAACGATTTTCCAATTCGAAGGAATACGCCACTTCTGTGGCGAGCCAAGAAGCTCCGTTTCATCGTCGCTGCCATCCCACGGTGCCAAGCCCTTGTCCAAGGCATACCAAGCGTCGCCCAGATAGTCACGGAACGACGGAGCCTTGGCATCCCAGGTCGCCCAGACGGTTCCGCGCAAGATGGAAAGCTGACCGACTTCGACCAGGCTCCAGAGGCTCTTGTCGAAGGGCGGTTGGTAGGATGCATCGAAATCTGGCACCACCAACAATTCACCGCTATTGCGGTAAGCCCAGCTGTGGTACGGGCATACGAAGTTACGTGTATTGCCTTCATCGTAGCGACAGACTTTCATGCCGCGATGCCTGCAGGAATTGAGAAAAACGTGCACTGTGCCTGCCGAGTCGCGATTCAGAATGACCGACTCGTCGCCCATACGGGACAGCACGAAATCCCCCGGATTGGGAATCTGGCTTTCATGACCGACGTAAAGCCATGCGCGATTGAAGATATGGGTAATTTCGCGGCGGTAGAGGCCTTCGTCCACGAAGATCCTCCGGTCTATTTCGCCGTTCGCGGTATCGACCAGATTGCGAGCGCGAAGCGGCGCCCGGTCCATCGGCTGCTGATCGTCCGTCGTCGCTGACGCGGCGGTATTCTGGCTCATGATGGTGCTTGCTCCTTGAGGTGGCGACGGTCGGCGAGTAGGGTGTCGAGCAATTGCTGGGTAAGTGCAACGCCTGGTACAGAGATGCCCAGGGAGTGCGCCAGCTCTATGCACAGCTGCAAGTCCTTATAGAAAACGGCGGGCGATTGCGGCCCGAGCACCAGCGACGACCATTTGTTGCAGATGTAGCTTTGCGCCCCGCCCTCGCGTACGACTTTTTCAAGTGTCTGCGCCGGCAGCCCCGCAGCTGTGCCCAGTCGCATCCCTTCGAACGCGGCCAGTATGTTGATGGCGATGATCGCCTGGTGGGCCAGCTTGGCTTTCATGCCACTGCCCAATGGGCCGATGTAGGTGATTCGATCACCTGATGCGAGGAACAGGGGTCTGCACGTATCGAGTGCGGCTTCAGAGCCGCCGATCATGTATGACATGGTCTTGGCTTTTGCTCCGTTGGCACCGCCGCTGACCGGGGCATCGATCAATTCCACTCCAACGGCCTGAGCCTGTTGTCCCAATGCAATCACGGTGTCGGGACGCACTGTGCTGTGAACCGCGATGATCGTGCCTTGCCTGGCGCCAGCTAGCAAGCCCTTGCTACCACTCACGACATCTTTCAATTGCGCATCGTTCAAGACGCAGACTTGAATCACATCGCTGACATGCGCGACTTCCGCACTCGAGGCGGCGACCGATGCGCCAAGGGAGGCGAGTTCATCGCAGGCCTTCCGGTTCAGATCAAAGACGGTTACTTCGAAACCGCCGGCAAGCGCATTGGCGGCCAATCCCCTGCCTTGAACGCCGAGGCCGATGAACCCAACCTTCATGCTTGTCTCCTTGGTAAGTACGTCGTTTAACTTTGCAAGAGATCGATGTCTCGTGGTCTTTGTTCGAACGTCGACACCACGATCGGGCACCCGAAATTCCTGTTCTGTGGATGCTTGTATGGTTTGATGGCTCCAATTATGATGAGCTATCAGTGTATTTTTGCTAAAAAATTCCGAATGTCGGAACAATGGGGAATTAATGCAAAAGGATGGGCAAGGTTCGCAGACGGTGGCGCGCGCAATGGAATTGCTGCGTCTGGTATCCAGCAGTAGCCGCAACGGCATACGTTTGAATGATCTGGCGCAAGCCGGAGAACTCAGCAAACCCACCGCCCATCGTCTACTCAAGGAACTGGTAAGTTGCGGCTTGTTGATGCGCTCGCCCGATAAGCGCTATTACCTCGGCCAGTTCGCTTACGAGCTTGGCCTGTCTGCCGGTAGCCATTTCCATCTACGCGAAATGTGCACGCCCTACGTCACCCGTATCGCCCAGAAAACGGGCGATACCGTGTTCCTGGTTGTTCGCAGCGCTGCCGATTCGTTCTGCCTTGACCGGCAGACTGGCGCCTACCCTGTCAAAGTGTTCTCGGTAGAAATCGGCAACCGCCAACCCTTGGGTGTTGGAGCTGGCGGCTTGGCACTGCTGAGTTGGCTGAGCGAGCCGGAACAAGCTGCGGTACTCGTCCGCAATGCATCGCAACTAGGCAACTATGGCGGCCTGGGGGTCGAACGCCTGCGCAGCTTGATCGCCACCACGCGCGAGTCGGGCTATTCGTCGATTGCCGACCATGCCATTGCCGGCGTTGCCGGCGTGGGTATGCCGGTGTTTGATCGTACGGGCACTCCTTTGCTCGCGATCAGCGTCACGTCAGTGTCGGGGCGGATGACGCCGGAGCATCAGGCCGACGTACTTCGCACGCTGAGCCAGGAAAGCGCGGCCCTGCAAAATTTGTTGAACAACACGGCGCCGGCCTTGCGCAAATAGTTGCGGGGCAAGGAGCCTGGTCGTGGGCGCCCTCAACGTGTCTGGTCGAGTGCCATGCGGCGGGCCATGTCCTGTTGCCAAGCTGCGCGTGGCATGAAGTTTGGAAATTTTCGTGCAACAAGTTCGGCATGTGCGAGGATCTCTTCGTCAGCTAGCGAGAGATCGATCGGCTCACGCAGAGGCTGGTCGCAGTACCAAGGGGTGTCCATGAATACTTCCAGCCGGTTGCCCTCGGGATCCCGGCAGTAAATGGAAATCGCATTCCCGTGTGTTACGGGCTGGACATCGGTGGCGCCGTGTTCCTGCAACCGAGCATGAAATTTTCGGAGTGTTTCCAGATCGGGCACGCGGAAAGAAATCTGGTTGATCGGATTAAAGGGAAGACTTTCCGGGCGTCCCGACGCCAGAATGATCTGATGATGTTCGGAAGGATCGCGACTAAGGAAAACCAGCTTGATCGAGCCAAGATTCCCCGCGTCAGTTTGTGTGAATCGAAGCGCCTCTTTATAAAAAAAGGCCATTTTTTCCAGATTCACAACGTAGAACCCCAAATGACTGAATGCCAAATCGGTTTGGGGTGAAGTGCTGAAGGAGGTCTCTGGGGTCATCGTTGCTTGCTCTCGGTCGACGGCTGCTGAAATGGGCGGGCGCTTGCTGTTAAGTGGACTAAAAAATTGCAGTGCTTATGTGAAAAGACGACGATTGCCGGGCTGACTCAGGCTGGCCGGCCGCCTGAAGCTTCGGCATACCACTGACGCAACGCCTTTTTATCCGGCTTGCCCAGGCCAGTAAGGGGGATGGCGTCGACAAAGTCGACCGATTTTGGCGCGTAGAGCGAACCCTTGCGCGCACGGACGAACTCGATTAGGACTTGGGCGAGCAGGGCGTCATTACGCCGCACGACAATCGCTTTGACTGCCTCTCCCCATTTGCTATCCGGAACCCCGATCACTACCGAAGCCTGCACGTCGGGATGGGCAGACAGGACGTCCTCGATCTCTTTTGGATAGATATTGAAGCCGCCGGAGATGATCATGTCCTTCTGCCGGTCGACGATATGGAAATAGCCTTGAGAATCCTGGCGGGCCAAGTCCCCAGTGTGCAGCCATCCATCCTTGATCGCCGCGGCGGTCTGCTGCGGAGCATCGTGATAGCCACTCATCAGCAGTGGCCCGCGTACGCATATCTCGCCGATTTCGCCTTGTGACATCGGTGTGTTGCTGCCGTCCAGCAGCCGGACATCGAGCCCGGGAAAGGGGCGACCTGCCGACGCCAGCCGTTCGTCATCGCCCAGGGCATGGTCGTCTTGGTTCAACAAAAGAATAGTATTGGGCGCTTCGGTCTGCCCATAGGTTTGCACCAAGGCGCGGCCAAATACGCCCAATGCTTGGCGGACGCGGGCGGGCGATATCGGCGCTGCGCCATAGATCAGCGCTTCTAGACTGGAAAGGTCGGTCTGCCGGGTTTTCGGGTGATCCAGCAGCAGGTACAGCATCGTTGGAACGATGAAGGTGGTATTGATGCGCTGAGTCTGCACCGCGTCCAGCCAGCGCTCGACGTGGAAGCCGCGCTGCAGGACCACGGTGCCCCCGCAAGCCAGCGTGGGAAATATCAGGGAACCGGCCCCATGGGACAGGGGGGCCGAACAAAGGCATCGCACGCCGTCGGGCCACTGCAGTCCCGCCAGCCATAGTTGGGCATTGGCATACATGGCGCGATTGCTGAGCATGACCCCTTTTGACTTGCCGGTCGTGCCGCCGGTGTAGGCCAGGCGAATAATGTCGTCGTTGCTGCCTTGCACCTGTAATGGCTGGGGCGTGAACTGATCGGCTTGCTGCCAGAAACAGCTGGCCGAGTCGGCGTCGTCATGCGAACGCCAATGTTGGACATTCAGGCATTGCTGCTGCAACCACACTCGTTGTTCGGCGTAGGCAAGCTCGGAGATGACCAGGCGCGCCCGACAATGATCCAGAATCGCGGCATGGTCCACCGGGCCCGCCATGCTGTGCAGGGTTACGGAACAAAAGCCGCCAATGTAAGCCGCTGCCATGATGCAGAACATGTCGATGCGGTTACCGGAGAGTTGCGCGACCACGTCGCCGCGTTGCAGCCCAAGCAACTCAAGCGCCTGAATGGCCTGGCTGATGCGCAGGCCCAAATCGCGATAGCTGATGCTGGCGAATTCGTCGGAAAAGGCTATGCGATCAGGCCACTTCCCGATCGCTTCGGCGATAAGATCGCCCAATCGTTCATGGAGAGCAATGCCTTGGGGCGTAAGCTGTGTTGATGCGCTGTTCATGGCTTCTCGAGGATAGTGACGGCAGCTACGGCTTCTTCCCCATCGTAGAAACCCCCGCCGTTTTCCGCAGCAGCCAAGCGGGCGCCTGGCACTTGCCGCGCACCGGCTTCTCCGCGCAATTGCATGACCAATTCGTGCAGTTGAATGACTCCGGTGGCAGCTATCGGATGGCCTTTGGAAATCAGCCCGCCCGAGGTATTGACCGGTATCCTTCCGCCGAGTGCGGTGGCGCCAGTTTCGGCAAGGTGGGCTCCGGCACCGATCTCGCATAAGCCGAGGTTTTCGATATGGCGGATTTCGGCAAAGGCCGAGGCGTCGTGGACCTCGGCCACATCGATATCGGAAGGGGCGACACCGGCCTGTTCATAGGCCTTGCGCGCAGCGATTCTGCCGATATGGTTATCGAGGTCGTCGGGGGCGCGTCGCATTCCACTGGCGAGAGCGGTGGCGCGTATGCGCACGGCACGTTGGCGGGCGAAGCGCGCAAGCGCCGCGGATGAGCACAAAACGAGCGCGCCCGCTCCGTCACTGATCGGAGCACACATGGAGCGGGTCAAGGGCCAACTGACCAAACGGTCGGCCAGCACCTCCTCCACGCTCATCGGTACTTGGTACTGCGCCAGTGGGTTGAATTGAGAATGGCGGTGGTTTTTCGACGCCACGACGGCTAATTGGTACTGGGTCGTGCCAAACATCTGCATGTAGTGGCGAGCCATGGCTGCATAGCTGTCCATGAAGATGCTACGTTCGCCGGTAAGCTGCGCATCGGCGGGTATGGGCAATGCGTGAGACAAGGCCTGCTGCCGTTCAAGCTGTTCGAGCGCAAGCTCACGATCCATGCCGCCCCAGAAGGCTTCGAACATCTGCTCGCGCTTCTCAGGGAAAAACATTTTCTCCGCGCCCACTACCAAGGCGACATCGCACACGCCGGCCCGCAACGCGGCCCACGCCTGGTTGACGCCAGTAGACGAACTGGCGCAGGCGTTATCGCAATTGATGATGGGAATGGTCTGTACTCCCATCGCTCGCAATGCGCATTGCCCGCGGATGCCGTACTGGCCTTCAAGCACACCTTGCCGTGTATTCGAAAACCAGGCCGACTCAATAGCGGAAAGCTCGCAGCCGGCATCGGCCAGCGCGGCATTGACCGCGTATTCGGTCAGTTGCTTGACGGATAGCTGCGCTTGCTTACCCAAACGCGTCATGCCGATGCCAACGATGTAGACCTCATTCAAGAGAGCTCTCCCCCGGCATACGCGCATCGGGTGCAGGCAGTTTTCGTGTTCTGGGCTGATGTACGGAGCGGGTTGCCTGGCGAGTAAAACGTTGATGTACTCATCTTGATGCCTTGTGTGCTATGTAGTGCGTATAGGTGCTTGGCTCCAATTGTGATGAGTTTTATCGGGATTTATGTGAAAAAATTCCGTATATCGGAATAACTGGAAACTAATGAGTTCGCCCAGTTGGGAACGGGTTTTGGCTAGGCTGGTCTAGAAAGCTGCCGTGCAAAGGGAGGCCTTTAAAGCTCGACGTCGTTGCGTCTTGGAATGCGACAACCCCCGGGGCTTGCGCCGCAGGGGCTGTCGCATGCACTGTGGAGACGAGCTTTTATTCGCCTTGTGTGGAAGGGTCGCCCGACGCGCGCAAGCTTGCGCGGTTTCTTTGAGTGGCCGGTGCGTCAATCTCGGCTCCGGCGAACACGACCCCGTAATCCCGTATCGCGGCTTCGCGCGATATATATCCCTGGCGCAGGTCCCATTGGATTGCCGACAACTCGCGGTCCAGCGGATCCCCCCATCCGCCGCCGCCGTTATTGGTGGCGATCACTCGCGTTCCCGCTGGCACCTGTACGGCTACCCGGGTTCCGCTGATGGGCGCGGATGCGCCGGGTGGGAAGATCTCGCCGTGACCGGGCATTCCGTCCATGCCGCCGAATAGACCCCAGGGCGGGAATTTGCTGCGGTCGAAGTCCAGGGTGGCGGTGGCCACTTGCGGTGTCACCACTTCCATGCGTGTGCCCAAGCCGCCGCGCCAACGCCCGGCACCACCCGAATCGGGCACCAGTTCGAAGCGCTTCACGATGCCCAAGCCCTCGCTCTCTTCGACCTCGATCGGCACACGGCGGCAATCGCCGTGTGTGGTGGTGTGCAGGGCGGATTGGCCATCACTACCCCAATGCGCACCCCAGCCTCCCAGGGTGTTGCCTCCACCCTGCCAGAAGTTGCGGGTGCCCGGATAGCGTGCCCGTACCCGCCCGCGGCCGTATTGCGCGTTGTTGCCTGCGGGAATTTCTTTAGGAATGGCTTGCGAAAATGCTTTCAGGATCACGTCGATAATGGTCTTGATCGGTGTCGACCAGAGTCCCATGGCGGCATCTTCGGATGCGCTGACCAGCGTGCCCGGTTTCATTGCGATCTTCAGTGGCCGGAATTCCCCTTCATTGGGCAGCAGGAATGGCGAGACCGCCCCCTTGAATGCCACCTTGGCTGCACTTTCCCCCCCACCTGTAGCCCCCGAGTTCAACGGCCCGGCAACTTGAGGAGGCATGTCGGTCAGGTCCACCGTGATGTTTTCGTCTTCAATGATGACGGTTACGCGGATAGGTACGGGATCGTCGCTAATACCATCGCCGTCCAGGAAAGATTCAGCGTAATAGCTGCCGTTGGGAATCTGGCGAATGCGCTGTCGCACATAGCGTTCGGACTGATCCCAGCATTCGTGGATGGCGGCTTCTACCTGATCCCAGCCATAGCGGGTCACCAGCTCTTCGAAGCGCCGCTTGGCCAGCCGGCAGCCGGCGATCTGGGCTTCCAGGTCGCCGAAAGTTTCGTCGGACTTGCGGGTGTTGTAGCGGATGAGGCGTTCAAGCTCGATATCGAGCTTGCCGTTCTTGTAGATCTTGGCATTGCGAAACTGGATGCCTTCTTGGTAGATTTCAGTCGCGGGCCGGGCCTGGAAGCCGCCGCCGATATCCGGCCAGTGCGTACGCAAGGCGGCGAAGGCGATGATCTTGCCCTGATCGAAGATGGGCGTGTACATCACCACGTTGTTCAAGTGCTGCCCACATACGCCTGCATGGTTGTTGATCAGGTAGTCGCCTTCGTGGAGGTCGTCACCCCACATGTCTACGCCGTCGAGTACGGGGGTGCCCAAGTCGGCGACGAACGATGGAATGCTGCCGCGGCCCTGGGCGATGGTCTCGCCTTTTGCAGTGACCAGGCCGACGCTGTAATCCTTGAACTCGCGGATGATGGTAGAGAATGCGGTGCGTGTCAGATTGGCTTCGGTTTCATCCATCATCGCTACGAGCGAGTAACGAATGACCTCAAGAGTGATCGGATCGACGCGAGGCGCGACAGTTGCGGTGCGCGGCTTGAGCAGGGCGGTCATGAAGGGTTTCCTGAGGGTTTGGCGACGATGCGGTTGCCGAATCTGCCGATCTGGGGGATTTCGAATTCGATGCGGTCGCCGGGCTTGAGAAACCACGAGCCGTCTTTCCTTTCTATGGCCGTGCCTTCACAGGTGCCGGAGGCGAACAGGTCGCCCGGATAGATGGTCTGGTCTGTCGAGTAATACTCGATGATGCGGCTGAAGTCGTAGATCATATCGGCGGTGCTGCCGTCCTGACGCAACTCGCCGTTGACCCAGGTGCGTATCTCTACATTGTGCGGATCGCCCAGTTCGTCGGCGGTAACGATCCATGGTCCCATGGCGGCGGCGCAGTCGAAGTTCTTATGGTGTCGTACCCAGTTCATGTCTTCCAGGTCACTGTTTTGATCGCGCGCACTGTAGTCGCAAAAAACGGTGTAGCCAAAAGCATGCTCCATGGCCTGGTCCGGGCCGATATCTTTGCCCTGGACTCCGAAGATCAAGGCAATTTCCACCTCGTAGTCGAGCTTGCGTGTGCGCGCGGGATAAATCACCGATGCCTGTGGCCCGACGACGGTATCGGCAAACTTGATGAAGCCGGCTGGGCGTTTGGGAATCTGGGCGCTGGCAGGCATTTGAGGGCGATCGTCTCCGGCTGCGGCGCGTTCGGCGTTAGCCTTGAGCGCGGCCTTGCTATGGCCAGAGAAATTGCGGCCCATGCAGATGAGTTTGGACCCGAGGCTGGGCAAGGGCGCCAGCAATGCTGTGTCGGCCAGCGCAAATACCAACTGTTCGCCTTGCGGCCCGGTGGGAACCCCCGGCAAGGTGGCGACGAAATCAAGGGCTTCATAGGCGGCGGCAAGGGCCGGCTTGCCGGCTTGGATGAAGTCCAGAAGCCTGGCGGGAACCTGCTCAGCCGCCAGTTCGGCGAAGCCTGGTTTGCCTGATTTCCACAGTTGGACGGCGCGCGCCAGGTTAAGGTCGATGAGACTTTGGCCCACCACCGCGGCAATGCGGTCGTTCCCATATTTGGCGATCTTCATGGGTGTTCCTTGCCTGTTGCGTTCATGAGTTCCACTTCAACTCCAGCACGTCATCGTCCAGCAGGGTCACCTGCCACCCTTCAGGAACATGAGTCGTGGTGGCATGGTCTTCGACCAGGCATGGGCCAGGGTAGGCCGTGCCCTGCGCCATGCCGCCTCGTCGGTGTACCGCATAGGTCTGGAAGGCTCCGGCCTTGGTTGAGTACACCCGGCGAGTCGTCGAAGCTTCATGGGCGCGTGGTGCTACTGCCGCGCTGTTATCGATTGCTTCACCAAGCGGTGCTTGGCAGCTGACTCGCAAGGAGACGATCTGGACCGGAATCGGGCTGATGTGGCCGTAGCGTTCGGCATAGGTATCGTCGAAACTGTGCTTGAGCGCCGAGGGGCTCAAGTCGTCCAGCAGCCGAACTTTCACGGTCTGGTCCTGGCCGCGATAACGCATTTCGGCGTAACTTTCGAAACGTAGCGCTTGCTGCAAATCGAGTTTTTCGGCCACGGTCTGCGCCAGCCCGTCCTCTAATGCCCGTAACGCTTCGCTTAGGCCAGGAACCGTGTCGCCGTCTTCCGGCAAGGCGCTGGTCCAGGTGCGCGAAGCGTCGTAGCGTGCGTCGGCGTACAGCATACCGACTGCGGAAAAGTGCGCAGGCATGCTGGGAATCAACAAGGTAGCGATGCCGAGTTCTTCGGCCAGTTCGGCAGCGTGCAGAGGGCCGTTGCCGCCACAAGCTACCAGAGTGAAATCGCGGGGGTCTTTGCCACGTTCGATGGAGACACGACGCAGTGCGCCGGACATTGTCACATTGGCGATCTGAATGATTCCTGCCGCCATTGTGTGCGCGTCGGTGTAACCCAGTTGTGTGCCCAACCGTTCTAGCGCGCGCAGTGATAAGTCGCCGTCAATCTTCATCTCGCCGCCGAGGAAGCGTGTCGGATCCAGTCGGCCGAGCGCGATATTGGCATCGGTGACCGTCGGTTGCTCGTTACCCAGGCCATAGGCCGCCGGGCCGGGATAGGCGCCGGCGCTTTTGGGCCCGATACGTAGTGCACCGAGTTCGTCGAGCCAGGCGATGCTGCCGCCGCCGGCGCCAACCTCTACCATGTCCACCACCGAAGTTTGCAAGGGATAGCCGTGCTCGAACCCGTCGACGTAATACAGCGAATCGAAGCTGACGACGCCGTCCTGGATCAGTGCGCTCTTGGCCGTGGTGCCCCCCATGTCGAAAGTGATGAGGTTGCGCTTACCCAGCCTTTCGCCCAGTTTGATCGCTCCGGCGATACCGCCGACTGGTCCAGACTCCATCAAGAGCACCGGCAGTTTCTTCACGGTCGCGGCGTCGGCGACGCCGCCATTGGACTCCATTAAGAAAAATTTTCCCTTGAATCCGCTTTCGTTCAGCAAGGTTTCGAGTTTTCCCAGATAGCTGCTGACCTTGGGCCCCACGAAAGCATTGAGCACGACGGTGGAGGTACGCTCGTATTCGCGGTATTCCTGCGACAAGGTGTGCGATGCGGTGACGAACCAGTCGGCGTGGCGCGAGGCGATATCCGCCGCCTGGCGTTCATGTTCGGGATTCTTGTACGA
>JBEBXA010000091.1:0-16237 GCA_040391825.1 Pigmentiphaga sp.
TCAGGCGGCGAGATAAGCCGTTTTTACGGTGGTGTAGAACTCGGCGGCATAGCTCCCTTGCTCGCGGGATCCATAGGACGAAGATTTGGTGCCGCCAAAGGGCACGTGATAATCCACGCCCGCGGTTGGCAGATTGACCATCACCATGCCAGCTTGGGCGTGCAGCCGGAAGTGTGAGGCGTACTTCAAGGAGGTGGTGCAGATGCCCGAGGCGAGCCCGAACTCGGTGTCGTTGGCCAGATGAAGTGCTTCGTCGTAATTCCTGACGCGCAAGACGCTGGCGACCGGGCCGAAGACTTCTTCCCGGTTGATGGTCATGTCAGGCGTTGTGTCGACGATCAGGGCGGGAGTCTGAAAGAAACCGTGCGTGTCTCTCTTGACGGTTTCGCCGCCGACGATGGATCCGGCTCCTTCCGTGCGTGCGATGTCCAGGTATCGAAGGTTTTGATCCAATTGCCGTTGATCAACCACTGGCCCGATATCGATGCCCGCACGCAAGGCGTGTCCGATTTTCAATTGCGCCAGACGCTCATGCACGGCGTCGACGAAGCGATCATGGATGGCATCGGTAACGATGAACTTGCTCGAGGCCGTGCAACGCTGGCCCGTTGAGAAATAAGCACCTTGCACTGCAGCGTTCACGGCTTGGTCGAGGTCGGCATCATCAAGAACGATCAAGGGGTTCTTGCCACCCATCTCGCACTGTATTTTGGCTCCGCGTGCTGCGCCCGCTGCGATGATGCGTCTGCCCGTGGAAACAGATCCGGTAAAGCTGAGCGCCTTGACTTCGGGGGCATCAATCAGCGTCTGTCCAACTATCGACCCCGGTCCCATAAGTAGATTGAAAACGCCTTTGGGAAGCGCTGTTCGCGAGATGATCTCGGCCAGCAACCAGGCGCTGCCTGGCACCAGTTCCGCCGGTTTGAACACCACGCAATTGCCATACGCTAGTGCGGGTGCGATCTTCCACGCGGGGATGGCGATCGGGAAGTTCCAGGGGGTGATCAGACCAACGACGCCGACCGGCTGGCGAAATACTTCGACGCCGACACCGGGGCGTACCGACGCCAGCAGGTCACCCGCGGTGCGCAAGGCCTCGCCTGCGAAGAACTTGAATATCATTGCCGCGCGCGCTGTCTCGCCTATCCCTTCGGCCAGGGTCTTGCCTTCCTCGCGCGACAGCATGTGGCCGATTTCATCTTTGCGACTCAGCAACTCGTTGCCAATGGTGTCCAGGATGTCGAAACGTTGTTGCGGCGTCGACTGGGCCCAAGATGGCCAAGCAGCTTGGGCGGCCTGGATGGCCTGCTGCGTTTGGCCCGAGTCGGCCTGCGCATACAGGCCGATGACGTCAGAGGTGTCCGACGGGTTGATATTGCGCGAAGTCGTGATCCCGGCTATCCACTGGCCGTCGATGTAGTTCTTGAATTCTGGTGTGCTCATGCTGTTTTCTTTAAAGAGTGCGCACGGTGACCGGGCCCGAGTCAGCCTGGAGGGCGATGGGGTTGCGTAGAGGACGGCCGAATCCGGCCAGCTCGATTTCGAAGCGATCGCCATCTTCGGTGCGGATGCCATCGGCGAAGCTGAGTGTGGCGGTGCCGAAGTAGTGAACGTGGACGTCGCCCGGCCTCCGGAATTGCGGATACTTGAAATGGTGGTGTTCTAAGTTTTCGATCGAGTGGCTCATGTTGGATTCGCCGCTGACGAATGGCTTTTCCCACAGGGCTTTTCCATCTCGCACGATCCGGCTGGTTCCGCGCAGATCTTTGGGCAGGTCACCTACGAGCAATTCGGGGCCGAAAGCGCAGGGGCGCAGTTTCGAGTGAGCTAGCCAGAGGTAGTTGAAGCGTTCGGTGACGTGGTCGGAGAATTCGTTGCCCACGGCAAAACCGATACGTTGCGCATGGCCGGCATCGTCGATCAGATAAAGTCCGACCAGTTCGGGTTCTTCACCGGCGTCCAGCGCGAAGCCCACCACCGGCAAAGCTTGTTCGGGTGCGACCAGGATGCCGCCGTCGCCTTTGTAGAACCATTCAGGTTGAGCACCCGATTCACCTGCGGCAGGCTTGCCCGCCTCGACGCCGAGCTTGAACATCTTCATCGAGTCGGTCAGGTTGACGTCGTCTTTGAGTTTGGCATGCATGGCGTCGCGCGACGCGGCGCTGCCCAGGTGGGTCAGTCCGGTGCCGGAAATGAGCATATGCGCCGGATCGGGATGGGTGAGGGGCGGCAGCAACCGCTGTTCGTCGATAAGTGTCTGGTAATCGAGCCGAACTCCCGATGCATGATGCTTGACCAGACTTGCCAGCTTGCAGCCTTGGCGCGCAGCCTCTAGTGCCAGTGCGTAGACGCCGCCAGTGGCGGTGCTGACTTCGATGGTCGAAGTGTCAAGCACTTCGCCAATATGTAGGGTGTCGTTCTGGATGAACTGGATAAGTCGCATGGAAGCCTCAGTCGATGATATGGAACTGGTCCAGGTAATCGGTATTCAGGGACAGGCCTAGCCCGGGCAGCTTGTCATCCAGTTGCAGGAACCCGTTCTCGGCAATGGGTTCGCCCTTGAACACGTAGTAGAAGAGTTCGTTACCGACCTCAACATCGAAGATCGGAAAGTATTCGCTCATAGGCGAGGCCAGCGTGCTCATCGTCAAGTGATAGTTGTGCATCTGTCCGGCATGGGGAATGACCGGTATCGAGTGCGCTTCGCACAGTGCGTTGATTTTGTGCGCGGCAGTTATGCCGCCTACCCGGTTGGTGTCGTATTGCACGACCGAAACGGCTTTCTTATCTAACAATTGGCGAAAGCCGTGTAGCGTGAATTCGTGCTCGCCGCCCGAAATGGGGATCGAGCTCAGGCGCGACAGTTCGGCATAGCCATCGACGTCGTCGGCGATAACCGGTTCCTCTAACCAGCGAGGTTCGAATTTTTCGAGCTTGGGCAAGATGCGCCGGGCGTAATCGACGTCCCAGCCCATATAGCACTCCAGCATCAGGTCGTTTTCATAACCGATCACTTCTCGTACCGCGTGCACCGATTTGAGATTTTCGGCGACGCCTTGCGGCCCGTGGCTGGGGCCATAGCCGAAGCGCATCTTGAAGCTCGTGAAGCCTTGGTTCATGAATTTTTCGGCTTCCTGCTGCATTTCATTCAGATCGCTGCGATAGAGCTTGGAGTAATAGCAGGGGATTTTTTCCTTGGTGCGGCCGCCCAGCAACTTGAACACCGGCTTATTGACGGATTTTCCCAGGATGTCCCAGATCGCGATGTCGATGGCGGAAATGGCTGCCATTGCCACACCTTTGCGGCCCCAGGCCAGCGTAGAGCGATACATGCGCTGCCACAGGTACTCGTAGTCCCATGGGTCCTGGCCGATGACCAGCGGGGCCAGGTATTGATCGATGATGGCTTTGGCGATACGGGGCGCTAGGGCCACGTTGCCAAGGCCGATAATGCCGTCATCGGTCTCGATTTCAACGACCGTCCATCCGTGGAAGCGGAAGGTGTTCATGGAATCGCCGCGGTCGTAGAGCGCGTCCATGGCATTCGAGCAAAAATTCGCCTGGGGTGGAACGGTCTTGCCTTTCCATTCAAAGACGCGGGCGCGGACGGATTTGATTTTCATAGTGAGGGATCCAGGGGTATTTATTTAGCGAGAGACGGAAAGCTTGCTGTTGCGATAGCCCAGGCCCATGCGGCATGCAATGTCGAATGCGTTGGCGATGGCGTTGTCGTCTGCCTTGCCTTGGCCCGCGATGTCATAGGCGGTGCCGTGGGCAGGCGTGGTGATGGGGATGGGCATGCCGCCCTGTACCGTGACACCCTTCGAGAAACCCAGCAGCTTGATCGCGATCTGGCCCTGGTCGTGGTACATCGTCACCACTGCATCGACCAGCCCGTCGCGAGCTTTCAGGAAAATCGTGTCCGCCGGGTAGGGCCCTTCCACGTGCAAGCCCTCCGCGATCAATTCGCGAATGGCGGGTTCGATGATGTCGATTTCCTCGCGGCCGCAAGTACCGCCGTCGCCGCCATGCGGGTTGAGCGCGGCGACGGCGACGCGCGGAGCGCTCAGGCCATTGGCGCGAAGGGAACGATGAATGAGGCGGGTCGCTTCCTTAATGCGGTCCTTGTTGATATAGAGCGGTACGTCCTTCAAGGGGATATGAGACGAAATGCGAGAGGTCCAGAGCGAATCCATGGTGTTGAATTCGCAAAAATATCCACTTACGCCCAGGTATTCGGCAAAGTGATGCAGCTCGTCTTCGTGCTTCAGTCCGCCCAGCTTCATAGCGTGCTTGTTCAATGGCGCGAAACAGATGGCATCAACGTCGTGTTTGACGGCGGCGCTCATACATTGGTCGAGCACTTGCAAAACTGAGCGGCCGCCCGCTGCATTCGCGTTACCGATCGATACCGCATCCGCTGTTACCGTATCCACGCTGAGCAATGCCGGCATACCGCTATCCGACCGGCGGCGAATGCCGGCAAGAGTGTCGGCCGGCGCCGTGGCGATTTCCACGCCGGCGACTTGCTGTCCCTGGCGCCAAAGCCAGGGGTCGCCTACCAGCACGATATTCGCCTTGGCGTTTATGCCGGGCCGAGACAGCAGCCTGGCGATCAGTTCGGGGCCGATGCCGGCGGGGTCGCCCAGTGTCAGGGCGACGACAGGACGCGTATCTGTGGTCATGGTCTGGATGGAGGGTGAGTTCAAGAGAAGGGCCTAGATGGTTACGATCTTGGAAACGTCGGGTTCGCGCTGAGTCGCGATGAAGCGTTCGAAGCGCCGAGTCTGCAAATTGAGTACGCCGACGCGATCATCGTCCTGGGAGACGTAGGCGATGGGCTGGCCGGGGTGGACGGACAGGGCGATGGCGCGGGCGCCCATCTTTATGTAGGCGATCTCCTCCAGTGTGTCGGGCTTGATGATGGACAGGCTGCGGTCGCCGTAGTTGGTAACCAGCAATTCATTGCCCGCTTTGTAGATGCGAGTGGCGTCGTCCCGGGAGGGTGCGCTCATCCGCACCGTCATGGTTTGCGTGTCGATAGCGCAGAGCGTGTTGCTCCAACGGTTGGTGATGAACAAGGTGCGTTCGTCGTCGCTCAGGCAGCAGCCTTCCGGCTTGAGCCCTGGGTGGCAGGCAAGCGGTTGGAACAGCGGATCCCAGGGTCGCAGCTTGGTGACTGTGTGGCTGAGCAAATTCATGCTGTAGGCCGTCTGCCCATCGCGTGTCAGCGCAAACAGATGGCTTTTCAATCCACCGGAGCCGACTGCTCGCTGCGGTGCCGAATCGGTCGAAGGCTGTTCGAGCACCAATAGAGTGCTTTTCTCTTCGCTCAGGGCGTACAGCCTGTCCTGGGCGTCCATCTGCATGCCGTGTATCCGGTTGAAGGGGTACAGGTCTATTGACCTTACCAGTTCAGCCGAACGAATATCGATTTGCAGGATTGCGCTGCCTCCCGGGCCGACATGGCCGGAGGTTTCCACGCCGTAATGCCCGACATAGGCAAACTTCTGGGCGGCGTCAACGACGAATTCATGGGGAAAGTCCGGCAGCTTGAGTGTGCGCAGGCGCTCGCCGCTGGCCGGGTCGTACCAACTGATGCAATGGGCGCATTTTTCCACCAGCAACAGGATTTCTTGGCTCATGATGACCTCGGGGATGTGGAGTGGGTATTGAGTCGAATGCGATAGAGCGACGTCGACGCGCAAATGTAGAGTTCGTCGAGTCCGGGCCCACCAAATGTCAAGTTGCCGACCTTTTCGGGAACGGGGATTTTTGCCAGCAAGGTGCCATCGGGGTGATAAACCTGGATGCTGTCGGCACTGCTGCTGTATACCCAACCCTTGAAGTCGACTCGTATGCCGTCGGCCAGGCCAGGTTCGACAACGGCGAAGACCCGGGCTTGCGCCAGTGATCGGCCAGCCAGGACATCGAACGCCAGGATATGATGATTCCCATTGCCATCCTGGCGCAGGGCCGCCGACGTGTCGCTTACATACAGCACGCTTTCGTCGGGTGAAAACGCCAATCCGTTGGGTTCGTCGGGCAGGTCGCTCATGACATCCAGGGCGCCGCTGGCGGGGTCGAAACGAAACACATAGTTGGCGCGCAATTCAGAGTCGGCCTGGTGGCCTTCCCGATCCGACAAAATGCCGTAGGGTGGATCGGTAAACCAGATGGTGCCGTCGCGTTTGACGACGACGTCGTTCGGTGAATTTAGACGGCGGCCCTGGTAGCGGTCGATGACGATTTCCGCAGTCAGGGGGCGGTGGTCGGTATCCCAACGCGTGCGCAAGATGGCGCGTTGACCATGTGAGCAATGCAGCAACGACCCATCGGCTTCCAGTGCGTGCCCGTTCGTGAAATCGACTTGGTCGCGCCATGTGCGGCAACCCGTCGTTTCATTCCAGCACAGCAGGCGGTTGTTTGGGATGTCGCTCCAGAGCAGGGTGCGGATTGCGGACAGCCAGACCGGGCCTTCGCTCCAGGTGGCGCCCGTACACAAGCGTTCCAATGCCTGTCCGGGAAGGAAGAGGTCGTGGGCGCGAGTGTCGAATATGGCGGGGGCGGCGAAGGCCATCAGTTACCCATTTCATGAAGCGTGGTGCGGTGCACCTGGTCCAGGTGACTTTGCATTGCCGCTACGGCTTGTTCGGAGTCGTGGCTCTTGAGCGCGCTCACGATGGCCTGGTGATCGGCAACGCTTTGCGCGATGGCGCCTTCTCGGTGCAGAGCGCGGCGGCGATGTTCAAGCGCATAACCGTAGAAATCGAAAACGACGTCGGCCAACAAGGCATTGCCGCATGCGCGATAGAGGACTTCGTGGAACTCCTGGTCGGATATCTGGAAGCGCACCGGATCCTTGAGCATGGTGGCCTGGTCCGCCAGCAGCCGGTCGAGCCGGGCCAGTTGCGATGGTGTGATCCGGCGCGCAGCCAGTCGTATGACCTGGACTTCGACTGCGGCGCGTGCTTCCGCCACTTCTTCCACGGAACGGTCGCCTAGGCCCTTGAGGGTGCTGACCGCATCATGGACGGCGATTGCGCCAGGCCCCAGTACGCGGGTGCGGGCTCCTTGGCTGACTTCCAGCATGCGCCACGCTTGGAGAACACTGATGGCGGCACGTACGGTTTCCCGCGAGACCCCGAGTGTTGTCGCCAATTCGCGTTCCGAAGGCAGTTCGTCGCCGGGCCGGAGCAGGCCCGAGTGGATCATATAGGCCAGCTTGTCGCTGATCTGGTCGCGGATGGTGCGCCGGGTGATATTGGCCGTATCGCCCGGAATGCGTGAAATGAGCTGCATGGCTACCCTGTTTGTTGCGCCTGGATTGGTGGTATGGAAAGCATACCAGTTATCATGCGAACGTCCTAGTGGTTTCATACGGGCTATGCCATGCGTGTGGGGAGCGGGCAATCATCGGCGTAATGCGCCATCGTACGCGCCAATTTCCACAGCAAATCCGCCTGGACCACCGCGTAGCCAGCATCGTTCCAGCAGTTACGGGTTTCGCCCGGGTCGGCCTCCAAATCGTAGAGCTCGCCCCACTCGGCATAGGCATGGACAGACAGTCGCCATTGAGTGGTGACCAGGGTGCGTACCTTGGGTAAACCGCTACCCGGCATGGGTCGATGGCCTTCTTCCTCAATGAAGATTTCAGTGCGGGCGGCCTCGATATCTGAGCGTAAGACCGGATTCAGGTCCAGTCCTTGGACTCCGTGGGGCACGGGCAGGCCGGCGCGCGCGAGGATGGTGGGTGCGATATCGATGGCGCTGACCAACTGCTGGCAGCGTTGGCCTTGGGGGCCCGAAGGATCGGACCAGATGAAAGGCATCCGGACCAGGCTTTGGTAGTGCAAGGGGCCTTTGAACAACAGTCCATGATCACCCATGAAGTCGCCGTGATCGCTGAGAAAGAGAACGACTGTGTCTTCAGTCAAGCCCAATTCGTCCAGCTTCGCCATGACGCTGCCTACCATGTCGTCGATGCAGGAGATCGATCCGTAGTTCAAAGCGATGGCTGCCCTGGCTTCATCGGGGGTGACGGCGATCACCCGGCTTCCAAGCATCGGCCGCTGGCCTCGCGCCAGTTCGTCGTGCAGGGCTTGCTTCAGCGGTATGTCGCCGGCCGTCGCGGGGACGCACGAGGCGGGTAGTGTCACGTCCTCCGGCTGGTACATATCCCAGTATTTTCCCGGTGGCGTGAAAGGATGATGCGGGTCGGGGAAGGAGCATTGCAGAACGAAGGGTTGGGCCGATGAACTACCTGCCGCGTGCTTGTCCAGCCAGGCCAGGGTGCGGTCGCGGACGAAGGCGCTTGGGTATAGTTCTTCGGGAAGGGCGGTTCGCCAAGATTGCGGAGCTGGAGAGGGATCCGCAGGCAGAGCGTGGGCCGGGCCGCGCAGTCCATCCGCATCGGGAGCGCGCTGGTGCAACCACCGTTCGTAATCCCCTTTCACCTGATCGCCATGTTCCAGGCATAGTTCGACATGGTCGAATCCATAATAGGGAATGTGCACCGCGTGGCCGGGCTGCTGCCAGCAGGTAACTGATTCCTGCTCGTATTGAGGGCCCTCCCGGGTGTCGCGCTTCGCCTGCAGGGGGGCCGAACCGGCTTCGCGGCGCCAACTGGGTTCGGCATCGGTCATATTTTGCAGATGGCTTTTGCCTATCAGCGCGGTCTGCCAGCCGGACTCTCGCATGACGTCGATGAAGGTGCGGCTATCCAGTGGAAGTGGGACGCCGTTCATGCGCGCACCGGCTGCACTGGGCATGCGTCCCGTCATGATGGCCGAGCGGTTGGGCATGCAGGAGGGGGAGGTTACGTAGCATCGGTCGAAAGCCACACCGCGTGCGGCCAGGCTGTCGATATGCGGAGTGCGCAGAACCGGGTCGCCATAGCAGCCCAGGTGATCCGCGCGTTGCTGATCAGTGACGAACAGCAGAAAGTTCGGTTTACGCATGAATTGAAGTCTAATTGGCTTCGAGCTTGATGAGCGTGGCCAGGGCGCGATAGCGCTCGATGTCGTCGCGCACCATCGTCGCCAAGGTTTCAGGCGAGCCCGATTCGGCGACCATGCCCTGCATGGCAATCCGTTCTCGAATGGCGGGGTCGTTTAGTACCCGCGTAACTTCCTGGTTCAGCTTGGCTACGATCTTGGAGTCGAGTCGTGCGGGGCCGAAGAGGCCGAACCAGGTCTTGGTCGCGAAGCCGGGCAAGCTTTCTCCGACAGTGGGAACGGCAGGTAAGAGTTTCGAGCGGCTTGCCTGCGGCACGGCAACTGCCTGCAATTTGCCGGCCGTGATGTGCGGCAGAGCCGGCGATAAACCGACCAGCATGAAATCGATCTGGCCGCTGAGCAGGTCCTGCATGGCGGCGGGGCCGCCTTTGTACGGGACATGAGCAAGCTGGATGTCAGCTTGCTGCATGATCTGTTCCATAAACAGATGGTTGGGGGAACCAACCCCGGCCGATCCGTAGGTGGACTTGCCCTGCTGCTTGCGGGCAAAAGCCAGGAAGTCCGCAAAATTGCGGATATTCAGGCTGGGGTTGGCAACCAGGACGAACTCATTAAAGCCCAGCGGGGCGATGGGCTTGAAGTCTTCGACAGGCCGGTAGGACAGTTTCTTGTAGACAACGGTATTGATTGCCATGTTGCCATCATGGGCCAAGCCCAGGACATAGCCGTCAGGGGCAGCTCTGGCTACGGTATCCAGCGCGATTGCGCCACCAGCTCCGGGCTTGTTTTCGACAAGAATTTTTTGCCCCAGTTGCGATCCGAGCTTTTCTGCCATCAGGCGCGCCAGGGTATCGGGCGCACTTCCTGGTACGGACGGCACAACGATCTTGATAGGTTGGAGGGGATAATCTTCCGCCTGGACCGGCTGGGTCAAGGCAAGAGCCGCCGTACTCAAGAAGGAAGCGAATAACGGAAGCCGGTTGCGCTGATTTGTGCTGCGAAAAGCGGGTTTCATGTGGTGGTCCCTGGGTTTCTGTCTGCAAAACGTTGCGGGCTATGTAGAATTAATGAGCTGTCTGGTCTACTGGTCTGAATAGTAGACCACTGAAAATCATGAGAAAACCACGTGATTACCCTAGTGTGGTGCGAGGATTAGGAAATTCGCCGCGATGCTCAAGACCGAGGTTTCGACGATTCAGCCAAAGGCAATTTGCTGGAAAACTTCACCTCTTGCAAAGACAAACTGGTACGCACTGTGGCTACATTGGGCAAGGTGCGCAGCACGGTATCGATGAAGTCCCGCACGCAATCCAGATCTTGCGCCACCACCATCATGACGAAATCGGCTTCGCCGGTAACACGATGGCAACTGAGCACCTCGTGCGACTCCTCCACCAGCTTTTCCAGCGCGGCGAACGCCTCTGCAGTGTGCGGTGAGAAGTTCAAGCTGATGAAGGCCAGTTCCCCCAGGCCCAGCTTGCGGCGATCCAGCATGGCCTGGTAGCCCTGGATATAGCCGTCGGCCTCCAGTTTGCGCAGGCGATGCCAGCAAGGGGTTTCGCTAAGGGAAACTCGCTGCGCCAACTTGGCGTTGGAGAGGCGACCATCTTCTTGCAAATGCCGTAGCAACTGCAGATCTGTCGCATCCAGGGTGTCGGGTGACAAGTTCTTTTTCATGATGCCATTATAAAGAAAGAATCTTTCTTAAATGTGGATTTGTATCCAAGAAAAAGCAAGGTTATTTCTGGAATTATGGATGATACTGTTGGTCGGATTAGTATCATCGAAAACCAGGAGCGGCTCATGGGGCGGCAAGACGACAACAAGATCAAAGTGGCGATCATCGGATCGGGCAATATCGGCACCGACCTGATGATCAAGATCATGCGCAATAGCAAGTATCTGCAGATGGGGGCGATGGTTGGCATCGATCCCAAGTCGGATGGCTTGGCGCGAGCTGAACGGCTGGGCGTGCCAATTACGGCAGGCGGCATTGACGGCCTGCTGGCCATGCCCAATTTCGGCGAAATCCGCATCGTGTTCGACGCCACGTCGGCTGGTGCACACAAGCGTCACAACGAATTGCTGCAGGCCAAGGGCGTCCAGGTGATCGACCTGACTCCCGCGGCTATTGGGCCCTATGTGATTCCGGCTATCAATCTGGATGAAAAGCTGGACGCGACCAACATCAATATGGTGACTTGCGGCGGCCAAGCCACGATTCCCATGGTGGCGGCGGTATCGCGCGTGGCCAAGGTGCATTACGGCGAGATTATCGCGTCGATTTCCAGCAAGTCGGCAGGCCCCGGTACTCGCGCCAACATCGACGAGTTCACCGAAACCACGTCCAAGGCGATTGAGGTCATCGGCGGCGCAACCCGCGGCAAGGCCATCATCATCTTGAATCCGGCCGAACCGCCTTTGATCATGCGCGACACGGTGTTCACCCTGTCTGAAATGGCGGACCGCGACGCGGTTGAAGAAAGCATCAACAAAATGGTGAAGGCGGTACAGGGTTATGTGCCAGGCTACCGCTTGAAGCAGCGCGTACAGTTTGACGAGATTCCCGCCAGCGCACCTTTGAACGTGCCGGGTCTGGGCAAGCTCAGCGGCTTGAAGACCTCGGTTTTCCTGGAAGTGGAAGGCGCCGCCCACTATCTGCCCGCTTACGCCGGCAACCTGGACATCATGACTTCCGCCGCACTGGCGTGCGCGGAACGGTTTGCGCAGACCCACCTGGTCGAAGTCGCCTAAGAGAAAACTATGAGCAACAAAAAACTCTATATTTCCGATGTGACGCTGCGCGACGGCAGTCACGCCATTCGTCACCAGTACAGCATCGCCAATGTGCGCGAAATCGCCAAGGCGCTGGACGAAGCTCGTGTCGACAGCATTGAAGTCGCGCACGGCGACGGCCTGTCGGGCTCAAGCTTCAACTATGGATTCGGCGCGCATACCGATCTGGAGTGGATTGAAGCGGTGGCCGATACGGTCAAGCATGCCAAGGTGGCAACTTTGCTGCTGCCGGGCGTGGGCACGGTTCACGATTTGCGCCAGGCTTATGATGCGGGCGCACGCATCGTTCGGGTCGCCACTCATTGCACCGAGGCTGACGTTTCCAAGCAGCATATCGGCTATGCCCGCGAACTGGGCATGGATACGGTCGGCTTTCTGATGATGAGCCACATGACCACGCCGGCGGCTTTGGCCCAACAAGCCAAGCTGATGGAAAGCTACGGCGCCACTTGCGTGTACGTGGTGGATTCCGGTGGCGCGCTTAATATGAATGATGTCCGTGATCGTTTCCGCGCGTTCAAGGATGTGCTCAAGCCTGAAACCAAAACCGGCATGCATGCGCACCACAACCTGAGCCTGGGTGTGGCGAATTCCATCGTTGCAGTGGAAGAGGGTTGCGACCGTATCGATGCGAGCCTGGCCGGTATGGGTGCTGGCGCGGGTAATGCGCCGCTGGAAGTGTTTATTGCCGCCGCCGAGCGCATGGGCTGGAACCATGGCTGCGATTTGTACAAGTTGATGGATGCGGCCGATGACATCGTGCGTCCTTTGCAGGATCGTCCGGTGCGTGTAGACCGCGAGACGCTGGCCTTGGGTTATGCGGGCGTTTATTCAAGTTTCTTGCGTCATGCGGAAGCTGCCGCGGCCAAGTATGACTTGAAGACGGTTGATATTCTGGTTGAGTTGGGCAAGCGCAAGATGGTGGGTGGTCAGGAAGACATGATTGTCGACGTGGCGCTTGATTTGAAGAAGTAATGGTTTGGCTCTGAGGCGCTTTTGCGCTTCGGAGGCTTTGCTGATGAGCCCCGGCTTTCTTTGTGAAGGCTGGGGCTTTTTTGTGCGCGCTTGCTTGTCGTTGGTGGATTGCAGTGGGGGTTCTTAAGCGGTTTGCACGGTGTGTCCGTACCGGGCTGGACGAAGCCGGTGCCGGCTCTGCCGGAACTTCCCGATTTTTTGCCAGGCGGGGGGGCGGGCGCAAACTCGGGCCAGCAAAGTCCACTGGACTTTGCTGAAGGCCGCCCTCGAACAGATGCGCCCTTGCTTCCCCGCCGTCTGGCAAAAAATCGGCGGCTTCGACAGCCCGGTACGGACACACCGTGCAACCCTTGCGTTCAGGGCTCGCCGGCAGGGCGCTGGAGGCTGGGGCTTGGGTGGTTAGTGTGTCTTACGCTTCGGGTTGTTAGTGATGATGGGAGATGATTTCCGTTACTGAGGTGCTAAGGATCAAGGCTATGCAGAGGCCTTGCCTTCAAGCGCGGCAATACGCGTCTCCAATGCCCGAACCTGGGTTTCGAGCGTGTCTACCTTGATGCGGGTACGGGCCAGCAGTTCAGATTGGATATCGAATTCTTCGCGGGTGACCAGGTCCAGCTTGGTGAATGTCTGGCCCAGGAAGCCTTTTACGTTGCGTTCGATATCCGCGGCGGGGCTGCGGGCGATGAGGTCGGACATGTTTTTTTGCAGGTCTTCGAACCAGTCGTTGCGATGGATCATTTGAATTTCCTTAGTTGCGTACGGCTTGGCATCAGTTTAGACCGGCTGGCGCAAGATCGTGTGTCCGAAGGCGAGCTTGCCGTGTTGTGAAATGGTGCGCTTTGGTGCGGTAGCACCTTGCGTGCACCAAGACGGTTCATCTGTGGCCAAGGTTGGTGGTGTTGTGCCGGGCAAGTGAGCTGGCACGGGAAATGCTTAATCCATTTCGGAACATGCCCTTACGCGTGTTGGCAGCCTGAAACTTGGCGTGCCGGCTTGTATTGGGACGTTTGGCCATTCAACCCGCTTCGGATTCAAACCATGAAAAAAACTTTGCTTGCGACCGCGCTGACCCTGTGTGCCGCTTCGCCGGTGCTGGCCCAAGAGCCCGACTACACCTTTACCGGAAATGCTGGTCTGTTTAGCGACTATCGGTTTCGCGGCTTTAGCCAAACCAATTTGAAGCCCGCATTTCAGGGCGGCTTCGATTTCGCCCATAAAAGCGGTTTGTACGCCGGCAACTGGAACTCCAATGTCGATAGCGGTTTGTTCAGCGGCGGCAGTCTTGAAATGGATGTTTACGGTGGCTACAAATTTACTTATGCCGATCTCAAGTTCGATGTCGGCGGTTTGTATTACTACTACCCGGGTTCGAAGTTGAATGGCAGCACCATCGATAACTTTGAGTTGTACGGCGCGGTGGCTTATGGCCCTTTCAGCTTGAAGTATTCGCATGGCATGAGCGATTTTTTCGGCACGCCCGACAGCAAGAACAATTACTACCTCGACTTGGGGGCCAATTTCGATCTGGGTTCGGGATGGGGCGCCAATGCGCATGTGGGCTATCAGAAGTTGAAGAACGATGCCAGCGGCCTGGGCAGCTATGTGGATTACCGAGCGGGCGTAAGCAAGGATCTGAACGGCTGGTTGCTGGGACTGTCGCTGGTTACCACCAATCAGAAGGATTGGATCATCACCAACCGCGGCAAGAACGCCGGGCGGTTCGGTGCGGTGCTCAGTGTCAGCAAGGCGTTCTGACAGGCGGGGCGGCCATGGTTAGCCGCGCGCTGGTCGGGGTTTTCGATTCGTCATCATCCGTGGGGTTCTCATGAAACTCATTACCGCAATCATCAAGCCATTCAAACTGGACGAGGTACGCGAAGCCCTGTCCGCCATTGGCGTGCAAGGCATCAGCGTGACCGAAATAAAGGGTTTCGGGCGCCAGAAGGGGCATACCGAGTTGTACCGGGGGGCCGAGTACATCGTCGACTTTCTTCCCAAGATAAAGATAGAAATCGCACTCGATGACGACCTGGTGGACAGCGCGATCGAAGCCATCGAGAGCTCGGCCCGTACCGGCAAGATCGGCGACGGCAAGATTTTCGTGTTTCCGCTTGAGCAAGTCATCCGTATCCGCACCGGTGAAACCGGCAAAGACGCCATTTGAAAGTACCGGGGAAAACCACAATGAAAACAACGCAATTTTCTGTAGCCAGGGGGCTGGGTCTAGGACTTGTTCCCCTGCTGGCGCTATTGGCCTGCCCCGCATTCGCACAGGAGGCGCCTGTGTTGGTGGGTGCCGACATGGCCTGGTTGAGCGTGTCCACCATCCTGGTGTTGTTGATGGTCGTGCCGGGCTTGGCTTTGTTCTATGGTGGCCTAGTGCGCAGCAAGAATATGCTGTCGGTACTGATGCAGGTCCTGGTCACCTTCTCGTTGGTGGTCGTGCTGTGGTTCATCTATGGCTACTCGTTGACCTTTACCGAGGGCAATGCCTTTTTCGGCGGATTGGACAGACTCTTCCTCAAAGGCTTGTTCGATCCGGCAACGGGCACTTTTCCAGTGTCGGGCACGGTGCCCGAGCTTAGCTTCGTTGCCTTCCAGGCTACCTTCGCGGGTATTACCTGCGCCCTCATTGTTGGCTCCTTTGCCGAGCGCGCCCGTTTTTCTGCGGTGTTGCTGTTCATGGTGATTTGGTTCACCTTTGCCTACATCCCGATTGCCCATATGGTGTGGTTCGGCGGTTCGACTCCCGGCATGATCTTCGCTTGGGGAGCGCTTGATTTCGCCGGCGGCACGGTGGTGCATATCAATGCGGGGGTGGCTGGCCTGGTGGGGGCGTACGTCATAGGCAAGCGCATCGGTTATGGCAAGGAAGCGCTATCGCCGCACAACCTGCCTTTGACCATGATTGGGGCATCGCTGCTCTGGGTGGGCTGGTTCGGCTTCAACGCGGGTTCGGCCCTGCAAGCCAACAACATTGCCGCCCTGGCGTTCATCAACACCTTGGTGGCCACGGCTGGCGCGGTGCTGGCATGGGTGTTGACGGAATGGGCTCTGAAGGGGCGTCCCTCGATGTTGGGCGGAGCCTCGGGTGCGGTCGCCGGACTGGTGGGCATTACGCCGGCGGCGGGCGTGGTCGGCCCGGTCGGCGCCTTGATCATCGGCTTGGTGGCGGGCGTGGTCTGCGTCTGGGGCGTCAATGGTCTGAAGCGTTTGTTGCGTGCGGATGATTCCCTGGACGTGTTCGGCATTCATGGTGTGGGCGGCATAGTGGGCGCCTTGCTGACTGGGGTCTTCAATGCCCAGGCGCTAGGCGGGCCGGGCGTGGAAGGGGTCACGATGCTGGCGCAAGTATGGGTGCAGTTGCAGGGCATTTTGGTAACCGTGGTGTGGACGGCCGTCGTTTCCCTGATCGCCTACAAGCTGGTCGATGCGCTGGTCGGCTTGCGTGTTCCTGAAGAGGAAGAGCGCGAAGGCCTGGACATCACCACCCACGGTGAAAGCGCCTA
>JBEBXA010000092.1:0-16087 GCA_040391825.1 Pigmentiphaga sp.
ATTCTCTTTATGTATGGAAGGCGGGGCAGTTGTCGCACCGCGGTTCGCATGGCCGCGGCTCGGCCCAGATAAGCGACGATGAAATGTGCGCTTTTCTTGCCACCCCGACATTCGGCACCAAATCCCATCTCGATCAACTGCTGGAAATCGGCACCGATCTGCAGATCATTTCGCCGCGTCCTTATCAGGCGATGCACAGCGAAAAGCCCGCACGCATCGTGCATTGGTATACCTCCGAGGTAAATGACATCATCGCGCAGCAGGCGCGCCTCTACCCGAATATTTTCCGTGGCCTGTGCGGTTTGCCGCAAGCCTGGACCGAGCCGGTCAAGAACTGTCTTCCCGAGTTGGAGCGTTGCGTCAAAGAACTCGGATTCGTCGGCTGTATGCTCAACACCGATCCGAGCGAAGGCCTGGCCACAAACGAAGTGCCGGACCTCGGCAACGAATATTGGTATCCCCTGTACGAAAAATTGGTCGAACTGAATGTGCCTGCCTATCTGCATTCGGCAGGCTGCAAGAGCGACCGGCACAACTATTCGCTGCATTTCATCAATGAAGAGACCGTGGCGGTGATGGCGCTGGCCCGCTCCAAGGTTTTCAAGGATTTCCCCGCCTTGAAAGTGGTGGTGTCGCATGGCGGTGGCGCCATCCCCTATCAATTCGGCCGATTCCAGGCTCCCAGCTTGCGGCCCGGCCGCGCGCCCGAGCCTTTCCTGGACAGCTTGCGCAGGCTCTATTTCGATACCGTGCTGTATTCGGAAGAAGGTCTGCGCGCGCTTATCAAGACGGTTGGCGCCGACCGCTGCATATTCGGGGCGGAGCGTCCTGGGGTGGGCACGGTGAAGGATCCGGCAACCGGCCGTTGGCTGGACGATATCCAGCCCATCATTGCTGGCTTCGATTGGCTTTCGGATAGCGAGAAAGAGCAGATCTTTCACGGTAACGCCCGCCAGGTATTCGGCATCGACCTGCCAGTCGCAGCGTAATAAGGACGAGCAAGTCATGGCCCAGCTGATTGGCGCGCTCGCAACTTCCCATGGCCCCTTGTTGGCGACGGTCCCCGCCGTCTGGAAGCTGCGCGCGGACGCGGACAAAAAAAACGTGCAGCATTGGTACCGGGGGCAGCGCTACGACTATGCAGGCCTGCTGGCGGCCCGCGCGCCCGGCTATGCATGGGCGATCGAGCCGACTGAACAAGAGCGGCGATATCAGGCCTGCCAGGCCGGCCTGGACCAATTGGCGGGCGTGTTCCGGGAGATGAATCCGGACCTGGTGATTGTGGTTGGCAATGACCAGAGAGAAGTGTTTCTTGATGATTTGACGCCAGCGATCACCATTTATTCCGGCGAGCGCATCGAGAACATTCCCCTTAACGATGCGCAGCGTGCCCGTTTGCCACCGGGCATCAAGGAAGCCGAAGAAGGGCACTGTCCACCCGGCGGTGCGGTTTATCCAGGGGCTCCCGCTCTTGCCTTGCAATTGGCGAGCGACTTGAGTGACAGCGGATTCGACATATCGATGTCGGCACGTCTGCCGTCGGGCGACGGTAGACAGTCCGGTATCCCGCACGCTTTCGGCTATGCCTATTGCCGAATCATGGAAAACAATCCACCGCCTTCTATTCCTATCTACCTTAACGTGGGCGTGCCGCCGAATCAGCCGCGTATTGCGCGTTGCATCGCCTTGGGCCACGCTTTGCGGGACGCGATCGCACGCTTGCCCGCGGACTTGCGGGTGGTGTTGGTGGCGTCGGGCGGGATGACGCACTTCGTCGTCGACGAAGACCTTGACCAGCGTGTGCTGAAAGCTCTGGCCGATGCAGACGAGCAAGCCCTGCGCGAAATTCCAGAAACTTGGCTCAATGGCAACACCTCTGAAATCAAGAGTTGGATGCCGGTTGCCATTGCGGCAAGCAAAGGCGGGCTGCAGATGAAATTGATTGATTACATTGCCTGCTATCGCACCGAGGCGGGCACAGGTTCGGGTATGGCGTTCGCCTATTGGAAGTGATGGAGGAGATCAAAAATGCTGAATGAAGAAAAGAACCGTCTGCTTACCCAAGTGGGCCCGGGTACTCAGATGGGCGACCTGTTGCGTCGCTATTGGATGCCAATCGCCGGCGCCAGTGAGTTCGATAAGCGCGCTACCAAGCCGCTGAGATTGTTTGGCGAAGACTTGGTCTTGTATCGTGACCTGAGCGGTACCTGGGGCCTGGTCGAGCGCAACTGCCCGCATCGGCGCGCGGACATGGCTTATGGTTTTGTCGAGCCTCAGGGCTTGCGCTGCAGCTATCACGGTTGGCGTTTCGACGAAAAGGGCGCTTGTGTCGAGCAGCCTTATGAAGACGTCGCCCATCCGGGAGTGCAACTCAAAGATCGTATTCGGATCAAGTCCTATCCTGTCGAGGAGAAAGGCGGCTTGGTCTGGGCGTATATGGGACCGCAGCCACAGCCCTTGTTGCCCGATTGGGAGCCCTTCTCGTGGGATAACGGTTTCTGCCAGATCGTGATCTCGGAAATTCCGTGCAACTGGTTCCAATGCCAAGAAAATTCGATTGATCCGGTGCACTTTGAGTGGATGCACAACAACTGGACTCTACGTCTGAAAGGCGAATTGGGTCCTTATTCGCCGCAGCATAAGGAAGTCGGTTTCGACGAGTTCGACTACGGCTATCTCTATAAGCGGATTCGCGGTAGTGGGCAAAAAACCGATCCGCACTGGGCGATCGGCCGGGTGTGCCTGTGGCCGAATGCCGTCTTCCTGGGCGACCACTTCGAATGGCGGGTGCCTATCGATGACGAAAACACCTTGAGCGTGTGCTGGTCTTTTACGCGGGTGCCGAAAGAACAAGAACCCTATGTACAGGGTACGATCCCGACCTGGGTGGGCCCCATCCGCAATGCCGATGGCGACTGGATCACCAGCCATGTGATGAATCAAGACTTCGTGGCCTGGGTGGGGCAAGGGACGATCGCCGACCGTCGCCTTGAGAATCTTGGCGCCAGCGACCGTGGCATCTCGATGATCCGCAAGAAATTCTTCGATGAAATCGAGGCGGTGGCAGCGGGACAAGACCCCAAAGGGCTGATTCGTGACCCCGAGGTCAATCAGCGCGTGTCCTTGCCGGTGGCGAATCGTCCCGAGTTGGTGGATGGAATGCATATTGCTGAATTGAAAGCCCATCCGGTATTCGGGCGCCACCTGCACGAATATGTTTTCCAGGCTGGCCAACCTGAAGCGGTGAAGAAGGCTTACCTTGAAGCCATGGGCTTGGATGCCGATTCAGGCGGCGCGCACTAAGCTCACGTGGGTTAAGCACATCGTGTGAAATCAGCGGCGGCAATGGTGGAACGCTAGGCTTGCGTTCTGACATTGCCGCTTTTTTTTGGGGAATGAAGGCCAGCGCAAATTATTGCGCAGGGCGGCAGGGGGTGGCCCGAAGCGCGGCTTTCACAGCGCAATGCTTTAATGGGCCGGTTCGGTTCCGGGATACAGCTTGCGCAATATCTGTAGTGCGGCTTCGCTCAGTACCGCGGCAAGTTCGGCGCATGCAGGATCCGGCTCGGCCTGTTCCCGAGCCTTGGCCCAAATGGCAGGCAGGTTTCCCGCATGCAGATGTACCGCCTGGAGGACCTCTTCGCGCCAGAATGCAGGTGCTTCGCCTTCTACATAGTTACCGCGCCCGCGCCCGAAATGAGCGACGGCCAAGTAGCGCAGCAAGCCGGCCACGACCAGGGTTTGCAGGAATTCCTCGCTGAGCTGGACGGTGGCGTGATCAGAGCCCTTGGCCTTGTTCACGCCCCAGGCCGCGCTGGCGAAGCCTAGGGCGCCGATGACCGCCCCCACCAACATACCTCCGCCCAAAGTCAATCCACCCGATAATAGATCAGCTGATGCACCCGTGGCGGCGCTTGATGCAATCGCCCCGAGTAGACCTGCCTGCTTGACGTCGAGCGGAGTGTTGAACGTGAAGTTCTCTCTCAGGCGTTGGTTGATAGGGGCCGCCGCGCTTCCTTGTAAGCCATGCAGGGCAAGCAGTTTGGCTGTGGTTTTGGTGGCTGTGCGCGACATGCGTTCGCTCATGGCGGCAATTGCCGTGTCCCGGGCGCCGTTGGACGCGTTTTTTCCTATGCCCAGAGTGTTCAGGGTCGCCTTGAAAGGAGAGGCGTCTTCTATCGCTTCTTTGTCTTGCGCCGCTGCGATAATTTGCTGCGCAATGGCCTGCATGGATGCGTCGAAGCGTGTGCGATTGCGCCGCTCCCAGGCGGTGATGAGCCGTGCGTAGCCTGCCTGTTTGTCGGGAGAAACGCATTTTCCGACAGCATCGAACAATACTCTTTCGTGCACCCAGCATCGAGCAAACGCATCTAGGGCGATGACGTCGCGCACGACGCCGAACGGCCGCATGTGGCGAGCCCAGCGGTCAATTTCAGAGTGTTCTTCATTGGGCGTCTTGGGGGGGCCGGTTTGGTTCAGCAGCACTATTACCGGTTTGCCCAGCCATTGCAGAATCTGCATTTCGGGGGCGACGTAGCCGGAGTCTTGTGGGTCTTCCGAAGCATTGACCAGATACAGGACGACGTCGGCGTTGTCGCGCGCGGCCAGCAGGGCGCGCTGGCTGAGCCAGAACGGGCGGTCGCGCGCGCGATCCCAGACTTCCGTTAGAAACCAGCCCACTGGATTGCCGGCCTGGCTCAGTCTCTTGGCTAAGCGCACCGAGTCCCCGAATCCTGGCGTATCCCAAAGCTGCAATGAGTCACCCTCATCGGTGGCCAGCAGAGTATGCGCATCGGCCGTTTCGGTAACGTGGGCGGCATCGCGGATTTCGCCGACATCCATGCCAAGCAAAGTTCGGGCAAGCGTCGTTTTTCCCGCGTTCGTGTGCGAGATCAGGCACAGCTGCAGGATCACAGGATTATCGTTCGTCGGCATGGGGGCTTAAGAGATCTGCAAAGGTCAGAGGGACCCGATAGATGTCCGCGAAAGTTTGCCACAGCCGCTTTCTTTGCGTGAGACGTTCGATGGCACCGTCTTCTTTGCCCAGGCGTTGTGCATATGCCGAAGTGTCTACCACCATCATGACTTTTCCAGGCAAGGCCTGCGCCAGATATTGAAGAAATTCGCCATGGTTTTCTTTTTCCGGTGTGGCTGAAAGATTGAACAGCACGGCGGTCATTGTTGCGTGGTCGTCTCCAGGTTCCGCGCCGGCCATTGATTCCTGCGGTTCCGAGCCATAGTCGGTGGACGGCCTGAGCATAATCTGGGCGGTCTCGCCCAGTATGGATCTGGCCAATAACTTCAAGCCATGATCGCGGGCTTCATCAATGGCGAAGCTGTAAGGCAAGACGCGTAGCAGCAGCGGAACAGGGCTGAGCGCCCCCAGCAGCTTCCTGAAATAGGGCAAATCCAGATCGAGAGGAAACGTTCGCCTCAGCCGGATTTCCCGCCATCTTGCCGCGCCCGCAAGTACCAGGCGAGGCAAGATCACAATCAGCGCCAACAAGCTTGCGTACAGATGGACCCAACGGGCGCCATCCGCCAAACCGCCGGTAGGGCCAAAACGCAGGGCCGCCACTTCTTCTGCCGAAAAGGGTGGCAGGCCAAACAGCGAGACGACCGGCATGAAAAGCACGTTGAGCAGGGCTTGGACCTGGGTGGTGTCGATGAAAGTGCTTTCCCAGCCTACGCGATACTCAACCGTCAGCCCCCGGGCGTACAGAGACAGCGCGACGCCCAAGCCGAATAGGGCGGCGGACAGGTGCATGATCCGTTTCAGCCGGGCTGAGTTCAACGGAGCTGCGAGCCGGTGCCAGAGACTGGCGAAACTGGCGATAGCTGTGCTGACCAGCGGTGTTTGCCTGCCATGTAAGGGGGTGTGGCCGGTCTTCAGCCATGTCGGTGCAGCTAGATGGGGCCAATGAGGACGCAGGCGGGGTAGGGCCGCCATGAGGATAAGAAGGAAGTAAATCAACAAATTCCAGCCAAGAATACCCAGCAAAGGCAGGGAAAGCAGGTCTAGCCGATGTGGGTTGGAGATGCGCTCTGTCAATCCGCCGGCAAGCAGCGCGACCAGAGGCAAGGCCGCAGCGATGACGCCAGGCCAATGACTGGGTTTTCTAAGGGCGGCCAGCGCCGAATTAGGGTGGCCGCTTCCATTAAGTAGCAGCTCGGCCCGCAAGGAAAGGAAGTGATCGGCGGTGGCGGCGGGATTGCCGCCGACCGCCTGCGCTTGGGCGGCGTCTTTCGCGCGTTGCGTCGCGCGCAGGCGTTCTTCGTCGCTGAATAGCTTTCTATCGTGATCACTTGTTTCAATGGCGTACGCCAATACAACGTCTCTCGCCGCTCTTTCGTCCATGGGGGCCCATTTGGGTTAACCAGGCTGGTATTATGGCGGGCCTTCGGTGTGAACGCAGCGGGAAAGAATTTCAGGGCGTGTCAGGCGTTGCATAGTTCAGCTGTTACAGCCTGCCCGCACTTGAATTCATGCGCCGGCAGCCTATTCTTTCCATTTGGTAATGATGTGTTTAACGCTTGGGCCCACGACAGCCCGCGTTTTTCGCCATTTTTACCTTTCCACACCGTAACCAGCACGGCGGTTGCTGAGCCCTTTTGAACCCTAGACTGAAGGTTCATTCTAAGGAGGGCTGACCATGGGCACCGTTTTGGTTTTTATCGCTATTGTCGGCGGCACGGTTGGTTTCATGTATTTGCTGATCAAGGCATCGATGCTGCTGAATCGCGGCTCATCTGACAAGGCAACGACAGAGCCGTCCGCAAAAATAGACGCCCCGGGCAAACGCTGAAGACACACCGTGTCTTGAGTCTATAAATGATGCAGTCCAATGCACGGGGCCTGGCCTTTTCGGTTGGGCCCCGTGTGCTTAATTGGGTCTCAGTCCAGCAAGGCGGGATCCCAGCTGTGCACGGTTTGGCGTTGTTCCCCCAATCCTTGTATGCCCAGCGTGATGACATCGCCGTTTTTCAGGTAGACGGGAGGTTTTTGACCCAGCCCGACACCTGGCGGTGTGCCGGTGGAAATCAGGTCGCCGGGGTATAGGGTGGTGAACTGGCTGATGTAGCTCACCAGAAAATCCACGTCGAATACCATTGTGCTCGTGTTGCCGGTTTGGTAACGCTTGCCGTTGACGTCCAACCAAAGAGCGAGATCTTGCGGGTCGCTGATTTCGTCTGAAGTGACTAGCCACGGGCCTATCGGACCGAAGGTATCGCAACCTTTTCCCTTGTCCCATTGGCCCGAGCGTTCGAGCTGGTATTCGCGCTCGGAGACATCGTTGATAACGCAGTAGCCGGCGATGCAGCTACGGGCGTCTTTGCGATCGACATAGCGCGCTTGTTTGCCGATGACTACACCAAGCTCGACTTCCCAATCGGTTTTGCGCGAGTCGCGTGGCATGACGATGGGATCGTTCGGACCCTGAATGCAGCTATTCCACTTGGCGAAAAGGATGGGTTCGTCAGGGACGGGTTGATTGGATTCCTCGGCATGGTCACGATAGTTCAGGCCGATACAGATGAACTTGCCTACCCCGGTATAGGGTGAGCCTAGACGCGATTCCGCGGGTGCCAATGGCAGCTCGCTAGGGTCAAGCCGGGCCAGGCGCGCAAGCTGGGCTGGGTCCAGCTTGTCGGCAGTGAGGTCTGGAATGAACTGCGAAAGATCGCGGATATTACCGGCCGCGTCGAGCAGGCCCGGCTTTTCCTTGCCTTTGGGGCCGTAGCGCAACAACTTCATGATTTGTTTCCTTCTGGGGATCGGTGGGGCGCCGCTGTTCGCAACTGGCGGCCCCGGCCATTGGCGGTTAAAGCGTGACGCGCGGAATTTTTGCGTCCTGGATGACTTGCGCCCACTTTCGTATTTCGAAACGCGTTTTATCTTCGAGCTCTTTGGGTGTGGAGCTGGTTGCTATCGCGCCTTGCGCGCTCAAGCGTTCCTGGACCGTGCTGTCCATCAATGCACGGGCTGTTTCCGCGGCAAGGAGATTGATGATGTCGCGAGGTACTCCGGCAGGCGCTACCAGGGCAGTCCAGGTATAGGCTTCGAATCCTGCATAGCCGGCCTCGACGAAGGTCGGCACGTCGGGTAGCGAGGCCAGCCGGGCGTCCGAACCCACAGCCAGGGCCCGTATCTTGCCGCTCTTGATATGCTGGTACGAGGACAGCGCGTTATCGAACATGACGGACACCTGGCCACCGATAAGATCCGCCAGAGCCAGGCTGCTGCCTTTATAAGGGATGTGGGTGATGTCGAGCTTGTGCTGGCTTTTGAAAAGCTCCATGGTCAGGTTTGGGGGCGAGCCTATGCCAGGTGATGCGTAGTTGAGCTTGCCGGGGTTTTTCTTTACCCATTGAACGAACTCGGCCACGGTCTTGACCGGCACCGAAGGATGCACATTGAGAATGAGCGGAAGGATGGACGTGAGCGAGATTTGCGCAAAGTCCTTCAAGGGGTCGTAGGGGATGTTTTCGAACAAGCTGGTGTTGATGGCGTGAGGGCCGTTGCCGGTGAGCAAGAGGGTGTAGCCGTCTGCCGGCGCTCGTGCCGCGGCTTCCTGCCCGATGATGCCAGAGGCGCCGCCGCGGTTGTCCACAACGAATGTTTGCCCCATTGCTGTCGTCAACTTTTCAGCAAGCGTGCGCGCGATGATATCGGTTGCGCCGCCGGCCGGAAAGGGAACAATCATTCGAACGGGCCTGGTCGGCCATTTTCCAGTTGCGCGTGCCAGCGGTGTTGCTGCGGTGGCGCCTGCCGCGGCCATCGTCGCCATGAAATGTCTGCGTTTCATTCTGTCTCCTGTTTGTGTTGTTCTTCAGTAGCCATGCCCGGAATTCTTCAGTGTGTGCCGGGGTGGTAAACCGGCTCATCTCCCTGGATCGTGGTCCGGCGCATGAGCCTGCGATGCGTATTGTCGAATTCGGTGGCGCGATGCATGGTGGAGCGGTTGTCCCAAAACACCAGATCGCCAGGCTGCCATTTATGGCGATAAATGAATTCCGCTTGGGTGGCGAAATTGCTGAGATCAATCACCATTCGACGGCCTTCGTCTTCGCTCATGCCTGCGATGGTGCGGGTCAATCCTTCGCCTACGTACAGTGCTTGCCGGCCGGAGCCAGGGTGCGTGCGCACCAGCGGGTGCGTGACGGGCGGCGTCTTGGCCTCTTCTGCGGGAGTCAGGGGGGTGCGGTGCGCCAGGTAGGTTCGATAGTGCCAGGGGTAATCATGAACTCCTTGCAGCGTGGCCAGGTGTTGCTGGCTGTCGGGGGGCAGAGCGTCATAGGCTGCAAACATACCTGCGAATTCGGTATCGGCGCCTTCCGGTGGACATTCGACGCCATATAAAAGCGAACCCATGCTGGGGCGACGCAGAAAGGACATGTCGGAATGCCACAGCATGCCGGCCCGGTCCGCGCCGATTTTTTCACCCTTTTCATTGGTGATATTCGACAAGATAGTTACTTCGGGACAGTCGCTCATGTTGAAGCGGTCGACCACGTGTCCGATGAGTGGGCCGAAATGTGCGCTGAAGTCGCGATGCGCATGAGATGGTAGCTCCTGTCCGCGAAAAATCACGACGCCATGGCGCTCCCAGGCGGCCCTGATGTCTTGCACGGCGGCTGACGCAACCGGCGCTGACAGATCGATGCCTTGTATTTCTGCACCTATGTGTTGTGTCAGGCGCCGAATAGTGATGCCGCTTGCTTGCCCCAAGTACGCGTCGCGCGAAAAATCGGTGTTCATGAATAAGGTCTCCGCTGCTGTTTGTCCAATTGTCGACATTATTTTACGGAGTGTCAATCTGCTATTTATGGCGGTTTTGTTACACTAATTTATGTGGTCTTGATCTGCGTCGCAGGAAAATTATATCAAAGACGAATTGTCGACATTTTTTTGGCAGCGGCTTCAGCCGCTTCGTTCCTTGCGATGATGTACCTACGAGAGTCAGGGCTGCGCCGAACCGGCGCCCCTGCGCTCTATGCCGTCATGACGTCTCTTGCCCCAGTACGCTCAGCGCGTAGGCCAGATTGTCGTGAACCAGTTTTTGCCCGTACTGGTTAGCAGAGGATTCGTCATTTTTATGTAGCGCAGCCAAGAGCAAGCGCCAGTTCTCCAGAGATTGCTCGCGTCGCAAGGTGGCGGATAGACCCAAGGTGGTATAGCGCGCTATTTGCAAGGACATCTGATTCAGCAAATTAGCCAGCTTCTTGTTTTTACAATGTGCGCAGATATGCTTGGCCATGTTTGCCGACAGAACTGCATGCTCCAGTGCATGGGTTTGTTCGCTTTCGGCTTGTATCGCGTTCATTTTTGCCAAGGTTTCATCAAGAAACTGCAATGTCGATTCATCGCATTCTTGTGCAAACAGCGCACAAGCAACCCCCAATAGCGCCGCTCGAATTTGATAGATTTCCGCCATTTCGGCCGGGCTCAGCTCGGTTACCTTGGCACCGTGGCGGGGCTGGATGGACACGACGCCATCACGCTCGAGAATCCTGAGCGCTTCGCGCACGCTGCTTCGACTTACCCCGAAGAAGTTGGCTAGGGGGACTTCCCGCAGACTGGCTCCCGGAGCTATCTCATTCTTCATAATGGCCTCTGCAATAGTCGTGGCAACTTGTTCAGGCAGGCTGACGAGATTGGGAGGCGAGCGAAGTAGCATGGAGAGGCGCGAGTCCGGAAAGCATTCGACAAGAGAAGGGCTGTTTGCCTATGGCACAGCGATATGCCTCGCATGTTATACCAGGCGCCGCTTTGCGGCGTCTGCTTCAGCTTTATAGATCCAGACCCGGCTTGCCTATGAGGCCGCCTGGTTGGGCAATGGCTTAGTCGGTGCGAATGCCGGCGGCATCGATTACCTGTGCCCATCGTTTAATGTCGGCTGTCACCAGGGCTTTCAATTCGCCTGCGGTGCTTGGGGTTGCAGTCATGCCTTGGGCGGCAAGGCTACGTTGTGCCTCGGCTTGCCCTAGCGCCGAGCGCACTTCCTGATTCAGTTTTTGGAGCACCGGCGGCGGCGTTCCAGCGGGTGCGAACAGCCCATACCAGAGATCAACGTCAAAAGGTTTGCCCAAGGCTTCTGCAACGGTTGGAACGTCTGGCAAGGCGGCTTGCCGCTGCGGGCTGGATACCGCAAGGGCATGGACTTTTCCGGATGCGATTTGAACCAGCGCCGACTGGATAGGCACGAAGCCGATTTCTACCTGTCCGCTGACGATGCTGGTGACGGCTTCGGCGGCGCCCTTGTGGGGAATATGCAGCACATTCATTCCCGTCGTGCTTTTGAGCAGCTCCATGGCCAAGTGCTGGGGCGTGCCGACGCCGGTTGAGGCGTAGTTGAGCTTGCCGGGGGCCTTTTTGGCTGCCGCGATGAACTCGGGTAGATGTTGAGCAGAGACGTTTTGGTTGGCGAGCAAGACCATTGCGCCTTTGAACAAAAGGCTTATGGGGACGAGGTCTTTTTGTGGATCATAGGGTAGGTTTTTGTAAAGGCTCGGGTTCATGGCCAGAGTATTGGCCACGACCAGCAAGGTGTAGCCGTCCGCTGGGGCTCTGGCAACGAACTCGGTGCCGATGTTGCCGGCGGCACCCACTTTGTTCTGAACAATTGCCGCCTGGCCCAGGTGTTGTCGCAGCTTTTCGGCGAAGACGCGAGTCGCAGAGTCGATGCCGGTGCCGGCGCTATACGGCATGACCAGGGTGATGGGACGGTTGGGGTAGGTTTGGGCATGACTGCCAGTTGCAATTCCCAATGCCGTTATAAGTAAGGTACAGCACTTCGCTAAAGCCTGTTGCATTTCAAGCTCCTCGATGTTCCATCAAGTTGCCACCCACCATCGTGGATGGTTCTGGTCAGCGGAATACTTGCTATGGGGACTTCCGAAATCGATCTTTATGCGTAGAGGTCAGACAGGGAAAACGAGTGTAGCGGGCGCAGGTGTTGTCTCTTCGGCCGGCGCCCGGAGACCTTGGGTCTGTTGGGCAACGAATGCGGAGGCGAGTCGACGCCTGATCCGAATTGCATCGCGATCAGGGCTAAACAGTATTTCGTTCGCGCGCGCTTCGACTAGATCGCCGGCAGCTTGCGCCATCACACGGTCTTCCGCCGCGGTCTTCAGTTGACGTGGTTTGACGACGGCTTCGAAGTGGGCTTGCAACTGTGCGCGTTGTTCCGGCGTCTCGGCGCGCCATGCTGCGTAACGGAAAAGTCGGGTGTTGTTGTAGTCAATGGGAACTTGGAAAAGCCGGGAAACGTAGGGGGCGGCATTGGCGACAGGATGCAGCAGATTCGATACCAGTCCGGGCAGGTTGAAACGTTCCCCATTCATTTTGTCCAGGCCATGGCCATGGTCCAAAACATTTCCGTCCAGGTCGATGGAGACGCCACGCAGGCCATGCCCGTCGGTTTCGACGATCTTGACACGACGATCGGCAAGCGGAACCAAAGGTTTGGTTTGGTCCGCCGAAGGTTCGGCAGTCAGGTATTGCTGCACCGCTTCGTGATACTGAGATTCCATATGCAGCGTGACTGCGTGATAGGCATCGCCGCCATCGACTACCAGCAGCCAATTGGTATCCCACTCTTCCGTCGGCAGAGAAAAATGTACGAAGCGATCGGGGTGGAGCAGTTCTTCGGGCAGGCAGTCTTCAATGGGGGGAGGGGCGAACAGGGTGGTATCGCCCAGGTAGGCCCAGATGTAAGAACCGATTTCTTCACAGGGG
The DNA here is from genome assembly GCA_040391825.1 of Pigmentiphaga sp. Taxonomy (GTDB): domain Bacteria; phylum Pseudomonadota; class Gammaproteobacteria; order Burkholderiales; family Burkholderiaceae_B; genus Pigmentiphaga. The sequence goes on from JBEBXA010000092.1 coordinate 12,740, forward strand.
TAATGCCGGGCGCAGGCTTTTCCCAGTTGTTCAGGAGATGCCTGGGGTTCCCAGGGAATCAGGGTACAGGCGCCATCGCCGCTGAAACGCAGCCCATGGTAGGCACATTGCAATTGGCCGTCGAGTACGCGTCCGCTTGATAGTTTTACATAGCGATGAGGGCAGCGGTCGAACAATACGTGGGGCTTGTTCTGCTGATCGCGAAAGATAACGAGGTCTTCGTTCAGGCATTTGATGCCGACCGGCTTTCCGGAAGGAAGCTCATGACTTTGCAGTATGGGATACCAATAATTGCGTAGCCCCAGCTCAAGACCTTGGGGCACACCACGTACGATTTCCGGCCAATCTTGCTGCGTACTCATTTTTCTCTCCGAACCACACGGCAATATTCAGGAATAATGAAATTAATTAGATAGCTATCGTTTTAATATTCTAGTGAGGCCTCCTGATCGAGTCAACAAATCAATGTTTGATCACGACCCCAGTCGCTTTTCCAGTTCCCAGGCCCAGGCGAGCAGATGGTCGTCGCAGCCGGGAGCCGCTGTCAATTGCATGCCGGCGGGAAGTCGTGGGGTAATGACAGGAAGGGAAATCGATGGGGCCCCCACTGCGTTGGCAAATGTGGCATAGATTGCGGCTGAGCGCGGCCCCGCCGGCAGATTCGAGATGGAGCTGGGGTAGGGCTCGCCGTGAGCCCAGGCGAAACAGGGTGAGCTCGGCGACAGTATCAAATCGATATCACTCCACAACGCAGATAGCCGGGCGCGGAAGTCCAGCAAGCGCTGGGCTGCGCGGTACATCTCCGCGCCACTCATGCCAAAGCCGCGGGCGGCGAGGGTTTGCATGGCCGGAGGCAGGGTAGCGGCATCCAGCCGCAGTGCGTCGATGGCCGTACACAAACCACTGGCGATCAACGCGCCCCAGATGCTGTCGAGTTCTTCTGTGTCGTAGGGCGCCGCAGACCACTGCAGGTGATGGCCGCTTTGCGCCAGATGGTCAACCGCTTTGTGCAAAGCTTGCGTAATCTCGGCTTCCTGGCCATGGGCCGGGGGCTCAATGACGAGAATACGCGCGCGCTTCGCGCGGGAAATCCGGGCGAGAGTTTGTTCTGGGCGTATGCCCTGAGTTGCGAATGCCGCCAATCGGGGCTGGGTGGCAATGAGCGATGCCAGTAAAGCGCAGTCTTCGACGGTTCGTGCAATCGGACCTATCGCTTGGAAATCGAGCGATGTTCGCGGAAAACCCGCGGACGACTCCACCGCGCCAGCCGATGGTTTGAAGCCAACGGTGCCGGTGTATGAGGCCGGACGGCGTATCGAGCCGCCAGCATCGGTAGCCAGAGCAAACGGGGTGATGCCGACAGCGACGCTCGCCGCCGCGCCGCCGCTGGAGCCTCCTGGCGTCAGATCGATATCCAGGGGGTTGAAGGTTGCGCCGTACACCGTATTCTGTGTCGTGGCCGCCAGCGCAAATGCAGGAACATTGGTCTTGCCGGTGATAATGCCGCCGGCTCGGCGTATGCGTGACACGGCGGGCTCGTCGGCATCCGGCAAGAAGGTGCTCAAAGCCGCCAGACCCCAGGTGGCGGGTTGTCCCTGTACCCAAAGATTGTCCTTGACCGTAAGGGGGATGCCGTCAAGCAAGCTCAAGAGGGTGCCGGCATGCGCTCGCGCGTCGGCTTGCTTGGCGGCTTGCAGAAGCTGGTCGGTTGGCGTAACGCTGACTACCGCGTTGATACGCGTATTCCAATATTGCAGGCGCTCGATTGAGGCCAGGATCAGTTCTGTCGCAGAAATTTTCCCGGCTCTCAAGAGTGCGCCGCTTTCGCTTGCGCTCAGCGACGAGGGGTCGTTGTAGTTTGAAGTCGTTGCCATGAAATGCACCGGAAAGTTCTACGTTGACAACTATATATCAATAATTTAGATTGCTATCTAATTAATTTGTGAGCCAACGGAAGCCACCATGAGTCTGTTTGCCGTACAGCAGTTGATCTTTGATCTCAAGCACGACAAGAAGCAGGTGGCGGCACTGTCGGCCGACCCGGAGTCCGTGCTGCGTAAATACGATTTGAGCGAGGACGAACGCGCTGCCTTGATTAAGGCCGATCTGGGCAAGCTTTATCTAATGGGAGTGCATCCTCTTTTACTGGCTCCGTACTCGCGTATGGCGGGTGTTTCCAGAGAAGCCTACCAACAAGCTTTGAGTGTGCTCAAGGGTACGCGTCCGTTTCGTAGTGTCTATGAACTCAGCTCTGAGCTGGAGGCGAAATAATGGGATCTCTAGAGTTTGCGGCGGCCATGAGCCATGCCCCCGGTATTGCCGCCTTCAGGCAGGCCGCGTCGGCAGCGCAGCAACAGGCTTTCTTTGATGCGACGGAATTATTGAGAGACCGAGTGGCAGCAGCCCGATTGGATGCCTTGGTCGTGATCGCCCCTGATCACTTCTCCAATTTCTTCATCGACAATATGCCTGCGTGCTGTGTATCGCTCAATGAACAATATCTCGGCCCGGTGGAAGATTGGCTAGGGATATCGAAGCTTGCGATTCCGGGGGCGCCGGACCTTGCGCGCTCTATCATGCATTACGCCTATAGCCAGGGAGTCGAGCCGGCTTGCGCCGCCGACTCGCAACTGGAGCATGGCGTCATTGTTCCCCTGAGCTTGCTCACGCCGCGGTTCGATATGCCGGTCGTCTGGGTGATGATGAATTGCCAGGTCCCTCCACTTATGTCTTTGCGCCGTTGCTTCGAGTTCGGTCGCAGCATCCGATGCGCGATCGAAGCATCGGGTAAGCGCGTCGGTGTGCTCGGAACGGGGGGCTTGTCTCATGCCCCAGGGGCGCCCGAGGCGGATCGGCTGGACGAGTCGTTCGACCGTGAATTTCTGGACATGCTGGACCGCAACGCTATAGAGGAAATCCTGTCGATCACGCCACAGCGCATGGATGATGCCGGCTTTGGATCATGGGAGATCAGACTGTGGGTGACTGCGCTTGGCGCGGCCCATGACAGGATGCCGAGAACGCTGGCCTATGAAGCCATAGAGGCCTGGGACACGGGTTGCGCCGTAGCGGTGTTCGAATGAGGCCGCTGGTGACATCCACGGACGAATCCGCTGCTTTGTCTAAGATCCGACTGGCTTTGGGTTTGCGCTCGACCGCACAAAGTCTGGGTGTAATCGGGCGCGACGCCGGCATATTCGCAAAGCATGGCCTTGATCTGGACATCGTGCGCGAGGAAACTGCGGGCCCGGAGGGCGTCAGGGGCTTGCTCGCAGACGAATACGATATTGCGGAGTTCGGTTCGGTGCCGCTGGTGCAGGCGGCGTTCGAGGGCAAGGATCCGGTCAT
>JBEBXA010000093.1:0-15935 GCA_040391825.1 Pigmentiphaga sp.
CCGACGACTTCCCCCCGCTCCCTTCGGAAGCCCTCGGCGTGCTTCAACACGCTGGACCGCCCCCGGCCGAGCCGGACTGCCTGCATGAGTGGCAAGCCGCGGCCTGCCTCAAGACTCCAGCCGAACTCCAATCGCCCCCGGAAGAAATGTGAACCCGCAGAAAGGGCAATGTCGTGCTCACATTGACCTGCCTTGTTCCATCAACTAAACGCACCGCGCCAAGGGATGGCGCATGCGATAATTGCCTCATCTCCATAACCTCCTACGGTCGGATGTCAGACGATGTCGATGACGGTAAAAGTCGCGATTGCACAAATCAACTGCACAGTTGGTGATCTTGCCGGCAACCTGGCGCGAATTCTCGATATGGCGCGGCGTGCCCACGCACAAGGCGTGGACATCCTGGTTACGCCGGAACTCGCGCTGACTGGCTATCCGCCGGAAGACCTGCTGTTGCGGCCAGCGTTTCTCATGCGTGCCGAACAGGCCCTGGTCGATCTTCAAAGCGCCCTGGCGCCATTGGCCGGCTTGCACGTGGTGGTGGGGCACCCGGAGTCCGGGCAGACCAAGGGGCACAATTGCGCCAGCGTCTTGCTGGAAGGCCGCACTTTAGGGGTCTATCGCAAGCAGGAACTGCCCAATTACGACGTCTTCGACGAACAGCGCTATTTCGCCCCCGGCTTCCAGGCCCTGGTGTTCGAGGTTAAGGGCACGCGTTTCGGCATCAATATCTGTGAAGACACTTGGTTCTCGCGCGCGCCGGCCGCCGCCGCCGCCGAGGGTGCGCAGGTCTTGCTGGTGCCCAATGGTTCGCCATTTCACCTGGGTAAACAAGCTTTCCGGGTCGAGACCATGCGCAGCCAGGTTACTGCCTGCGGCTTGTCCATGGTGTATGCCAATCTGGTCGGCGGGCAGGACGAACTGGTGTTCGATGGTGCCTCTTTCGTGCTGGATGCCAATGGGGTGGTGGCCGCGCAAGCGCCGCAATTTCAAGAGCACCTCACCGTGGTGGATATTGTGGACGGGGTGGTGCAGGCGCAGCCGCTCGAACCTTTTCAGTCAGAAGAGGCGCAGGTTTACGGCGCGCTCAAACTGGGCGTTGCCGACTACCTGGGCAAGAATGGTTTTCCCGGCGCCATCATCGGCTTGTCGGGCGGAATCGACTCGGCTCTGGTGTTGGCTATCGCGGTCGATGCCTTGGGCGCGGATAAGGTCAGGACGGTGATGATGCCCTCGCGCTACACGGCCGATATTTCCTTGGTCGATGCGCGAGAGATGGCCAAGCGGTTGGGCGTGCGCTATGACGAGATGCCCATCGCCCCTATGTTTGAAGCATTTAACGGGGCTTTGGCGCAAGAGTTTTCAGGCGTACCCGTTGATGCCACTGAAGAAAATATTCAAGCACGGATCCGCGGGACCATGCTCATGGCGCTGTCCAACAAATTCGGCCAGATCGTGCTGACTACTGGCAACAAGTCCGAACTCGCCACCGGCTATTGCACCTTGTATGGTGATATGGCGGGTGGTTTCGCCGTGATCAAGGACATTGCCAAGACTCTGGTCTACCGCCTGGCGCGGTGGCGCAATATGCAATCCGAAATCATCCCCGAACGCATCATCACCCGGCCGCCCTCGGCCGAACTGCGTCCGGACCAGACCGACCAAGACAGTTTGCCGCCCTATGACATCCTGGACGCCATCGTGCGGATGTATATGGAAGAAAACCGTTCGGGGGCCGAGATCGTTGCCGCTGGCTATGACCCGGCTGATGTTCAGCGTGTTACCCGCCTGATCCGTATCAACGAATACAAGCGCCGCCAGGCACCCGTTGGTATACGTGTGACGCACCGCGCTTTCGGGCGCGACTGGCGCTATCCCATTACCAATCGATTCAACGAAGTTTTTGAGTAACCCCGAAAAAGGTCCAACATGAAACAAGTTACCGCCATCATCAAGCCCTTTAAGCTCGACGAAGTCCGCGAGGCTCTGGCCCAGGTTGGCGTCAATGGTCTGACTGTAACTGAGGTCAAAGGCTTTGGCCGCCAGAAAGGGCACACCGAACTCTATCGTGGCGCAGAATATGTAGTCGACTTCCTGCCCAAGATCCGAATTGAACTGGTTATTGCCGATGAGTTGGTCGAGCAGGCGCTGGAAGCCATCATCCGCGCAGCCCGCACCGGCAAGATCGGCGACGGCAAGATTTTCGTCAGCAGCGTCGAGCAAGTCATCCGTATCCGTACCGGCGAAACCGGCGAAGCCGCCGTCTAATCGGCGATTGCTCGAGTCGACTTCGACTTTATCGGCAGCAGCGGACGCCAGCGAAGTTCCCCTGCTTGGGGGCGGCGATGCACAGACGTCTCTTTTGCTTGAACTTTTGAGCGCGTGGCAATAAAGATCGCCCTTGTGCCCGGTGAAGGCCGTCTTCGCACACGGTCCCCTCGCGCCAGTAGCGGTCAGCGCGAAGTATCTACCCTGCACTGATGGAATGGCGGCAGAAACAAGGCGTGAAGGAAGCACTGCATATTCCCGCTTAGGCGTTTCAGGTATGAACCTAGCCGCCCTTGAGCAAGACGATGACCACACCTGAACCGCCATCATTGGGCCGGGCTTCGACAAAGGCCAGAACCTCTTCTTTCTGGATCAGCCAGCGCCTGACTTTTTCCTTGAGCACCGGCGTTCGGTTTTTCGAACCCAGGCCCTTGCCATGAATAATGCGCACGCAGCGCATTTCCTGCTTGACGCAAACGCGCAGAAATTCGCCCAGGGTTTCGCGCGCTTCATCCACGCGGTGGCCATGCAGGTCAAGCTGCGCCACCACCGTCCATTGCCCTCGGCGCAAATTGCGCACCACGTCCTGCCCCAGGCCTGTTCGGCGGTAGGACAAGGTGTCGTCGGTATCGATCAGCCAATCGGCCCCGTAATCATCCGAGACCGATTCCTGTAGCACCTGGTCGTCGTCCTCCCAGCGCTTAAACGGCAGGGGGACGGGTTTCGGAACGAGGGGCGTCACCCGCCCACTGTGCTTCAAAGGACTGACTTTGCCGACCAGCGTGCGGAACTCCGCTGCCGCCCGGCGTGCTTCAACAGCTTGCCTTTGACGCTCCTGCTCACGGGCTTGCTCGGCCTGTTGCTGCTCTTGCAGCGTGCGCTTCAGCGCTTTCAGGCCGGAAAGACCGATGCGACCAGGTTTGGCGCTCATAAGACCGCAGCCCCAGGTGTCAGGCGGCTTCGCCGTCCAGCCAGCGCTGGGCGTCGAGTGCCGCCATGCAGCCGGTGCCGGCGCTGGTGATGGCTTGGCGATAGATGTGGTCCTGGACGTCGCCTGCGGCAAATACACCCGGTACTGAAGTCATCGTGGCCAAGCCATTCAGACCGCTGCGCGTCACGATGTAGTCGTCTTTCATTTCTACCTGGCCCTTGAAAATCCCGGTATTCGGCTGGTGGCCAATAGCGATGAAAACACCGGTTACGACCAGGTCTTCGGTGCTGTCGCCCTGGGTGCTGCGGATCCGGGCGCCGGTCACGCCGGAGTCGTCGCCCAGCACTTCTTCCAGTTCGTGGAAAAGTTTCAGGATGATCTTGCCTTCCTTTACCTTTTCCTGCAGTTTGTCCACCAGGATGGGTTCGGCGCGGAATTTGTCGCGGCGATGCACCAGGGTGACGGTGCGGCAGATGTTGACCAGGTACAGGGCTTCTTCGACTGCGGTGTTGCCCCCGCCGATTACCGCGACGTCCTGGTTCTTATAGAAGAAACCGTCGCAGGTGGCGCATCCCGACACGCCGCGGCCCTTGAATTTTTCTTCAGAAGGCAGGCCCAGGTATTTGGCGGAAGCGCCGGTGGCGATGATCAGGGCATCGCAGGTGTACGTGCCGGAATCGCCGACCAGCTTGAATGGCCGGGCATCCAGGTGCGCAGTGTTGATATGATCGAACACGATGTCGGTGTTGAAACGTTCGGCGTGTTGCTGGAAGCGTTGCATCAACTCGGGGCCTTGGACACCGGCCGGGTCGGCGGGCCAGTTGTCGACGTCGGTGGTGGTCATGAGTTGACCGCCTTGCTCCACGCCGGTTACCAGCATGGGGGCGAGGTTGGCCCGCGCGGCGTAGACCGCGGCGGAATACCCAGCCGGGCCTGACCCGAGAATAAGGACTTTTGCGTGTTTGTTTTGGCTCATAGTAGGAATCTCAACTGCCTGCAAGGTAGATACACCGGAAAAAGTCCGGGAAGCCCCTGGGGGAATACGGTGGAAACATTGATTATAAGTAGCGCCTTGTTGCACTGTGCTTGAGTTTTTCTATCGTTACGATAGAGACGTCGACATTTGAGAGCTGGACACCCACTTATAATCAAACCCATGGCACGTACAGCAACCGCAGGAAACTCCCGTAATCCGCAGCCCGCCGGCAGCACTTCCAGTGCGCTGCCGGGCCGTTTGTCGCGCCTGTTCCGCGAAGCGCGCTGGATTCTTTTCGCCGCCCTGGCTGTCTACTTGACGCTGGTGCTGGCCACCTACCATTCTGGCGACCCCGGCTGGTCTCATGCGGTCCAGGCTGACAGGGTACACAATAGCGGCGGCCGCTTCGGCGCCTGGCTGGCTGATCTTTCCCTCTTCCTGGTGGGGGCGTCGGCCTGGTGGGTAGTGGTTTTATTGTTACAGCGCGTATATGCCAGCTACTTGCGGCTGGCCAATCATTTGCTGCGCTCCGGTAACGAACCGGAAACTGCCCACCGGGTGCATTGGGAGCAAGGTCTGGGCTTTGCCGCGCTCATGGTGGGCTCGGTGGGCTTGGAAGCCCTGCGGCTGCGGTCCTTTGGCGAGGCCCTCCCGCATGGCAGCGGCGGAATGATAGGCGACACCATTGCGCGTTACTGCGCAATGTCTTTCGGTTACACCGGGGGCACCTTGCTCTTGCTGGTGTTGTTTGCCATCGGTTCCAGCCTGTTTTTCGGTTTTTCCTGGCTGGTCGTGGCTGAACGCGTCGGGTCTTGGCTGGAATGGAGTGTGCGCCGGGTCAAAAATGCCTGGCATGCCCGCGAAGACCGCCGTGTAGGCGAAGTGGCATTGCAGGCGCGGGCTGAAGTGGTGGTGGCCAAGCAGGAAAAGCTGGTGCACGAACAGCCGGTGCGTATCGAGCCGTCGGTTACTGTCGTGCCCAAGTCCGAGCGTGTCGAGAAAGAAAAACAGCAAACCCTGTTTACCGAAATCTCTGACGGCTCATTGCCGGCGCTCAGTTTGCTCGACCCGCCGCCGCTCAATCAGGAAACGGTGCCCACCGAAACACTGGAATTCACTTCCCGCCTGATTGAAAAGAAACTGGCCGACTTCGGGGTGCAGGTGTCGGTGGTGGCGGCGCAAGCCGGGCCCGTGGTTACACGTTACGAAATAGAACCTGCGGTAGGCGTCAAGGGTAGCCAGATCGTCAACCTGGCCAAAGACCTGGCCCGTGCCCTTAGCCTGGTCAGCATACGCGTGGTGGAAACCATTCCGGGTAAGAACCTGATGGGTCTTGAACTGCCCAATATGCGCCGCCAGATGGTTAAGCTATCTGAAATCCTGGGCTCGCAAACCTATCACGGCAGCGCTTCGCTGCTGACCATGGCGCTGGGCAAGGACATCGCCGGCAAGCCGGTAGTGGCGGATCTGGCCAAAATGCCTCACCTGCTGGTGGCAGGCACGACCGGTTCGGGCAAGTCGGTGGGGATCAATGCCATGATCCTGTCCTTGTTGTACAAGGCCGACCCGTCTCAGGTGCGCCTTATTATGATCGACCCCAAGATGCTGGAAATGAGCGTCTACGAGGGTATTCCGCATTTGTTGGCGCCGGTGGTAACCGATATGCGCCAGGCCGCCAACGCGCTTAACTGGTGCGTGGTGGAAATGGACAAACGCTACCGCCTGATGAGCAAAATGGGCGTGCGCAACCTGGCGGGCTATAACGCCAAGATCCAGGACGCCATCAAGCGTGAAGAACCGATACCGAATCCTTTCTCACTGACGCCGGATGCGCCGGAACCCCTCAGGCCGCTGCCCATGGTGGTGGTGGTGATCGACGAGCTGGCCGACCTGATGATGGTGGTGGGCAAGAAAATCGAGGAACTCATTGCGCGCCTGGCCCAGAAAGCACGGGCAGCGGGCATACACTTGATTCTGGCTACTCAGCGCCCCAGCGTCGACGTGATTACCGGCTTGATCAAGGCCAACATTCCTACCCGGATCTCTTTCCAGGTCTCGTCCAAGATCGACTCGCGCACGATTCTCGACCAGATGGGCGCCGAAGCCTTGCTGGGGCAGGGCGACATGCTCTACATGCCACCGGGATCCGGCTTGCCTACCCGTGTGCACGGCGCTTTCGTTACCGATGAAGAAGTTCACCGCGTGGTGGAGCAACTCAAGTTGCAAGGCGAGCCTAACTACGAAGACGGTATTCTCGACGGCACGGTTGAAGGCGAATCCGGTGATGGCGTCGGCAGCGTAACGGGCATGGCGGATGCGGAATCCGATCCCATGTACGATCAGGCGGTCGAAGTGGTGCTGAAACACCGCCGCGCTTCCATTTCTTTGGTTCAGCGTCATTTGCGCATCGGTTACAACCGCGCCGCGCGCTTGCTCGAACAAATGGAACAATCGGGCCTGGTATCGACCATGCAGTCCAATGGCAACCGCGAAATTCTTGCACCGGCCCGCGAAGCCGATTAATCGGCTGTTCGCGTAGCCGGGTTTGGCTACGCCACGGAGATCTTGATGATCCAGTTTTTGAAGTCATTCGCCCCGCCTGGGGCCCTTGTCATTCAGGCGGCGGCAGCGCTGGGCGCAGTTGTCGCCATGGCTCTGCCGTCCAGCGCAGGGGCAGCCAGCGCCGTCGAACAACTACGCAGTTTCGTTGCCAATACGCCGGCCGCCAAAGGCAGCTTTGTGCAACAGACGCGCCGTCCCAATGCCCAAGGCGGCCCCCAGCAATCCGGGGTATTTTTCTTTCAACGTCCTGGCCGTTTCAAGTGGGAAGTAATCAAGCCTTACGAGCAACTGCTTATCTCTGATGGTAAGCAGTTGTTCCAGTACGACCCTGACCTAGCCCAGGTAACCGTGCGCGACGTTGGCGATGCCATCGGTTCGTCGCCGGCCCAGATTCTGTTTGGTTCTGCGCCGCTGGAGCAATCTTTCACCGTAAGCGAGTTGCCTGCCCGTGGCGGCGTCGAGTGGCTGCGGGCCGTACCCAAATCACCTGACGCGGGTTTCGCACGTGTTGACATAGGTTTCAAAGGCGGGCTGCCGGTAAGTCTGGAGCTTAACGATGCTTTCGGCCAGACCACCCAGATAGACTTCACCAATATGGAACGCAACCCTGCCGTCAGCGCCGACACTTTCCGGTTCACGCCCCCCAAAGGGGTAGACGTGGTCCGCATGGGTAAGCAGCCTTAGCCCGAATCAAGCAGCACCCTGAACCCCGAGTCGTTTTATGGCCGATCTATTTCCTGAACTAGCCGCCACCGCCAAAGCGAGCGAAACCAGCGCCGCCAGTGCGCCGCTGGCCGAGCGCCTGCGCCCGCGTACACTGGACGAAGTCGTTGGCCAAACGCATTTGCTGGGGCCGGGCAAGCCCCTGCAGGTTGCCTTTCAATCGGGCCGGCCTCATTCCATGATCTTCTGGGGGCCGCCAGGTGTAGGTAAGACCACTTTGGCACGGCTGATGGCCAGCGCCTTCGAAGCGCAGTTCATAGCGATGTCGGCGGTGCTGGGCGGCGTCAAGGACATCCGCGACGCGGTCGTGGCTGCCCAGGCTGCGCAACTGAAAGGGCTGCGTACGATCTTGTTCGTGGATGAAGTGCACCGCTTCAACAAAGCTCAGCAAGACGCCTTCCTGCCTTATGTGGAAAGCGGCCTGTTCACCTTCATCGGCGCCACCACTGAAAACCCGTCTTTCGAAGTCAATTCGGCCTTGCTGTCGCGAGCCCGGGTCTATGTGCTGCAACCCCTGTCGCCAGACGAATTGCGCCAGCTGATCACTAAAGCCCTGGCATTATTAGGCGACATCGAGTTCGACGACAACTCGCAGGCGCAACTGGCGGCCTGGGCAGACGGCGATGCTCGCCGCGTCATCAACGCCGTCGAAGTGGTTTCCGATTCCGCGCGTGGGGCAGGGCGGACTACCGTCGATTCCGAATGGTTGGAAACTGCCTTATCGCAAAATCTGCGTCGCTTCGACAAAGGCGGCGACGCCTTCTACGACCAAATCAGCGCCCTGCACAAAGCCGTGCGCGGTTCCGACCCTGACGCCTCCCTATACTGGTTCTGCCGTATGCTGGACGGTGGTGTCGACCCCCGCTACCTGGCCCGCCGCCTGGTGCGGATGGCCGTGGAGGATATCGGCTTGGCCGACCCGCGGGCGCTAGACATCGCAACCGCCGGCGCCGACGTTTACGAGCGCCTGGGCTCGCCAGAAGGCGAGCTGGCCCTGGCGCAAGCCGTGGTTTATCTGGCCTGCGCCGCCAAATCCAATGCGGTTTACACCGCCTACAAAGCGGCGCGCCGTTTTGCTGAAGAAAACGGCAGCGCGCCGGTACCCATGCACTTGCGCAACGCGCCTACAAAACTGATGAAACAACTGGGCCACGGCAAGCAATACCGCTACGCCCATGACGAGCCCCATGCCTACGCCGCCGGCGTCGATTACTTTCCCGATGGCATGCGCCCCAGCTTTTACCAGCCGACAGATCGCGGGCTAGAGGCTAAAATCGCACAGAAGCTCGCATTTTTACGCGAACTGGATCGCGACTCGCCCTCCAACGACAAATGACCATGCCTTGGCATGGCCTTTCCCTTTTCTAAACGGCCGTTCTCTCTCTCATGCTCGATCTCGCTCTGCTGCGCAAAGATATCCAGGCGGTAGCCGCCCGTCTCCAAGACCGGGGCTATGTGCTTGACCTGGAAGGCTTCAATACACTGGAAGCAAGGCGCAAATCGGTTCAAACCGAAACCGAAACCCTGCAAGCCCGCCGCAATGCGCTGGCCAAGCAGATCGGCATGCTCAAATCCAAAGGCGAAGACGCCTCCGCCGTCATGGCCGAATCGCAAGGCATTCCCGCGCGCCTCAAGGCCCTGGAAGACGATTTGGGCGCCATCCAGCGCGACATGCAAGCTTTGCTGCTGGCCGTTCCCAATCTGCCGCACGCCAGCGTTCCCACCGGTGCCGACGAGACCCAGAACGTTGAAGTACGCCGCTGGAGCCCCACCGGCGCCGACCCGCTGCCCTTGGCGTTTGCCGCCAAAGACCACGTAGCGCTGGGCGAGCCCCTGGGCCTGGACTTCGAAACTGCCGTCAAGCTGTCGGGTTCGCGCTTCGCCTTCATGCGTGGTCCCATCGCCCGTTTGCACCGCGCCTTGGCGCAATTCATGCTGAACCTGCAAACCGGCGAGCATGGCTATACCGAGTGCTACACCCCCTACATCGTCAACACCGCCACCCTGCAAGGAACCGGCCAGTTGCCCAAATTCAAGGACGATATGTTCTGGGTAACCAAGGGCGGCGAATCGGTAGATGAAGAGGGCAAGGCCATCCCGCGTGAAGACCTCTACCTGATTTCAACCTCTGAAATCACCTTGACCAACACCGTGCGCGGTGAAATCGTCAATGTCGAATCCCTGCCCATCAAGCTGACCGCCCACACGCCATGCTTTCGTTCCGAAGCCGGCAGTAGCGGCCGCGATACCCGTGGCATGATCCGCCAGCACCAGTTCGATAAAGTGGAAATGGTGCAAATTGCCCACCCCGAGCAATCGTACGAAGCACTGGAAGACATGGCAGGTCATGCCGAAAAAGTGCTGCAGTTGCTGAAACTGCCGTACCGCGTGGTGCTGTTGTGCACCGGCGACATGGGTTTCGCCGCCAGCAAAACCTACGATTTGGAAGTGTGGCTGCCCGCCCAAAACACCTATCGCGAGATTTCTTCCGTATCCAACTGTGAAGCCTTCCAGGCCCGCCGCCTGCAAGCGCGCTTTCGCAACGCCCAGGGTAAGCCGGAGCTCTTGCATACCCTGAACGGATCCGGTCTGGCCGTGGGCCGCGCCTTGGTCGCCGTGCTGGAAAATTACCAGGAAGAAGACGGCAGCATCACCGTGCCCGAAGTATTGCGCCCCTATATGGGCGGCATGGAACGACTGGCTCCGTAACAAGTTCACACTGAGTCAGCCCTCCGGTGGTGATACGGTGGCTTTGCCATCATCCGGAGGAGCACATCATGCTGAAGTGGGCGCTGATCTTTTTCGTCGTTTCCATCATTGCCGGGCTGTTCGGATTCACCGGTATTGCCGCAGGGACGGCAGCGATCGCCAAGATCCTGTTTATCGTCGCAGTGATCCTGTTCCTGGTCTTCCTGGTGTTGGGCCTGACTATCTACAAGAAAATAAGCTAGCGCTTGAGTGGGCTTGGATCTTTCTGCTATACTCGCCGGCTGTTGTTTAGGCCCGACCACGGCTTAGGCAAGCACTGAAAATGTGCACGGAGAGGTGGCAGAGTGGTCGAATGTACCTGACTCGAAATCAGGCGTACGGTATCCCCGTACCGTGGGTTCGAATCCCACCCTCTCCGCCAGTTACATGAGATAAGCCCTTGATTTTCAAGGGCTTTTTTCTTTTCCGTTTCCGGCTACCCATGTTTTTACCCATCCTGGTAACGCAACTGCATGCGACCAACGCAACTGAAAAGCCCGCGATAATAAGGCATTGAAGACCGGACGAACTAAGGACCAGAAGATGGCAGAAGCGTTTCACTACCCACATGACTTGCTTACCCTTCTTGTGGATACCATCCCGCTTCTGTGCCGAGGAAAAAAACAGGTAGTCCTATTCCTTCGAAGTGCCGGGGTTGACGAAGCAGATTTACGGGAAATGGATGGAATCGTCCGAACCGCACCGGATTCAGTCAACAAATACGAAATCGTCAGGAACATTCTCGCAAAAGTAAACGCGAGGGGAGATAGCGGGCTTCGCGCTCGTCGTGAAATCGTCAAGCGCGTCATAGAGTTCGAAAGCTTCGAAACCTGTTGGCCTGCGGATCAATACAAGGCCAAAGGACTTGTAGCGAGCGTTCGCGAAGCCGTCGATACCAAAGACTCGTTTACCCGGATGAAGCAGGAACGGGATGCCGAACGGGACGAACGTGTAGCCCGGCAACAAGCCGAACGCACCGCAGCCGCAGAAAAGCGGGCGAAGATTGAGGGCGTTAGCCAGCGTCTTTTCGCGTTGTTCGCGATGGACGACAAGCCACAGGAACGGGGAAAGCTGCTAGAAGCAGTTTTGAATGATCTATTCCGCACCTATGGCATTCATGTTCGCGAAGACTTCCGCCGCAAAGACCCTGATACCGCTGTCGTCGTCGAACAAATTGACGGTGTAATCGAGTTGAACGGACAAATTCATCTTGTCGAAATGAAGTGGCTTAACGCACCAGTGGGTATAGGTGAATTCTCGCCGCACTTAAGCCGCTTGTTCATGCGCGCAAATGCACATGGAATTTTCATCGCAACGAACGGTTATGCTGCATCGGTAGTGTCCGAGTGCAGGAACGCACTTAGCCAAAAAACCATGTTCCTTTGTTCGCTGCAAGAATTCGTGATGCTACTGCAACGCCAAGGTGATCTTGCCGGACTTCTAAAGAAGAAGTCGCACGCGGCCATCGTTGACAAGAATCCTTTTCTAGAAATTTTGTCGTAAAAAAAGACCCGGCGCAAAGCCGGGCCAAAGTCCCCAATGGCACTTGGGTTCGTTAAATCCGAACGCGCGTCGAAGCCTTCGCGGCCATCGTCGGGTTGTAGAAGCTGGTTCGAACGCTGTTGATGGCCTTGTCGAATTTCGGCGCAAGTTCACGAAGTGCGACGCTATCGGTCATCCGCTTGTAGGCTTCGGGAGCCCATTTTTCGGCGGCTTCGTATCGAAGCTTCGAATGCGTGTCCGCATTGATGCCCACAAGAAACCCCGGCGAATGGAATATGACCGCCGCAACGTCCTTCGACGCCAGCATGGCCGCGCGCACATTGGCCGGGCCGTCCGGCTGCTTCGCCTGTTCGCGGATATACGCCCGGATTTCGCTTTCAAGGCTGGCATGGCTGGCGCGCGGCGTGAATTCGCGTTCGGCCTGCGCTGCGCCGTCGCTGAACAGGACTTCGGCCCGGCTTTCAATGGCGGCTTTCGCCTTCTGCAAGGTTTCGATGGTGCGCCCGGCGACAACGCCCGCCGCTTCGTGCCGCTGTACGTCGTTGCGGGTCGCGTCGTTCAGAAGCGCCGCCACGGTTTCGACGCCATTGCGCAAGGCAATGGCCGCGTTCGTAATGTCCGGCCCTACGCCGCTATCGAATTTTTCAGGGTCGCCAAGGAAGGCTTTACGGCCCGTTTCGGTGCCCGCCAACGACAGAAACGACGACGCGGCTTCGGATTGAACAAGGCTGTTCGGGTACGACGGGGCAAGGGTGTTCGGTGTTTGGCTCATGGTGAAATTCCTTCGAAGGTTACGGCGCTGGATGCACCGACGCCTGAACAATCGCGGCCATCAACCCCCTTCTGTCAGGTATTCGCCGGTTTCGCGGTCGAAAGTACGCCCGTCCGGCAATTCGATAAATCGCTTGCCCTTTTCACCCTTACGCTTCGGGGCGGGTACGTCGCCGCTGTCGCTGTTGCCCACACAATCGGGCGCAACGTTCGCCGGTTCGTCGGTTCGGCTGCGGGCCTTCGCCAGCAAGTCGCGTTGCTGCTGTTCCGCCGCCGCTTCCCATGCCGCTGTCGTGCCGAAGTCGGGCACAAGGGCGAAGCGCCCGGCGATGCCGGACAGCGGGCCGCTTGCGGGGTTTTCGCCCGGTCGCCAGTACCCGGACACCCAAACGGGCAAATCGTCGCGTACAGGGCCGTCCCCAAGGTCGGCGGGGTTGTAGCGTAGAACCCGGTTCGGGCTTGGCCCCCTACGGCGCTTTTCCAGCTTACGAAGCCGGTTACGAAGTCCGATGCGCGCCATGTTTAGCCCCGGCCTTCCAAGGCTTCGATACGCGCTTCAAGTTCGCTGTCGGTCAAGATGCGCGACAGGATGGCAAGAATGTTCGCAAGGCGCGAAGCATCTTCGACCTTGATTCCGCCGCTACGCGCTTCGCGGTACAGCTTGGCAAGTTCACGGCTTACGTCTGTCGCGCTTGCCAGCTTGGCGCGTGCGTACACCTTCTTTCCGGTAGGGGGCGGGGGTGCCGCGTCTTCGTCAACGTTTGCGCGGGTTTGCGGCGGCCAAGGCTGCAAAACAGTGTCGTTTTTCATGTGGGTATGCCTCAAAAGCGATTGGCCTGCATCCGCTGCATGGATGCGTCGATTTGCTGATTGACCGCCCGTTGCCGTTCGCGCTGCTGGAATTCGACTTTGATTTCGTCAATGTCCAACTTGTTTACGACAAGCGCGGTCAACGTGCGTAACAGTTGGGCGTCGATCTTTCGTTCTTCGCTTCCGGTTACGCGCTGCGTTAGCTTCATCGCTTCCATTGCGATAAGTTCAGCGACGCAGCTTTGTTCTTTAATCAAGTTGTGTACGTCTTCGAAGTGTTGGTACATAGCCATTTCGTTTTTCCTCATTCCCACAATTCAGGCCGGACACCGCAACCGGACAAGGACAGCCCTAAAGGGCTGCTGTCCTGTCTGTCCGGGTTGTTGCGGCCTTGGACATGTCCGCTTCTGTCCGGTGTCCGTCCGGTTGTCCGCTTTTCTGGATGACCTTGGCTATGCAGGCTTCGGCGATTCTTCCGGCCAAGCCGCCAAGGCGATATACGTTGTGTTCTTCGACAAGTTCGCCGCGCTGTTCCAATTCCTTGCGCACCCGCTCAAATGCTTTCCGGCGTGCTTCATCGCTTGGCGCTTCGACGTGCATTCGATAGAAGACAGGTCGCCATGCTTCGCGGTTGATGCCAAGGAAATTTCCGGCTGCGTCAACGCTTCCGTTGATACGGCAGGCTTCGCGGAACGCTTCCATTGCAAGTTTCTGAACAGCGTTTAGCGGCTTCGCCCCCGGACTGGCAGGCGCTTCATCTGGCACGATGACGCACGACGTAACCATGTCGCCGTCTTCGTCAATGCCAACTTCAACGACGCTCAAGCGGAAGTAATGCGCTTCACCGTCGCGTCCGTCCTTGGCTTTATCGACTTTCCAGCTTCGGGCTTCGTCGTTGCGTTCGACCAAAACGGCGGCATCAAGCGCGGCGAACAAACTTGAATGACCGCGAAGCCCCTTCGTGCCGTCCTTGCCAGTGTGGGCAATCAGGACAACGAGCCCATCGGTCAATCGTTGAAGCGCCTTTGCCCCTTCGATGACTGCGCCCATGTCTTTGCTGCTGTTTTCGTCGATGTTCGGTGCGGCGCGGTTCAATGTGTCGATGAACACGGCGCAGCCCTTCGGTAACGCGGCGGCAAGTTCGGCCACGTCCTGCGGGTCAGTTAGGCGAAAGGGTTGCAGCAAGAAGCGCACACCTTCGGACATTGCGCGCCCGTTGTGGCGTTGCCATGCGATCACGCGGCCCCGGTATCCGCTTTCGCCTTCAAGGCCGACATACAGCACGGCGGCGGGCTTCGTGGAGTGTTCGAAGATTGGCGAACCTTCCGCTATGGCTGCGGCAAACGCGACGCCCAGAAACGACTTGCCGGAACCCGAAGGGCCATAGATTGCGGCGACGCCTGCGGCGGGTAGTACGCCTTTGATGCGCCAGTTCAACGACGGCATGGCTTCCAATGCTTCGGCGGGCAATGGGTTGAAGCGGGATTTCTTGGCAAGGGCTGCGATCTGCCTGTCGATAACTTCCGTCATCGCGTCAGGGTCGGCCTTGACCTTTGCCCACAATCCCTTCGCTTTGAACCGCCCGTAAGGCGTCGCCCATTCGAAGAAGATTTCTTCAAACTTCGCGCCGTGCGTCTTCAAGGCGGCGGCAACCATCCGCACGTCGTCTTCTTTCTTTGGCGCAAGGTGCGACAGGATTTCGCGCATCGTTGCCTGTTCATCGTCAGGCGACGGAGCGAACCCGAAGTTCGGTGCTGGCTTGTGGGCTTCTTGTGCCATTGGTCAATTCTTCGGCTCAAATTATGGGTATGAACATGGGTAGGATGTTCGAAGACCCTTCGAGCTATTATTTTTCAATGTCATTCGGCGGAAACTGTCTCCGCTATGGGCCTACGCCATAGCGACGCGCTGCTTTTCAAGCTGCGTTACGAGTTCGCGTATTTCTTCGTCGGACTTCCCGGCAATACGTGCGGCATTGATTGCGGCGACTTCTCCGGCAGGCCATGCAACGGCACGTTCGGAAATTTTTACGGGGCGGACGAATAGACCGTTCTTGATGCGGACATAGACGGTCGGACGGGCAAGGCCCGTTGCAGACATGACGGCAGGAAGCCGTAGCAGGGTGTTCATGGTGTCTCCGTATGCGTCGGTAGATGACGGGAGACACTTTGACGGCGGGCGGGTTTTTGGTCTGCCGCGAAACCCGGCTATTTAGCGGCAGACACGGGCGGCTGCCACTTTCGGCCTTTGCCAAGCAGAACTAGGCTCAAGTCTTCCGACTCGACGGCGGCGTCATTAACGGAGTCCGCGCGCATCGCTTCAACCATGTTGACAAACGCATTGCACTGTTCGTCGGTATTGATCGTTGCGCCCAACCGTTCAAATTTCGCAAATTCTTTGATTGCGTTGGATGAGCCGTACAAGCAAATCCGGCACTTAGCGTCAGCGGTGCGTGCGCCAAGGGTTCGACCTTCATTCGACTGTCGGTCAAAACGCTGATTCGCGTGATCGCTTACGCAGTTCAAATAGTCGGTGTATGCCTTCGTTCGAGTTTCACGCCGATGGCGCTGTTGTTCGAGATACTTTGAAAAATAGAATTGAATCGAAGCCCCTAGAATAATGCCGACAAGCGATGCGATTGCC
>JBEBXA010000094.1:0-15806 GCA_040391825.1 Pigmentiphaga sp.
CATCGCGAAGGAACTGCTGTTTACAGGGCGCGTTTTCGATGCCGCGGAGGCCAAGACCATAGGTATGGTGAACCATGTCTATGCGCCCGAAGATCTGGAAGTACGGGCATTTGAGATGGCCAAACATATTGCTGCCGCAGCACCGCTGAGCGTTCGCCTTACCAAGCGTTGTGTCGATCAGGGGGTGGAGACCTCGCGCGAGGGAGCGATGGCGGTTGAGATCTTGGCGATTGAAGAGAATCTTAGGCATAGCGATTGGAAGGGGGCGATTGCCAACTTCGGTTCTACTTCGGCGGGCAAGAAGAATGTTTGACAAACCTACTACTCTATATCAGGCACTTGGCCGCACGGCTGATCGCTACCAGGGCGCCGAGGCCTTCGTTTGCCAAGCCGAACGCTTGAACTGGTTGGAAGTGCAGCAGGGCAGCAGGCGTATCGCCGCTGCGTTACATGCCAGTGGTATTCGCAAAGGCGATCATGTCGGCGTCATGCTGGGTAATGGCGCCCTGTGGCTGCAGACCTTCTTTGCTTGCGCTACGGTCGGTGCGGTAACCGTACCGGTCAACACCCGTTTCAAAACCGATGAGCTTCAGTTTTGTCTGAAGCAGGCGGACGTCAAGCTGCTCATCTTTGCCGAGAGTTTTCTGGGCATTGATTTTGTCGATCTGCTGAAGACCGTTGAACCAGGGCTGAACACCGGTTTGCCGGGTAAGGTCTTGCCAGCGTTGAATCAAGCCGTAATGGTGGGGGATGGTCCTTGCCCAGGTGGCGCCGTCCCCTATGCGGATTTCATTGCCCGTGCCGCATCTGTTACGCAAGCACAGATCGAAGAGGTGGCAGGAACAGTCGTGCCGGACGATGTGTTGCTGATGCAGTTCACCTCGGGAACGACCTCGTTTCCCAAGGGCGTCATGCTTAGCCACGCGAATATGTTGACCAATGCCTGGGCTGCGGCCCAGCGTATCGGCGTGCGTAGCGATGATCGCTATTTCAGCATACGGCCATTTTTTCATGTTGCCGGGACGACGCTGTCGATTCTGGTCAGCCTGATGACCGGCTGCTGTCTGCTTACGCTGCCGAAGTTCGATGTGGCTCAATCGTTGCGCCTGCTGGATGAGGAAAAATGCACGCTCACTTCCGGCAATGACACTATTTTCTTGATGCTGATGGGGCATCCTGATTTTGATCGCGCCAGAATCCACTTGCGCGGTGGTTGGGCGGCGGCTGGGCCTGAGGTAATGCAACAGATCCGTGATGTGATGGGTGTTGAGCATGTGTGCAACGCCTATGGCCAGTCCGAAGCGTCGCCCAATGTGTCCTTGTCCGCATGGGATGACCCCTTTGAGTTGCGTGCCCATGGCTGGGCGCTGCCGCATCCGGGCACGGAAGTTCGCATCGTGGATCAGGAAACCGGCGACGTAGCGCTTCCTGGCGATCCGGGTGAAATCCAGGTACGGGGCTGGAACGTAATGCGTGGTTACTACAAGATGCCCGAAGCCACGGCACAGGCTTTGACTGCGGACAAATGGCTACGCACCGGAGACCTGGGTGAAATGTCGCCAGAGGGACGTCTGCGGATGGTGGGCCGCCTGAAGGATATGTACCGGGTCGGCGGCGAAAACGTAGCGCCCGCCGAGGTAGAAGAAACTCTGCATAGCCATCCGGCTGTGCAGATGGCGCAAGTGGTGGGCGTACCCGATGCTCGACTGGGCGAAGTGACGGCTGCTTTTGTGCTGCTGAAAGAAGGCAAGACTGCCGATACGCAGGAGTTGATCGATTGGTGCAAGGCCCGTTGCGCTAACTTCAAGGTGCCGCGCTATTTGCAGATTGTGGACACGTTTGAAAATATCGGCATGACGGGAAGCTCCAAGGTACAGAAGAACAAATTGAAGGCGCATGCTATCGAGCTCTTCGGCTTGTCGAACGCCCAGCCGGGCAAGGCGGTGCAATGATGGCGGACGTAACGCTTTGCGAATGCTTCGCGCGAGATGGTTTGCAGCACGAGGAAACCTTGATCCCGACCGCAACCAAGGTGGCGGTGATCGAACGCTTTGCCGAGATCGGTTTTCAGCGGGTTGAAGCGACTTCCTATTCGAATCCTAAAGTGGTTCCGCAGTTCGGAGATGCGAGCGAGTTGCTCAAGACGCTGCCGCGGCGCGAGGGGGTCTGGTACAAGGCGACCTGCGCCAATGTGCGTGCCGTGGAGCGGGCCTTGGCCGATCTTGCCCTGGGTTATGGCGCCAATGAAATCAGCTTGTTGGTGTCTGCCAGTGAATCGCATTCGCAGAAGAATCTGCGGCGTAGCCGCGCCGACCAATGGCAGAATGTGGCTGACATGGTGCAAGCCACGCAAGGCAAGTTCCGCATGATAGGCACTGTATCGGTTGCCTGGGGATGCCCCTTCGAGGGCGCTGTGGCGGCCGCGTCGGTATTGGATGATGTGCGCAGATTTGCCGAATTGGGCGTGATGCACGTAGCGCTTGGCGATACGACGGGCATGGCGGCGCCGCAAACGGTGCGAACGTTGATGCAGGCTGTGCATGCGGAATTGCCGGAAGTGACTACGATCGCTCATTTTCACGATACCCGCGGTACGGGGCTGGTCAATTATGTTGCCGCCCTGGATGCAGGGTGCCGCTATTTTGATTGCGCTTTTGGCGGGGTGGGCGGCCATCCGGCCAAGGTCAAATATGGCGGCGGTCATACTGGTAATGTTGCTAGCGAAGACTTGGTAAGCCTGTTCGAGTCCATGGGTGTGAAGACCGGCATAAATTTGGACGCCTTGCTGGACACGGCCAATCTGTGCGAACAGGTACTGGGGCGTACTTTGCACAGCCGTGTCGCCATGAGCGGCGTGAACCCTTTGTTGCCGCTTTGAATTCTGGAAACAAGTTATGGATAGTTTGAGTACGGAGGTGACCGCAGCACCGGCGGAGGCCCTGATCACCGTGGGGGCGCTGGCGGGCTCGTCAATTGCCCCATTTGCTGCTTCGCTGGGAATAGCAGTGCTGCGGGCTGATGAGGGCTATTCGGTGCTGAGCATGCCTTTTAGGCCTAGCTTGGCCAATCGGCGCGGCGTGGTCCATGGGGGTGCCATCGCAACCTTGATGGATTCAAGCATGGCGGTCGCTACTCGTAGTACTGAAATTGGCCTGGAGCTTTCGGGCACGGTAGACCTGAATATCCACTTCCTGGCGCCGGGTAAGGGCGATTTGACTGCGTGCTCCGAGGTTAAGCGTTCAGGGAAATCATTGGCTTTTTGCCAGTGCGAGGTACGCGATGGGGAGAACACCCTGGTCGCCCTGGCCATGGGCAGCTTCATGTTGCGCCGCCCTCGCGCGGCCTAGTTCGTCTCTCCTGCGCAGGTGGGGTGGGCGGCGAAGCTGTACTGGGGTAAATTGCTGCGGTCATACTTAGTGAGAAGAAGAATGCCACGTCTTGTGCCGACTAATCTGAAGGAATTGTTTTCCTACCGCTTGAACCGCCTGGCCTTCGTGTCCAGCCGCATGGCTGCAAAGACCAATGAAAGCCTATACGAACTTGGTTCGCGAGATTGGCGCATTATTGGCCTGCTTGGCGCATTTGCGCCCTTATCCCTGAATGCCCTGGCGCACGAGGCAAATATTGATAAAAGCCAGGCTAGCCGCAGCGTCGGCGAACTGATAGAGCGGGGCTATGTGAAACGTGGCGCCGACGAACTGGATGGGCGCGGGGTAAAGTTGGACCTGACGCCCTCCGGACGAGCGCTGTATCGAAAGGTCTTTCCGCGTGCGGTGGAAAGAAACGAGAAAATGCTGTCGGTCTTGACCGAGGAAGAACGAGAGGTTCTTGAACGCGCCATCGATAAATTGACGGTGCACGCCATCGGCATGTTGGATGAGCTGCGGGCAGGCTCGCCTCGAGAGCGCAAGACCTCCGGCCGGCGCTAATCGTTTTCGGCCGGCTTGAGCGCGATCTCAACTCGCCGGACGATTCGCCAGGTTCAACACTGATTGTTTCCCGATCCGCCGGTAACTGAGCGCTTCGTGCTCCCCTGGCGGTCGCAGCCCCTTCTTGATATTGCATTCGCGTCCCCGTCTGGCCCTTGGTTGCGGTGGTGGGGTGCCGCATCTAAGCCTCCATATGCCCTGGCTGGGCGCTTTTGTCCGCCTTTGGCATGGATACATTCCCTGGTTTTAGTTGAATAAATCAATTAGATAGTATATAAAATCAACTAAATTGATTTTTGGCGAACCCAGGCATGAACGAACTTGTTATTGATGACCGCGGGGCCGTACGCGTCCTGACGATGAATCGGCCCGAAAAGCACAATGCTCTCAACACGGCGCTGACCCAATCCTTGCTGGATGCCTTGCTCGCCGCCGACCGCGATCCGGTAGTTCGTGCAGTCGTGCTGACAGGTCAGGGCAAGTCTTTCTGCGCTGGGGCCGATACCACGGAATTCAGTACCTTGGTCCCCGAGGACCCGACTGCGGTTCAGGACCGAGCAGAGCTGACAAGCCAGCTGCATCGTGTTTTTTCGAGAATGTCCAAGCCGGTTGTGGCCGCAGTGCGCGGCAACGCGTTGGGTGGTGGAGCGGGCTTGGCTATCGCCTGTGACCTGACGGTTATGGCGGACACCGTCCGCTTTGGCTATCCCGAGTTGAAGCATGGCATTGTGGCGGCGGTGGTCATGTCCAATTTGGTGCGCCAGCTTGGACGCAAGCACGCGTTCGAGCTGCTGTCCATGGGGGAGCCGATCAATGGAACTCGTGCATTTGAACTGGGGCTGGCCAATCGGGTGACAGAGGATGGGCAGGTATTGGAGCTCGCCCTGGAGATGGCAGACAAGCTGGCCGGCTGGAGTCAAACTGCAATGGGAACCAGCAAACGTTTATTCCACCGCGTTGCCGAGCTCACCCTGGAAGAAGGCCTGGATGCTGGGCGCGATATCAATGTGATCATGCGCGGTTTCAAAAAGGCGGGTAAATAATCATGCGCCCGCTGGAAGGTATAACGATTCTCGATTTGTCCCGTGTGTTGGCATGTCCGTTCGCCTCGATGATTCTGGCTGAATTGGGAGCGGACGTCATCAAGGTCGAACAACCGGGCAGTGGCGATGAGACGCGCAGCTTTGAACCCAAGGTCGAAGCGGAAGCCGGGAGCGAATCTGCCTATTACATGGCGTTCAATCGAAGCAAGAAGTCCATCACGGTCAACCTGCGCTCACCTGAAGGGCAGGAGGTCATCCGGGGCCTGTCCGCATCGGCCGATGTGCTGCTGGAGAATTTTCCGGTGGGCACGCTCAAGCGCTATGGCTTGGACTACGACCGCCTGAAACAAGATAATCCGCGCTTGGTTTATGTGTCTTGCACGGGCTTCGGCATGACGGGGCCTTATGCGCCCCGGAAGGGTTACGACACGGTTTTCCAGGCTATGGGCGGCATTATGAGCCTAACCGGAGAGCGGGGCGGCGGACCCGTCAAACCAGGTCTGCCGGTGGCAGACCTGACTTCGGGTTTATGGGTAGCCATTGCCATTCTTTCCGCTCTGGTGGGGCGGCCCGCAAATGGCGCAGGCTGCCATGTCGATTTTTCGATGCTGGACGGTCAGGTAGGCCTGCTGTCGCTGGCTGCTGCCCGCTTCTTCGCGCTTGGCGAGGTGCCTGCTCGCTTGGGTACCGAGCACCCGGGGCGGATTCCGTCCGCGGCATTTATGTGCCGTGATGGAAAGTGGGTGCAGGTAACCGGTAGCGACCAGCACTGGAAGCCATTTTGCCAATTGCTGGGGTTGGATGATTGGGCTGAGGATCCGTCTCTGGCCCTGAATGTCGACAGGCTGGCGCGGCGCGAAGAGCTCATGACGCGTCTTTCTGCCGCGATTGCACAGATTGATCGTGACGAATTCTGCCGACGTTGCGACATGGCCAAAGTACCGGCCGGGCCAGTGCTGGCAGTAGATGAGGTCTTGACCAATGAACATGTACTGGCACGAGGAATGGTGCAGCAATTTGGGCACCCCGTCATCGGCGCCTTCAATGCTTTGCCGGTGCCCTTGAAATTTTCCGGTTATGACAATCCCACACTGAATCGGCCACCTTTGCTCGGGGAACATACCGAACAGATTTTGGCGGAACGGTTGGGCATGAACCCTGCGCAGATCAGTGCGCTGCGAGAGAAGAACGCGATCTGACGTGCACGCTGTGCGCCAGTAAACAACCCCAGCAGGAGACAAGCATGCAAGCTTCCAGGAAAGTATTAATGTTGGCAGCCACCGCAGCCATCGTGGCCGGATCGACTACCGCATATGGGCAAGCGTACCCGACCCGGCCCGTGGTGCTGGTGAATCCTTATGCCGCCGGCGGTCCGGCGGACCTGATTGTGCGTAAATTGGCCAAAGACCTGAGTACCGAGCTCGGCGCGCAAGTCGTGGTGGAAAACAAGGCGGGCGGTGGAGCATCGATCGGGGCAGGGGCTGTTGCCCGTGCTGAACCCGATGGATATACCCTGCTATTTGGCACCGCGGCCGCGCACGTCGTGACGCCTCTCATCCAGAAGGTTCCTTATGATGGCATCAAGGATTTCGCTTTCGTAGCCTTGGTAGCCAATCAGCCGAACTTATTGGTAGTGAACTCGGAGGTTAAAGCCAAGACCGCGCAAGAACTGATCGCACTCGCCAAGGCGGCTCCAGGCAAATTGAACTATGGCTCATCTGGTACAGGCACCTCGCCGCACATCGGTGGGGAACTGTTCAAGCAACGTGCCGGCATCAGCATCCTTCATGTGCCTTATGGCGGCGCAGCCCCCGCGATTACCGATCTGGTCGCAGGTCGACTTGAGGTCGGTGTGATGAATTTGTCGGGCGAACTGCCTTTTGTGAAGTCTGGCAAGTTGCGCGCCTTGGCTTATGCCTCGACGGCCCGCTCGCCTCTGTTGCCTGATGTGCCGACGTTTGCAGAAGTTGGCTTGGGCGGGGCGGAGTCGGCATCTTGGTACACCGTGGCTGCTCCTAAGGGAACGCCGCCTGCCATCGTGAACAAACTGAACAAAGCGCTCAATAAGGTAGCGAAGATACCCGAATACCAGAAGCAGATGGAAGAGCAAGGCACTGAATTGATAACGCTGTCACCCGAGCAAACCACCCAGTTCGTTATTGACGACGCCAAGCGCACGGTTGATTTGATCAAGACGGCGGGCCTTAAGCTCAAGTGATGAAGCGCTCTATAGAGGATCGCGCACCCGCGCGTTTGCCGGGTGCTGCATCGGTGCTGGATCGAGTCGAGATTGTTCCGTGCACGCAGCGCCAGGATGACCCAAGCTGGCGATTCGCCCGAGGCACCATTACCCACGTGGACGGCTGGATCGTGGCGCTGACCACGCGAGACGGAACGACTGGCTATGGGCATGTGCTGGGAACACCGATTTTCCAACCGGACGTGGCCCGTATAGAGCCTATTCTGGAAGAACTGAAGCGAGTGCTGGTGGGCCGCGACGTATTCGATCTGGAGATTTTGCACGCCAGGATGGAAGTCGTTGCGCAATCCGAGCCTTGTGCGCTGTCCGGCTTTGTCTGCGCCATGTATGAGGTTCAGGCAAGGATGCTGGGCGTTGGCCTGCACACCTTATTAGGCGGCAAGCGGCGTGATAGCGTTGAGGTGTCACGTATCGTGTCCATCAAATCCCCTGAGGCTATGGCCGATCAGGCGCAGAAGCTGGCTAGCCAGGGCTATCGCTATTTGAAGCTGAAGTTGAGTGGCGAGGCTGACCTGGATATTTCCCGTGTGCGGGTGGTGCGGGAACGCTTGGGTGCGGGTATTACCTTAACGGTGGACGCCAATCAGGCTTACGACGCCGACACCGCTATCCGCGTGTGTCGTGAATTACGCCCGTGGCGGGTGGCAATGATGGAGCAACCGGTACCGGCGGCCGACATCGAGGGGCTGTGCCGTATTCATGCTGCGGGCGAGTTGCCTATCGAGGCGGACGAGGCGATCGGCGATTTGCGCGGTTTGCTTGACCTTATTGCAATGAAGGCCGCTGATTCCTACAACTTGAAATTACATTACCTAGGCGGGATCCGGAACACGATGATAGCGGTGCGGCTGTGCGAAGCAGCAGGTGTTGCTTATCGGTTCGGCGCGATCTTCGGGCCGCGATTGCTGGCGGCGCAAGGGGTGCATGTCGCCTCGGTAGCTAAGTCTATCCATGCAGGGGCAGAGTTGGCGGAGTTTGATCATCTTCTGGATGATCCGTTCGCTGGACTGGAAGTGCAGGATGGCGAGCTGGCCGTTTCATCAGGTGCCGGTAGCGGAGTGTGGTTGGCACCCTGAAGCCAGGGGGCGGTATCACCCCGACCCGCAAGGCGGGGTGCCTGGGCCTCTTAGCGCCCGCCCGCCAATTTAGCCTGCTACGCCAGGTAAGCTGAGGCCCGGGCTACCGCCTGCTTAGTCTCATCTACCAATTGCCTGACCAACTCGCCGGCTGGAACCAGGCGGTCGATCAAGCCAGCGCTTTGCCCTGCTTCAAGCTTGCCCAATGCAACATCGCCGTCTTTGGCGGCCTGGCGCAGAGAGCTTGCGGCAAACAGCGTATCGAGTTCCTTATCGGGCGCACCTAATCGCAGCGCGGCATCATAGTTCGACGAGAACTCATTCTTGACCATGCGGATGGGGGAGCGGCCTCGTCCGACGATAGCGGTGTCGCCGATGCCTGCCTTGAGCACGGCATCTTTGTACGAGGGGTGCAGACCCGCCTCCGGTGTAAGCAGGAAGCGGGTGCCCAGTTGAGCTCCACTGGCACCCAGGGCCAACATGGCTGCGATGCCCGCGCCGTCTGCAATGCCGCCGGCTCCGATGACCGGCACCGATACCGTATTGACGGTTGCGCGCACCAGTACAAGCGTGCTGACTTCATCGGGGCCCGGATGGCCCCCGGCTTCTCCACCTACGGCAATGACGGCGTCAACCCCCGCATCTTCGGCCTTGCGTGCATGCAAAGGGTTGGCCGTCACCTGTATCCAGGTTCTGCCTGCATCCTTGAAGCGGCCGATGTGGCCCTTGGGTCCGCCCTGAGAGGCAATGATGATGGGAACTTCCATCTCATAGACGATATCCAGGAACTCGGCGGCGCGTTTGTTGTAAAGCGGAACATTGACGGCAAAGGGTTTGCTGGTACCGGATCTAAGCGCGGAGATGGCAGCACGCAAGGCATCTGGATACATCGGGCCTGCTGCGATGACTCCCAGTGCGCCTGCTTCGGATACCGCCAGCGCCAAGTCGGCGTTAGAGGAAGCCCAACTCATTCCGCCCTGGACGATGGGATGTTCGATGCCGAGCAAAGAGGTCAGGCGTGTAGAGAATGTCATGTTGATCGATGAGCAAAGGGGTTCAAGAAGTGGAACTGGCGCGCAGCTTGTCGTTGACATTGATCAAGGCGCGCATGGCGTCAGCCATGGTCAAGTCGTAGGCTTGCTGGAAGCAGCGCTTGGATGCCGCCATGCCGGCAGGGGCAAACGAGGCGATTTTCGTCGCGAACAATAGAGTTTCCTCAAGCAAGAGGTCGCTGGCGACGATGCGATTGATCATGCCCAGGGACAAGGCGCGTTCGGCATCGATCGGGTCCCCCGTCGCCAGCATTTCAAAAGCGGCTTTGGGGCCGACTTGGCGAATGAGGTTGGGAATGAGCAGAGCTGCCGATATGCCATGCTTCACCTCCGGCAAGGCGAAACGGGCGCGGGGCGACGCCAGGACGAGGTCGGCGCCAAGGGATAGCCCCACGCCTGCGCCGACCGCCGGGCCATCGACGGCGGCGATGACCGGTGTATGCATGCGCGAAATCGCCATGTTCAAGTCTGCCAGCAAAGCAGTGCGAGCCTCGATCAAGTCTGTTCTTTCACGCGGTATCGCTCGTCCTTCGTCAAGATCGGCGCCCGCGCAAAAACATCCGCCATGCGCTGCTATGACAACGCAACGGATGTTTTCGTCGGCATCTGCGCCGGAAAGGGAGTCGAGAATCGATTGCGCCAGAGCGCTGCTGAGCGCATTACGTTTATGATCGCGATTCAGGGTCAGCAACAGCACATGCTCGCGTTGTTCCGTTATTAATTCGGGTAGTTGAGACACGGCGTATTCCTTCCCTATAGCTTAATCTAGTTGATAATATTAACTATATAGTTAACTTTGTCAACTTGTTTGGCTGGGCCGGACACAGTCCAAGGGCTGGCCGACATCTGTTTTCATTGGATAATGCGTACTGCCAGTAAGAAGCAAAAGTGTGATCGTATGAAAGTCTGTGTCGTAGGGGCAGGGGCCATTGGCGCCACGCTCGGAGCCGCATTATCGACGGCCGGGCATGAAGTCAGCCTGATAGCGCGTGGCGCTCATCTGGATGCCATCCAACATCGTGGTTTGCGTATAGTCGATCACGTTCAAGGCGAAGAGCGGGTGTTCGAGTTGCCTGCGAGTGATGATCCCAGCGTCTTTGGCCCTCAGGATCTCGTCATCGTCGCGGTCAAGGCCTATTCCTTGGCAGCTATCCTGAGCCGTATTCAGCCCTTGTTGGCCTTGGACACCGTAGTGGTTCCAGCCATCAATGGATTGCCCTGGTGGTATTTTCAAGGTGTTCCACATGCGGCGGCGCGCGCTTTCGAAGGACGTTCCGTGCCTGCCCTGGACTCCTCGGGGGGCTTGTTCGACAGCGTGCCTGCGCATCACATTCTGGGGTGTGTCGTACATGTCGCGGCCGAGATTCGCGCGCCTGGTGTCGTACACCGTACCGGCGGACGGCTGTTGATGCTGGGTGAACTGAATGCGCGTGCATCAAGCCGCTTGGATAGAGTTAGCGCGGCCTTTTGCGAAGCAGGGTTCGATGCCCTTGCCGAAGAAGATATACGTCGTGCTGTCTGGATCAAGTTGGTGGGCAATTTCTCTTTTAATCCGGTAGCTGCGCTGACAGGTATGTTGCAAGACGAGATCTGGGCGGATGCCGGCGCCTATGGCGTGGTCCGCCAGGTCTTGCTCGAAGGAATCGAGGTAGCAAGTGCGCTGGGAGTAGAGTTGGGCATTACCCCTGAGCAGCGTATCGATATGGCGCGAGCCGTCGGCAATGCGCGGATTTCCATGTTGCAGGACCTGGAGCAAGGCAGGCCTTTGGAAGTCGATGCGGTGGTGACCGCCGTGCGGCAAGTGGCCGCTTGGGTGAACGTACCCACACCCGGCGCCGACATGCTTGAAGCAT
Source organism: Pigmentiphaga sp. (assembly GCA_040391825.1). Classification (GTDB taxonomy): domain Bacteria; phylum Pseudomonadota; class Gammaproteobacteria; order Burkholderiales; family Burkholderiaceae_B; genus Pigmentiphaga. Next base: position 11,214 of record JBEBXA010000094.1, read on the forward strand.
TGGTGCGAGCCAGGGCTCGCATGCCCATCGAATAGGCAGCGCTGCTTCGGCCAGCCGGTCCGGCTAGCTGGCCCTGCGTTTGGGGAACTCGCCATCGATATAGAACCAGCGGCCATCCTCTCGAACGAAACGGCTGATTTCATGCAAGCGGCTGGCCTTACCCGCGAGTTTGCTGCGCGCAATGAATTCGACACTCGCGTGATCGGTATCAATGGCCGTGCTTGTACGTATTTCCAGTCCCAGCCATTTCATCCCGGGCGGATTGGGCTCCAAGGAAGCGGGGCGGGTGCTGGGGTGCCAGGTTGCGAGCAAATAGGGCAACTCATCCAGGACGAAGGCGCTGTACCGGGAGCGCATCAGACTAGGGGCATCAGGAGCTCGTAGGGCCGTAGCGCCATGGTGCCACGGCCCACAGCAAGCCGAATAGGGCTGTTTCGAGCCACAAGGACACAATTGGTCTACATTAGCGGCTGAGTTCATTTGCCTTGATTACCTACCATGTTATTTCTGCTTTCGCCCGCCAAGAAGCTCGACTATGAAACGCCTGCGCATATCGATGCGGCGACACAACCGTTGTTTGTGCCACAAGCGAAGAAACTGATCAGCGTGCTCAAGACCAAGAGCACCGAGGATATTGCCGGCCTGATGCATTTGAGCCCGGCCTTGTCTGAGCTGAATGTGGACCGTTATGCGCGATGGACCCCGAAGTTTACGGCGGAAAATGCCAAGCAGGCTGTGCTGGCTTTTAACGGCGACGTCTACGAAGGCCTGGATGCTTCAACGCTCAGCGCCAAACAACTGGACTGGGCACAAGAACACGTGGTGATCCTGAGCGGCTTGTACGGCGCCTTGCGGCCGCTGGATCTGATGCAGCCTTATCGCCTAGAAATGGGAACCCGCCTGGAAACCAAGCTGGGCAAGAATCTGTACGAATTCTGGGGCACGCAAATCGCCGAGTATCTGAACGAGCGTCAAACAGGCCAGAAAAAACCGGTGGTGGTCAACCTGGCGTCCGAAGAGTATTTCAAAGCGGTGGATCGCAAGACTTTGCAAGCCAAGTTGATTCAGTGCGTCTTTGAAGACTGGAAGAACGGAGCCTACAAAGTGATTAGCTTCCACGCCAAGCGCGCCCGCGGTTTGATGGTGCGTTATGCGGTAACTGCGCATATCGGCAAGCCGGAGGGGCTACAAGGGTTTGCAGCCGAAGGGTATGCCTATGACGCTTCGGCTTCAACCCCGGAACGTTTGGTGTTTCGCAGAAAGCTAGCGTAGCAGCCGCAGGCCGTTGAAGACCACCAACAGGCTGGCTCCGGCGTCGGCAAATACTGCCATCCACAAGGTGGCTTGATCCGTAAAAGTAAGGGCGAAGAACACCAGCTTGATCGCCAAGGCGAAGGCAATGTTCTGCCACAGTACCCGGCGCGTTCGATACGACAGGCGAATGAACTCAGGCAGTTTGCGCAGGTCGTCCTGCATCAGGGCGACGTCGGCGGTCTCTATCGCCGTATCGGTGCCGGCTGCGCCCATCGCAAAGCCGATGTTGGCGCGCGCCAGTGCCGGAGCATCATTGACGCCGTCGCCGACCATTCCGACCTGTGCCGTGCGGCTTAATTCATCAATTACTGCCAACTTTTCCTCGGGAAGCAGATTGCCGCGCGCATCGGAGATGCCTAGTTGCTGCCCGACTGCCTGCACGGTCTGCGCGTTGTCGCCGGAAAGTATGACGCTGCTTACGCCCAGTTTGCGCAGATCGGCAACCGCAGCGCGGCTGGACTCGCGTATGGCATCGGCGACGGCCAATATAGCCAAGGCGTTTCCTGCGCGACACAGGACGACAGCGGTCTTGCCTTGAGCTTCCAGGGTATTTAGGGCGGCTTCCAGATTGGTATTGACTGCTGCGGCTTCTTGCGCCAGTCGGAGGTTACCGAGGTAATAGGTAATCCCATCGATATCGCCTTGTACGCCCCGTCCCGGCAGAGACTGGAAGTTGTCCACCTTGACGTGGGACGCGCTTGCGGCGGCAATCGCTTTGGCGACAGGATGCGAGGACAGGGCGTCAAGGCTGGCGGCCAGGCTTCGCACTTCGGCTTGTGGCAGCGGCGTCGTGCCTACAGGAAGCACGTCTGTAAGTTCCGGTTTGCCATGAGTCAGCGTTCCCGTCTTGTCGAGGGCGATGACTCCCAGGCGGTGGCCCTGTTCAAGGTATAGGCCGCCTTTGACCAGTATGCCTTTGCGCGCTGCGGCGGTAAGGGCGCTGACGATAGTGACTGGGGTGGAAATAACCAGTGCGCAAGGGCAGGCAATCACCAGGAGTACCAACGCCCTGTAGATCCAGTCTATCCAGCCATAATCGAATAACAGTGGAGGAACGAGCGCCACTGCGACCGCAATAACGAAAACGACTGGGGTATAGACGCGGGCGAAACTGTCGATGAAACGTTGGGTTGGCGCGCGCTGCTGTTGCGCGTCTTGTACGGAATGGGCAATGCGGTCCAGCATCGTATGTCCGGCGATTGCCGTTACCCGGTATTCGAGAACGCCTTGTTGATTGATCGTGCCGGCAAAAACCGTATCGCCTGACTGTTTGTCGACCGGCATGCTTTCGCCGGTGATGGGGGCCTGGTCGACGCTGGATAGACCCTGGACGACTACGCCATCGAGGGCGATACGCTCACCGGGCCGGGCGCGAACCATGGCGCCGGCGGTGAGGGCGCGGGCAGGCACTTCTTGCCAACTGCCGTCTGCTTGCTGGTGCAAGGCTTGTTCGGGGGCTAGAGCAGTAAGGCTACGGATGGCGTTGCGTGCCCGGTCCAGGCTCATGGCTTCTATCATTTCCGCGATACCGAATAGCCAGATGACGACGGCTGCTTCAGGCCATTGGCCGATCAAAACCGCGCCGATGACCGCCACTGTCATCAGCAGATTGATATTGAGCGTGAAGTGGCGCAGGGCGAGCCAGCCCTTGCGCAAAGTGTCGATGCCGCCGAACGCTATGGCGCCCAGAGCCAGTACCGCAACCGGCCAGGACGTCTCTTGCCCGGTACTATATGCAAGTATTTCGGACCCGATTGCCAGCACACCGGCTATTGCCATGCGTACCCAGTTTGCCCGTGACGTGGCTGGGGCAGGCGCGGCCGTATTGGGCTCGGCGTCCGCGCCGGCGCCGCTCAGCAACACCGGTGACATATTGAGCCCTGCTATGGCAAGGGTGATAGGCTGGGGGTCCCCCAGTTCATGGCCGACCCGCAGCGTACGTTCCATCAGGTTGAACGATAGCGATCGCACCCCTTTCAAGGATTCCAGCGCTTTACGCAGCAAGCGTTCCTCGGTGGGGCAGTCCATCTGGTCGATGCGATACAAGGCCTCATAAGAGCTTGACGCCTCGGTGGCAACGGGCGAGGCAGCATGCCCGGGCTCGGCGGAGGAGTGTTCGCAATGGCAGCTTGGTGATGATTCAGGCATAGGGACTCCATCAGATGTCTCTATTGGAAACCCTGAAGTTAGTTTAGAGTCAAGCTGGAAACATCCGGATATAGAATTTCGTAGGCCGATATGGTGAGATAGTTACCGCGACTGTCGGTTTCTGAACTGAGTTATCCCCCAGGAGGCAATATGAAGATTGGCGAGCTTGCGCGACGCACCAATACGCCTGTGGAGACTATCCGCTATTACGAGCGAGAAGGTTTGTTGCCCGAGCCCGCCAGAACGGCCGGGAACTACCGCATTTACAGCGAGCCGCATGGCGAACGTTTGCAGATGATTCGCCATTGCCGGTCGCTGGACATGACTTTGGACGAAATACGACGCCTTCTGCAGTTTTGTGATGCCCCTGAGGAAAACTGTAGCGAGGTCAATGCCTTGCTGGACGAACATATTGATCACGTTGCTACACGCATTGCCGAATTGAAAGCGCTGCAAAAGCAACTGAAAGAGTTGCGCAGCCAGTGCCAACAAGCTCGACTGGCCAAGGATTGCGGCATTTTGCAAACCTTGGCTACTTCAAGCGAGGTGCCCCGGCGTACCGTCGATGCCGAGCACAAGCACGGTTTGCTGGGGCCTACCCATAGTTAGCGAGCAGGGCCTCTATTTTGAGCGAGTGTCAGCGTGTCTGGTTGGCCAGCGGATGGTATTGATATAGCCAGGTTTCGGACAGCGTCGTGTCCTTGTCTTTAAGGTAGAGCCGCATTTCCACTGGCTCGCTACCCTCTACGGTCAAATCGAACTGGGCACGCCAATGGCCGGGTACGCCATTAGGTATGGCTTCGGTGAAAACATAGGAAAAACTGCCGCGTGAAGCCCACAGCACTGGCTCTGGTTTCACGCCGAAGGGCAGTTTGTCCAGCCCGCCACCGATAAATTCGATCATGAACTTGCGCACGCCTTGTGGACGGGGTTCGCCGGGCTGGCCGCCGTTGCCCAGGCGGGTTGCAACGCAGCGGGCCAGGGCAGGGGCATAGGGTTCTTCGTCGGTCCAGTGCAGACGATATTTGAGTCTGTAAGACGAGCCCTTGGAGGCTTTTGCCTTGGGTACCCACATGGCGACGACGTTGTCGTGGATCTCGTCATCTGTAGGGATTTCAACCAGTTGTATGG
>JBEBXA010000095.1:0-15530 GCA_040391825.1 Pigmentiphaga sp.
GCCTTGGTGTTGGCTTCGGAATCGGTTTCGTTCATCTGGCGCCGGAACTTGGTGCGCCACTCCGTAACCGCCAGCGTATAGGCGATATACAGCACCACCGTAAGGAAGGTTGCCAGTGCGAACCAGCCGTCGAACATGCGCCACAGAATGATGGTGACCAGGGCTATTTCGATGAGCGTGGGAAGTACATTGAAGAGCATATAGCTCAGCAGCGTTTCTATGCCTTTGGTGCCGCGCTCGATGGAACGTGTCAGCCCGCCGGTTTGCCGAGCCAGGTGAAAGCGCAGCGCCAGTGCATGCAGATGTCGAAATACCTTTAAGCCCACTACCCGAATGGAATGCTGGGCGACCCGTGCAAATACCGCATCGCGCAGTTCGGAAAACACCAGGCTCAGCACGCGCGCCCCGCCATAGGCGAGAATCAGGCCAAGGGGAATGGCGAGGGTGCCGGCAGCCGTTGCGCCCAGAGCGTCGACTGCACCCTTGTAGAACATGGGCACATAGATGTTGGCAACCTTGGCTGCTATCAGCAAGACGACGGCGGCGATGATGCGCATGCGCAGATTGAGCGCGCCAGCGGGCCAGAGGTAGGGAAGGAGCGTACGCAGCGTAGCAAAGCCGCCCTGGGGGCGGCTTGCGGGAGTCGAACTATTCAAAGCGATTTCCTCGAAGCAATTGCGGCAACGATACGCCAGTTCGGCCTACTCGCTGAAGGCTGCGCTGAAAAAATCAATAAAGGTTCTTACTTTGGGGGTAAGAAACTTGCGGCTGGTGTAAGCCGCATACAAGGTGACGGCGGTGGCCTGATAGCGCGGCAGCAGGCGAATCAGCCGGCCGCTTGCCACATCGTCGGCCACCAGCCATTCGGGCAGGTAACCCGGACCGATGCCGGCCAGGATGCTTTGATGGGCGAGCGTGGAGTCGTCGGTTTTGATGGCCAGGGGTAGACGGACGGCGGTTTTTGTCGTGCCGTCGACAAGCACGATTTCCTGCGGATTCTTGATGTAGGACGGCAGAACTGCTGCGTGGGTGCCGAGTTCGGCCAGTGTAGCGATGGCACCGTGCCGGGCCAGGTAGCCGGGGGCGGCGACCAGGATGAAAGACACTCTGCACAGTGGGCGCACGATCAGCGAGGCGGTGTTGTCCTGGGTGCTGGCGCGCAAAGCCAGATCGAAACCCTCTTCAACCAGGTCGACCTTGTAGTTGCTTAAGCGCAGGTCTAGCGTGACGTTCGGATAGCGGGCCCGGTAGTCGGCCAACATGGCGGCGAACCTGGCGTTGCCGCACCATACGGGCGCGGTGATCTTCAGCAGGCCGCGTGGTTCGGCATGAGAGTCTTGTAAGGTGGCTTCGGCATTTTCCAGCAGGTCGAGGGCTTCGCAGCATTGCTCGTAGTACACCTGGCCGGCCTCGGTCAGGCTGACATGCCGGCTGGTGCGATTGAGCAGCCGGGCGCGCAGGCTTTTTTCCAGGTGGGCAAGATGCTTGCTTGCCATGGCGGGAGAAAGACCCAGTTGCTCGGCCGCTCGCACGAAGCTTCCACCCTCGGCGATCAGGCGGAAGGTCTTCATGCTGGTAAGCGTGTCCAAGGTGGACTCAGTTTTTGCTGCGGGCCGCGTCGATGCTGAATGCGCCTGCGCCGGCTACGCAGAAGAACAGGAAAATGAAGCAATACAGGACTGCGGGTTCGCCACCGTTCTGCAAGGGGCTAAGAAAGACTTTAGGTGCGTGCGCCATGAAGTAGGCGACGGCCATGAAGCCGGACAAGATCAAAGCGACTGGGCGTGTGAACAAGCCTACCAGCAGCAACAGGCCGCCAACGATTTCCAAGGTTCCGGCCAGCCCCATCAGGGAAAATAGTTCGATGCCCTTCATGCCTAGCGAAGGGATATCGAAGAATTTTGCCGTGCCGTGCTGAATGAAAAGGTAGGACGCAATAATGCGCAGCAGGCCTTGTGCCCGGGGGGCCCATACAGGAGCAAAATCATTGTTGTACATAGCAGATCCTTGTTGATATAGGGAGGTGACGCGTGGAGAACGGTAAGGGATTTGCAGAACGGAACAAACAAACGCAGATTAGCCGAAACGGCTGGCTGAGACGATAACGTTCATCACCTCGTCTTCGAAAATCTTGACCCCGGGATCGGCTTGCGCCGCGCCCGCGGCTACCATCAAAGGCAGCAGGTGGTCGGGGTGAGGTTGGGTCAGGAGTGCGTCGGGCGCTTCTTGCCAGTGCACCAGCGCGTTGTCGCGGTCGGCCTGCGGCAGGGCGACGGTGTCGGCCAGCCAGTCGTCGAAGCGGCGTGATGCGTCCTTGAAGGCAGGGGTGAAGCCGCGCATATTGTGAAAGCTCATGCCGCTGCCGATGATCAAGACGCCTTCGTCGCGCAGGGCGGCGAGCGCACGGCCCGCAGCCAAGTGTTCGAGCGGGTCCAGACCTTTTTTCATGGACAATTGAACGACCGGCACATCGGCCTCCGGGAACACGAGCTTGAAAGGCACGAAGACGCCATGATCCAGACCACGGGTGGTGTTGGATGCGGATTCGATGCCCGCCGCGCTGAGGAGTTCTTGCACGCGATGCGCCAACTCGGGTGACCCGGGCGCGGGATATTGCAAACGATAAGTGTGTTCGGGAAAGCCGTAGTAGTCGAATAACAGCGGCGGCTTGGGGCTGGCATTGACGGTGAAGACGGCTTCTTCCCAGTGGCCGGAAATGACGAGCACAGCCTTGGGACGCGGCTCCACAGAGTCGGCCAGGGTTTTCAGGAAATCGGCCATGCGGTCCCACATACCCGGGTTGCCGGGCCATTCCATGAAGAAGCACGGGCCGCCCCCATGGGGTATGAAGAAGGTTGGCAGGCGATCGATTGGTGGGGTGGACATGAGAGAACTCCTATTGCCTTTTCACCAATATAGGCGCTTGCTCCTAGGCAATCAATCATCAAAATGAGTATGCAATGTTTCCTATTTGTTGATGATGGGATGGCGATGGTCGTTGCGTGATGGCCTGCGTACCAGAGCGCCCGGCAGTTAGGCTTCCCGCTGCTGAGCCCTTTTGAAGTGGTGCGGCGCCACCGCTACGGTTTGTCGAAGAAGGCGCTCGGCGCAACGCCGAATTGCCGCTTGAACATGGTCGAGAACGCGCTGGGGCTGGCATAGCCAAGTTCCAGCGCGACATCAAGAATTTTCGCGCCTTCGGCCAAGCGCTCCAACCCTGCCAGCAGTCTGGCTTGTTGACGCCATTGGCCAAAGGTCATGCCGGTTTCGCGCAAGAACAAGCGATGCACGGTTTTGGTGTCCACGCCCAGGCGCACCGCCCAGGCCCGGGCCGTGGTTTTGTCGTCGGGCGCGGCGGCGATGGTTGCGCATACCGCTTGCAGGCGCGGGTCGCTCGGCCGAGGCAAACGTAAGGGCAAGGTGGGAAGTTGCCTTAACTCGTCCAAGAGCAAGCGCATTACCCGTGCGTCGCGGGAGTCGTCCGGATAAGGACTTTCGATTTCCACCGCGGCCAGGATGAGCTCGCGCAACAGTGGCGAAATGGCAATGACCGAACAATGTGGCGGCAAGCCGTGGGTCGCTTCGGGATGTATGTAGGCGGTGCGCATGCGCACTTCCCCGACCATGCGCAATTCATGGGGAATATCTGCCGGCATCCACAAGCCCCGCGTGGGCGGAACGACCCAGCGGCCCATCTCGGTATGCACCACCATGACCCCATGCACGGCGTGGATGAGCTGCCCGGTAGGGTGATGGTGGATACCTGTGCTGGCGCCGGCCGGAAAGTCTTTGGCCATGGCGGTCACGGGCCGTTCGCGGCGGTCGTAGCCGCGATAATCCGGAAAGGGGTGAGGAATGTCCATTTCTAGAAGGAGTGTGCCTTATTTTCGCAAGACAGGCGCATTTCTGACGGTTACGCTTATGCCGATACGTATAAACCCCTGGTCCGACTTGTCATTCGTGACGGCAGCAACCCGAGACATCCATGCAAAGCGCCAACCCTACACAGATGCAGCCCGCCCCCGCCGAACGCACCGGCTTCAAAATCCTGGGCGCCTTGAGCTTTTCGCATTTCCTGAACGATATGCTGCAGTCGCTGATTCTGGCGGTATACCCGCTATTGAAAAGCGATTTCAACCTGAGCTTTGCACAGCTCGGTTTGATTACTCTTACTTATCAATTGACGGCGTCCCTGTTGCAGCCGCTGGTGGGGCTGTATACCGATCGCAGCCCCAAGCCGTACTCACTGGCTTTTGGCATGGGGTGCAGCATGACGGGCCTGCTCGCTTTGGCATTTGCGCCTAACTACGCGACGCTGCTGATGGCGGGGGCGTTGTTGGGAATGGGGTCCTCGATCTTTCATCCGGAATCATCGCGCATGGCGCGCCTGGTGGCGGGTGGCCGCCCGGGCCTGGCGCAATCCATTTTTCAGGTAGGCGGCAACGTAGGCAGTTCCATGGGGCCGTTGTTGGCGGCATGGTTCATCATTCCTCGAGGCCAGAGCAGCATGGCCTGGCTGGCGCTGACCGCCTTGCTGGGGATCGTCGTGTTGAGCCAGGTGGGAAGCTGGTACAAGCACCAGCATCTAGGCGCCAAGCGCAAAGCCAAGGCAGTCAGTGCGGAGCCATCGCCCTTCAGCCGCCGCACCGTCACTATTTCCATAACGGTCTTGCTGGTTCTGCTTTTCTCCAAATACTTTTATACGGCGGCATTCACCAGCTATTACATCTTCTACCTGATGCACAAGTTCCAGGTGTCGGTGCAGAGCGCGCAAATGTATTTGTTTGCCTTTCTAATCGCGGTTGCCCTCGGCACTATATTGGGCGGTCCCATCGGCGACCGTATCGGGCGCAAGAAAGTGATCTGGGGATCTATCCTTGGTGTTGCGCCCTTTGCCTTGGTGCTGCCCCATGTGGGCCTGTTTTGGACGGCTATCCTGAGCTTTGTGATTGGCCTGATTCTGGCGTCGGCTTTTTCGGCGATTATCGTGTTCGCGCAGGAACTGATGCCGGGCAAGGTCGGTGCCGTGTCAGGGTTGTTCTTCGGCTTTTCTTTCGGAATGGGAGGGCTGGGCGCAGCCGTGCTGGGATGGGTGGCCGATGCTTACGGAATCGAGTTTGTTTATCAGATCTGCGCTTTCCTGCCGCTATTGGGCTTGCTGGCGGTGTTTCTGCCCGATGCCGGACGGCCGCGAGCGCGGCAGGTATTGGCCAGGGCCTAGGGCGCCGGCCTGGATCAGGCACGGGCGCGTGCGCGGCTGGAGCTGGTGCGGGCGCCGGCTCGCGAAGTCTTAGCTTACGGATGGCGCTGCATCGGCAGCGTCAAGAAATGGCGGTAGCGGACAATGCAGCGAATCGGCGATCGCTCGCAACAATTCTGCCTCGGCAACGGTAATGACGCCGTCGTGCTGGATTGCAAGAGCCAAGGCGCTCAATAGCGTTTGCTGAGGCAAGGGCGCAAGGCGGCCGAGACGCACGACCGCCGGTTCCAGAACGCTTGCCGAGACATAGGCTGAAGCCTGCAGTTGCAGCCCATCCAGGCGCAGCTGGGAAGCTGCGGCTGAAAAAGCCGCCTGAGCCTGGGCTTCGTTGTTGCTGCCCGCCCGCGCAAGCGCCGAAAGCAGCAGTTCGCAATCAGCGCGGTAATCGGCCAATTTTCCGGTACGCGGTCCCGTATCCTGGGGCTCAATGTTCTGCACCACGATGCGGTATAGCGCCCACTCCATCAAGCTGGTCTTTTTGTCAGCGGCAATGAGCAGATCCAGGCAGGCTTTGAAACCCGTGTATTGAGTAGGCGATAATTGTTTGAGCGCCGGCAGGCACAGACCTAGCAATGGGAGTCGTGCACGCGGATCTAACTGGCCAAGTTTGTCGAGCAAGTGCAGCACCGCGCGATAGATATGAGCGACGGTCTGCTGCCTTAAGGCAGCCAGCTGTTGGGTTTGAACCTCTGGCGTGTGGTCCAGCAATAAGCCGTACACCAACGCTCGGGCCGTATACGGATCGCGCGCGGCGCTCTTGAGTTCGGGATCAAGGGCCGCCAGAGTGCGTTGCGCATAATCGATATGGCGCGCACCTGCCTGCCCGATTGCATCGATGGATTCCTGGGCGGCGGTAGAAGGTAGCGGTTCGATCTGCGACGATGGTCTCGCAAGGGCGGCTGCCGCTACGGAGCCAAGCACGCCCATGCGTCGACCGTTCACTTGCGTTGCCTGTTCCTGGCCGGGTGTCGGGGGATCTACCTGCACCGAGGGAAATTCGCCGTTCCAATCGGGTTCGATGCGTTGGATACGCTGCGCCAGGGGCGGATGAGTCGCCATGAGGGCGCTGAGGCTGGAACGAACGGCTTGGCTGAAAAACATATGGCTGTACTCTGAAGCATTGGCTGCCTGAAGCTGTGAGCCGGACGAATAGCCGCCGATTTTCTTCAATGCATTGGCAATGCCGCTAGGGTCACGGGTGAACTGCACGGCCGAAGCGTCGGCCAGGAATTCGCGCTGGCGGCTTACCGCGGCTTGGATCAGGTTGCCGAAGAAGGTGCCCGCATACCCGATCACGATCAGTGCCAAACCAATGCCGAGCATGATGATCGCGGAGTTGTCCTTGTTGGAGCTGCCGCGGCGCATGGGTGCGCTACGCAGCAAGAGATAACCGATCAGGCCGATCAGCAGAATGCCGTGCAACAAGGCCACCAATCGTATATTCAAGCGCATGTCGCCATGAAAGATATGGCTGAATTCGTGCGCGATCACCCCTTGCAATTCGCTGCGCTTAAGCAGATGGATGCAGCCCCTGGTAATACCGATGACCGCATCCTTGGGGGTGCGGCCAGCCGCAAAAGCATTGATGGCATCATCTTCGATGATATAGACCGGCGGCGTAGGAATGCCCGAGGCCAGGGCCATCTCTTCCACGACGTTCAGGATTTTCCGTTCTTCGAAATCGATGGTGTGAGGGTTGATCAGGCGTCCGTCCAGAGATTCCGCCACGGCCTTGCCGCCGCTGCGTAACTGCAACTGTTTGAACAAGCTGCCAAGCACGACTACGGCAATCACCAATAGCGAAATGGTGCCGACCAAGTGCCAATCGAGTACCCCCAGCAGCTGCGCGTATCGGTCATCGAAGGCCAGGCCGGCTTCAGGCCTGTTCGAGCCGAACAGCGTCAGGATGACGACGACAGCCGCAGTGCTGATAGCAATCAGGCTGAGCACGGCCAGACACAACAGCATTACCAGTTTGGTGGTGTTGCGCTTGGCGCGTTCTTGCTGCTCGAAAAAATTCATGGCGCTTGAGCGATTTTAGAAGGCGACCTTAGGCGCTGCCTGGATTTGTTTGCTGTCTTCGAATTCGAGCAAGCTTGCATCAGCGCTGTGGCCGAACATGCCGGCTACCAGCACTGGGGGAAAGCTTTGCTTATAGGTGTTGTAGGCCATGACGGCGTCATTGAAGGCCTGGCGTGCGAAGGCGACCTTGTTTTCCGTGCTGGAAAGCTCTTCCGATAATTGCTGCATGTTTTGCGAGGCTTTGAGGTCGGGGTAGGCTTCCATGACGACATTCAGGCGACCCAGCGCGCTACCCAGCACCCCTTCTGCGCCTGCCAATTGCCCCATGGCGGCGGCGTTGCCCGGGTTCGCGGCAGCGGCTTGCAGACCGGAGGCTGCGGTATTGCGCGCGGCAATCACGGCTTCGAGTGTGCCGCGCTCGTGCGCGAGATAGGCCTTGGCGGTTTCCACGAGGTTGGGGATCAGGTCGTAGCGCCGTTTCAGTTGCACTTCTATTTGTGCAAAACCGTTCTTGAATCGATTGCGCAAGGCAACCAGGCGGTTATAGATGCCGATGAAGTAGAAGACCAGCAAGGCCACTACGACAAGGATGACAATTGTGATCATGCCCATGTTTCGGTTCCAGGTAGGGACGCGGCTGAAGACAGCTGCATCATTCGGGAAGAAGGCTGCTGCGCGCCCTGGCGCAGGACAGCTTGCGACTTTGCTTCCTATTCATTCTCCATGAGGGGTAGCTAGTGAGGCAAGCACGGTGTCATGCTGTATGGCGTCGCGCGCCTCGGCCATATGGGTCTGTTCACCAGCGCAGTCGTGCAAATGGACGAGTCCAGGGAGCGTGCCTTAGCACTTACAGCATAGGCCGGATATTTTTGCTACCGTAGCAAACGCGCCCTAATCGCTTCTCACCACTTTCTTCTTATGAAACCACTATTTCTTGTTTGTACCCTTGCCCTGCTGCTGAGCGGTTGCGGCGTTATGGCGGCACCTTGCCGTGTTGCCTCGGCAGGTATCAAGATGGTGCCGTTGGTGGGCGGTGTCGCCGCCCTACCCACCGACGCCTGCGCGGAAATCATCGATTGATGTTGAACCGGCGCGCACTTGTCCTTTTCTCGGGTGGCCAAGACTCCACTATTTGTCTGGCCTGGGCTTTGGAGCGCTACGAGAGGGTGGAAACGGCGGGTTTCGACTATGGTCAGCGTCATCATGTCGAGTTGCAGGCCAGACAGAGCGTGCTGCGCGAGATGCGCGCACGCTTTCCGCACTGGGCGGCTCGCCTGGGTGAAGATCACCTCATCGACTTGAAAGTGCTGGGCGAAATCAGCGAAACCGCCCTCACCCGCGAGTCAGAAATCAAGTTGTCCGGCGCCGGCTTGCCCAACACCTTCGTGCCCGGCCGCAATCTGATTTTCCTGACCATGGCTGCGGCGCTGGCCTATCGGCGCGGGCTGGATGTTTTGGTCGGGGGGATGTGCGAAACCGATTTCTCGGGCTATCCCGATTGCCGGGACGATACGATCAAGGCTTTGCAGGTGGCGGTGTCATTGGGGATGGGGCAGCGTTTCACCTTCGAAACCCCCTTGATGTGGATAGACAAGGCGCAGTCCTGGCAACTGGCGGCGGACTTGGGCGCAGAGGCGTTGACTGACCTGGTGGTCGAACACACGCATACCTGCTATCTGGGCGATCGCAGCCAGCGTTTCGATTGGGGCTATGGGTGTGGCACGTGCCCGGCGTGCGAATTGCGACGCCGGGGCTTCGAACAATGGCGGGCTATCGACTGAAGCCCGTTGCGGCCGGCGGTGCCGGCCGTTTAGTGATTCAAGCTTGTGCGCTTTTCATCAATGATTGCCGGTAGGTCTCGATATCGGCAATCGGGCGGCGTGCCACACCGGAGTCCATGGCGGCCAGCGCAACTGCGGCGGCAACGTCGCCAATCAAGCGCGGATCGAATGGGGTTGGAATGAAATAATCCGGTCCGAACCGCAGTTCTTGATTTGGGTAGGCTTTGGCGACTTCGGGCGGAACTTCTTTCTGCGCCAAGCCGGCAATCGCATTGACGCAAGCCAGCTTCATCTCGTCGGTGATGCGCATGGCGTCGACGTCGAGTGCGCCGCGGAACAAGAAAGGAAAGCACAACACGTTGTTGACCTGGTTCGGGTAGTCCGAGCGGCCGGTGGCGATCAGGCAGTCGGAGCGCACAGCTTTGGCCAGTTCGGGCATGATCTCGGGCTCGGGGTTGGCAAGCGCCAGGATCAAGGGGCGCAAGCCCATCGATGCCACCATTTCTTGCTTCAATAACTTGCCCGCCGAGCAGCCCAGGAACACGTCGGCGCCGTCTACGGCTTCGGCCAGCGTGCGCGCAGCGCGCGTCGTGGCGTAGCGGGCCTTGTTGAACTCCATTGCTTCTTCGCGGCCTTCGAAGACCACACCCTTGGAGTCCACCAACAGGATGTTCTCTTTTTTGAGGCCTTGGCGCACCAACAGGTCGAGGCAGGCAATGGCGGCGGCGCCCGCGCCGGAACAAACCAGGCGGATGCTGTCCAGCGATTTTTCAGCGATCTTCAGGCCATTGACGATAGCGGCCGAGGTAACGATGGCGGTGCCATGCTGATCGTCGTGAAACACGGGAATCGACATGCGTTCGGTCAGCTTGCGCTCGATATAGAAACACTCGGGCGCCTTGATGTCTTCAAGATTGATGCCGCCGAAAGTGGGTTCCATCATTGCGATGGCTTCTATCAGTTTGTCGGGGTCGGTCTCGGCCAGTTCGATATCGAAAACGTTGATGCCGGCAAATTTCTGGAACAGGCAGGCCTTGCCTTCCATGACAGGTTTGGCGGCGTAGGGGCCGATGTTGCCCAGACCCAGTACCGCGGTGCCGTTCGAGATGACGCCGACCAGGTTTGAACGAGAGGTGTAGAGCCGGGTCGTCTGCTGATCGTTGGCGATGGCTTCGCAAGCAATCGCAACACCTGGCGAATAGGCCAGCGACAGATCGTGCTGGTTGTCGAGGGGCTTGGTGGGAACGACGGCGATTTTGCCGGCGATAGGAAACTGGTGATAGGCAAGTGCCTGTTCGGAAAGCGAGGAAGCCATTTGTTTATTAGTAAAACGCTGTGGAGCAGATGGAATGACATTGTATGCGCTGACGCCAGGCAGATTGCGGTTTCTCCCTGGTGCCGGGCTGGTTGATGCTTTTGCAAACGGGTCGGCAATGGACTGACGAGATCAATAAAAGTGAAGCGCAAATCGCACATGCGCCTATCGCGAAAACGGGGTTCGTGGATCTTGCGTTGCAGCAATTGTGTGAGATCTACCGGTGATGCATGTTTGGGGTCTGAGCGTGTCAGTCTCGTTAGCGCGGGGTGCACCGTGCTGTAGTGTTGCTGTGCAGAACGGTGCTTGTGTTTGAACTAATCGGAGTTGGTTCATGCTGCGACACAGCAGAAAATCATTATTTTTGTTTGTAAAACTCAATTAATTGCGCCACCAAGAGAGGACGAACATCATTGCGGGTCAATACGCCGGGATGATGCCCAGGTGCTTTGCAGGTGTTTAGCCAGTGGTAGAAAAAAGACTGAATGGGTCTCAAGCAGCGTTAAGGCTACGCACGAAATCACACGAAATAGACACTAGTGTCGGCCGTCGATGACTTAGCCGTCTCGCAGTCACCAGTTCGTAATATCCAATCCCTAAGCTTGCGGCACACGACCACCTTCTCAAAGAAAAGAACGTGGGGTACTCATGACACTTAGGGGTTCTAATGTCTTATTTGACGGATAAAGCACGTGCCGCGTCGCGCGCCAAGCAGGGCGAAGTCACGGTTCCAGGTCAGATGTTCGACGAAATCGTTGCCGCCAACCCGGCTCGCCGCACGATTTTGAAGAATTCGTTTGGCTTGTCGATGTTGTCGATTTTTGGCGCGACATCCCTGGCCGCCTGTGGCAGCGATGGTGACTCTGCGCCGGGCCCCGGCGAAGGCCCCGGCGGCCCGACTGATCCGGTCGGCCCCGACTATTCGGTCAATTTCACGCCTCTGGGCGACAAAATCGTTGCCGACCAGGTTAGCGTTCCGCAAGGCTATGTGGCCGAAGTCCTGTATTCGGCTGGCGACAAGTGCGTGATCGGTTCGGTGGGTTATACCGGGACGCGCCAGTCTTACCCGGCGACCGAAGCCCAGTCCGGCGGCCAGCATGACGGCATGCATTTCTTCCCATTGCCTGGCGTCGATCCCAACAAGGGCGGCCTGCTCGCCATCAACCACGAAAACCTCGACTCGGCCACGCTGAACTTCACTGGTGGCAGGTACGTCGCCGGCACCGCCAGCCCCGAAGAAAAGAAAACGGCTTTGTCGAACGTTGGCGTGTCGGTGATCGAAATCGCGCGCGATGAGAGCGGTAAATGGTCGGTCAAGCCGTCTTCGACTTATAACAAGCGCTATTCGGGTAACAGCGTGTACCGTGTCAGTGGTCCCGCCGCCTCGGTGGTGGGCTCGACCGTGGTCGGTACGCTCAATAACTGCGCAAGCGGCATGACCCCTTGGGGCACCTACCTGACCTGCGAAGAAACTACCGACAACTATCTGGATCCGACGCAAGCCGAAGAAGGCTACGGCTGGGTGGTGGAAATCGATCCGGCGAACCCCTCGAGCCAAGCCACCAAGCGTACGGCCATGGGCCGCTTCGATCACGAAAATACCGCCTACATGACGGATGACGCCAACCGCGTCGCCTTCTACATGGGCGACGATGGCACCCCGGGTTGCATTTACAAGTTCATTCCGAACCGGGCGTTTGATCCGGCCAATCGCGCCGCCAACGCCAACTTGTTGGATGACGGCAAGTTGTATGTGGCGCGCTTCGGCGGCAATGGCGACGGCAACTGGATCGAGTTGACACAGGGCAAGAACAATCTGGTGGTTGGTGCTTCGGATCCGGGCAACTTCACCCAGATCGCTCCGGGCACGCCCATCACCGGCAAGATTGTCGACTTCAACACGCAAGCCGATGTTCTGATTCAGACCAAGGCGGCAGCACGCGTTGCCGGCGGTACCCTGATGGATCGACCGGAATGGATTACGGTCGGTGTGGACAAGACGGTGTATTGCACCTTGACCAACAACGGCAGCCGCAAGCGTACCGACGATGCCAATCCGCGCGTTAACAATTCGCACGGGCACATCGTTCGCTGGAATGAAACCGGCGATTCGCCCCTGGCGACGACCTTCAAGTGGGAACTTCTGTTGTTGGCGGGCGATCCGTCCATCGCGCAAGACAACCTGAAGGGCAATATCAACGGTGATACGTTCTCCAGCCCGGACGGTATCGGTATCGATCCCCAGGGACGCTTGTGGGTGCAGACTGATGCCGGCACCGGCAGCAGCACGACCGACATCTTCGGCAATAACTCGATGTACTTCGTTGATCAGGAAACCGGCGAATCCAAGCGCTTCCTGGTGGGTCCGGTGGGTTGTGAAATCACGGGCCTGACCTACACGCCCGATTTGACGACCTTCTTCATCAACATCCAGCATCCGAACAAAGACTGGAACACGGTCAGCGGCGGCGACGCTCGCTCTGCCACGGTGGTGGTGCGTCGTACCGACGGCAAGCCGGTTGGTGCGTGATCGCTGAAAGATGAACATCCGCCTTGAGAGGCGGATGTTTGAAGCCCGGTTGGCCTGTCAGGGTCAGCCGGGTTTTTTTGTCGAAGCCTGGGTTCCGGTGGCTGGCTTGGGCTTCAAGAGCTTGCTCCAGCGAACGACTTCGCTGCGGATGAACGAGTCGAATTCTTCGGGCGAACTGACGTTGACTACGCCGTCAATGACGGCCAGGCGTTTTGAGACTTCAGGGTCGGCCAGGCTTTTCTTGAGCGCTGCGTTGACTTTGCGCACGATGTCCGAAGACGTGCCTTTGGGAGCGAGAATGCCCCACCAGACGACGGCTTCGAAGTCTTTCACGCCTTGCTCTGCGATGGTCTTGACGTCGGGGGCGGAATCCAGACGCGCCAGGCCCGAGGTAGCGATGAGTTTGGCGCGTTTGCTGTCGAGATGCGGTTTGATTTGCGACATGCCGGTAAAGGCCAGGTCAACGTGACCGCTGGCGACGTCGAGCATGGCGGGACCGGCGCCACGGTAAGGCACGTTCAGCAGATTGGCGCCGGTCGCGGCGTTAAAGAGTTCCAAGGCCAGGTGCGAAGCCGAGCCTTCGCCGGACGTCGCCAAGGTGAGTTGGGTTGGGCTCTTGCGCGCCAGCGCAAGTAGTTCGGGAATGGTGTCGGCGGGGAGTTCCGCGCGCGCCGCCATACCCATGGCATAGGTGATGATGCGCCCTACCGGTACGAAATCGTCCGGCGTCTTGTAAGGCAGCTTGGGAAGCAAGGTGGGATTGGTGGCAAAGCTGGGGCTGACGATCAACAAGGTATAGCCATCGGGGGCTGCCTTGGCGACCGCTTCGGTACCGGTAACGGTGTTGCCGCCACCCCGGTTATCTACGATGACCGGCTGGCCGACCACGTCTGAAAATTTGTCGGCCCAGGCGCGGACGATGAAATCGCCGCCACCGCCCGCTGCAAAGGGAACGACGATTCGTATGGGTTTTTCAGGGTAATTGCCGGGGGTGCTTGCAGCGGCGTTTCCCGTAAGGGCAAACGTGAAGAAAAAAGCGGCCATGCAAGGAGTGGCTATCGACTTCATGAACTTCTCCAGGACTGATTGCAATGCTGTGGAAGTACGGTGAGTGGAACGCTTTAATTTTTATGTACACAATTGTGCACGTTCATATCTCTACCGTAAACTCGTCTCGTCGTATCACCTTGTTCTGGCCTAAGACAATGAAAGCTCCGCTCGAGGTCTTGAAAAGCTATCCCGCGCACGACGGCACCTTGCATGGTGCGTTCCTTAGTCGGTGTGCAAGCCGGGCTGATGAGGTGTTCCTGATCCAGGCAGAGCGCACGCTGACCTGGCGGCAGTTTGGCCAGTGTTACGAGAAACTGGCCTGCGCACTGGCGAGCCGCGGTGTGGGGCGCGGCGATCGCGTTGCCGTCGTGGGGCGCAATGATGCGGGCCATGCTCTGGTCTTGTTTGCACTAGCGCGCTTGGGCGCGATCATGGTGCCGGTCAATCCGGAGTTCGGCGCGCGCGAGCTGGCCTATGCGCTCAAGCACGCGGGCGTGCAGGGTGTGATCGCCGATCGCAATTTGTTGGACTTGCTTGCCGGCGTGAGCGATGAGCTAGATGTGCAACCCTGGGTGCTGGTGCTGAATGGCGCAGCGAGCGAAGCCGATACACTTCTTGCCGCCATCGATGGCGCCGCGGCTATTTCGCCGCAGATGCCCGGCCGCGCCAGCGATACTTGCGTCATCATCTACACCTCGGGCAGCACGGGGTTTCCGAAAGGAGTCATGCATAGCCAGCGCAACTTGGTGCTGGCCGGTGAAGCCAACGTCGAGCGTTTGCATATCCAGGCCGATGATCGACTGATGATTGTGCTGCCGTTTTTTCATATCAACGCTCTCTTCTATTCTTTGTGCGGCGCGCTGGCTGCGGGCGCCAGCCTGATCGTGGAGCCCCGGTTTTCCGCCTCAACCTTCTGGCACACGGCTGCGAACAAAGGCGCCACTATTGTCAATGTGATTGAAGCGATAGGCAGCATTCTGTGCGCTCGCGATCGCAGCGAATATCGGCCCGATCATCGCTTGCGCGCAGCCTATGGCGTGCGCCAACGCTCGGTGCCGGTTTTTCGCGATGAGTTCGGTATCCGCCATCTGTTTTCAGGTTTTGGCATGACCGAAATCCCCGGCGTTACCTGCAATCCCTATGATGGACCCGACAAGCCGGGAAGCATGGGTGTGCTGGGCCGTCATCCCGATCCCGGGCAGCCTTGGGCCGAGTGCCGTATCGTCGATGAGCAGGGGCACGATGTGGGTGTGGATGAAGTGGGCGAGCTTTGGGTACGGACACCGGTTGCCATGCAAGGCTATTTCCGCGATCCAGAGCAGACCGCGGCGGCGTTTCATGATGATTGGCTGCTTACCGGGGATCTGGTCAGGCGCGATGCCGATGGGTTTTTCTTTTACGTTTCGCGTAAGAAAGACATTATTCGCAGGCGGGGCGAGAACATCGCGGCAGCCGAGCTGGAAATGGTGATTGCGGAACACCCCGCCGTGTTCGAGGTGGCCGCCTTGGCGGTGCCTTCGGAGCTGGGTGAAGACGACATCCTGATCGCGCTGGTTGCGCGCCCAGGCATGC
>JBEBXA010000096.1:0-15469 GCA_040391825.1 Pigmentiphaga sp.
TGGCCGCCCCGGTCGATCGCTTCAAGAGCGCACTGCCGCATCTGCGCAAGACCGTTATGGAAATCGCTCAGAACGCATCCAAGGCCCTGGGGAAATAAGCTTGGCTGCGGGGCCTCTATTTGCTATTCAATGGTTCCCGCTGCCCGAAGCGCTTGTATCTCGTCCTTACTGAACCAGTCTGCGAGTGCGGTCTGTGTATTTTCTTTAGTCACCTCCTGGGGCGGAATCGGGGGCGGCGACACCGTGCGTGAAAACCTCGGGGCCGGTGCAGGCTGCACTACACCATCCACTTCGATCAGGCTTGCCCGGGCTTGCAGGTGGGGGTGTTTGGCAGCTTCTTCAAGCGTGAGCACCGGTGCAAAGCAGGCATCACTCCCCTCCAGCAACTCGCACCATTGCGCCTGCGTTTTGTTCTTGAATGTCGCGGCCAGCACCACACGCGCCTCGGGCCAGCCGGCTTCATCCATCTGTTCCCCCAGACTCGCCGGATCCACGCCTAGCAAGCGCAGCAATTCCGCATGGAATTTTCCCTCTATAGGTGCGACGCTAACCCAGCGACCGTCGGCGCACTGATAGACATCGTAGAAATAGGCTCCCGAGTCCATCACACCCGTGCCACGTTCGGTCTTCAACATGCCTGCGGCTTGCATGCCGAAGAAAGACGTCATCAGTGACGCCGTGCCATCCACGATGGCGGCGTCCACGACCTGTCCCGTACCGGTTTTCCTGGCATTCAGAATGCCTGCCAACAAGCCTAGCGCCAGGTAGAGCCCCCCTCCGCCATAATCTCCCACGATGTTCAAGGGGACAGACGGCGGCTGACCGGCGCGCCCGATTCTGTCGAGTGCTCCGGTCAACGCAATGTAGTTGAGATCGTGTCCGGCGGACTGGGCCAGCGGCCCGGTCTGGCCCCACCCCGTCATCCGGCCATATACCAGAGCCGGATTACGCCGCAGACAATCATCGGGCCCGAGGCCCATGCGTTCGGTCACACCCGGGCGAAACCCTTCGATCAGCGCATCCGCTCTTTCCACCATGCGCAGTACGGTCTCCACTGCGTCCGCCTTTTTCAGGTCAAGCGCCACGACGCGGCGGTTCCGAAGCAGCAGGTTGTATTTGAGCGGACGCTGTATTCCCAGCGCGGCGGGTTGCGGACGATCGATACGAATCACGGTAGCCCCCATATCCGCCAACAACATTGCGGCCATGGGACTCGGACCGATTCCAGCCAATTCAATGATCTTCATTCCTTCAAGAGGTCCCAACTCGTTCTCCTCCACGTTCAGATTCGTTCGTGCGCGAGCCTATGAAGTAAACCGCCCGGCCAGTGGCTATCAAGCGGTCGCCAGCATCGAATATTTGTGTCTGCGAGGACCCCAGCGTGCCGCCAAGATGCAGGACATGCGCCCGCGCCACCAGATCGCCCGGGGTGGCTATACGGTGATAATCCACCTGCATATCGATAGTCGGAACCGGCTTATGCACACGCGCGGCAATGGCATATACCCCCGCCGCATCGACAATGCTGGCAAGAATTCCGCCATGCGTAGAACACCGTTCAGGGCTTGACATGAATTCCTCACGCCAGCTTGCCGTCAACGCTATCCCCTCCTCATCAACGCGCATCATTCGCAAACCCATCCAACGGTTAAACGGACAACGGTCCACCATGGCCTGCAATGCCTTGATCGAAAGCAGCTCGGTAGTCATGTCGATTTCTCCTCCAGGCGTTCAAAGCTTGATTGAATAGATCCCCGGGGACGGGTTGCTGCTTTGGGCCAGACCCACGCTACCAGGAGAGTCGAAGCTCGCAGTCGCTAGAGAGCCAAGGCAAGCCGGTAAGCCTGTTCAATTGCTCGCGCCGCATCCAACTCCGCAGCCGTATCCGCGCCGCCAATAAGATGTACCTCGATGCCGGCCTCCCGTAGCGGGCCCAGCATTCTGCGCTCAGATACCTGCCCGGCACAGATAACGATAGTGTCGACAGCAAGATGGCAAGGTTTGCCTTCGACGGTGTAGTGCAAGCCCTGATCATCAATGGCTTCGTAGTGCACGTTGCCAATCATCGACACGCCCGAGCGCTGCAAGCTCGACTTCAGTATCCAGCCCGTGGACTTTCCAAGGCGCTTGCCAAAGCTCTCCGCACGTCGTTGCAAGAGAAACACTTGGTGTTCCGGCGGGGCGCTCGGCGGTCTGGCTGCGAGCACCCCTCCAGAAGCAGACATCGAAACATCCACGCCCCAGGAGTCAAGAAAAAGGCACGGCGATAGCGACTCTTTCTTGTCGCCGAGCAAGAACTCCGCCACATCGAACCCAATGCCGCCGGCACCGATAATCGCAACTCGCTTACCGACTGGCTTGCTTTGCTCCAGGACTTCTTTGTAGGCAAGAACTTTCGGGTGATCGATGCCTTTTAAATCCGGGAGGAGCGGTGTGCTACCCGTGGCAAGCACTACCTTGTCGTAGCCTCTCAAATCTGCCGGACTCACCAGCATGCTCAGCCTGAGCTCGACACCGTGCTTAAGCAGCGCCTTGTAAAAATAGCGCAGCATTTCGTCGAATTCGCTCTTACCAGGAATCATCCTCGCCGAATTCAACTGGCCCCCCAACCTGGAGGAAGCCTCATATAAGACGATGCGATGCCCCCGGCGCGCCGCATGAATAGAGAAGGCCATGCCGGCTGGGCCGGCGCCGATTACCGCAATATTTTTAGATACGGCACTGCGTTCGGGAAGCAGTTCAAGTTCTCGCGCCGCTTGAGGATTAACCAGGCAACTGGCCGTGCGATCAGTGAATATCCGATCCAGGCATGCCTGGTTGCAGGCGATACAGGTATTGATCTCATCCGTCTCGCCCAGGCGGGTCTTGCGCGCGAATTCCGGGTCGGCCAACAACGGCCGAGCCATCGACACCAGATCAGCATGGCCATCGGCAATCACTGCCTCAGCCGCCTCCGGCGTATTGATTCGGTTCGAGGCAATGACGGGAACATCGACTGCGGCGTGAACGTTGGCGATAGCGAACATCCACGCCGCCCGCGGCACCGATGCCGCAATAGTGGGAATCGACGATTCATGCCAGCCAATTCCGGTGTTCAATGCATCGGCCCCCGCCGCAACCGCCTGTCGCGCAAACTCCGCAGTTTCGGGGCCGGTCATGCCTCCCTCGACCAGATCGATTGCGGAGATCCGATAGATCAGCAAGAAATCCGTTCCGGTTGCCAAGCGCACCGCCCGCAAGATTTCCAGCGGCAATCTGATGCGCGCCTCGAAGGAACCGCCAAATGCATCGGTACGGCGGTTGGTTCGCTCAGCGGTGAACTGATTGATCAGGTAGCCTTCGGAGCCCATGATCTCAATACCGTCATAACCACTGGCCCGCGCAAGCTCAGCGCTTCTCACATAATCCGCAATAGTGCGCCAGACTTCGCTGGTGCTTAGCGCGCGGGGTGTAAAACGGTTGATCGGCGCCCGCTCATCACCCGGCCCGACACATAAGGGATGTTTGGCGTAACGCCCCGCGTGCAATAATTGGAGAGCGATTTTCCCTCCTTCCCTATGCACCCCATCGCATATTTCCCGGTGGCCGGCGATATGCTGCTCATCGTCCAGCACCGGCGCCCCTTCCTCCATGCGCCCTTCGGCATTTGGCGAGATTCCGCCGGTAAGGATAAGGCCGACTTCGCCCCGGGCGCGTTCGCGAAAAAAAGCTGCGAGGCGCGCAGCGGGCCGATCAAGCATATCGAGACGCGTGTGCATGGCCCCCATGACTACGCGGTTTCGCAAGCTCACGCGGCCAACGGTAAGCGGGGCCATCAAATGCGGATACTTCACCCGCCGTATCCCGTCTTTGCACGCCGCTCCAGCCACCAGCCATATTGCTTGGGCAGCATGGAGAATGACAGATCCGCCCCCAGCTCTTTAGCCGCATGCACCGGCCAGAAGGGGTCATAAAGCAATTCGCGGCCTATTGCGACCAGATCGGCCTGGCCGCTTTTGAGAATGGTTTCTGCCTGCTGGGGACTGACGATAAGGCCAACCGCTGCGGTCAGCATATCTGCATCGCGCTTTACCTGTTCGGCGAAGGGCACCTGGAAACCCAGCTTGTTCACCAGGCGGCTGGCCGTCGGAGATCGAATGCTGATGCCGCTTGCGGAACAATCGATAGCGTCGACCCCGACTGCTTTGAGCGCCTTAGAGAGCACCACCGTATCTTCGATCGTCCAGCCGCTTTCATCCACGGACGAGACGCGGAAGAACAGTGGCTTGTCGGCGGGCCAGACGGTTCGGACAGCTTGCGCGATTTCCAGGGCGAATCGCATGCGATTCTCGAGGCTGCCGCCATAGGCATCGTCGCGGCGATTGGCTGCTGTCGACAAGAACTGATGAATAAGATAACCATGCGCCCCATGGATTTCCAACACCTCGAATCCCGCCGCCAGCGAACGTTGAGCAGCTTCTACCCAGGCCTGCTTGACGTCGTCGATATCGGCCTGCGTCATGGCTCGGGGCAGGTTCCAGCCTTCTAAATATTCGACGGCGCTCGGACCAATTACTTCCCAGTGCTCTTCGCCTTCCACCGGCACACTGCGGTCTAGCGGACCGAAACCGTCCCAGGGTTTGAACGTACCCGCTTTGCGTCCCGCATGGTTGAGTTGAATGGCCGGAACCGATCCATGCTCTTTCAAAAAACTCGTGATGCGGCGCAGCGGTGCGATGTGTTCATCTTTCCAGATCCCCATGTCGCCGACTGTCCCGAGGCCACGCCGTTCGATCTTGGTTGCTTCCATGAACACCAGCCCTGCGCCACCCAGGGCAAATTTCGCGAAGTGGGCGAAATGCCAATCGGTCGCCATGCCATCGATGGCCGAATACTGGGCCATGGGTGACACCATGATGCGATTGGGAATGGTGACGCCGCGTATCGTTATCGGCGAAAACAGACGGGAAGAGTCGGAAAGCATTCGTAATCCTCAGTGGTCTACAACACGGAAAATCAATGCGCCGCGGCCAAGTTCGACCCCGAGCACGCTTTCGCATCCTCGGGTGGATAACCCAATAGCGACGTCAGCACATCGACGGTGTCTTCACCTAGGCCCGCAATGCGAGGACGCGCGCCGGTATCTGTTCCCGGCAGTTGGAACGGCGCATTGGGCACCATGTATGCGCCCGCCGGGTCGTGGACCTGCACCAGGGAACCCCGCACGGCGAGTTGCGGATCCTGCAACGCCTCGGCAACGGTCAAGTAGCGGCTACATGGCACCCCCGCGGCCAACATCTGCTTCTCGCATTGTTCGCCGCTACGCGTCTTGGTCCATTCCTCGATCAAGCCCATAAGCTCGGACCAATGCGCTTCGCGAGCACGGGTATGTGAAAACCGCGGATCGACCAGCCACTCTGAACGATCGACCACACCGGCCAGCAACTCGAAATTCCTCTGGCTGGTGGGCGCGGCCACCACATAGCCATCCAAGGTTTGCAATGGTTGGTAGACGCGCACGGTCTCGTCAGAAGGCGCTTGGGCTTCCTGTAGTTCATACACCATGAGGTTCAGCATTCCATCCAGCAGGGAGACATCCACGTACTGTCCCCGCCCGGTGCGTTCGCGCTGGAACAGCGCAGTCTGGATAGCGCCGAATGCCGACATGCCGCCAAAGACATCCGCGGTGAACGTGCCGGTATTGGCCGGCCTTCCGCCCCCTTGATAATCGACTTGCGCCAGGTCGTAGCCACTGGACGCATGAACAATCGGTGCATAGGCTGGACGCTGTGCCTTGGGCCCTTTTTGCCCGAATCCTGAAATAGAGCAATAGACGACATCAGGCTTGAGCAAGGAAATCGCGTCGTAGCCAACGCCAAGGCGCTCCGCTACGCCCGGCCTCCAATTCTCGATCACGACGTCGCTCTGCCGCGCCAGCGCGATCGCAGCCTTTCGCCCCTGTTCGCTCTTGAGATCGAGCACCACGCTCTTCTTGCCGCAATTCAGGTGGCCGAAAAAACTGCTGTGTCCTTGGCGCACCGGGCGCCGGGTGCGATTGTGATCGCCCGCCGGGGGTTCGATCTTGAGTATTTCGGCGCCAACGTCCGCCAAGAGCCGAGTGCAATACGGCCCAGCCAGCATATTGGTGAAATCAAGAACACGTATACCATCGAGTGGGCTGCGCTTAGCGGCAGTGGACATGCACAATCTCCTTATCACCTATTGTTCGTTGTCGTCGAACCTGGCATTTCTGCCCGTCTAGCCAGCTTCCTGGGTTTTGCTTGGCGCGGTCAAAAAGCTCCACAGATTTTCACCGCCCACCTTGGCTACGGCGTTTCCTACCCACGCCGCCCACTCGAATTCCGCACCGAATTCATCTCGCCATGACCAAAGACGGCGTGTGCTTCGATGCAATGAATGCTCGTGTGTAAATCCCATGGCGCCATGAACCTGATGAGCAATTGAGGCGGCGATACCTGCTGCCTCGCCTACCCGCGCTTTTGCAGCAGCAATCTCGAAGTGCCCGGAATACTGCTGTGCAGCGTCTACCGCTCCTTGCGCCGCTGCGCTTGCCGCAGCGACTTCCGAAGCGAGCACTGCGATCTGTTGCTGTACAGCCTGAAATTTGCTGATCGTGCGACCAAACTGCACACGCTCCTTGGCGTAGCCAACAGTCGATTCAAGTACCCGCTCTAGCGCTCCCGCCATCATCACAGAGCGAAACAAGGCTCCGTGGAAAAACAGTTCGTCCACGGTAAAGCCGATAGCTCCCGGACCGACGGCCTCGGCAGCTATTCGAAAATTTTCAAAAACCAAGGTGTCACGAGGCTCACGGGCGTAGTTCCAATCCTTTGCGCCTACAGGAGGATGTTCCACCAGTACGGTACGTGTGGTGTTGCCATATTCAGCCAGTACCACGATAGCTTTCGCTTGGGCGCCCCACGGAATCCGGTGCAAGGTGCCTGACAATTCCCAGCCACCGTCGATCTGGCGCAGGACGAGCGAGTCGCCGCGCACGACTGGGCCGATGGTAAGCGGTCCAGCCATGCCATCGAGCCCGGCCGCCGCCAGCATTTTCTCAGCGATCAAAGTCTCGGCCAGAGGAAGCGGCACGGCAAACCGACCGATCACGCCAAGCAGGGCCATCACATCGGATACATCCGCACCGGCTCCGCCTCGCTCTTCCGAAGTCGCGGCCTGAGTCAGGCCAGCAGCCTCCAGGCCATTCCACAGCGCTTCAGGCCAAATGCCCATCTCGGCGTCTTCGACGGCTTTACGTTCGCACAAATCGGTGCACAAGCGTGACGCCGTATCGACCAGCAGTGTTCTCATTTCACTCATGGCGCCCTACCTCAATCCGAGTCCGCGGGCCACGATGCCGCGCAATATTTCCTGGGTGCCGCCGCGGATGGTATGCGAAGGCGCATACAACAATGCCCGGTCCAGCATGTCATTGAACTCGTCTTTCTCAAGGAGATTCGCACGCGAACCCTCGGTCAGCACTTCCCGTGCCACCGCCGGAACCTGTTGATCGAAATGAGTCCCTAGGTCCTTGACCAGTGCGGCTTCCACATCGGGGGTTTCCCCTCGCTGCAGCATTCCGGCGATAGAGAACGACATCCGGTGCAAGGACCAGATATGTGCGACGAGGCGGCCGATTTTCTCGGCTGCCCGGGGATCAGGAGGCGACCCAGCGCGGTCGATCAGATGAACCAGCAAACCATAGGCATTAAGCCAGCGTTCCGAACCGCTGCGCTCATGGGCCAGTTCGCCGGTTACCTGCTTCCAGCCCTGGTCGACTGTGCCGATAACGCTGTCGTCCGGAATAAAAACATTGTCGAATATCACTTCGTTGAAATCATGATCGCTGGCCAAGTTGTAGATCGGTCGGATGGTGATGCCCGGCGTCTTTAGATCGACCAGGAACTGGGTGACCCCGGTATGTCTATCCTCTTCCGTTTTTGGCGAAGTGCGCGCAAAAAGATTCATGATGTGCGCCATGTGGGCATAGCTGGTCCATACCTTCGTCCCCTCTATGCGCCAGCCCCCGTCCACTTTCGTCGCTTTGGTGCGAATGGAGGCCAGGTCAGACCCGGAATCCGGTTCGCTCAGCCCCACGCAGGCATAACATTCGCCGGCGACAATACGCGGCAAATACATGCGCTTTTGCTCTTCGGTCCCGACGCTCAGCAGCAAGGGGCCTAGCTGGCGATCGGCCAACCAATGGGCGCGCACAGGTGCGCCGGCAGAAAGCAGCTCTTCGGCAACCACGTAGCGTTCGAGCGAAGATTTTTCCTGCCCGCCATACTGTTTGGGCCAGGTCATGCCGATCCAGCCGCGCGCAGCCACCAAACGGCTGAAAGCAGGGTCGTACCGGTCCCATCCTGCGGCATCTCGCACATAGGTTCCGGCTTGCCTTTGTTCTGCAAGGAACTGCCTGACTTCGTCCCGCAACGCAGCCAGCTCTGGGGGCAGATAAGCCGCCGCCTGGCTAAAATTATTGAGCATTGTCTCCGTCACCCGGTTTCATGAAACCAATATTTTTGGCCTCATCATTCTATTTTATGAACAATGTTCATATTTTCGACTTGAATAAGTGGTGTGTCAAGCCGTGAAATACGTATGAGACAGCAGGTGCAAGCCTGCGCACAAGACAGGCTCAGAACAAGCGTGCCAGCCACCGCCCCACTCTAGCCCGCCTTTTACCAAATATTGTTCGAGACCTAGCCGACCTTGGGGACAACATCCCACCCAGAGCGATTACCTACATGCATCCGTTCAAGCAAAAAGAAAATCCTACATGGGATATTTTTTCGGCTTGCTTAGCCATCACAGTCCAGCGGAACTAAAAATCCGTAGCCTTACGAGAAGCCATAAAAAAACCCGCCGGATTGCTCTCGGCGGGTTTTATTTCGCTACTGCAAGAACTTAGAAGTTCAGCGCGCGCTTATCCACAGCCAAAGCTGCTTCCTTCACCGCCTCAGACAGCGAGGGGTGAGCGTGGCAGATGCGTGCGATGTCTTCCGACGCTGCACGGAACTCCATAGCTACCACACACTCCGAGATCAGCTCGGAAGCCTGTGGGCCGACAATGTGCACGCCAAGAATTTCATCGCTCTTGGCATCGGCCAGGATCTTGACCATGCCGGTCGTATCGCCCAAAGCGCGTGCGCGGCCATTGGCCAGGAACGGAAAGGTACCTGCCTTGTAAGCACGGCCTTCAGACTTCAAGGCCTGTTCGGTCTGCCCCACCCATGAAATCTCAGGCGAGGTGTAGATAACAAAGGGGATAGTGTTGAAGTTGACATGACCATGCTGGCCAGCGATGCGCTCGGCCACTGCCACACCCTCTTCTTCCGCCTTGTGAGCCAACATCGGCCCACGCACCACATCGCCAACCGCCCATACGTTGGGCAAACCGGTTTTGCAGTCGTCGTCCACCACGACAAAGCCGCGCTCGTCCAGTTTCAAGCCCACAACGTCAGCGTTCAGGCCTTGGGTATTGGGCACGCGCCCGATAGAAACGATAAGCTTGTCAACGACCAGGCTCTGTTCTGCGCCGGCTGCGTCCGTGTAGGCCACCGTAACGCTCTTGGCGGTGTGCTTGATGTCGCCGATCTTGACGCCCAGGCTGATCTTCAGGCCTTGTTTGGTCAACGCTTTATGCGCTTCCTTGGCGATCTGTTCGTCCGCTGCCGGAAGGAAAGTCGGCATGGCTTCGAGGATGGCGACTTCCGAACCCAGGCGACGCCACACACTGCCCAGCTCAAGACCGATCACTCCAGCGCCAATCACGCCCAAGCGCTTGGGTACTGAGCCGATGGCCAGTGCGCCGTCGTTGGAGAGGATTTGCTTTTCGTCGAAAGGCAAGCCTGGCAAAGCACGCGGCGAAGAACCGGTCGCCACGATTACGTGCTTGGCAACCAATTCTTCTTCGCTGGCACCCGCGACCTTGATCGACCAGCCGCCGTCGACTTGACCCGAGAACGAGCCCGTGCCGTGGAAAAAGGTGACCTTGTTCTTCTTAAACAAGAACAGGATACCGTCATTGTTTTGCTTGACGACGGTGTCCTTGCGGCCGATAAGTTTAGGCAGGTCCAGTCCCAGGCCCTTGATCTCGATCCCGTGGTCGGCGAACTGATGGCCGGCGTGATCAAAATACTCGGACGACTGAAGCAGCGCCTTGGACGGGATGCAGCCCACGTTGGTGCAGGTGCCCCCAGGAGCGGGGCCACCCTTGGCATTAGACCAGGCGTCGATACATGCGACCGACATGCCCAACTGTGCCGCGCGAATGGCTGCGATGTATCCACCCGGGCCCGCGCCGATAACGACTACGTCGAATTGCTTAGCCATGGTTGCTCCTTAGATGTCCAGCAGCAGACGCTGCGGATCTTCCAGGGCTTCCTTCATGGCAACCAGCGCCAGGACGGCTTCGCGGCCATCGATGATGCGGTGGTCATAGGACATGGCCAAGTAGTTCATGGGGCGGATAACGATTTGGCCATTTTCCACCACGGCGCGATCCTTGGTGGCATGCACCCCAAGAATGGCCGACTGCGGCGGGTTGATGATGGGGGTCGACAGCATCGAGCCGAAGGTGCCGCCGTTGGAAATCGAGAACGTGCCGCCGGTGAGTTCTTCCAGGCTGAGCTTGCCGTCCTTGGCCTTCTGGCCGAATTCGGCAATTTTCTTTTCGATGTCCGCCAAGCTGAGCTGGTCGGCGTTGCGCAAGATGGGCACTACCAGTCCACGCGGGCTGCCGACGGCGATACCGATGTCAAAGTAGCCGTGGTAGACGATGTCTTTGCCGTCAACCGAGGCATTGACCACCGGGTAGCGCTTGAGCGCAGCCACGGCGGCCTTGACGAAGAAGGACATGAAGCCCAACTTGACGCCGTGTTCTTTTTCGAATTTTTCCTTGTACTTGGCGCGCAGATCCATCACGCCCTGCATGTTCACCTCGTTGAAGGTGGTCAGGATGGCGTTTTCGGATTGCGATTGCAGCAGGCGCTCGGCAACACGGGCGCGCAGGCGGCTCATGGGCACGCGCTGCTCAGGACGGCCATTGATCAGAGTGGTGGCGTCGTTGATCGGTGCTTTGGCGGCAGGTGCTGCAGCACGGCTTTCAGAAGCTACCAATGCGTCGCCCTTGGTAATACGGCCACCACGGCCCGAGCCGGAAACCGACTCAGGAGCGATGCCCTGCTCAGCCAACAATTTGGCTGCGGCTGGCGAAGGAATTGAGGTAGCTGGAGCGGAAGCACTGGCAGCTGCAGGCGCAGCTGCTGGGGCGGCGGCCGGAGCCGGAGCGGCAGCAGCAGCAGGCGCGGCGGCGGCAACAGCGGCTGTATCGATTTTGGCGATTACTTCGCCGGCACCCACGGTGCTGCCATCGCCTTTGACGATTTCCGCCAGGACACCCGCGGCGGGAGCCGGTACTTCAAGTACCACTTTGTCGGTTTCGATTTCGATCAGGATCTCGTCGATGGCAACGGCTTCGCCGGGCTGCTTCTTCCAGGTCAGCAGCGTCGCTTCAGAGACGGATTCGGAGAGTTGGGGGACGAGTACGTCGTGTACGGCCATGTCGGTGTCTTCCGCAAAAAATTTTGTGTTCGTTTGCAATCGGGGCGCTTGCCCCGGAAACCGGCACCCTCTGGGCACCGGTTAACGTGGGTTTACTTGGTCAGGACCAGGCCCTTGAGCCGGCCGAAAGCTTGATCCAACAAAGCCTTCAACTGCTCTTGGTGCTTGGCGTAGTACCCAACCGCCGGGGAAGCCGAAGCTGGGCGTCCAGCATAAGCAAGCTTCTGGCCACTTGCCATGTTCTCGTACAGATGATGCTGGACGTAGAACCATGAACCCTGGTTCTGCGGCTCATCTTGCGCCCACACCACTTCGGTGGCGTTGGGATATTTCTTGAGCTCGGCAGTCAGCACCTTGTGCGGGAAAGGATACAACTGTTCGACACGGGCGATGGCCACATCGGTGGCGCCGCGCTCGCGACGAGAGTTGACCAGGTCGTAATAGACCTTGCCCGAGGCCAACACCAGGCGCTTGACCTTGGCGTTATCGATCGAGTCATCCACTTCGCCGATCAGGGTCTGGAAAGAGCCCTTGCTGAAGTCGGACAAAGGCGAACCCGCTTCCTTGTTACGCAGCAGCGACTTGGGCGTGAAAATCACCAAGGGCTTGCGGAACGGACGAATCATCTGGCGACGCAACAAGTGGAAAATCTGCGCAGCATTGGTAGGCTGCACCACTTGCATATTGTTGTCGGCACACAATTGCAGGAAACGTTCGATACGGCCCGACGAGTGCTCGGGACCTTGCCCTTCGTAACCGTGCGGCAGCATCAGGACCAAGCCGGACTGACGACCCCACTTGGCTTCGCCGGAGCTGATGAACTGGTCGATAACGACCTGGGCGCCGTTGGCGAAATCGCCGAACTGGCCTTCCCAGATCACCATGGTGTTGGGCTCAGCCGACGAATAGCCGTATTCGAAGGCCATGACGGCTTCTTCGGACAACAAGGAATCAATGACGCGGAACGGCGCCTGAGCTTCAGACACGTTTTGCAGGGGAACATAGACACCCGAATCCCAGCGCTCGCGCTTCTGGTCATGCAAAACAGCATGGCGGTGCGTGAACGTGCCGCGACCGGAATCCTGCCCCGTCAAACGCAAGGGGTAGCCAGCGGCAACCAAACTGGCAAAAGCCAGATGTTCACCCATACCCCAATCGAGGTTCAACTCGCCACGAGCCATCAAACGGCGATCGGCAAGCACTTTTTCCACAATCGGATGGACCTTGAAGTCTTCCGGTACCGTGGTGATCCGCTCGCCCAGGCGCTTGAGTTCAGCCTGCGGCATGGAGGTGTCAGCCGAATCGGTCCATTTGCGACCAAGGAACGGCGACCAGTCGACCGCATACTTGTTCTTGTAGTCGGTCAGGACCGGATCAACGGTGTGACGACCTTCATCCATCGCAGCGCGGAAGCGCTTGACAAAGTCATCACCCTCTTCTGCTGTGATGACGCCCTGCACCACCAGCTTGTCGGCATAGGCCTTGCGGGTGCCGGGATGCTGGCCGATACGCTTGTACATCAGGGGCTGCGTCAGCGCCGGAGTATCTTGTTCGTTGTGGCCAAGTTTGCGGAAACAAACGATGTCCACCACGATGTCTTTTTGGAATTCGACGCGGAAATCCAAGGCCAGCTTGGTGGCGAACACCACGGCTTCGGGATCGTCGCCGTTGACGTGCAGCACCGGGGCTTCGATCATCTTGACGACGTCGGTGCAATACAAGGTAGAGCGAGTATCGCGCGGGTCGGAAGTGGTGAATCCGATCTGGTTGTTAATGACGATGTGTACCGTGCCGCCCGTACCGTAGCCGCGTGTTTGCGCCAGGTTGAGGGTTTCCATGACCACGCCCTGGCCGATGAAGGCCGCGTCGCCGTGCACCAGAACCGGCAATACTTGCTTGCCGCCTTCCAGACCGCGACGCTCTTGGCGAGCGCGTGCGCTGCCCTCGACCACGGGGTTGACGATTTCAAGGTGGGAGGGATTGAAAGCCAGCGATACATGCACCGGGCCGCCGCGCGTCGAAACGTCGCTGGAGAAGCCTTTGTGGTACTTGACGTCGCCTGCCGCCAGATCGTCGTCGGTCTGCTTGCCTTCGAATTCTGCAAACAAATCCTTGGGCATCTTGCCCAGGGTGTTGACCAGCACGTTCAGGCGGCCGCGGTGAGCCATGCCCAACACGATTTCCTGAATGCCGACCGTGCCCGAATGCTGGATCAGTTCGTCCATCGAGGCGATGAAGCTTTCGCCGCCTTCAAGCGAGAAACGCTTTTGACCGACATACTTGGTATGCAGATAGCGTTCAAGACCTTCTGCTGCGGTCAAGCGATCGAGCACGTGCTTTTTCTGATCGGCGGTAAGCGTAGGAGCCGACAGCGTGCTTTCCAGCCGTTGCTGAACCCAGCGCTTGATGACCGGATCGGTAATGTGCATGAATTCGGCGCCAATGCTGCGGCAATAAGTATCGCGCAGCGCTTTCACGATTTCGCGCAGAGTCATGTGCTCGGCGGTCGTGAAATAGGTATTGGTAGCCGAATACACCTGGTCCATGTCGGCTTCGGTCAAGCCGTAGAAACTGGGTTCGAGCTCGGGGATAGTGGGCCGTTCCTGGCGTTGCAAGGGGTCGAGATCAGCCAGGCGCGCGCCGAGGAAGCGATAGGCGGCGATGATGGACTGGACATGGACCTGCTTGCCGGCCACTGACAAATCGCTCTCAGCCGCACGCGGCAGGAAAGCGTTGGCTCGGGCGCGCTGGGCAAAAGATTCGACGATAGGCGCATGGGCCTGATCGCGGGTGGTCTCCTGACCATCGACGGCGGGCGTGTGCTGCAACTGGTCGAAATAGTTGCGCCAGTTATCGGGAACCGATCCTGGGTTCTCGAGGTACGCTTCGTAGAGTTCTTCTACGTAGGCAGCGTTACCCCCGAACAGATACGAGGTGCTGGATTCTTGTAGGCTGGACATGATGTGCGCTTCACCTTTCCGGGTGTTTCACCCGTTCGATGCAGGACGTACCTTCCGCGACACGGCTTTGCCGTTTAGCGGATAGCGAGTGCAGAAGGCGGTTAATAGAAACCTTACGGTTATGGAGGAAAACTTCCTTAGCATAGCACTTGACACAGTCCATTGCTTAGGAAATCTAGGTGAAATGTCGCACTTGGCCGACGCATGCGCAGAACATGCGACAACATCAGCCTCCTTGCAGGATCTACACCTTAAATTTGCTGCATTGCCACAAAAAAAGGCTGCCAATGGCAGCCTTTTTCACGTTCTTACACTACGCGCAGTGCATTAACGTTTGTTCAAATCCGGCACGTCGCGAGCGACGGCGCCGGTGAACAATTGACGCGGACGGCCGATCTTGTAGTCAGGATCGGAGATCATTTCGTCCCATTGTGCAATCCAGCCCACCGTCCGCGCCAGCGCAAAGATAGCGGTGAACAAGGAGGCCGGGATGCCGATGGCGCGCTGCACGATACCCGAGTAGAAGTCGACATTCGGATACAGTTTGCGCTGGACGAAGTACTCGTCTTCCAGGGCGATCTTTTCCAAGGCCATGGCCAGCTTGAACAGAGGGTCGTCTTGCAAGCCCAGGGCTTCCAGCACTTCGGTGCAAGTTTCTTGCATGAGCTTGGCGCGGGGATCGTAGTTCTTGTAGACACGATGACCGAAGCCCATCAGACGCACGCCCGAGTTCTTGTCCTTAACCTTGGCAACGAATTCAGGCAGCTTGTCGATACCGCCGTCTGCCAGCAGATCTTCCAGCATCTGCAATGCTGCTTCATTGGCGCCGCCGTGCGCCGGACCCCACAGGCAAGCCACACCAGCGGCAATAGCTGCGAACGGATTTGTACCCGACGAACCGCACAAGCGCACCGTCGAAGTCGACGCATTTTGCTCGTGATCGG
>JBEBXA010000097.1:0-15465 GCA_040391825.1 Pigmentiphaga sp.
GCAGGCCAGCGCATAGCGGGTGCCGCCCCCCGTCTATAAGACGACGCCGCCATCAAGTGGCGGCGTCAGGACAACTGATAACGACCAAACAGGAGCGATCAGACAACAGCCCTTAGAGGTTATCGGCCAGCCAATCCGCAACAATATTGGCGCCCACCTGGCGATTATCCTCTTGGCAATGCTCACTCCCTCCCTCGAACGCGCGCAGGACTCTCAAGGTTTTATTCTCGGCACCCACGGCCTGATAAAGTCGCTGAGCAAACTCCACCGGAACGATGGAGTCGTCTTCTCCGTGCAGGCAAAAAAATGGGCAAATTAATTTTCCTGCTACGTCTTGCAATCGGTAGTTCTCAAGTTTTTTCATGCATGCATCCATGTCGGGCATGCCCAATACCCAGGGCAACTGGAAGCCCGGAGCCGACAACTTTGTACCGCCGGACTCCATGATTTTGCGCCGCCGAGTCCAGGACTCGTGATAGTCGAAATGTCCGCCCCAGGCGACGCAGGCCGCGAAACGATGATCCATCGCGGCGGCACGCGGCGCATAGTACCCCCCCATGGAGAAACCCATGACGGCGATACGCTCAGGATTGATCTCAGAGCGCGAAGCCAGATAGTCGTATGCCGCAGCGGCTGGCACTTCATAGTCATGGCGGCTGGCAATACCCTGCAAGCGCAAGGCCTCGCCCTGCCCTGGGCCATCAATCGCCAATACATGGATACCTCGCTTGCTGATCTCTACGCCGCCGAAGAGCACGCTCATTTCCTTGGCATTGTCCAAGCCATCGAACATCACCACGGCTGGCGCCGGCCCCTTGACGGGGGCTTTCAACAACCAGGCAGGCAAGGTAGTTCCCTCGTAGGGAACCTCCACCCTTTCGATCTCCGGGTAACGACGCTCGATGCCCCGGCGAAAGCATCGCAGACAACTTCGATAAGTCTCCCATTTTCTTTCTGACGGCGGCATGAAGCGTTCGCCGCAGAAATAGTAGATAGCCGCCCTCAGGTAATACGCGCCGGAGGTCAATCTGTGGCCCTTCTCCTCCTCGATGTCGCCAAACGCTTCAATACGCCGGGCCATGTCGACCCACTCTTTCCACCAGCGTTCATTGTCGCCCTCGTGCCCACGCAGCTTCTGGCCGATCTGGTCGATCTCGCCAAGCGCAGCTGCTCCCCAAGCCGACATTTCTATGCCGAACATCATCCCCTGGGACCACATGTGATTCTCTGGAAAATACTCGAACCAATGGCTCATGGCTTATCCTGTTTTGTTGAACACCTTTGCCTTCAGCCCGGATAGAACGCTAACCGGGTCTGATCGATCTTGAATACATCCGCCAGCCAATCCAGCATCAACTCTTGCCCCAGCGTAGGATTGTCGTGCTGGCAATGCTCAGCCCCCGTTTCTTCTTCACTGGTCAGGCGCAGGCTGGCGTCTATGCCGTGCCGCTTTGCATAGTCGTAGACGGTTTTGACGGTCTCTACTCCCAACACATCATGGCCGCCATGGATGATCAGGTACGGGCATTTCATGTTTTCCAGTACTCCTTCCAGCTTGAATGGCTTGGCAATTTCAGTGGCCTGCGCCATGCTTTTCGCACCAAACACCCATTTGATATGCCCCGCCAAACCGTGGTTCTCGTCTCTTTCCTTCCAGCGTTCATGAATGTCCCAAATTGCTCCATGAGAAATGCATGCCGCTAGACGGGGCTCCATCGAGGCCGCGCGCGCAGCGTAATACCCACCAAGGCTGGAGCCGCTCACGGCAATGCGTGCGGGATCGACATCCTCTCTTTGCACCAACCAATCGATACACTTTCCTATGGGAACCTCGTAATCGTGTCTCGTAGGTAGTCCATGGCGACGTAAGCTGCCTCCCTGCCCGGGGCCGTCAACAAGCAACACCGACATCCCTCGCTGTGTGGCTCCCCGCCCGGTCATGAACCAGAGCTCATCCTTGAAGGAGTCGAGTCCTCCGACAGAAATCAACACGGGTTGTCGTTCGCCCCCATTGGCCGAGCGGATGAAATAGGCAGGCATAGGCTTGCCGGGTTCGTACGGAATTTCAACGATTTCGGCCGCAGGCGTGAAACGCGTAAAGCATTTTTTCGATGCGGATTCTGCGCGGCTGAATGCAGCAAGTCGGCGCGGGTCATCCGCTTGTAGCCAGAACTCCGCCTCGCGGTAGTAGTTCGCCGCCCTGAGCCAACAGTTCATTGCCGTGCGGACGTGCCCCACCGCCACGGACTCGTCGCCACGTTTATCATTGCGATCGGCGATACGCATCCATTCCGTGTACCAACTTTCCAGGTCGCCGGGAATGATGCGGCTGGCGGCCTGGAAGACTTCGCTGACGGCGCCGCCGCCCTCTTGGGTTTCTCCCAAGCCTCGGCGAAACTGATAAGACATCCAAAAATCATCGGGCCAATGGTGCCAGCCGAATGGTTCGTAGACCGGCGCGGGGCGTACGACACTTTGCTCAGACATAGCGGTGTTCTCCCAGTGTTCTACTTCTTCCCCTCGAGCCCGAGGTTGCGGATGATTCCGCCCCACTTCGCGTAATCCTCGCTCCAGGCTTTACCAAAATCCTGGGGAGTGCCTGGGGATGCGTCCAGCCCCAGTGTCTCGGCTTTCTGCATGATTTCAGGCATTTTGAGCGCCTTGTTCACCGCCTGGTTTATCTTGGCCACGGCAGCGGTGGGTGTGCCCTTGGGAGCAAACAGGCCAAACCAGCCCAGAGCCTCGTAGCCCGGCACCGTCTCTGAAAAAGTAGGAATATCCGGCGCGTTCGGCGCACGCTGGCGGCCAGTTACGGCCAAGCCGCGCAAGCGCCCATCCTTCACATATGGGTAGAGGCCCGAAAAGCCGAAAATCGTCATTTCAACCCGCCCAGAAACCAGATCCGGAACGATCTGGCTGCTCCCTTTATAAGGGATATGGGTGAAGTCAAAACCGGCCTTCTGCTTAAGTAACTCGATGGTCAAATGGGGAAAGCCGCCTTCGCCGTTGGTCGCGGCGCGAACCTTGCCCGGATTCGCTTTCGAATAAGCAATCAATTCAGGCAGCGTTTTGGCGGGAAAACTGGGCGTCGTGACCAGCATCATGTAGTTGGTGTAAGCCATCGCCACCGGCAAGAATGCCTCTCGAACGTCCAAGGGCCATTTATTGGTGATGGGCGCGACCGCCATGCTGCCCATTTGCCCCAGTACCAGGGTGTAACCATCGGGCTCGGCTTGAGCGGTGGCCTGCAGACCCACCAGACCCGACGCGCCGGGACGGTTTTCCACCACGATGGATTGCCCCAGCTCTTCAGACATTTTATTGCCCAGCAAACGCGCAATGATGTCGGCCAAATCGCCAGCGGGATAAGGCACGATCACCCGTATCGGCTTGCTCGGATAGCTCTGGGCGACAGTATCCAAAGGAAACGCGAAACATGAAACGACCATGCCTAGCGATGCAACTACTTTAACGAGCTTTTCCATACGATTGCCTCTCTGAAAAGAAACAACACGGAACATGCGGCAGCCAGTTTTTTCAGCCCTTGCACGGATGGGATTTTCTGCACAACCGTAAGCCCTGCAACCGGCTACATCGTTCAAAAACCGCATCGGCATTCATACCTGGACTTGCTTGAATCCGGTGTAGCGTAGCCAGGCAAAAACACCGCTCAAAACCACCTTGAAAGTCAGAATCATCGTCGGCGTTCAGGTGATCGCCGGAATACTATGGACGCCACAAAATCGATGTCAATAGAACTTGGATTTTTCCCATTTGATGGAACTTTATTTCCATTCCTTTCCCATGATTCGAGGACAAGAATCCGGCTCTCCTGCGCATCGCGTAGCGATGGAAGCGTTTCAAAGTTTTGAAAAATCCCCATCGCCAAAGAGAGCTTCTTCAGCAATACTCAATCGTTCCCATTAATAGCGACTTTTTTGAGTCCGCTATCGCTGTTGCTTTCTACCTCGCCCAGGAGGCAGTTGTGCAAAATCCAAATCCGCCCGCCCAGACCGTGGCCCGCGCAGTCGATTTGCTTCGGCTGATAGCGTCCAGCCGCTCGCAGCACTTGCGCCTGATCGACGTGGCCAACATGGCCGGTCTGGAAAAATCGACCGCTCACCGTTTGCTTCAACGCCTGGTTGAAGAGCGTCTGCTAGTGCGCGTTGCAAAACAGCGCGGTTACCGGCTGGGGCCTTTGCTGTATGAACTTGGTCTTTGCGCGCTGCCCGAAAAAAACCTCAAGGAAACCTGCCACCCTGAACTACGGCGGCTCGCCGATCAAACCGGAGATATGGCTTTCCTAGTGGTGCGCAGCGGCTACGAAACAGTGTGCCTGGATCGAATCGCCGGTAGTTTTCCGATCCAGACCATGACGTCCGGCATCGGCGACCGTCACCCCTTGGGAGTAGGCGCCGGCGGCATCGCCATCCTGGCCGCATTGAGCGATGCCGAAACGGAAAGCGTTCTGCAAATACTCGCACCGCAACTGACACGGTACGAACGCTGCAATACCGAAACATTGAGAGCCAGTGTGCATCGCGCCCGATTGCGAGGCTACGCTTTCGATGAAGGAAGTGCGGCGGTCGGGGTCAGCGCCCTAGGGATGGCGGTCAGGCTTCCTTCGAAGATTCCGGTAGCCGCGGTATTCATGGCGTCCATTTCCAGCCGCATGGACCCCACGCGGCAAACGACCTTGAGCAAGCGCCTTGCTGCCTGCGTACGTGCCATGGAATCGGACCTGACATAAACAGGTCTTATCAGCCTTAGCGCAAAGACGCCGGCCTTTGTTCCAGAGGAATATCCTCCAGCAAGATGAAGTCTTCGAATTCAAAGCCGGGCGCCACGGTGCAGCCGACCAGGGTGTAATCACCCATAGAGCGAGCCGCTTGCCAAGCGCCAGCGCAAACAATGCGCACCGGCATTACCCCGCTGGCTACCCGTCCCAGCAAATAGGCAGCGGGTTCAGTGCAACCGGGCTCCAAAACCTGCAACTCCAGATCGTCACCCTCGTAGTAGTGCCAGACTTCGTCCGCACTTACCCTGTGCCATCGGCTGAAGGCCTGCGCCGGCAACAAGAAGAAAATAGTGGTCAGCGCAGCACGCACGACACCATCCGATCGTGTGACGAAAGTCTCGGAACGATGCAGCTGCCTATAAAGCCCACCTTCAGGATGCGGCTGCAGATCCAGCTCCTGAATCAATTGGCGCGCACGTGGATGCATACTCCCTCTCTTTTTAATTGCGATAAAACCTTAGTTTGTACGCTTGCTTATCAAAGAGCCAAGCTTACTGGCAAACCAAGGGTAGCCCCACTTCGTGTAGTATCGCTCGCTACGTCTGGAACCTATTACCGGATGACAACCTTAGCGGGAGCAAGAATGAGTAAGCAGTACCAAGTTGCCGTCATGGTAGGCAGCCTGCGCAAGCAATCGTATAACCGCAAACTGGCTCATGCCCTCGCGGAACTCGCACCCCCCTCTCTGTCGCTACGCATTGCCGAAATCGGTGAGGCGCCGTTTTACAACGACGAGCTGGAAGCCGCACCCCCTTCTGCATGGCTTGCCTTGCGCGACGCCGTCGGTCAGGCGGACGCCGCGCTGTTTCTGACCCCCGAGTACAACCGTTCGGTGCCCGCCGTTCTCAAGAACGCTGTAGACGTGCTGTCTCGCCCCTACGGTAAAAGTGTGCTGACCGGTAAGCCTGCAGCCGTAATCAGCGCTTCGCCCGGCGCGTTGGGCGCGTTCGGCGCCAACCATCATCTACGCCAATCGTTGATGTGCCTGGGCGTTGCCACCATGGCAAGCCCTGAAGCGTATATCAGCGGTGTTGCGGGCCTATTCGACGAACATGACAAGTTAAACAATGCGTCGACTCGCGACTTTCTGACGGCGTTCATGCTGTCGTTCGAACGCTGGATTCAAGCCAACGCAAAGGCCTGACAAGGCATAAAGAAAATACCGATCCCGGCCGAATAATTTCGGACCGGATCGGATCATGCAGGAAAGGCGGCCAGTTTCTAGTCCGGGCGGATAGCGAACCGGTCCTGATTAAACATCATCGTCGCCTACGGCCCCACCTTCGGCTTCCCAACGACCGATGGCTTTAGTGGCAAGGCGGTTGAACTTCAGGCGCACGCCTTCGCCCTCTCCGTTTTCGGGTAGGAATACCGCGCCGCCGCCCTCCAGAGCCTGCTGCATCGATTTTCTATCCTCGGCATCGAGCTGAGTCGTCCGGTGCTCAAAATCACGGATGCCGTCTACCGAGACCCCCGAAGCTTCAGACAATGTTTCGCGGGACCATTCGACAAGAGCCCGTGCAGCTCGACATTGGGCAGCGCTAATCATGGCACTCATCCTTCAATCAATTAAAACGTATACACCCTCGTTCACGCCGACTAGACATGCCAAGGAACTCTAAGCTAGCGTAGGTCTTTGGGCAGGTTTGTCAAGCGCTCACGCGGGCCGCACGGCCACCAACTGTTTTGCCTGGATGCCGACCCATGGCGTCACGCTTTTATCGCTTAGTTTTCATGGAAAAAGGACGGCGCATTGCTTATTATGCAAACAGGCTCTCCGTCGATTGTCGCTAAACCCACTGCAGCAGCATTGATTGCAAGGAGTTCTTCCTGAACGATCATAGTTCGTCCCCGCAGCGTATAAGCTGGGCCCAAACCGACTCGCATCTGGACTCCTGATGCTCGCTGCAACCGGCCGCCTGTTGGGACTAGACCAAGCCGCCGTCAGCTACGGCCTGCGTTTGGCTTTCGCCGCCTGGCTGGCTTATGCAATCGCATCGATTTCCCATGTCCACAACGCCTACTGGGCATCCATGGCTGTCTGGGTGGTCGCCCAGCCCTCCCGTGGCCTGATGTTCGAACGCGGACTTTTTCGGATTATCGGCACCCTGATCGGCGCCGCGGCAGGCTTCGCGATTGTGCACACCGGCTCCAGCCCCTGGCTGCAACTGTTCCTGCTTGCGCTCTGGATAGCGCTCAACACTGGCTTGACCCACCTGCTTCCGGGCGTACACGCCTATGGTGCGCTCATGAGCGGCATGACCGCAGGCATCGTGGCCCTGCCCGTCATACTGCTGGGGCAACACGCCACTGATGTTGCTATTGCCCGGGTCGAGTGCACCCTGATCGGGGTTCTGGTCGTCACCGTGGTCAATGGTCTGTTCACCCCCAGGGCACCACGACGCCAGCTGTATCAAAGATTTCGCCAACTGGCTGGCGACGCAGTCGCTTACGCCGGCGATCTTGTCCTCGCCCCTGCTCACACCGCCGCGCACCAGCAGATAAAAGAAGCACGACGCATCCTTTCTGAAATCAGCACATTGGAAGCCTCGTCGCTGACCGTATCCGCAGGATCTATACAGGGATATCGCCATCTGCGTCATGTGCACGGCCTGGCTGCCGCATCGCTCGAAGTGATGGCGGCAGGGCTGCAACTACAGCAACGCCAGGCACGTGGCGAGGCTCCGCCTCCACTTCTGGCTGAGCACCTGCATCAATTGGCGGCTCATTTAAGAGACTCTCCCTCGACGCCATTATCCGAGGCCGAGCGCACCCTGATCGAATCCCCCAGCAGCGAACTCACCCACCGCCTCTCATTTGCGCTGGCCCAATTGCTGAAAGCGGAAACCGCTCTGTTCTGGGAAGCCCAAAAATCTGGCTCTTCGCCCTCAGCGCAGGAGTATCGACGGCCCAGGCTGCCTTTGCCGCCTGATCGCAACTGGCTCGCCGCGCGTCAATCGGCCGTAATTACCGGCCTGGTCACACCACTTGCGGCAGTGCTCGCTTATTGGTCGGGCTCAATAGCAGGAGAACTGGCGGCTCTGGGTGTATGTATCTTTTCCATCGTTCTCGGGTCGGCCCCCACGCCCAAGGCGCTGGCGCCCAATCTGTTCAAGGGCGTGGTGGCCGGCGTATGTGCCGCCATGCTATACCGTTTTGCCATCCAGCCTCATATAAGCACCCCGGCCCAGCTTATCCTGTCGATGGCGCCATTCATACTGGTGGGCGGACTCGCTCGCGCCAGTCACCGCACGGCCATGCCCGCACTGGATGCCAATATGTGTTTCATGCTGGCAAGCCAGGCCGTTCTACCTGCCATTACCGACGTGCACACGATACTGATCGACTCCGCCGCCTTGGTAGTCGCCGCCGGCGTGGTCGTTGCCGGCTTCCTATGGCTGCCCCAAGACCCCGACCGGCGCTTGCGCAAGGCAGCGATCGCGACCCGCCGCGACCTGACCCGCTTGCTCCATCCGGGCAACAAGCTTGAATACGGCCAGCTACTGCGCCATTTGCTTAGACTCACGCTACACCTGAGCCGTACCGAAGCGACGCTCAAAAGCCAGGACCCAAGCGGACTGCTGGCCATATTGAATGCCGCTCACACACTTGAATTTCTGCACAAACGGCTGCCCACACTTACACAGGCCGAACAACAAGTGGGGACATTAGCCTTCGACGCCCTGGGCGAGTTTGCCAGCGACCCGGTCAGCTCTCTTGCCAAAGTGAAAAAGCTCGCCCTCGCCTATCCCGATTCAGTGCTCAGCCCATACCTACACGACCTCGCCGACGAATTGCGGTCCAGCCTGGCGCTGCTAGATTGGCTCACCACGCCCAACTCCCAAAAAGCAGCCATTACTCCTTTGCAAGGCAATGCCGGATAATAGGGCTGCCTTGCCCGCAATCCTGGTCAGCCACTTGCGCATACAATCCCGGCCCTGGCACCGTTTCATTGCGGCGCAGTCGAATTTCGCCAGTTGCAGAAAACGGGCTGATGCAGTCGCCAACTGCATCGGCTCTTTTCCATTGCGATTCGCGCACACCTTCCACCAAAAATTCAAGATTCAAATAATGATGTCAAACGCATGTGGTGTCGATTTTGGAACATCCAATTCGACCGTTGGCTGGAGTCAACCCGGCTCTCCCTCCTTGTTGACGCTGGAGGACGGCAAACCGACGCTTCCTTCCGCCGTTTTCTTTCATGCGGAAGACGCCGTCGTCAGCTATGGACGCGCAGCCATCGCCGACTACCTTGAGGGTTACGATGGGCGGTTGATGCGATCTTTGAAGAGCTTGCTGGGTACATCATTGATGGACGGCCAAACCGAAGTCCAAGGCCGTGCTTTGCCATTTAGGACTTTGCTTACGCAGTTCATCAGCGAGCTCAAGCACCGGGCCGAAAGCGCCGCCGGACAAGAGTTTCCCAGCGTGGTGCTCGGGCGCCCAGTATTTTTCGTCGATGACAACCCCGAAGCCGATGCACTTGCCCAAACCACCTTGGAAGAGATCGCGCGTTCTATCG
This sequence comes from Pigmentiphaga sp., assembly GCA_040391825.1. Classification (GTDB taxonomy): domain Bacteria; phylum Pseudomonadota; class Gammaproteobacteria; order Burkholderiales; family Burkholderiaceae_B; genus Pigmentiphaga. Next base: position 9,321 of record JBEBXA010000097.1, read on the forward strand.
GTTTTCGAGACATCGAATTCCAATTCGAACCCATGGCGGCCGCATTCGACTACGAGTCGCAGATTTCTCGTGAAGAACTCGTGCTTGTGGTGGACATCGGGGGCGGCACATCCGACTTCTCGCTAATTCGTCTGGCCCCCGGTCGGGTAAACAAACACGACCGGCGCGATGACATTCTGGCCCACGGAGGCGTACATATCGGCGGCACCGATTTCGACAAGTACCTCAGCTTGCATGGCGTAATGCCCTTGCTGGGCCTGGGCAGTCAGTTAGGCAGCGGCAAGGATATGCCCTCGACACCGTATTTCAATCTGGCTTCGTGGCATACCATCAACCAGCTTTACACCCGGAAAGCCTGGTCCAATCTCAATGAACTCTTGCATGAGTCTCGCGAGAAAGACAAGATCGAACGACTGCTTGAAGTCATCAGACAGCGCGCCGGTCACTGGCTGGCCCTGCAAGTAGAAGAAGCCAAGATCGCACTTACTCAGTCAGAGTTAGTGAAAATAGATCTGCATAGGGTCGCGCCCGACCAATCGGTGGCGCTACTGCAATCAGACATGGATACGGCAATCCGGCACTTGATCGGGCGCATCGAGCAAACCGTGGCGAAGCTGCTCAACGACGCAGGCATTACCGGCGCTTCGGTCGATACGGTGTTTTATACCGGGGGCTCAAGCAGCATGCCGCTATTGCGGGAGCGCATCGGCGCATTGCTGCCGACGGCTCGTCAGCAGGAAGGCGATATGTTCGGCAGCATCGGCACCGGTCTGGCCTTGGACGCCGTGCGTAGGTTCTCCTGAAAACCTCCGCTTCAATGAACGCGGCCGAACCACCATAAAGACAACAAACCTGAACACACTGCCAGCAAAGCGCCCAGTGCGCTGAACAAAGAGGTGACCTCAACCTGGTCGCGCTTGTCGAAAGCCAAGCGCGCACCCAGCAGGCCGTAGATTTTCTTCAACTCCTCAGCATCGCCAGCTTGAAAGTATTGTCCCCCGGTCGTGTCAGCTATGTTTTTGAGTACGGCTTCATCTAGCTTGACACGCATAGACCAACCTTCCACGGACAGAACCGCGCCCTCGGGCGTCCCGACCCCAACCGTGAAGATGCGAACGCCGTGCTCGGCTGCAAGCGCTACGGCCTTCTCCACTTCCGGACCCGTGTTGCTTTGCCCATCAGAGAGCACCACGATCGCAGCGGATGAGTAAGACCCGGGCACTACCGGCTCCGCTCGCAACCCCGGCGCCAAAGCCGGACCGCTGGAGGGGTTGCGCCCACTCCCCCCCTCCATAAAGCGAGCTACGTCTATACCTGCATTGGGCAAGACAGTCGCAAGCGAAATAATCAAACCGCTACCCAGCGCCGTGCCACGCTGCAATTGCAGGCGCTCAATTGCAGCAATCACATCCTCACGGCGACGACTGGGGGACTGCACCACCGCAGCGGCGCCCGCCACCGCGACTACCCCGACACTCACCCCCATCGGCTGTTTTTCAACAAAAACTTTGGCGGCCTGTTGGGCGGCGGCGATCCGGCTGGGCTTGATGTCATCAGCACGCATACTGCCCGACATGTCCATGGCTAGCACCACGGTTTCCAGACGGGACGGCAACATCATCAGCGCTTGCGGGCGAGCAATTGCCGCAATCAGCGAACACAAAGACAGCAGCATAAGCAAGGGCGGCACATGGCGGCGCCAGCCTGTACGCCCTCCCCCTGCGCCAGCGATCATCTCAAGCGCGGGATAGCTCACCGCCAGTTGCTTGCCACGTCTGCCCAAGCGCCAAACTACCAACACCAACACAGGCACCAGAACGAACAGCCACAACATTCTGGGCCACAGAAAAGTCAAGGTAGGCAAGGTCGATATGATTTGGGTCTGCATCGACTCAACGCTCCCTCGTCAATAAGACGTTGCCACCACTGGCCAACATGCTACGGCGGCGACGCAAACGGGTGAAATGCAATAAAGCGTCGTCCAGGCGTTCATCGGTCGCCAACTCCAGGCAATCCACGCCGGCCTGCGATAAGGCTTCCCGCAAAGCCTCCTCCCGTTCCAAGCCGGCCTTTTCAAAACGTGCGCGAAAAGCCGCATCATGGGTATCGACAAACATCTGCTCGCCCGTTTCGGCATCTTGCAGAACGACCAAGCCAAGATCCGGCAACGTCTGCTCAAGCGGATCGTACAGACGTACTGCGATTACCTCGTGGCGTTGCGATAAAGCGCTCAGTTTTTTCTGCCAGCCTGGCTTGCTGATGAAATCGGACACCAGGAACACGACCGAGCGACGCTTGATGGTGGACAAGGCACGATCCAACAAGTCGTCCAGATCGGTTTCGTCGCCGCCGCTGCCGCTGCCGCTTGCCGAGTTGAGCATCTGATCCAGAATATGCAGAACATGACGTCTTCCCGAGCGCGCAGGTATCACCGGCACCCCCGCGGCGCCATACAAAACGGCGCCGACACGATTGCCATAGCGGGTAAGCAGTCGTGCCAGCACCGCCACGAAATCGGCAGCCATCGTCCGCTTGCGAATACCTCTCGAACCAAAATCCACCGACCCGCTCAGATCCAGCAAAAACCACGCGGACACCTCGCGGTCCTCCTGAAACTCTCGTACATGGGGTACTTGCAACCGCGCCGTGACATTCCAATCAATATGGCGGACGTCGTCGTGCAATTGATACTCGCGCAGATCCGCCAGATCCAGACCGAAGCCTCGAAACAAGGTTCGATAGTCACCATGAAGCATGCCATCCAAGCGCCGAACGACCGTCCACTCAAGACGGTGCAACAGGCTCTCCGGGTCGACACGCCCGTTCAGGGAGGCTTGCGCCGACGCGTCATTTGCCGATGGCGCGTCGGGCGAGCTACGAAACCGCCGCAACCCGAACATGAGTATCCAATGGCCGTTCCGGGGCGGGTACGGCTTGCAGTATGCGCATGACGATTTGCTCGGCAGTCTGGCCATCCGATAAGGCCTCATAGGACAGCACCAGGCGGTGACGCAGAACGTCCGGCACCAGATCGAGCACGTCTTCGGGCAAGGCGTAGTGGCGGCCGCGCAGGAAAGCCAAGGCGCGCGCGCCTTCTATGAGACTGATCGTGGCCCGCGGGCTGGCGCCGAATGTGACATAGCGGGCCAACTCGGGCAGGCCATAGCTGGCCGGTTTGCGCGTCGCGGCCACCAAACGCACGGCGAACTGTATCAAGCCCGGATCGACATAAATCTTCCTGCACTCTGCCTGCAGTTGCGTGAGCTGTTCGGTGCTGGCGACCGGGCTGACCTGCACAGGAGGGCCAGTCACCCGGTCAACAATCACGAACTCTTCCTCTTCGCTGGGATAGCCCACTTCCACTTTCATCATGAAGCGATCCACCTGCGCCTCCGGCAAGGGATAAGTACCTTCGGTCTCGATCGGGTTCTGAGTAGCCATCACCAGGAATGGAGATGGCACTTTATGTGTCTCGCCAGCTATCGTTACCTGCCGTTCCTGCATGACCTCAAGCAAGGCGCTCTGCACCTTGGCGGGTGCGCGATTGATTTCGTCAGCCAGCAGCAAATTGGTGAATACCGGCCCCAAGACCGTGGAAAAATCCCCCGTACGCTGGTTATACATGCGGGTCCCAATCAAATCCGCGGGCAACAGATCAGGGGTGAATTGAATCCGTTTGAAACTTCCTCTTAGCGTTTTGGCCAGTGTATTGACGGTCAAAGTCTTGGCCAGGCCAGGCACCCCCTCCACCAACAAATGGCCCTGCGCCAAGATCGCGACCAGCACCCGTTCAAGAAAATGGTCTTGTCCGACCACCACCCGCTTAACCTCATAAAGCACTTTTTCCATCAGGTTGGCACTGTCAATGCTGCCGATTGCCTTGTCGTCCATACAAGCCCCTGTCGAAAGTCAGAATGGTGGAATGCCTACCGCGCTGCCTGCGTCTTCGATGGTGGTCGCGAAACCGATACCGACAAATGTGCCGGCCTCGCTCGGATTAAGAATGGCGGTCACGATTCCGACCACCTCGCCGTTCATCGTGACCAGAGGTCCGCCTGAATTGCCGGGATTGGCGGCGGCATCGAACTGAATCAAGCTGGACAGCACACGCTGGCCCGCCGGAGAGACGAACTCCCGGTTCAAGCCTGACACTACCCCAGCCGACACAGACGGCCCGATACCAAACGGAAAACCCACAGCGACGACGCCATCGCCGGGCCGCAGGGACTGGCTGGAGCCCAGTGTGGCCGCGGGGAGATCATCAGGCACGGCCTTGGCCTTGATCACAGCCAGGTCTTTGTCGGGGCGTACCGCAACGATCTCGGCGTCAGCCTCGAAACCGTCGAAAAAAGTCACCCGCAAACGCTTTGCGCCCTCTACGACGTGAAGGTTGGTAAGAATCACACCGCTATCGACAATCACGACGCCGGAGCCGACCGAAGCTTCGTCTTTCGGCGCTTGGCCCTCTGGGGGGACCTTCTTGCCATCGTTCTTGGGCTTGGCGCCAGGCTTCGTCTTAGGTTTGGCTCCGGGCCGCGCCTGTTTCTTGCCAGGCGCCTCTGCCACCGCCACCGCGTCGGAATAACCACGCACGCGCACCACTGATTGCCTGACCGCTTCTGCCGCACGGGAAGTGGGCGACGGTAGCGCTTTGGTCTCCAGAGTGTGGAGAACCGCTGCGTCGATATCGTCTTGGGTGAATTGATAGTGTTGCGGTTGCAACAAAAGGAAAATGAGCCCTAGCGCAAGTATGCCCAGAGCGAGGGTAAAAAGCGGACCTTGGTAGCGGATCAGTCTGGTTTTGAAGCTTCCCGCTGCGGGAAGCGGTGCGGATACCGGCAAATCTTCCTCAGGCGGCGGTGCGTTTACCACACTGTCGCGAGATCGCGTCGTTCTGCTGTAGAGCGCTGCCCGCCTCATACATCACCCATCCAAATGCGTTGTCACGGCACGAATGCAGTCAGGAGTAAGGTAACACTTAAGTTGCGACTCTGTGGAGATACCTTTACCACAACCGTGGTTCGTGGGCATACTTAAGGCGAGTCATGTATTGCGCGCGTCCCTGTTGCCAAGGAGCACCCATGCGCTTTCTCTGGCCAGAACTACTTTGGCTATTGCTCCTCCTCCCCATACTGGTGTTGGCCTACATTCATGTGCTGACCCGGCGCAAGGCTGCTATTCGCTATGCCAGCCTGTCATTGACCAAAGCCGCTATCCGCCCTGGCCAGCACCTGCGCCGACACCTTCCCCCCTTGCTTTTTCTGCTCGCCGTGGGCGCCGCCATCCTGGCCTGCGCACGCCCCACCGCCTCGGTCGTCCTGCCATCCGACACACTTACCCTGGTATTAGCCATGGACGTGTCGCGCAGCATGCTCGCCGCCGACGTCCCCCCCAATCGAATGGAAGCCGCCCAAGCTGCCGCCCGAGGCTTCATCGCGGAACTTCCTCCCAACGTCAGATTAGGCATCGTATCTTTCGGCGGCACCGCAGCAATGGTCCAGTCCCCCACCGACAACCGGCAGGACATGATCGACGCCATCGACCGCTTCCAATTGCAAAGAGGAACCGCCACCGGCAGCGGGCTCATCCTCTCCCTGGCAATGCTGTTTCCGGAAGATGGCATTGATCTCGAAGCCGCTATATTTCGCCCCACCGCCGGCCGCGCAAACGGCCGCGCCACCCCGCTGGACCGCGCCGACGGCCAAGCCGCGGCAGCCCAAAAGAAAAAAGACTTCAAACCCGTCCTGCCAGGGTCCTACAAATCGGGAACAATAATCTTGCTTAGCGACGGCCGGCGCACCACCGGCCCCGACCCGCTGGATGCCGCGCGTATGGCTGCCGAGCGCGGAGTGCGCGTTTATACCGTGGGCTTCGGCACCGCCCAAGGTGCCCCCATAGGCGACGAAGGCTGGTCATTCTTCGCCCGGCTGGACGAAGCCACGCTGCGTACAGTCGCCCAAATGACCGGCGGCGAATACTTCCAGGCCGGAAGCGCCGCCGATCTGGGCAAGGTCTACGAAAACCTGGGATCCAAGTTTTCACTGGAACGCAAAGACAGCGAAATCAGCGCCCTGCTCAGCGCAGCCGCAGCCATCCTGCTCCTGGCCGCCAGCCTGCTCTCAATACTGTGGTTCCAGCGCATACG
>JBEBXA010000098.1:0-15238 GCA_040391825.1 Pigmentiphaga sp.
GCCGCCGCATGCTTATTCGGCCTGATCGTTTCAGGATTCCATCGAACTCTGGTGCTGGGCGATCAATTTTCCGGCCAGATGAAAGCCGGTGTTGGCGGCGGGTACGCCACAATAGATGGCGGCTTGCACCAGCGTTTCTTCGATGACTTCGGGTTCGACGCCAGCGCGCAAGGCGGCGCCTACGTGCAGTTCGAACTCTTCCCATCGGCCCAGGGCAATCATCATCGAGAGCACTGAAATGCGGCGAGTCACGTCCTCGAAGCGGCTGGAAGTCCAGACTTCGCCCCACGCATAACGGGTAATGAAATTCTGGAAGCGCTGGTTGAAGGGTGTGACCGATGCGGTGCGCTGTTCGACATAGCTGGCGCCCAGTACCTGCTTGCGGCGGTCCATGCCGAAATCGTAGCGATCTTGTTCGGTCGTGACGGGAGGCTCGACCAGGAACTGGATCAAGGTGTCGCAGAACTGCTGGGGCACTTCGCTGGCGGCAATGTGCGCGGCGGGCAGGCCACGGATGATGGCGCCTTCGATGGCGTCGGCAATAGCCTGGCACACGGCGGGCGGGGTAGACAGATCGCGTTCGCCGCTTACCACCATGGTTGGCGTCTTGATGCGGGGCAGGTCAGAGGCCAGGTTCAAGTCGCGTATGGCGGCGCAGCAGCCAGCATAGCCTTCGGGCGAAATGCGCAGGAAGGTATTACGTGCACGCTGAAATTCCACGCTGTTGCGTGCGACATATTCCGGCGTGAAAAAACGCGCCATGCCCATGTCGACAATGCTGCTCATGCCATTGGCCAGCACCGTGTCGATGCGTTGTTGCCACGCAGTCGGGTCCATGCGGGTGGAGGTATTGCACAGCACCAGACGGCGCAGGCGCGCGGGCTTGTGGATGGCGTAATACATGCCGATCATGGCGCCCAGCGAGACACCGCAATAGTCGAAGGTGTCCAGCCCCGCGGCGGTGGCAACGGCGTCAACGTCGTTGGCGAGCAGTTCCAACGAGTAATCGGCGGCGGGAGCATCGGAAGCGCCATGGCCACGCGTGTCCATGCGGATGACGCGAAAGTGACGCATCAGGCGCGGCAAGACCCCGTCCCAGATGGAAAAATCAGTACCGATTGAGTTGCTCAAGATCAGCGGCGGCAGGCTTTCGTCGCCATCGCTGCGCCAATAGATACGGGCGTCGCCGCTAAGTACGTGGGGCATGCTTAATTCTCCAGGATAAGGGTTTTCTGGTCCTGCCATTGATGGAGCACGGCGGTGCACATGGGTTGGCAAGCGGCGACTTGGGATGTCGGGCCTGCCAGCATGTCGATCTCTTGCGCGTCCAGAACGGCGGTGACCTCGGGAAACTGTTTAAGAAGCGCGGCAACGTGGGTTTGCTCGCGGATGGCTTGTTCGCAGACTTGGCCGACGATGCGCTGGGCCTGGGCCGGGCCCAGTTTGGCGGAGAGTTTCAGCGAAATGCCTTCGGAATAGACCACCCCGTAGAGGCGGTCGATATTGGCTTGCATGGCAGCGGCATCGACGCGCAGGCCTTCCGCCACGTCGATGGCGGCGGCAAGACTGCTGGCGGTAAGGCTGAACAGATCGGCCATTACCGGCAAGGCATTGGGCCAGCTGCCCAGGCCGCGTTCGTGTTCCGATGCCAGCTCGCCCGCCAGCGTGGCGGCCAGAGCCGGCGCGCGGTAGGCAGCATCCAGCAGATACATGCTGGATACCGGATTGCGCTTGTGCGGCATGGCGGAAGATCCGCCGCGTCCTTCGCCGGTGGGTTCGAACACTTCCGCCACTTCAAACTGCATGAGCAGCGACATATCGCGGCCGATCTTGCCCAGCGAGCCGCACACGATGGCCAGCTCGCTGCCCAGGCGCGCCAGACGGTCGCGGGCGCCATGCCAGGAAATGGCCGGTGTTTGCAGCCCGAGTTTGCCGGCCAGCACACGCGCCACGCGCTGCCCTTCGCCGTAGTGGGTGGCCAAAGTGCCGTTGGCGCCGCCGAACTGCAGGGTTCCGGCTTCATGGGCCACGCGCTTCAAGGCGACGGCGCAGCGGCCCGCGGCATCCAGCCAGCCGGCGACTTTCCAGCCGAAGGTAACGGGCGCGGCGGGTTGGATCAGAGTGCGTCCCAGGATGGGGGTGAGGCGATGGGCTTCGATCTGCTTCGCCAGCGCATCGCCCAGGCGGACCAGGTCGGCCTGCAACAGCTTGAGTGATTGCTGCGCCAGGCAGATCAGGGCGGTATCACTGATGTCCTGGCTGGTAGAGCCATAGTGCACATAGCTTGCCGCCTTGGCGTCGGCGGTGGCGACCGCGGCTTTCAAGGCTTTCATCAAGGGAATGGCGATGGTGCCGGCCACGCGCGCGTCGGCCGCCAGTTTGGCGGCGTCAATGTGAAAGACCGCGCAGGTATCGATGATGGCGCGGGCCGCATCTGCCGGGATGACCCCGCATTCGCCTTGTGCCGCTGCAAGCGCCGACTCATAGCGGATCATGGCGTCGATTACCGCCTCGTCGGTCCAGAGGGCCCGGATGGCGGGAGTCGAGAAAAATGAATTGAGTGCGTCCACGATGAATAGCCGGATGAAGGTTGGTCACAAAGGCGATTTCTGGAATCGGCATGACGATAGCATGAGCCTCGCGGGGCAATCTGATCTCGCCAAGTTGTCGCCGACCCTACATAGTAGACTCGCTGTGCGCCTGGCGGGGGCAAGGTCGCCGCGGGGCCCGAGACACAGGCAGGCGGCGTCCCCGGCTGGTCCGAGGCTCATTCATGTCAAGATGCCCCTGTTGCACCTGGGCTTGCCGGGAACGCTGGCTGCCACGTGGCCAGGCGAGGCGAACAAGCCCGAATCAGAAACATCCACCATGCACATCACAAGGAGAAGACTTGTCCAAGGGCGTCGTGCTGTCGGTGCTGGCTTCGTTCCTGTTCGGGGCGCTGTATTTCTATACCTCTTTGCTGTCCCCGCTAAGCGGTGAGGAAATTTTCGGCTGGCGGATGTTGTTGACTCTGCCCTGCGTAACCATTTTCATGGCATGCAGTGGCGACTGGCGTCTAGCCGGCGGCATTCTGCGGCGTTTGCCGCAACGGCCCGGTCTATGTTTTGCCTTGCTTGCGTCGGCCGCGCTGTTGGGAGTGCAGACTTGGCTGTTTATGTGGGCGCCGCTGCATGGACGTGGCCTGCAAGTGTCGCTGGGTTACTTCTTGCTGCCCTTAACCATGATCGCCACAGGCCGCCTGCTTTATCGCGAACGTTTGTCGACCTTGCAGAAAGTGGCCGCGTTGTGCGGGGCCCTGGGTGTTGCCAACGAGCTGATCAGAGTCGGCAGTTTTTCCTGGGAAACTTTGGTGGTGGCATTGGGCTACCCCATGTACTTCGCGCTGCGCCGTTGGTGCCGAACCGATAATTTGGGCGGTTTGTGGTTCGACATGGCGCTGATGCTGCCCTTTGTCTTGTGGTTCGTGTCGAATGGCGAAATGCCTTTATCTGCCTTGCTGGACCAGCGCCCGGTCATGTATCTGCTGATTCCGCTGCTGGGCGCCATCAGTGCGACGGCACTGGTTTGCTACATTTTGGCCAGTCGCCTATTGCCTTTCGGCCTGTTCGGCTTGCTGAGCTATGTCGAACCGGTCTTGCTGGCGGGGGTTGCGCTATTGCTGGGCGAGCGTATCGGCGCGGGAGAATGGCTTACCTATATTCTCATCTGGGCCGCGGTGGCTGTGCTGGTGTTCGAGGGAGCCCGGCATTTGCTGTTGCAGCGGAGGCCGGCTGCGTAGAAAGTAGCGCGCAGACCGTGTGCGCCAAGGTGTGCCGAGCTGTTGTCAGATCAGGGGCGATGCTGTGCTGAGTAATTTTTTTCATCCGCTTCCGGACGCGTCTTCGGAAGAGTGCTTTGACGAACTACTTGCCCGACCGGGTTGCCGGGTAGAGCGCATCGTGTCCCAAGGCCAGGCAAGCCCGCCAGGGTTCTGGTATGAACAGGATTGGGACGAGTGGGTGCTGCTGCTTGCAGGTGCTGCGGTATTGCGTTTGGAAGATAGGGTGGAGCTGGTGCATCTGGAGATCGGCAGCCATTTGCTGATTCCCGCAGGCCTTCGGCATCGAGTGGAGTCGACCGACCAGGCGGGTGCGACGGTATGGCTGGCTCTTCATCTGCAGGGCGGGTAGATGGCGCCGTGGGGCCGATGCCATAACGCTTGCGTATATGTCGACCGGTCCAGCTCATCGTGGGGCCCTTTCGGATGAGCTGGACGGCTTGCTCAAATGGCATCTCCGCCGTTGTTTTTCGAGGCTTGAGCGCGGTAGCTCAACAAGCCCGTCAGTGATGCTTCCGCTTAAATCACATACAAGTCGACATACTCGTTAACCGTCATGGCTTCGAGGGTTTTCTGGTCGAGAGAAGTTTCTAATATCGCCTGTTGCTGTTTGGCGGGGAAGCGTCGGGCGAGGTTGGTACGGAACTTGGCTTCAAGCAAAGGAATGCCTTCCTTGCGCCGGCGTTGATGGCCGACCGGGTATTCGCACACGATTTCCTTGAGCTTCTTGCCGTCCTTGAATTCGACGGTAAGCGCATTGGCGATCGAGCGCTTGGCGGGGTCGTGGTAGTCGCGGGTAAAGGCGGCGTCCTCGACGCAGACGATCTTCTCGCGCAGAGCGTCGATGCGTGCGTCGCTTGCCACGCTGTCCTCGTAGTCCTCGGCGGTAAGGCGTCCGAACAAGAGCGGCACAGCTACCATGTACTGGATGCAGTGGTCGCGGTCGGCCGGGTTATCGAGCGGTCCTTTTTTGTCGATGATGCGCAGGCATGCTTCGTGGGTGCGGATGGTGATTTTCTTGATGTCGTCGGTGCTGCGGCCTTGCTTGGCCAGCATCTGGTGCAATTGCATTGCGCACTCGACGGCGGTCTGCGAGTGGAACTCGGCCGGGAAGGAAATCTTGAAGAGCACGTTCTCCATCACATAGCTGCCATAGGGGCGCTGGAAGGTGAAGGGTTGCCCCTTGAAAAGTACGTCGTAAAAGCCCCAGGTCTTGGCGGTGAGCACCGATGGGTAGCCCATTTCGCCGGTCTTGGCGATGAGCGCCAGGCGCACCGCGCGGCTGGTGGCGTCGCCCGCGGCCCAGCTTTTGCGCGATCCGGTATTGGGCGAGTGGCGATAGGTGCGCAGGCTTTGCCCATCGACCCAGGCGAGCGAGACCGCGTTGAGGATTTCTTCGCGTGTCAGGCCCAGCATCTGGGCGACCACCGCGGTGGAGGCGACCTTGACCAGCACCACGTGATCCAGGCCGACCCGATTGAAGGAGTTTTCCAGCGCCAGGCCACCCTGGATTTCGTGCGCCTTGATCATTGCGGTAAGCACGTCTTTCATGGTGAGCGGCGCTTTGCCGGCGGCTATCGCGGTGCGCGATAGCCAGTCGGCCGTGGCGAGAATGCCGCCCAGGTTGTCCGACGGATGGCCCCACTCGGCGGCTAGCCAGGTGTCATTGAAGTCCAGCCAGCGGATCATGGCGCCGATGTTGAAGGCCGCTTGTACCGGGTCAAGCTGAAAGGAGGTTCCCGGCACCTTGGCGCCATGCGGCACGACGGTGCCGGGAACGACCGGGCCGAGCAACTTGGTGCAGGCCGGGTAGGAAAGCGCTTCCAGGCCGCAGCCCAGGGTGTCGATCAGGCACAGGCGCGCCGTGTCGTAGGCGAGCTTGCTGTTGATGCGCTTTTTAAGGACGTAGTCGACGATGTCGACCAGGACGGCATCGGGTTTGGGGCGGACGTTGGACGAGGCGGCAGACATGGCAGGATTCCGTAAGCATGCTTCGGCGGGGCGAAAACAGCCCCGCCGGATGTTGAAGATGAAGGGCTAAAGAGCTAAGGACGAATCGGCGCGCCTATTTGCGTTTGGCCAGAGGCACAAAGGCCCGATCTTCGGGACCGGTGTATTGGGCGCTGGGGCGAATGATCTTGTTGTCCAGGCGCTGCTCGATGACGTGAGCCGACCAGCCGGCGGTACGCGCGATGACGAACAGGGGCGTGAACATGGCGGTGGGGACCCCCATCAAGTGGTAGCTGACCGCGCTGAACCAGTCGAGGTTGGGGAACATTTTCTTGGCGTCCCACATGACCTCCTCCAGGCGTTCGGCAATGTCGTAGAGCTTGCGGTTGCCGGCCGCTTTGGCCAGGCGCCGCGAGACGCCTTTGATCACTTGGTTACGCGGATCGGACACGGTATAGACCGGGTGGCCGAAGCCGATGACGACTTCCTTGTTCTCGACCCGGCGCCGAATATCGGCTTCGGCCGCATCGGGCGTGTCGTAGCGACTCTGCACCTCGAAGGCGACTTCGTTGGCGCCGCCGTGCTTGGGGCCGCGCAAGGCGCCGATGGCGCCCGTCAGCGCCGAGTGCAGGTCAGAGCCGGTGCCGGCGATAACCCGCGCGGTAAAGGTCGATGCATTGAACTCGTGCTCGGCGTATAGGTTCAGTGAGGTATGCATGGCGCGCACCCAGGACTCGGGCGCGGGGCGTCCGTGCAGCAGGTGCAGGAAGTGGCCGCCGATGCTGTCATCGTCAGTATCGACATTGATGCGCACGCCGTTGTGGCTGTAGTGATACCAGTAGAGCAGCATTGAGCCGAGCGAGGCCATCAAGCGATCGGCGATGTCGCGCGCGCCCGGCACGTTGTGGTCGTCTTTCTCGGGCAGTACGCAGCCCAGTACCGAGACCCCGGTGCGCATCACGTCCATGGGGTGGCTGGCCGCGGGCAACTGTTCGAGAGCGGCTTTGACGTGGGCGGGCAAGCCGCGCAGGCTCTGTAGTTTGGCTTTGTAAGCGGCTAGTTCGGTGGCCGTGGGCAGCCGCTCGTGCACCAGCAGGTGGGCGATCTCTTCGAATTCGCAGGTGTCGGCGATGTCCAGGATGTCATAGCCGCGGTAGTGCAAGTCGTTGCCGCTGCGACCGACGGTGCACAGCGCGGTGTTGCCGGCCATGACGCCGGAAAGTGCGACTGATTTCTTGGGCCTGGGGCCGGCGGGCGGCGTGGCCTCGCTTGGAGTTTTCGCCTTGGGCGCGGTGTGGCTGGCCGTCAGGGTGGCTGCTTGGGTGTCTGTCTTGGCGCCATGCCGGGCTTTACCCGCGGCTTTAGTCTTGACTGCACTCATAGGTCTCGCTCCTTGTGGGGGGTGGCTGGCTTAGCGTTGCTTGTTTTGGTAGAGGGCGTCAAGGTGGGCTTCGAAGGCGTGATAGCCGATGCGCTCGTAGAGCTCGTCGCGGGTCTGCATCAGATCGATCACGTTCTTCTGGTGGCCGTCGCGCCGAATAGCGCCGTAGACCGTCTCGGCAGCCTTGTTCATGGCGCGAAACGCGGAGAGAGGATAGAGCACCATCGCTACCTGGGCGCTGCGCAGCTCGTCCACTGAAAACAGTGGGGTCTGGCCGAATTCGGTAATGTTGGCAAGCACCGGCACTTTTACGGCCTGGGTAAAGCGCCGGTAGGTGGCCAGGTCGTAGGCGGCTTCGGCAAAGATGGCGTCGGCCCCCGCTTCCACGCAGGCGAGTGCGCGGTCTATGGCGGCATCTATTCCTTCAACGGCGATGGCGTCGGTGCGGGCGATCAGGAAGAAATCGGGGTCGCTGCGGGCATCGACCGCGGCTTTGACGCGATCCACCATTTCTTGGGCAGAGACGATCTCTTTGCCGGGACGGTGGCCGCAGCGCTTGGCGCCGACCTGGTCTTCGATATGGCAACCGGCGGCGCCGAATTTGATCAGGCTTTTGATTGTGCGGGCGATGTTAAAGGCAGAGGGGCCAAAGCCGGTGTCAATGTCTACCAGCAGCGGCACTGTGCAAACGTCGGTGATGCGCCGGATGTCGGTCAGCACGTCGTCCAGGGTATTGATGCCCAGGTCAGGCAGGCCGAGCGAGCCTGCCGCCACGCCGCCGCCCGACAGGTAAATCGCTTTGAAGCCGGCCCGTTCGGCCAGCAATGCGTGGTTGGCGTTGATCGTGCCTACGATCTGCAGAGGTTGCTCGGCGGCTAGGGCCTGCCGAAACTTACTACCGGCGCTGAGCTTGCTGGCTTGCATACAGATGCCTTTACTAAACAGAACGGTTAAATGATCCGACATAACAGCAAAACCTATGCCATCTTCATTTTCTCTGGTGCGCCCGTGTAAAACCAGGTATTCCAGGCCTTGGACTGCCATTCGATTTCATTAATATTCCAATATTGAAAATATAAATTTCAATATTGGAATATTCCTTAGAATATCGGCTGAATGGATTCGAGAGTTCCTATGGTTGCTATTTCTTCACCCCGCCCCTGTATCTGGGCGGCCGGTATCAGCCGCCTTTCAAGCGCATTTGCCGAGATTGCTCCCACCTTCGCGGACCGTGCGGACATCCGGATTATTGGAAAAGGATTCGAAGCCGCCGCTCTGGCGATCGAAGCCGCTGCCCGCGAACACCGTGTGGATGCCGTGGTTTCAGGAGGAGCCAATGGCGCTTATCTGCGTCAGCACGTTTCGGTTCCAGTGATCCTGGTCAAGGTAACCGGTTTTGACGTACTGAACGCACTTGCCACGGCTCGACGCCTGTCGCCTCGGATCGCATTGGTAACCCATGCAAGCACCTACGCAGAGTTCGATGGATTCTGTCGCGCATTCGATATCGACATTCCAGCGTACACCTATCTGACTGAATACGATGCATCGACCTTGGCCTTGTCGCTCAAGGCTGATGGTTTCGACGTCGTGGTCGGCCCCGGCCTGGTTGCGGATCTGGCCGACAAAGCCGGGATGACCGGTGTTTTTCTATATTCGGGCAATTCGGTGCATACGGCTATGGAAGACGCCATCGAAGCGATCCAGTTGCGTCAGGCGGAATCAAATCGGCGTCAGTACGTTAATGCCATCCTGTCCCATTTGAACGAGGGAGTGGTGGCCGTGGATTCCAGCGGCCATGTGCAGGCGTTCAACCCGGCGATGGAGCATTTTCTGGACGTGCCCGTGAGCCGTGCCCTGGGCCAAGCATGGGAGTCGCTTTCGACCAAGCTGTCGCTGGACGCGGCCATCAAAAACAAGCGGCAGGAACTGGAAACCATTCACCGTGTGGGGGACAAGACCGTAGTCGTCAACCGGATTCCGCTTATCCGAAATGGCCAGTCCGCGGGCGCGGTACTTACCATGCAAGATGCTCAAGCCATCCAGCGCCTGGACCGCAATTTGCGGTCGCGCAGCCGTTCGCGCACGACAGGCGTGCGCTACACGCTGGAAGACTTGCAGGGCGATTCGCGTGCTATTTCCGAGGTGCGCGAACTGGCGCGCCGTTATGCACAGGTCGACTCCACGGTGTTGATACGCGGCGACAGCGGCACAGGCAAGGAAGTCATCGCCCAAGGCATGCATGATGCGAGTCCGCGCCAGGCGTTTCCTTTCGTTGCCGTCAACTGCGCGGCGTTTCCGGAAAGCTTGCTGGAAAGCGAATTGTTCGGCTACACGGAAGGCGCATTCAGCGGAGCCAACCGGGGCGGCAAAGTGGGCTTGATCGAATCCGCCCACAACGGCACTTTATTTCTTGACGAGATCGGCGATATGTCGCCCGCGCTTCAGGTTCGACTGCTGCGTACCTTGCAGGAGCGCCAAGTGTTGCCGGTGGGGGCGGTGGATCCGGTTCCCGTCAACGTCCGGGTTATTGCCGCTACTCATCGCGATCTGGCGGAAATGGTCAAGCGCCAGGCGTTTCGCGAAGACTTGATGTTTCGCCTCAATATCTTGCGTATCGATGTTGCGCCGTTACGTGAACGAATGGAAGATGTGCCGCCCATAGCGAGAGCGCTATTTGAAAGAATCAAGCTCAGGCTGAGACTACCCGAGGTGGGAATTTTTCCGGTGTGGTTGGATGACTTCCTGGCACAGCATACTTGGCCCGGTAATATCCGCGAGCTGGAAAACGTGCTTGAGCGAGTGGCAGTGTTGATCGCGGGAAGGTCGAGCCAGCGGGAGCATCTGGAATCCGAGTTGCGCGTTGCGGTGCCGGAGTTGTTCGCGGTTCATCTACCTGGAGCGGCGGATGCCGGAACGCGTGCAAGCCTATCCGATATTGCTCGTGGGCTGGAGACGGAACATATCAAGCAAGTGCTTAAAGAGTGTGGCGGGGATAGAGCCAAGGCCTGCCAAGTGCTTGGCATCAGCGCGACTACGTTGTGGCGTCGTTTGCGTGAAAAGCCCTTGCCCGCAGGTGGGTAGCGCGCCGCGACGCAAGTTGGCGGAGGCGTCTATGAAATAAAAAGACCGGCCATGCGGGCCGGTCTTTTCACTTACGAGCGCACAATACTCAGCCTGCGGTAATGCCGCGAGCCTTGATCACTTTCGACCAGGTTTCCGTTTCGTTCTGCTGGAATTTACGGAACTCTTCCAGACGCAGCGGCGAGACTTCCAGTCCTTGTGCTTTCAGCGAATCGCGTACGGCGGGCTGGTTCAGGATGGCGGTGACGTCGCGTGCCAACTGGCCAGACACGTTGGCCGGGGTCGACTTGGGAACGTACAGGCCGTACCACGACACGACGTTCACGCCTTTGATGCCGGCTTCGGCCAGGGTAGGCAGATCGGGCAAGTTGGGCGAACGGGTATCGCCGGTCACGGCCAGGGCACGCAGCTTGCCCGATTGAATCTGGGGCAGCAGGGTCGGCACAGCGCCGAAGATGATCTGGATCTGGCCGCCAACCGCATCGCTCAGGGCTTGCGTGGTGCCTTTGTACGGAACGTGCAACAGATCGGTGCCGGTGGCTTCCTTGAACAGTTCGCCAGCCAGGTGCAGGCCGCTGCCTACGCCGGGTGAACCGTAAGCCATGGTGCCGGGCTTGGCTTTGGTCAGGGCGACCAGTTCCTGGATGGTCTTGGCCGGAACCGACGGGAACACGGCGACTACGTTGGGCGCCTTGGCCAGCATCGCAACCGCGGTGAAGTCTTTGTCGACGTTATAGGGCAGGTTGGGCAACAAGGTAGGGTTGATGGTCATATTGCCGGCGGGTACGACGAGCATGGTGTGGCCGTCGCCTGCTGCGCGCTGGACGGCGGTAATGCCGATATTGCCATGTGCGCCGGGTTTGTTTTCAACGACTGCGGTTTGGCCGTATTGGCTCAGCAAGCCGGTGCCGAATACACGGGCCAGAACATCGACCGGGCCGCCAGGAGGAAAGGGGGCAACGATGCGGAAAGGGCCGGATTTCAGGGCGGCTTGGGCTGCGGCGTCGTCGGCGGCGGGGGCTTGAGCAAAAGAAACAGAGGAAGCGGCGGCCAGCAGAGCGCCTGCCACCAGGCGGGTATTAACTTTAAACATGAATACGAAACTCCAGTGCGGTAGTGACTTCGCGCTTGTGGCGCTGGTAGATAAAGGGCCGCTGGTAGGCGTCCCTTTGGTGATCTAGAAATAGAAATAAAGCAGAACGGCGTGGATCAGATGGCGACGGGGTGCGCCAGATTGCCTATGGCGCGGACTACGCTGTAGACGGTCAGTGCCGAGGTTTTCGGATTCGCCGCGAGTGGTTTGCCGCGCATGGTCAGCTCGAAGCTGCCGAAGGCGCCGCTGGCTTCCACGTGATGGACGTTCTCCTTGCTTGCGGGGTCGGCGATCAGGCGTACTTTGGTCTGATCCAGGCCGATGCCGGCTAGTGACAAAGTCGCTGCCACGTTGGCGTTCTTCGGGTAGAGCCGCGCGGCGTCGCCTGCGGTTCCTTCGAAGATGACGGTGGCTTCGGTCAAGGCATCAAGGTCGAATAGCTCGTCCGCAGGGGTGTCTTTCCAGGCGCCCGCAGGTTTGCGACCGGTATAGACGACGGAGTCGAGTCCACCGATTTTGGCCGCAGCCAAAGCATCGATGCCGCCGATGGCGCCGGACAGAAGTTGAACCTGGGTTTTGCCCTTGATGGCGGCTTGTTCGAGTTTGGCGGCGATATCGGTGTCGGACAGAGCACCGATCGATACCACGACGCAGGGAATGCCTTGTTCGAGCGCGGGAATGACATGGGCTTGCAGCGCGCCATGACCGGCGCACTCCACCAGCAGGTCGGGGCGGGTGTTGGCATCGGCCAAGCGTGTAATGACTTGGGCCTGGGGCGCCACGCCTGCCAGTACCTGGCGCGACTGTTCGAGCATGTCTTCGGCAACGATCACGCTATCGACGGATACGTCGGCGTCGTTTTTCAACAGAGACAAGACGCTGGTGCCGATGGCACCGCAGCCGATCATGGAAATTCTTAACATGGATGACCTCTGGGGGCGGGTTGCGGCCCGCTTCAATAAGCAGCGGGCGAATAGTTGAGCAGGCGTGATAGCTCGTCGGCGGTAAGGCGCACACGTTCGATAAGTTCGTTCACGCGGTCTTTCTCGACGCGGGAGGAAGGCAAGGCCGCGCCCATGGCGGCAATGACCCGGCCTGTGTGATCACGTACCGGGGTGGCGATGCTGGTGATGCTGGGTTCATAGAAGCCGGCGCCCATCGCGTAGCCCTGCTGCCTGTCTTGCGCGATCAGTTCGCGCAAGGCGGTGACGGTAGATGGCGTGCTGGGCGAATATACCTCAAGCGTTTCATCTGGATAAAGCGCCTTCAGTTCTGTCGGGCTTAGATCGGCCAACACCATGCGTCCCAGCACCGTGGCATGCGCGGGCAAACGGGTGCCCAGGCTGACCGCGCTGGGGAACAAGGCCGGCGCCGATACCTTGGCAACGTAGACGATAGAGCGGGCGTCGCGCACGACCAGATTGCAAGACGAGCCAATCTCGTCGCGCAAGCGCTGTAGCAGCGGTGAACCCAGCTCGGTCAATTCCAAGGACGCAAGATATTCGAAACCCAGGCTGAGCACAGCCATGCCCAGACGGTAGTTGCGGCCGCCTTCGGTGCGTTCGATGAAGCCCAGGGATTCAAGCGTGGTCAGCAAACGAAACACGGTGGAGCGTGGCAGTCCCAGGCGGCGCGCGAATTCCGGCGCCGATAGCGTCTTGTCCTGCCGACTGAAATGGCTGAGCAGACGCAAGCCTCGCTCGAGGCCGGGAACGATGTATCTGTCGGCTGCTTCTTCGCCGATTTGTATATCACTCATGGACGGGAATGTACGCTGGCGTAGGCTTGTTGCAGAATTGCAGCGATGGCTTGCGGACGTTCGATGTGGCAGGCATGGCCAGCGATCGCAATCGATCCGTAAGGAGCTTGGAACATGTCTGCAATGGCGCGGCAATTGGAGGGAATCGTCACGACGTCTTCGTCGCCGGAGTGAACTTCGACCGGGACGGGAGAAGGCGCATACAAGGCCATATCGGCGCCGCACAGCATTTCGATGGCTTGGCGATAGCCGCCTTCATTCAGCCTTTCCATATTCCAGCGCACCCACGCCAGGGCTTCGGCATCGGGCTGTGAAGACAACATCTTGGCCGGACGCGCGCGCGCCATCTTGACGATACCGACCTCTTCCAGCGTGCGCAGGCGTTCGCTAAGTACCGCTTGCCTGCGTTCGGCCAGCGCGGGGTTGCCGTAGCCGCGGGTAGGGCTGAGCAGCACCGCCTTTTGCACACGGGCCTTGCCCAGGTCGTGCGCATAAGCACCTGCCATAAGGGTGCCCAGAGAATGCCCGACCAGCACACAGCGCTCGATTTGTAATGCATCAAGCATGTCGTGCAGTCGGCTGGCATAGTCAGCTGCGCCAGGCGCGCTTTGCGTCAGGGCGGCGGAGTTGCCGTAGCCCGGCGCATCCCAGGCGATGACGCGAGTTGTGTCGGCCAGGGCCAGGGCGGCATGCAGCCAGGATCCTGCCCCTGAGCCGATCCCGTGCAAGAGAACGATGGCCGTACCCGAGTCGGCGAGCGTGCCGGTTTCGCGAAAGCACTGTTTGCCGCCGGGTGTTTGGACGGATTTTTCCGCAAAGCGTTCTGCCAGCAGTTGCAGTGTTTGCGCTGAGGGTTCGCCGGCCAACGGCGTTTCGGTTTGCACGGTAGTCATGCAATTAACCCCGTTTGATCGAGGCCAGCGGGTGGTCAGCCGGGTACGTGGGAGTAACCGGTTTTTTCGAACCCAGCATGACGCACATCAAGGCGTCTTCGTCGCCGATGTTGATTTCTTCGCGGTAAACGCCCGGCGGAACCGATACCAGATCACGGTCGGTCAGGATGGTCTCAAAGCGCTCGCCGTCTTTTTCGATGACGAGTTTGAGCTTGCCGCGGATGACGAAGAAGATTTCTTCGACGTCGGTGTGCAAGTGTGGGGGGCCTTCATGACCGGCCGGGATGACCATGGTCGAGAACGTGAAATTTTCGGCCGGAACAGTGTTCGAATCGGTCGAAACCCCGGTGCCGCCAGTGCCCACGTAACGCATTTGCGCACGAGCGTACTTGGGATCGAAGTCGGCCTGGAACTTGAGCGCGTTCCAGTCATACTTGCGGGTCGAGTAGCGGGCGATACGGGTGTTCATCCAGGCAGCCAGGTCGGCGCCTTCGGGACGCTCCCAAGAGGGGGCGATTTGCTTTTGCTCGGACATGTCCGTCATGGTGTTCTCCTGCGTTGGCGCGGTTGCGCCTCAATCAGCTATAAAGGGGCGCGCCAGCGCGTGCCGAAGGGATATTCCGTTTGCTTCACCAAACGTTTTATATGTAAAACGTGAGTTTAGTGGTGAAACAAGTCCTAATATACGCTTGTGTGGTCTCGTCGTCACTAGGGTAAACACTGATTCGACTTTAGCAGGTACAATTGCCCAACGCTACGCGGCTCCAATCCGCGCACGCTTCCAGTCTGGCCCTGTGCGGCCGTTTCTCGACTGGCCCTTCCTTCCTTGCACCTGCCTGATTGGAGTCACTCACCTTGAGCGACGGGCCGCTGCTGGAGCTGTTTTGAATAATTCCGAAATTCTCTTCGCCGACCTCGGTTTGGCCGAACCTTTGCTGCGCGCGATTACCGAAGCCGGCTATACCCACCCTACGCCTATCCAGGCGCAAGCTATCCCCCTGGTATTGAAGGGAGGCGATCTGCTTGCCGCTGCCCAAACCGGCACCGGCAAAACGGCGGGTTTTACTCTGCCCATTCTGCACCTGTTGTCGCAAAGCAAACCGGCGCAAATGCGCCCGGGCCGCCCGCGCTGCCTGATTCTGACCCCAACGCGTGAGTTGACCGCTCAGGTGGAAGAGTCGGTGCAGACCTACGGCAAGCACATTTCGCTGAAATCCATGGTGATGTTCGGCGGCGTCAATATCAATCCGCAAATTTC
>JBEBXA010000099.1:0-15069 GCA_040391825.1 Pigmentiphaga sp.
AGTTCGGTTCGGTGCCGCTGGTGCAGGCGGCGTTCGAGGGCAAGGATCCGGTCATCTTGCTTGCCGCGGAGCAGATCAGCGCCCTGCATCTGCTGGGCGCTGCCGGAATCCATGCTGCGGAAGATTTGAAAGGTCGTGGCATCGGAGTCTTGAGCGCTGCAGGCCAGACCGGCGTGAGCGCGTTGGAGATGCTTGGCAGATGGCAGATTCCGGCAGGGCAGGTGAGCTTGGTCGAACTGGGCAGTTATCCCGCCATATACAAGGAATTGCAAGCAGGCCGTATCGCTGCCGGGGTACTTACCGCGGACTATGGCATCGCGGGCACGCTCGCCTTCGGGTTTAACTTGCTGATCGATCTTGGCCGCGAGTTGAAGTTCCAGGGGCCCGTCGTGGCGACAACCCAGCGCTTTATTGCAAGACATAAAGACGTGGTTCAGCTTGTGGTGGATGCCTATGTCGAGACGATTGGAGTTTTCAAGGACGCTCCCGATGCCGTGATCCCCGCGATGAAGCGCCATTTGGGATTTCTGGACGAACAGCAGGCGCGCGCGGTCCATGCCTTCTACGCCGCAAGATTTCAACGCCAACCGTATCCTTCCGAGGACGGGATACGGCGCGTACTTGAGCTTTACGCCGGACGTTACCCGGAACAGTCCGTGCCGAGCATGGCGGCGATCTGGAATCCTTCTTTTCTTGATCGAAGCCCGAGCCCTTGATGTGCTCTGTCTACCGGTCTCACTGATTGCATCAATTTCTAGGAGTGTCGAATGGATCTGGGGCTAGCTGGGCGCGTGGCGCTCGTTACCGCATCAAGCAAAGGTATAGGCAAGGCATGCGCTGTGGAATTGGCCAGGCAAGGCGCGCACGTCGTCATGTGCGCGCGGGGGCTGGAGCAATTGGAACAAGCCGCCGCTGACGTACGCGTGGTCGCCAAAGGTGAGGTGCTGGCGGTCCAGGCCGACCTGACTTCGGCGCAAGACATCGCGGCATTGCTTGTAGCGATTGAAAAGAAATTTCAGAAACTCGATGTATTGGTGCTCATCGGAGGCTCTCCCAAACGTGGGGGATTCTCGGCGGTGACCGAGCAAGATCTTCGAGATGCTTTCGAGATGTCGGTGGTGCTGGGATTCAGATTGCTTACCCAGGTTCTGCCCGGCATGCGCGCCAGGGGTTGGGGACGGGTGGTCACAGTACAGTCAAGGTCCGTGCGCGAGCCGATTCCAGACCTGGTGACTTCGGTTGCCACCCGCCCGGGAGTCAATGGCTTGTTCAAGTATTTATCGAAGGAAGTCGCGTGCGACGGCGTTTTGCTCAACACGATCGTGCCGGGCCGCATCATGACCGATCGTTTCAAAGGCGGGCAGGCCCTTGCCGGTGAACAGGCAGACGCCTATACACGGAATAAGTTGGCAGACATTCCGGTCGGCCGCTTCGGACAGCCCGAGGACATCGCTGCTGCGGTCGCCTTCCTGTGTTCCGAGTGCGCGTCTTACATAAACGGCGTGGCGCTGCAGGTCGACGGCGGGGTCATCAACGCGATCTGAATACCCCAGGGCCGCTTGGGGCTTACTACTCCAGCGGCTGGGAAGCGTTGGATTCGATGGTGCTCAGCACACGGCGAAATGTCGCCACGTCGGCCTTGCTGATGCCACGCAGCACGACATCGTTGATCCCTTCGACTTTGGGCAGGAGTTCTTCTTCCAGCCCACGTCCTTTTTCGGTAAGAAAAACCAGGACTCGCCGTTTGTCTTCGGAGTCCGGCTCCAGGGTGACCATCTTCTGGGTTTCCAGCTTGCGCAAAGCGGTCCAGGCCGTTGGTTGAGTCAGGCCGACCATCTCGGCGATTTCGCGCTGGCTTACACCGTCTTTGTCCCACAGAGCCCTGAGGAAAAACCACATGCCGTAAGAGATCCCGGCGCTATTGATCTGTTGTTCCATGAGAGGGCGGAGTCGACGGAAGGTCCTGCCCATCAGGAAGCCGATGCTGTTGTCTATGGGATAGTCGTGTTTAGGCATGGCCTTGATTTTTCGATTTTCGCTGCGCCATGATAGCCCACGAGGATGCATCGGGTGGGTCTTGTGTAGGCAGCATCGCCGATGTCCTCTGGGTAATGAGAGGGCGAGCGAATGCTGCGGACGCATTGGATATCGGTGGGGCCAAATGCCTGAACGAGCTAGCCGCCGGCCATTGTTTCGCTTATCTGGCTTGCATCGAAGCCTAGTTCCGCCAAAATTTCGCGACTGTGCTCACCGGGCAAGGGCGCTCTGCTTCGATAACTGGCGGGTGTAGCGGAAAGCGTCATCTGCGGGGCGACGACGGGTACGCTGCCCTCCATTCCGGGGTAGGCCATGTACTGAAAGAGAGCACCGGCAAGCATCTGCGGATGGCTTAAGGCCTGTCGGGGCGACAGTACTTGCTCGGCGGGCAGTCGAGCTGTGGCCAATGCCTCCAGGGCTTCTTGGCTGGTTCGCGTCGCACACCAATGCGCGACGGCCTCGCAAATCAGATCAGCATGTTTTCCCCGGCCGGCGTCAGTGTCCAGCCTTGGGTCTTGCAGCCATGCGGTTTGGCCGATCAATTGCGCTAAGCGAGCGAACTGCGCTTCGCCCAGGACTTGAAGCAAGAGATGGCCGTCGCGCGTCGCGAAAATGTCGCAAGGCGCCAACTGCTGTCCTCGATTGCCGCTGGGCGTTCTGTCCTGGCCGGCAACATGCGCCTCCATGAGGTTGGAGTTGAAAAAGGTCAAGGCGGTGTTCAGCAAAGAGGCGCTGACGTGTTGCCCGATGCCGGTCTGTGCGCGAGAAAGAAGCGCTGCCAGAGTGCCTACGGTGCTGGCCAGCGCTGTGCCGTAGTCCACGTAGGTCGCAGCCCAGCGCTGGGGTTGGTCTGGTGTGCCCGACAGGTACGACGCTCCACTCATGGCCTGGCCAATGCCGTCGAAGCCCGTTTTGTCGGCGTAAGGGCCGGTGTTTCCATAGGCGCTGACGCTGGCCAGGATGACTCCTGGGGCTTGCGCCTTCAGCGTTTCGTAGTCCAGGCCGAGTTTGACCAACTGCTTATGTGGAAGATTGGCGACGACGACGTCACTGTTAAGCGCCAGGGCGCGCAATGCTTTCTGGCCCATGGGTGCGGCGAGATTCAGGGCGATGGAGCGCTTGTTCCGACCCAATTGGAGGAAGCTGCCGCCTTCGCCGGAGGGGGTGACGGGGACCACGAAACGGTCTTCGCCGCCGCCGATTTTCTCTACCCGTATGACATCGGCTCCAAGATCTCCGAGCAATGTTGCACAATAGGGGCCGGCAATGAATTTGCCCACATCGAGCACACGTATACCGTGCAGGGGGGCGAGCGTTTGAGGATGATTCATCAGATATGAAGAACGAATCGGGAGTTAAACGGAAATCTTCCGGGCTTGCCGCCACGCCAGCAAAGAAGAAGCCGACGGCTGCCTCCAAGACCAAGAAAACGCCGCAAGCTCGTAGCGAAAAGCCCGACTTGCAGCGTGGCGATTGGACGCGTGCGGGTCTTAGGGTGTTGGCGCAGTCGGGGGTCGATGCCGTATTGATTCCTCGCCTGGCTACTGATCTGGGCGTGACCAAAGGGAGCTTCTACTGGCATTTTTCGTCGCGCGACGAGTTGTTGCTGGCCTTGATCGATGAATGGAAAAAGCACGCCACTTTGCGGGTGATCGAGATCGTCGAAAGCGCCTCGACCTCTTCTGAGGAAAAAATCCGCCTGATTGCATTCATCGGCACCAATTCGCCCATCGATGAGTTCGGCGGCGCTATTGAGCTGGCCGTGCGCAACTGGGCGCGCAGCAACCCGGATGTGAGGGATGCCGTCGCCGACGTTGATAAACAACGGCTGTCGTATTTGACCAAGTTGTATGCCGATGTCGGGTCGTCCATTGATCCCGAATTGCTGGCTTGCCTGCATTACAGTTTTTCGACGGGTCTGCGCTTGCTCTTCGCGTATCCCGAAAAGCAGAAACTCGCCATGAGGCAGGCGGCGTTGGACAACATTTTCTTTCCGACGCAGGTTAAATAGCCGCTGCCGCATTGCGGGCTCCGAGCTCTTGGAGAGCTGCCGTGTATTCGGCAGCCATACCATCAACGATGCTTGCGGCCGACTCGATTACGTCGATAGAACCCACTCCTTGCCCGGCGCTCCACACATCGCGCCAGGCCTTGGCTTCACTGCCGTCTCCGCGCTTGCCGAAGGAAAATGCGCGACGCTCTTGGGTGGCCAAGGTCTGGACATCGACGCCTGCCGCTTCAAAGCTTTTAACCAGATAGTTGGCCGGCAGCCCCGTGACGGCATTGCTGCAAATAATGTCACTTGCGCCCGCATCGACCACCATGTCCTTGTACCGTTGCGGGGCATTGGCTTCGTGCGATGCAATGAAGCGCGTGCCGACATAAGCCAGGTCCGCGCCGATGGCTTGTGCCGCCAGAACCTGGCGGCCATCGCTGATACAGCCTGACAGGACGATGAGGCCATCGAAGAAACGGCGCACTTCGGCGGTGAACGCCAAAGGGTTCAAAGTGCCCGTGTGGCCGCCCGCGCCGGCGCACACCAGGATCAAGCCGTCGACGCCGGCCTCGGCCGCTTTGCGTGCGTGGCGGATCGATGACACATCATGAAAAACCAGGCCGCCATATTCGTGTACACGTTGCACGACCGCCCCCGGAGGGTTGAGGCTGGTAATGACAATGGGTACCCGAAACTCGCAGAGCACATCCAAGTCATGTTGTAAGCGTTGATTGGTGGGGTGGACGATCAGATTGACCGCGAAGGGGGCTGCCGGCCATGGCGGAGCGCTGTCATTCCATTGGTCGATACTGGTTTGGATATGCGTCAGCCAGTTGGCCAGTTCGCTTTCCGGCCGCGCATTGAGCGACGGAAATGCGCCGATGACGCCCGCCTTGCATTGTTCTGTCACCAATTCCTTTGAGGAAAGGATAAACATCGGCGACCCCAGCACCGGTAGGCGCAGACGCCTTCCGAGCTGAGTCGCAAGCCGGTCGTGTTGAATCGAATTCAAGGGTTTCTCCCAGGGTTGACGGTCACGGGTCGCTTCAATAAAGTGTCTCACCATACCGACCAGTATGGAACGTAATTTTCGTAAAGGCAATACAGAATGACGAGCCTGACCCTTTCCGCCGATCAGTTGGCGGGTTATGCATCCATCGGCGAACGCAAGCTGGATCTGGAAGCCCTGTGGTTGCGCGGGGCGAGTTTGGCTTGCGCGCTCAAAGCCGGAGGAACGAAAGAGGGTTCGGCGATCGGCCTGCTGATGCGAAACGATTTTTGCTTTCTTGAAGGCATGATTGCCGCCAGCCTGTTGGGGGCGTATGCGGTGCCTATCAACTGGCATCAGAAGGCAGACGAACTCGAGTTCATTTTGACGGACTCTGGCGCATCGGTACTTATCGCACATGCTGATCTGCTTGCTGGCTTAAAGCATGCGGTGCCCGCGGGTGTCAGGCTCATCGTTGCGGCCACGCCTCTTGAAATTCAGGAAACCTATAGGCTGGACCCCGCGATCTGTGGAGTACCCGCGGATGTAGAAGACATGGAAACCATCGTGACTACCGGCGAGGCCTGGTCGGACCACTCGCGGGTGGGAACGCGCGGCAGCATTATCTACACCAGTGGAACGACCGGGCGGCCAAAAGGGGTGAAGCGCGCCGCGCTTGAACCGGCGGCAGCCAAGCAGTTCGGACTTTTGAGCCAGCAGTGGTTCGACTTGAGGCCTGGAGTGCGCACGGCCATGGCCGGGCCGATGTATCACAGTGCCCCGAATACCTATACCCGATCGGTCCTGCATTCAGGCGGCAGTATCGCTTTGATGCCGCGTTTTGACGCCGAGGGGCTGCTGGCGCTGATTGAGCGGGACCGCATCAGTCATATCCATCTGGTGCCAACCATGTTCGTGCGTTTGCTCAGGCTTCCCGATGAAGTCAAAGCCCGCTACGACCTGAGCTCGCTGGAGTTCGTCATACACGGTGCGGCGCCATGCTCGCGCGAGATCAAGCAGGCAATGATCGATTGGTGGGGCCCTGTTATCTACGAATATTACGGCGCGACCGAAACCGGCATGGCAAGCCGCAGTTCGAGCGCTGAATGGCAGGCCAAGCCAGGCACGCTGGGCAAGGCATGGCCGGGCCGCGAAATTCGAGTGTATGGAGATGAGGGCCAACTGCTGAAGGCCAACGAAATCGGCGAAATCTATGTCGGCTTGCAGGGAGTACCTAACTTCACGTATCAGAACGCGGACGAACAACGCGCCAAGATCGACAGGGAAGGCCTGGTTAGCAACGGCGACGTCGGTTATCTGGACGAAGACGGGTATCTGTTTCTTGTGGATAGAAAGAAGGACATGGTGATTTCCGGTGGGGTGAATATTTACCCGGCGGAAATCGAATGCGCCTTGTCCGAACATCCCTTGGTGGCCGACAGCGCGGTCATCGGTATTCCGGATGATGAGTACGGCGAGAAAGTAGCCGCCTTCGTGTTGCCCGTCGAAGGGAAAGTGTTGTCGGAAGACGACTTGAAACTCTTCCTGAAGAAAAAGCTGGCCAATTTCAAGGTTCCTCGCATGTTCGTGTTTGTAAGCGAATTGCCGCGCGACGACTCCGGGAAGTTGCTGAAACGAAAGTTAAGGGACCCATACTGGGCCGAACGCGCCACCGCGATCTGAATGGATAGGCGTATTCACAGAGAGGAGACACCATGAAAGAGTTTTTAGGATTGGTATGTATGTCCGCGGCCTTGCTGGCCGGACCGAATGCACAGGCGGTTTACCCCGAACGGCCGATCCGGCTGATCGTTCCTTACCCCGCCGGCGGTACGACCGATGTATTGGCGAGGCTCATCGCCAAAGACATGTCGGCAGATCTGGGACAAGAGGTTTTTGTTGAAAATCGCGCAGGCGCGGCCACCATAGTAGGCGTCGACGCCGTGGCGCGCGCGGCCAACGATGGCTATACCTTGCTGTTGGCAACGGCTACTTCGTTTGCCGTCAATCCCCATATCTACAAGAAGCTACCGTATCGGCTGGACGAGTTCGTACCCATCGGTTTTATTGGCGAAGCGCCGATCTTGCTGGTGTCGCCTTCCTCGTTTCCCGCCCGTAATCTGCCGGAACTGATCGCGCATTTGAAGGCCGAGAAAAAGGAAATGCCGGTGGCCACGACCGGCAAGGGAGGCTTCTCTCATTTGACGGCTGCCATGTTCTTCAATGCGATCGGCGTCAAGTTCAGCGATGTTCCCTACCGCGGTGAGGCGCCGGCGATTCAGGACGTGGTCGGAGGCCAGGTCAATCTGTACTTCGGCAGCATGCCGGGTACTTTGCCTCACGTCAGCTCCGGCAGGTTGCGGGCGTATGGTGTGACTTCCGCCGAGCGTTCTCCTTCCGCGCCGAATATCCCGACCTTTGTCGAGCAGGGTTTGCCGGAGGTCGTCGCGACGTCGTGGTTCGGCTTGTCTGCCCCCAAGGGGACTTCGCCGGAAATCATCGCCAAGCTGGGTGCCGCGCTGGATAAAGCCACCAAACAAAAGAGCCTGATCGATCGCCTGGCTGCGGAAGGCGCCGTGACTCGAACGATGACGCCGGCCGAATTTTCTACCTATATCCGGCGCGACAACGAACGTTGGGGCGCGATCGTGCGCGCTGCCGGCGTCGAGACCCAATGAGGAGGACGTTCAGATGAGCCGCAACGGCTTGGAAGTGGTCTTGTACGAACTGGGTACCCGGCGCGAGGCGCGCACATCGTTTGCACAGGATGCGAGTGCCTTTCTGGCGCGTTATCGCTTGTCTGCGGAAGAGGCCGGCATGGTTGAGAGTTTCGATGTGGCGGGGCTTCAGCGTTGTGGCGTGAGTCCGCTGCTGACCTACGGCTATTGGATGATGAATGAACCTGGCCGGTCGCGCAGCGCTTATTTGGCGCGCTTGAGTGCAGGGAAATAGGAAAGAGTCATGGCAAAAATCGTCGGCGGATTCATTCTGCCCCATGAACCCGGCATTTTCTACATGCCTAAGGATCGCTGGACCGAAGGGCAAGCGCGGGTCTTGGATGCTTTTGAGCACATAGGCCGTCGTATTGGAGAGCTGAGGGCAAGCACGGTGATCGTGGTCGGCGCGGATCACTACGTTTTGTTTGGCCCGTCTTGCCTGCCAAGCTATTTGATAGGTATCGGCGACGTCAGCGGGCCATACGAAAAATTCCCCGGCATCGATCAGGGCGACATTCCGAACAACACAGCGTTGGCGACTCATATCGCCGATTATGGGCGGCAACACGGTTTTGATTGGGCGGTGGCCAAAGCCCTGCGGGTTGACCATTCGATCGGTATTCCGGCCCGAGTATGTGCTTTGCCCAATGCGGACGTGCGCGGAGTCATCCCGGTTTACCTGGCCAGCGGCGTCGAGCCCTTCATCAGTTTGCGTCGCGCCTACGAGTTGGGCGGCCTTATTCGCGATGCAGTGCACGATTGGCCAGAGGATGAACGAGTAGTCGTAATCGGGTCGGGCGGTATCAGCCACTGGGTGGGCATGGCTGAAATGGGACGCGTCAACGAGGCTTTCGATCGCAAGGTGCTGGATTGCGTGGTGCGGGGCGACGCCGCTACCTTGATGGCCATGAGCGATGCCCAGGTCCTTGAAGAGGGCGGCAATGGGGCGTTTGAAATACGTAATTTTCTTTGCATGATGGGCGCATTGCCGGGGCGTACCGGAAACCTGATCTGCTACGAACGTGGCGAAGAATGGGTAACCGGCCTGGGCTTTGCCGAAGTACGGGAAGCGGCATGAATCGAGATATGAACCACAGCCTGTTCGCGGGAACGTCCGCACGACGAACGAACTTCACGCCGAGTGCGGAGGAACTACGCGCTTTGCTCGACCTGGAGCGCGGCATCGTGGATAGGCGGGTGTATTGGGATGAGGCCATCTACCAACTTGAGCTTGAACGTATCTTCGCGCGTTGCTGGTTATTCGTGGCGCATGAAAGCCAGGTTGCCGCCCCTGGAGATTTTCTGACTACCTATATGGGCGAAGACGGGGTCATTGTTGCGCGCGGCGCGGATGACAAGATCAATGTGTTTCTGAACTCCTGCACCCACAGGGGAAACAAGATCAGCTTGGCTGAAGTGGGCAACCGGCGACGGTTTACTTGTAACTACCACGGTTGGACCTTCGGTTTGGATGGCGCCTTGTTAGCCCTGCCGCAAGAAGATGTCTATCAGAAAACATGCCCGGATTTTGACAAGCATGAGCTCGGGCTGCACCGTGCGCGGGTGGCGAGCTACAAGGGTTTGGTGTTTGCCACCTTTGATGAACAGGCCCCCAGCCTGGATGACTTTCTGGGCGACTACCGTTGGTATCTGGACGTGTTGCTGGACAACGATGAAGGAGGAACCGAGTTCCTTGAAGGCAGCATCAAGTCGCGTATGCACTGCAATTGGAAGTTCCCGGCGGAGAACTTCGCGGGTGATTCCTACCATGCCGCCTGGACCCATAACTCAGGTGCCGTTGCCATGCTGGGCACAGGAGTGGGCAAGTCCAATCAGGAGCGCAGCTACCAGGTCAACATGAATGGTCACGGTTGGCAGTTCGGTCTGGATATGGTCGGCAACGCCATGGTGCTAGGCGAGCAGGACATCGTCGACTACCTGCGAGCGCGCGAAGAGCAAGTTGCCGCACGCCTGGGCAAGCTTCGTTCACGGATGGTGGGCGCCATCAGTTCCGCCAACCTGTTTCCACATATGTCCTTTCTGCCGGGCCAGTGCACTTTCCGTACCTGGCACCCGAAGGGACCGAACATGATCGAACTGCATACCTGGGTGCTGGTCAACAAATCCGCGCCCGACAGCTTGAAGGAAAAATACATGAAGGGGGTGATGAGGACGTTCTCGCCTTCTGGAACCTTGGAAATGGATGATGGAGACAATTGGGAAAACTCGACCCAGACCAATAGCGGCGTAGTGACCCGGCGGCAGAAGCTGCACTATGCCCTGGGGATGGGAAGCGAGATCGAACACGATGAATTGAAGGGGTCAGTGCACCTGCGCAAATACAACGACTCCAATCAGCGTGCTTTTTACCGGCAATGGCTGGCGATGATGTGCGACGAGCGTGATGCGGTGTTAGGGAGTTGATATAGATGGCTGTGATCCTGGGTGAAACCCCCGCGTTGAAATCCCCGATTCCCCCCGCACCACTGGCATTGCCGTCGCGCGACCTGGTGTTCGAAATCGAGCAGTTCCTCTATCGCGAAGCGCGCATGCTGGATGACGAACGCTATCAGGAGTGGTTGGGCCTGATGACCGAAGACATCCACTATTGGATGCCAGGAATCCAGGCGCGACATCGCAAAGACAAGAAGCCGCGGCTCGATCCCGCCCGTATGGCGTTCTTCGATGACGATCTATTGAATATGCGCAGGCGAGTCACCCGCTTTCTTGATCCCACCGCCTGGGCGGAAGATCCCCCGACCCGCTCTTGTCACGTGATTTCCAACATCGAAGTCGAGCTGACCGATCTTGAGCATGAGTACCGCGTGTATTCCACCTTCATCAATTGTCGTGGACATCAGGAAACCGAGGAGTACTGGCTGGCGGGTAGGCGCAAAGATGTTCTGAGGCGTGTCGAAGATGGCACCCTGCGCCTGGCATCGCGCGAAATCGTCATCACACAATCGGTGTTGTTGGCCAAGAACCTGAATGTGTTTCTATGAGCACGCCCGAAGGGCGTGTGTCCTCCCACGGCGAGGGTGCCGCGCAGCGACAGGAGGGTGAGGTGAGAGCAGGCTGGCTTGAAGGACAAGTTGCAATGGTGACCGGCGCAGCCAATGGTATCGGGCGAGCAGTGGTCGAACGCTATCTGCAGGAAGGCGCGCGTTGCGTGATCTGCGTCGACTGTGTCGCCACGGGGCTGGAAGAACTGGCCGCAAGGTATCCGGCTCGAATCGAAACCGTCGTGGGCGACGTCCGTGATTACACCACTCATGAGCGGGCAGTCGAGTTGGCGGTAAATCTGCATGGCGGCCTGGACGTGCTGGTCGGCAATGCGGGGGTTTTCGATTTCAGGCGCCCGCTGCGCAGCTACACGCCGGAGTCCATGATCGCCACCATGGATGAATTGTTTGCCATCAATATTCGCGGTTATCTGTTCGCTGCCATGGCTGCGCGCAAGGCCTTGGCCGACAGCCGTGGCAGCATGATTTTCACGGCTTCTGTCGCCAGTTTTCACGCCGGCGGCGGAGGCATTCTGTACACCATGGGCAAACACGCTTTGGTGGGGATGATCAGGCAATTGGCTTTGGAGCTTGCGCCTGATATTCGAGTCAATGGCGTGGGCCCTGGCGGAACCCTGACCGGCATGCATGGTACGCATGCGCTGGGCCAAGACCAGCGCACTATCGGCGTCGATCCGCAGGCTTTCGATGCCAGAGTGGGCGCGGCCGTGCCGCTGGGTTTTGCGCAACGGCCGCAAGACCACGCGGCGTTGTACGTGCTGCTTGCCAGCCGTGATAACGCAAGAGCCATCACTGGCGAGATATTCATGAGCGATGGTGGGATGGGCGCTCGTTCGGTCTGACTTTCTCTGCAGGAGATTTCGATGAGTACGCAAAGCGAAACGCACCCGGCGATCGGGCGCTCGATTGTTGCCGCCGGCATAAAAACCAACTATCACGAAGTAGGGACAGGCACGCCGGTGATCCTCTTGCATGGATCAGGGGCCGGGGTAACCGGCTGGGAGAACTGGCATGGTGTGATGCCGGCATTCGCGGAACGCTTTCGCGTGCTGGTTCCCGATATCGTCGGCTTCGGCTTCACTGAAAGGCCGGAAGGAACCAAGTACAGCATAAAACTTTGGGTGCAGCACTTGCTGGGGTTTATGGATGCGCTGGGTATCGAACAAGCGCATCTGGTCGGTAACTCATTTGGCGGAGCGCTGGGCCTGGCCCTGGCTATCCGTAATGGCCATCGAATCAAACGCATGGTGTTGATGGGCACTCCCGCCGGAGAGTTCGAGCAACGCGCGTCGGCTGCCCGGTCCTGGTATTACGAGCCGTCACTGGAAAGCATGGGGGAATTGCTGCGATCTTTTCCCTTCGATCCCGCAGTGGTCACCGACGAGATGATCCGCTTGCGTCACGAGGTGACTTTGCTCGGTGGTGGCCTTGAGGCTTATCGCAAGTTGTTTCCCGAACCTGGCAAGGCCGGCGAAGTGAAGATGGTCAAGGGAATTCCCGAAGAAGACCTGCGAACGATACAGACGCCGATTTTGGTTCTGCACGGACGCGATGACCAGCGTGTGCCCGCGGATTGCGGTATTCGTATTGCGCGCCAATGCCCCAACGCCGATTTGCACCTGTTCGGCAATTGCGGTCATTGGGTTCAGATTGAGCGGTCTGCTGAGTTCATCGCGCAGACTGTGGCATTTCTGGGTGCGGATGATTGACTTTTTGCCGCGGCCTGACGGCGCGCGCCTGATGCGATGTAGGAGCTTGATATGCTTGATGAAAGAACCACGCGGGAACTTGCAGCCGAACTGGACGAGGCGGAACGGACGCGACGGCCGGTACGGCAGTTCTCCAAGCGTTTTCCGGAGTCGACCATTGAGGATGGCTACGGGGTGCAGCGCGAGTGGATCAAACTCAAGCTGGCGGCGGGCCGGGTCATCAAGGGGCACAAGATAGGCTTGACATCGCGCGCGATGCAGCAAGCCAGCCAGATCACCGAACCAGACTACGGCGCGCTGCTGGATGATATGTTTTTCCACGGAGGGCAAGATATCCCTTGGGAGCGTTTCATCGCACCACGAGTTGAGGTCGAACTGGCGTTTGTGCTTGGTAAACCGCTCAAAGGCCCGG
Organism: Pigmentiphaga sp.; assembly: GCA_040391825.1. Taxonomy (GTDB): domain Bacteria; phylum Pseudomonadota; class Gammaproteobacteria; order Burkholderiales; family Burkholderiaceae_B; genus Pigmentiphaga. The sequence continues at coordinate 12,883 of JBEBXA010000099.1, forward strand.
GCGTGACGCTATTCGATGTGCTTCGCGCGACCGATTATGTGACGCCCGCGCTTGAGATCATCGACGCTCGTATCGAGCAAATCGACCGTGATACGGGCGTCATGCGCAAGGTGTTCGACACGATTTCCGATAACGCCGCCAATGCGGGGATTGTGCTGGGAGGGCGGCCAGTCAAGCCGGATGCGGTCGATTTGCGCTGGTGCGGTGCTTTGCTCCACAAAAATGGCATTATTGAGGAGTCGGGTCTGGCGGCGGCGGTCTTGAATCATCCCGCAACCGGCGTGGCCTGGTTGGCGAACAAACTGGGCGCACACGGCGAGGGCCTTGCCGCCGGCGAGGTAGTGCTCGGCGGATCGTTCACGCGTCCGGTCGCAGCCAGCTTGGGCGACACTTTTCATGCGGATTATGGCAAGTTGGGAGCCATCAGTTTCCGATTTGTCTGAACAGGAATAAAGATGGATCTTCCCTGCAATACCTTCAAGCTGGCGATTCAGCAACGCAACACGGCAATCGGTCTATGGATCGCTTGCGCTGATGCTTATAGCGTCGAAATCAGCGCGCAAGCAGGTTTCGACTGGCTGCTGCTGGATGGCGAACACGCGCCGAACGATCTGCGCAGCATTCTTGCGCAACTTCAGTCTTTGGCCGCCTATGCTGCGGCGCCAGTGGTGCGGGTGCCTACGGGCGATGCGGTATTGCTTAAGCAATATCTGGACATCGGCGTGCAGAACTTCCTCGTGCCTATGGTTGAAACCGCAGAGCAAGCCAAGGCCATCGTGGCGGCTACCCGTTATCCGCCCGAAGGTATACGTGGAGTCGGCAGTTCGATTGCCCGTTCTTCACGCTGGGCGCGCTACTCGAACTATTTGCATGCGGCCAACGAACAAATCTGCGTATTGGTGCAGGTAGAAACCGCCACCGCCCTGTCTCGCATCGCTGAGATCGCGTCGGTAGAGGGAGTGGATGGGGTATTTATCGGGCCTGCCGATCTGGCCGCGTCCATGGGGCATCTGGGCAATCCAGGCCATCCCGAGGTTCAGGCCGCGGTTGATCAAGCCATGGCCCAGATCGTGAGCCTGGGTAAAGCAGCCGGCACCTTGACTTCGGACGAAACCCTGGCACGCCACTATCTGGCGCTGGGTGCGAGCTTTGTCGCGGTGGGGGTCGACACTTCCCTGCTTGCTCGATCGACGCGCATGTTGGCCGAGACCTATTTGGGCAAGCGCGAAGCCAGCGCTGATCAAAGCGCCGGGCAAGTCTACTGAAATCGGGCGCGGCCTTGGAAACGGCCGCATAGCCTGTCGGTGATGGCGCTATCGACGTCAGCTATATGTTCGTGCAAGGGGGGCATGGTGTAATGCCCTTGCCGCGTCAGGGCAGGGCCTGCATGCTCGTTGCGCGAGGTACATATAAAAAGGAGATAGCGTGAGCCAGCCCAAGGAACTTGGTAAGGATCAATCGTGTTCGACTCTTGGTGAGCCCGAGCGGTTTCTTGTGAGCCACAAGGGCGTATCGGTCCCGGTGGCGCTGTGGGTACCGCCTAAACGGCCGTTGGCTGTCGTTCAGGCCTGTCATGGAGGCAGCGGCCACAAGGAATCGGGCGCCATTCTCGCCATCGCTGGGAAGTTGCTTCCGTTGGGTATCGCTGTGCTCGCCATCGATGGTCCCGTGCACGGAGAGCGTCGTTCCGATGGCAATCTTGATGCAGCTGCCGCGCGCCAGAGTTTTCGCGATGCGTGGCGGGCTGGCGTTGGCGCGACCAGTATGGCGGAAGAAATGAGCGCAGCACTTGATAGTGTGTTGGCACAGCGCCAATGGTCAGACTTACCCGTCGGGTATGTTGGGGTGTCCATGGGAACGGCCTATGGCGTGCCTTATCTGGCCTCCGATAGGCGAGTAAAAGCGGCTGCGATCGGCTTGTGGAGCACGACGTATCCGGCTAGCCGGCATCTCAGCGAATTTGCCAAGAACATCGACTGCTCGATCTGGTTTACACAGCAGTGGAATGACGAGTTCTTCGACCGCGAGGGTACTGCGGAATTGTTCGATTCCATCGGATCGAGCGATAAGCGTCTGGTCGTGTATCCAGGCGGTCATCGCGAACTTGAAGGCGAGCGTCTTTCCGATGCTGTCGGTTTCATTGTGAAGCGCCTCTTGCGTAATGGAGGCCAAGAATGATTGGCGCTG
>JBEBXA010000100.1:0-14989 GCA_040391825.1 Pigmentiphaga sp.
TCAAAGGGCATTTTCCCGTGGTATCTGCCGGGCGAACCCATCTTGTGGTGGAGTCCCGATCCGCGCATGGTGCTTTTTACCGATCGCTTCGCCCCTCCCCGCTCGCTACGCAAGAAATTACGGCAAGTAGAACGCGACCCCAGTATCGAAATTCGTGTCGACACGGCGTTTGGGCAAGTAATGCAGGCTTGCGCCGCCCCGCGCGACGATAAACGCCCAGCCACCTGGATTACCGCTCCGATGCTCCGCGCCTACCAAGCCTGGCACCGCTACGGCGAGGTCCATTCTATCGAAACCTGGATCAACGGCAGTCTGGCGGGCGGCCTGTATGGAGTCAGCCTGGGCCGCGTTTTTTTTGGCGAATCGATGTTTACCCTGGTGCCCGATGCGTCGAAGATAGCACTCGCTTATCTGGTTGAATTCTTACGGCGGCATGGTGTCGAAATGATCGATTGCCAGCAAAACACGCGGCATCTTTCGTCTTTGGGTGGCAACACGATTTCTCGCAACGAATTTCGCCACCTGCTTGTAGAATCAGTAGGGATGCCCACACCTCCATGGCGACCGGGCAGTCTGGCTGCCGACGGATGCCTCGTTCCGGTAGCCTCCTTTCCTCCTGACGGAGCGGCCGCATGACGCACCTACGAGACTTGCCTTTCGCAGCCCTGCAGTTCTATGCGACAGCGCCCTACCCTTGCAGCTATCTAAGCGAGCGCCTGGCCCGCTCGCAAGTTGCCACCCCTAGCCATCTGATCAACGCCGACGTCTATTCAGAACTTGTGCGCATGGGGTTTCGCCGCAGCGGCGTTTTCACCTATCGGCCGCACTGCGATGGCTGCCGTGCCTGCGTACCTGTGCGCGTACCGGTTACGCGCTTCCAGCCGCGCCGCGCACAAACCCGCGCATGGCACCGTCATAGCGACCTTCAGATATTCGTCGCCGAGCTGGCCTACTCTGCCGAACACTACTCGCTCTACCTACGCTACCAGACGGCCAGGCATCGCGGAGGAGGCATGGATCAGGACAGCCGCGAACAATATTCGCAGTTTCTGCTCCAGAGCCGCGTCAACACCCGCCTGGTCGAATTTCGCGACCCCCAAGGCATTTTGCTGATGGTTTCCATCATGGACATCCTGGCAGACGGCTTGTCCTCGGTTTACACATTTTTCGACCCGACCTTCAAAGGCAGCCTGGGAACCTGGAATATTCTCTGGCAGATCGAACAATGCAGGGTGCTGGAGCTGCCCTACCTTTACCTGGGTTATTGGATCGCGGCCAGCCCAAAAATGTCTTACAAGGTCACATTTCAGCCCATGGAAATGCTGCTCAACGGCGAGTGGCAGGACTTCCTTGCCGAACCCACCCAAACGACTTGCGCTACTCCCCACCAAGTCAATATTCCCCTGAGTCACATCTCACACACGTCGCGTGGCGCCCCTGCCGGCGAAGACGATTAACCCCTGATCCGAACCTTTCCGATGTCGATGCTTTTTCGCGCCTACCCTCTAGTCCGCCCTGCGCTGTTTGCTCTGGAACCCGAAGCGGCTCACGCCCTTACCCTGTCGGCACTGCACAAAGCCTACCGTTGCGGCCTCTTGCGCCCCAAACCAAGCGCACCGGCCCTGGCAAGCTCTTTGATGGGCCTGCCGATTGCCAACCCTGTAGGCATGGCCGCGGGACTCGACAAAAACGGTGACCACATCGACGCCCTGGGCAGCCTGGGATTCGGGTTCCTGGAAATCGGCACCGTTACACCGCGACCGCAGTCGGGCAACCCTCGGCCCCGCCTGTTTCGTCTGCCAAAAGCACAGGCGCTGATCAACCGCATGGGGTTCAACAACGATGGACTTGAGACCTTTCTAGCCAACGTCAAACGCAGCACCTATCAAGCCAAAGGGGGAGTCCTGGGCCTGAACGTGGGCAAGAATGCCGACACTCCGGTCGAACGCACCATCGATGATTACCTGATCGGTCTAGCCGGCGTCTATGCTCACGCCGATTACGTCACCATCAATATCTCGTCGCCCAACACCAAGAACCTGCGCGCCTTGCAAGGCGCTGACGAGCTCTCGCTGCTGCTGCAACAATTGCGCGACACCCGTGAAGCTCTGGCAGACCAACACGGCCGCCGCGTGCCGCTGGCAATCAAGATTGCCCCCGACTTGGACAATCAGCAAATTGATGCCATTGCCGACCTGCTGCCGCGCTATGGCGTGGATGGGGTCATCGCCACCAACACCACTTTGTCGCGCACCGCCGTCTTGGGCATGCCGGATGCAGAACAAGCCGGTGGCCTATCGGGCCCACCCGTACGCGATATGTCCGTGCACGTCATCGAACGTCTGCGCCAACAAGCCGGCAACAGCATGAGCATCATCGGTGTGGGCGGCATTACGGAAGGCAGTCATGCCATCCAGAAAATGGCTGCCGGCGCCGATGCCGTACAGCTCTACACCGGATTGATCTATCGTGGCCCCACGCTCATAGCAGAGACGATCCGCGCAATCAGCAATGGCATTGAGCGGCCCGCTCGATCAGCCGTGGCCTACTGACTCAAGTCGCCCGACACGCCCCCCCCCCACCGCAGCTCGTGGGAGGGGCCGCGAAAGTTAGTAAGCGCATCATCATCAGAACAAAAAATGGTGCACTGCAACCGGTTATTTCAACAATTAGATTAATTCACAAGCATAATCGGCTGTTGCGACGCAATAAACACTTACCCCGACAACGATTTTTTCTTATCATATTTCACAATATGGGATAAAATTGCCAATTGTCAGCGTAGAGACCCATGTACACATGGCACGAAACTCCGACTCATTAGGCAGCGCCGCCCACCCCGCGGCCGCCGACGCGCAACCGCAAATCGCCATACAGGTGCTGGAACGCACCATGCATCTGCTGGACGCCCTTGCCCGGCAACCTGATCCGGTCAGTCTGAAAGGACTGGCGCAGGCAACTGGACTACACCCCTCCACGGCTCACCGCATACTTAATGATCTAGTCAGCGGCCGCTATGTCGATCGCGTGGACAGTGGCAGATACAGCCTGGGCATGCGCTTGCTGGAACTGGGGCACCTGGTTAAAGGGCGCCTGAACATACGTGACGCTGCGCTGGCCCCAATGCGGATGCTGCACCGCCTGACGGGTCAGACCGTCAACCTTTCGGTGCGCCAAGGCGACGAGATCATGTATATCGACCGCGCTTTCAGCGAGCAATCCGGCATGCAGGTTGTGCGGGCCATAGGCGGACGAGCCCCCTTGCACCTTACTTCTACCGGGAAGTTGTTCCTGTGCGTTGACGAACCTCGCCTGGTGCGCGCCTACGCCCTGCGCACCAACCTGGTCGGGCACACGGCAAACAGCTTGACCGAGCTAGGAGCACTCGAGCAGGAGCTCGAACTGGTCCGCCACAACGGCTATGCACGTGACAATGAAGAGTTGGAAGTCGGGGTACGGTGCATTGCTGCCGGCATTCGGGACGACTCAGGCAAACTGATTGCCGGCTTATCCATTTCGGCACCCACTGATCGTTTGCAAGATAGCTGGATCGAAGCCCTGATGGACACCGCTAGCCAGATCTCGGACGCGCTCGGCTACGAGCCTCTGGCTTCACCGGCAGCCTGATTTACATCGCGCCGACTTCGCGCTGCAACCACTTGCGAATACGCACGGCATCTGCTGTGCGCGTCAACGAACCTACCGAATCCAGCAAGACAATGGCAAGGTCGCGGCCATCTATATTGGCGAGCATGACCAGGCAGCGCCCGGCTTCGTTGATAAAGCCGGTTTTGGAAACGATGATGCCCCAATCCGGCTTGCTGACGAGATTATTGGTATTACGAAACATTTGCTGGCGACCCGCCACCTCGACTTCATAGTCGGTATCAGTGGTGTACTGGCGGATCAGGGGGCGCTGAGCACCCGCACGCAGCAGGCGAACCAGATCGCGAGGACTGGAGACATTGCTGCTGGACAAGCCGGTGGGCTCAACGTAGCGGGTGTCATTCATACCCAACAAAGCAGCCTTGGCATTCATCGCCTCGACAAAGGCAGCAAGCCCGCCCGGATAGTTGCGGCCCAATGCATTGGCGGCGCGGTTTTCCGACGACATCAGAGCCAAATGCAAAAGATCCGTACGCGACAATTGCGTGCCTACGCTCAGCCGCGAACGCGTATTTTTCTGGGTATCGATATCTTCAGCAGTAATGGACAGCATTTCGTCCAAGGGCTGCCCCGCATCGACCACGACAAGCGCTGTCATCAGCTTCGTGATTGAAGCGATAGGCAACACCGCACTTTCATTCTTCGCAAACAAGACATCTGACGACTCCAGGTCTTGCACGAAAGCCACGCTGGAACGCAATGCCAGATTACCGCCGGCCGCATCATCCAGCGATGACATCGGGCCATAGGACGCATGGCGAATGGAGCCTGTGGCGACCGCCTTACTGGCTGTGCTGGATCGGGCTTTACGTGCGGAAGCAGACTTGGTCTTGCTTTTGGCCTTGGGCTTGGCTTGGGAGGTTTGCTTGGCCTTGGCGGACTTGGCGCTGGTTTTCTTCTTGGCCACTGCCTTTTTTACAGGGGCTTGAGTCTTTTTTTCTTTCGCAGTTCGCTTGGAGGAAGAGCTGGAGGCCGCTTGCGCCGCAAATCCAACATCTGGTAGGGCCGCACCGATGGCAAATGCACAAAGCAGGGCCACAGTTGAGATGCTGTTTCGGATGCGCGCCATGTTTCCTCCAGTAACGACTTGGCCCAAGCGACGCAGATTAACAGATTTTCTTTGGAAAATCGCTATGAAATTAACGACTTAGCGGGGTTTATTTAAGTTTTTTATTGGATAGTCGCGGGACTAGGAGGGTTTAGCGAAAAAATGGCCCCCAAGAGGGCGCTTTTTGCCTTGGGACGGCCTGGCGGCAAGAAAAGCAACGGCGAGGTTTAGAACCTCGCCGCCTGCCAGCAATGATTATCAGACTATCAGTCTGCGTATACGCCGGCCTTTTTGATGACCGCGCCCCACTTCTGGGTTTCGGACTTTACATGGGCGTCGAGTGCAGCAGGCGTTGCGCGATCATTCAGCACTATTGCGCCGAGTTCTGCCATGCGCTTCTTGAACGCAGGGTCCGCCAAGCCGGCTTGCAGAGAACTTTCCAATTTGGCGACCACCTCTTTCGGAGTGCCCTTGGGCGCCCATAGGCCATGCCAGATGCCGACGTTGAAGCCCTTCAAGCCCGACTCATCCATGGTGGGAATATCGGCCAGACTAGGTACCCGCTTGGTGCTGGTGACGGCATAGGCCTTGACCTTGCCAGCCTTGATCTGGCTCGTGGTGTTGGTGGTTTGATCGCACATGAAATCCACCTGTTTACCCAAGAGGTCGTTCATGGCGGGCGCCGTACCCTTATACGGAATGGTCTGGAACTCCGCGCCGATGGAACTCATGAACATCAAACCGCACAGATGCGATGCTGACCCGATGCCGGCATTGGCCATGGAAAGCTTGGAGCTGTTGGCCTTGATATAGCTTAGAAACTCGCTAAAGTTCTTAGCCGGAAAATTCTCACGCGCGATCAAAGTCATCGGCACATCCACAGTCAGGCCGATGGGTTGAAAATCATTGGCCTGATCGTAGCTGAGCTTGCGATACAGAGAGGGTGCCGTTGAAAACCCGATATGCATAAGCAAGATGGTGTAGCCATCATGCGGGGCCTTGGCCACGCGAGCCGTGCCTATGGTGCCACCTGCTCCGCCCACGTTTTCAACGATTACGGTTTGCCCCAGCGACTTGCGCATGGCTTCGGCCAACGACCTCGCCACGACGTCGGTCGGGCCTCCAGCGGCGAACGGAACGATCATGGTGACCGGATGACTCGGGTAGTTCTGTGCAGCTACCAGACTCGGGGCCAGTGCGGATACAGCCAGAGCACCTATTCCCAAAGCCACAGACAAAACATTATTGCGCTTGCCCATTCGTCATCTCCTGTGTTTCTACATATTTTCGCCGGGGATTCTGATACCTCGACTCTGTAGAAAGTTTACGGGATGAGGCGATTCTTGCGGTGTACGCCACACTATCGTTTCCCCTGAGATCAGGGCCTGCGCACTCGAATCACAGCTTCTGCCATGCATATCTTCCAGATCGGGTTGCGCACAGGCAACACTGCGGGAACAAGATGCCGTAAGCATTGCGCGTCGCAACAAATAAAACTACTGACCTTAGCCCTGGATTACCCAGGTATCAAGACCGAACAAGCTTTCGAAAATTTCTCATAAACGGCTATAGACATAACAAATAGGAAGCTATTCGCGGTGTTTCTTTCTGCAGAAAGACGCTTGACATTCCTATCACAGCCCCTACAATTGGTTTTGTGCAACGCAGCAATTTCGATCTAACGGACTGCTGATGAGCCGAGATCGGGCGTTCGGGGATACGAAAAACTCGTTTCCGGCGGTCGCCATAAGCAGATAGCCCAAGGAGCCTTACATGTTTACCAGCCCAGAACGTACCCTAGCCACACAGAAAGCCGTTTTCGATACTTTCCTTACCGCCCAGACCACCGCCTTCGCGGGCTTTGAAAAGCTGGTCGACTTGCACCTGAGGGTTGCCAAGGCCACATTTGAAGAAGCGTCGCAGAAAGCTCAGCAAGCCTTCGAGTTGAAAGACGGACAGGAAGCGCTCGCCTTCACTTCTTCCCTGACACAGCCCAGTGCTGAAAAAGCCCTGGCCTACAGCAAACATGTCTATGACATCGTAGCCGGTGTCCAAAGCGAGTTTGCCCGCCTGGGCGAGATTCAGGTCGCTGAACAACAGCGCCAGTTGTCTGAAGCTGTTGATCAGTTGGCAAAGAATGCTCCGGCAGGCTCGGAAAGCGCAGTTGCCCTGATCAAGTCATCGCTGGCAACGGCTACTTCCGCGTACGAGTCGGTCAGCAAAGCCGCCAAACAAGCAGCCGAAGTCGCCGAATCGAACATTACGGCAGCCACGAACGCAAGCTTCAATGCAGCCAGCAAGGCCACTGCCGCCTGAGGCCAGAAACACCGTCCGCCGTTTCTCGGCGGACTAAAGCTCCGAAATAAAAAAGAGTGCCAAGTGAACTGCCCCCCACAAAGCTGGGTATCAATCCAACTTGTGGGGGCAGTTCAAAGAACAGGCACTCTTTTTTTATGGCGCGTCGATATCAATCGACCACGGCGAACGTTCCGCCCAGCCTCTGAGCTTCGTCGCGCAGATACGCCAAAGCCTGCGCTGCGCTTTCCGGCTCACCTTTGACGCCCAGCTCGATATGCCGGCGTCGACCTTCGCCCATACTTGGCAGGCTGAACGCCTTGATGCCAGGCCAGCGCAGCTCAATAGCTTCCATGACAGGCGCGATAGAGGATTCCGCCAATTCAAATACCAGGAATGAGTGCTCGATATGCGGAACAGCGTGATGCAGATGCGCATATCGATGATCCAGCGTCCACTCGATCATGGGCCAAGCCATCACCGGAAACCCTGGTACGAAGGTATGGTCGCGGATAAAAAAACCGGGAATCTTGTTATAGGGATTCGGTACGATTTCGCAACCTTCGGGAAACTCCCCCATCTTCAAACGCCGAAGATTTTCAGGACTGCTCATATCAAGCACCTGCCCCTCTTTGGCGGCGGTTTCGACAAAGCGCTCGGTAATCAGGGCCCGGGCCTCTTCATGCAAAACAAGTGGCACCCCTAGAGCGGCTGCAACGGCTTCGCGGGTGCGATCATCGGGTGTGGCACCGATACCCCCACAGGAAAAAACGATATCGCCCTTTTCAAAGCTGCGCCGGTAGGCCAGCACTTGCGCATCAACGTCATCGCCCAGGAACTGGGCCCATGCCAGCCTCAGGCCACGTGCGCCCAAGAGCTCAACGACCTTGGTGAAGTGCCGGTCTTGGCGACGGCCCGAGAGAATTTCGTCGCCGATGATGAACAGACCGATCTGGCGAGGGGAAGAAGAACTAGTGGCCATGTGTTTCGCTACGCAGACGGCGCAGCGCCTCTAAAACAAAATGCGAAAACAGCAGCGCCGAAAACACCGGCAACAAGAGCCAAGCGGGCGGAAACAGATTGATCAGCGAGCAGATCAACCCCAACATCCAGAATGCCAGATTATGCCGGGACTTGAGCATCTTGCGTTCGTCTCTGGATGCATGTTCGGCCATGGCATCCTCTCTCAACATCCGGGTGAATGCGAAGGTCCACCAGAAAATGGGTAGCACGATCGCAAGCGGCGGCAACAACCATAGCGGCAAAGTGAGCAGCCAGCCGGCAACGAACACCACTGTTACCCAAACCGCATTCCAGACGCTTGCTACCACGGCATAACCACCTTGCCTGCTCACATCCGGATAGTCTCGACTGCTTAAGTGGCGCAACACCAGCGGCATGCCGACTACTGCTGCCACGACCAGGCCCAGTATGCCCGACAGGGGTAGCAAGATAAGCGTCGCCATAACTGGGATCAGCCACAGCTTGAGCGAAGCAATGCCTATCGCCATCAACAAACTGTCTAACTGGTTGACCAGAGACCATGAGAACAGGGTGGCTTGCAGCCATTGGCTCAAAGGCGTCCAGAACAACCATAACAAGACAATGGCGCCAAGCAGCGCCACCGCGAACGGCAGCAGCAAGGCCATCAACATCGGGCCGCGAAACTGCGATGCAAGTGCTCGCCCCAGGGCTAGGCCCACCCCGTCAAGGCCTGCGGAACTCGCCTCGTTGCGGACCAGAGGAAGGGAAGATTTCATCAGCACTCCGACACGGCAGATTGATACGGTACGCAAGTATGACGCAAGGTGCAGGCATAATGACGGGAGAAACCATCCGTTACTCGCACTATGGCTGTTTATTTTCCAGAACCCGATACCGCACCCTTTGCCGATCGCCTTTCCAACCCGCAGACCTTGCTGGTTGCCTGTCTGTGCGCCGCCTGGTGCGGAACCTGCCGCGAATATCAGCCCAAACTCGAGGAACTGTCACAACGCTTCCCCGACCATATCTTCCTTTGGCTGGACGTCGAAGAACACCCCGATCTGCTGGAAGACGAAGACATCGAAGACTTCCCCACTTTGTTGGTGCAAAACGGCGAACACACACTTTTCTATGGTCCGATGCTGCCGCATATCGGCCACCTCGAGCGCCTGCTGGAAACCCTGCTTGAGAATGCGCCGGCCTCGCCCATTTCGCATGCCGCGCCAGATTTGCGGCGAAGCTTGACAACTTGAGCAGGCTATTTGGCGCAAGGTCCAAGTCATCGGCTACCTTCAGGCCTTAGCGCTGCAAAGCCTCCCAAGTCTTTTGAAGACGTTTGACCGACACCGGCATGGGCGTGCGCAGCTCCTGTGCAAACAAAGCCACCCGCAACTCTTCCAGCATCCACCTGAACTCGTCCAGACGAGCGTCGGCCACACCCTTGCGCGCCGCCTTGGCCCGCTGATAGGGGGTAAGCAGCAGAGTCAAGTCAGCCAGTAGGCGTGCGTCGCGCGCGGGATCGGCGCGCAGCTTTTCTATACGCGCCTGCACCGCCTTGAAGTAACGCGGGTAATGCGCCAATTGCGCGTAAGGTACATCACGCAAAAACCATTTGAATACGAGACCACGCATTTGCTGTTCAAGGTCGGCATAGGCCGCGGAATGCCCCTTGGCCTGAGGCAGTTTGCGCTGGGCTGCCGCCCACTCGGTCAGGATGGTGCCTACCAGGCGAGCAATCTCCTGGGCTAGCAAGCCCAGTCGACCCTTCCCTTCGTTGCGTCGCAGGGTGAAAGCGGCAGCGTCCACCGGCCAAGGTTCGGTCAAGCAAGCTTGCCCCAAAGCCGTGTCGATGATCTGGTCGCGCAGTTCTTCCTGCGTTCCCAAAGGCAGATAAAGCATGCTCATCTGCGTCAGGCCATTCAGGTTTTTTTCCAGAAACTTGACCTGCTCTTTCAGTTGCAGCCTGAACAAGCGCAACAAACCCGCCCGGTGATGGCGCGTCGCTTCGGCCGGATCATCGAACACGTCCAGGTCGCAGTGCGAACCACGATCAACCAAAGCTGGATAGCCGATGACAGACAGACCGCCTCGTTTAATCTCCATCAACTCGGGCAGGGGCCCGAAGCTCCAGTCGGTCAGGTTTTCATGCGCCAAAGCCTGGGCCACCTGCTTGTCACGCGCAGCCACCTGCTGGAAAGTCGCCTGAGCTTCACGGCCCAGTTCAGCCTTTAGCTGCGCAAGATTCCGGCTCATGGACAACATCCGGCCATCCTCATCAATGACACGGAAATTCATGGACAAATGAGCCGGCAAGGTTTCCTGTTTGAAATCACCGGGGGCTAACTGCACTTGTTTTTGCTCGCGAACGTCGGCAATCAAGCTCTCGATCAAGCCGCGTTCGGGCCGCAGCGCACGTTCAAACCAGCGGTCGAAAAAACCCGCCGCGTACTCAGGCAAAGGCACGCAATGGCGGCGCAGCTTTTGCGGCAGCGACTTCAGCAGCAAATGCACCTTTTCCTTCAGCATGCCGGGCACCAGCCATTCGCAGCGGGCCGGATCAAGCTGATTCAACGCAAATAAGGGCACCGACAGCGTCACACCGTCCCGGGGCGAACCGGGTTCAAAGTGATAGGCCAGACCCATATCTATGCCATGCAGCGACAGCGTCTTCGGAAAGACATCAGTGGTCACACCCGCTGCTTCGTGCCGCATCAACTCATCGCGCGACAGGAACAGCAGGCGCGAAGCTGCCGGCGCATCTTTCACCTTGTCGCGATACCATTTTTCCAGCGTGGCTGTCTGCCATATCTCGGCAGGCAACTGCTCGTCATAGAAAGCGTAGATCAGTTGATCGTCGACCAGAATGTCAGGACGGCGCGACTTATGCTCAAGCTTCTCGATGTCGGCGATCAGTTTGCGGTTATGAGCGATGAAAGGTAGTTTGCTCTCGATCTCGCCGGTCACCAGCGCCTGCCGGATAAATAGTTCGCGCGCATGCTGAGCATTGATGCGCCCGTAATTGACGCGCCGGCCTGAATAAACCGTCAGGCCATATAGGGTGGCCCGCTCATTGGCAAGCACTTGCCCTTCTTTCTTTTCCCAACGCGGATCCGACCAGTTGCGATTCAACAGATGCTGTCCGGCCTTCTCCACCCACACCGGGTCAATACGCGCGACACATCGCGCAAACAAGCGCGAAGTTTCCACCAGTTCACCGGCCACCACCCAGCGGCCGGCCTTCTTCACCAGACGCGAACCAGGATGAATGAAAAATCGAATGCCGCGCGCCCCCAGATACTGGGCTTCTTCATCGCTCTTGTAGCCAATATTGCCCAGCAAGCCAGACAGCAAGGCCAAATGAATCTGCTCAAGCGTGGCTTCGGACTGGTTCAGGCGCCAACCCTGCTCGCCTACCACCGACGCCAACTGCGAATGAACATCGCGCCATTCGCGCAGGCGAACCGGAGAAAGAAAATTCTGCCGTAGTTGCTCGACCAACTTGCGTTGCGACTGTTTATGCGCGATGGCCTCATCAAACCATTTCCACAGTTTCAAGAAACCCATGAACTCAGAACGGTCGTCGGCAAACTTCGCATGGGCCTGTGCTGCGGCTTCTTGCGCATCCAGTGGACGATCGCGCGGATCTTGTACCGACAAGGCGGCGGCAATAATCAACATCTCGTTCAAACAAGCGTGATCGCGCGCCGCCAAGATCATGCGGCCAATTCGCGGATCAACCGGCAAACGCGCCAACTCGCGCCCTACCGGAGTCAAACCGTTGTTGTCGTCAATCGCGCCGAGTTCTTGCAGCAGATGGTAGCCATCGGCAATCGCCCGTCCAGGCGGCGCCTCCACGAAGGGAAACTGTTCGATATCGATCAGTTTCAAGGCCTTCATGCGCAAAATCACGCTGGCCAGCGAAGAGCGCAGAATCTCGGGATCGGTAAACGGAGGCCGCAAGACGAAATCGGCTTCCTCATACAAGCGTATGCAAACACCCGGCCCGACACGTCCGCAGCGCCCCATGCGCTGATTGGCCGACGCTTGGCTGACCGACTCGATGCGCAACTGCTCTACCTTGTTGCGCCAGGAATAGCGCTTCATGCGCACCAGGCCCGTATCGATCACGAAACGGATACCCGGCACCGTTAGCGAGGTTTCCGCAACATTGGTGGCCAGCACGATGCGGCGGCTATTGCCTTTGGGATGAAAGACCCGTTCTTGCTCGGCCTGAGAAAGACGAGCAAATAAAGGCAAGACTTCAGTGCCCGGCGGATGCTGTTTGCGCAAAGCTTCGGCCGCTTCGCGAATTTCCCGCTCACCCGGCAAAAACACCAGCACGTCGCCCGCGCCATGGCGCGCGCACTCATCAACCGCGTCGACGATGGCATCGATCATGTCGCGCTCTTCGTCGCGCGACAGGTTTTCCTTTTCGCGGCTGCGCTCGGGCTTGCGGGGAGCCTCCTCCGCATCGTCGCTGGACTGCATGCCCCGCGTGTCCACCGGGCGATAGCGCACCTCAACCGGATACATCCGGCCCGAAACCTCGATAACCGGCACGCGCTCCTGGCCCGGGGGAGCGAAATGTCGTGCGAAGCGCTCGGCATCGATCGTGGCCGAGGTAATAATCAACTTCAAATCCGGGCGGCGCGGCAGCAATTGGCGCAGATAGCCCAACAAAAAGTCGATATTCAGGCTGCGTTCGTGCGCCTCATCGATAATCAAAGTGTCGTATGCACGCAACCAAGGATCGCGTTGCGACTCGGCCAGCAAAATGCCGTCGGTCATCAATTTGACCGAGGTACCCGGGGTAGTGCGGTCATTGAAACGGACCTGATAGCCCACCACCTCGCCCAAAGGCGTGCCCAATTCCTCGGCAATCCGGCGCGCCACCGAAGTCGCAGCCAGACGCCGCGGCTGGGTATGCCCTATCATTCCGGCCGAACCCCGCCCTAACTCCAGGCATATCTTGGGGATCTGCGTAGTTTTACCCGAACCGGTTTCACCGCTGACGATGATGACCTGATTCGTAGCCAGCGCGCGTGCGATATCGTCGCGCCGGCTGCTGACGGGCAAATCTTCGGGGTAAGTAATGGGCGGAATCGGGTTACGCCGTCGTATCGAAGGTACAGTCTTGCTGGATTGTGCAACCATGAGAAGAACTTGAGTTAACCCGTCATTATAATTTTGTGATGAATGCTGCAGCCTCGATACCCGCCGTTACCCCCGACCCTGACCTGAACGCCCAGTTCGTACGCTGGTTTCGCGAGGTGGCGCCCTACGTGCACGCCTTTCGCGGCAAGACCTTCGTCGTGGCATTTGGCGGTGAACTCGTCCAAGCCGGGGTCTTGAATGTCCTCATCCAGGATCTCTCGCTGCTCAACGCCCTGGGCGTGCGCCTGGTGCTGGTCCACGGCTCGCGGCCGCAGGTCAATGAACAACTGCGCCTGAAGGGTATTTCGTTTCAATTCGACCGCGGACTCCAAGTTACCGATGCCGCCGCCCTTGAATGCGCCAAGGAAGCCGCCGGCGAAATCCGCCTGGACATCGAAGCGGCCTTCAGCCAGGGCCTGCCCAACACGCCCATGTCGCATGCGCATGTGCGCGTCGTATCCGGCAACTTCATTACCGCGCGACCCGTAGGTGTCATTGACGGCGTAGACTTTCGCCACACCGGACTCGTCCGCAAGGTCGACACTGAGGCTCTGCAATTCTCACTACAGCGTGGCTCCATCGTCCTGCTCACGCCCCTGGGTTTCTCACCCACCGGCGAAGCATTCAATCTATCGATGGAAGACCTGGCCACCAGTGTAGCCGTAGCCTTGCGCGCCGAGAAACTGATTTTCCTGACCGATGCCCCAATCATCCTCGACAAAGAAGGCAACGTCGACACAGAACTAGCCCGCGAAGACGCCGACGCCCTGATCGCCCAGGGTGAACTGGAAGGTGACGCCGCAGTCGTCCTGAAACATGCCTCGCGCGCTGTCAAACTGGGTGTGGCCCGTACCCACCTCGTACCCTTCAACTTGGATGGAGGCGTCCTGCTTGAAGTCTTCACCCACGATGGCGTAGGCACCATGGTGGTCGAAGACACCCTCGACGACCTGCGTCCCGCCGTCATCGACGACATTGGCGCCATCGTCCAACTGATCGAACCCCTGGAAACCGACGGCACCCTGGTGCGGCGCGGCCGGGGCAGTATCGAACGCGACGTCGAAAAATTCTCAGTCGCCGAGCACGATGGCGTCATCTATGGCTGCGTCGCGCTCTACCCCTACCCGTCCGAAAAAATGGCCGAAATGGCATGCCTGACCGTCAACCCGCAATGGCAAGGCACCGGCGAAGGCGACAAACTCCTGCGCCACATAGAAAGCCGTGCCCGCGCCGCCGGCATCACCCGCCTCTTCGTTCTGACCACCCGCACCGCGCACTGGTTCATCAAACGCGGATTTGCCCAAGGCAGTGTCGCCGACCTGCCCAAAGACCGCCAATCCCACTACGACCGCAACCGCAACAGCCAGGTCTTTATCAAACGGCTCTGATGTAGGCGGATTCAGTTGCGGGGTTCGGGGTTCGGGGTTCGCAGCCATACCAGCAGCCCCCTCGACTCCCCCCAACCGCACCCAAACCGACGACGCCGAGAGCCGCACCTTTAGTGTTGCCGAGCAGAGCTCCTGTCAAAAGCAGCCGGCCTCAACACACCCTCGCCTAGCCCAAAACAACAGCCCCAAGCCGCCGACGCTCTCAGGTTTGCTCTGTGTGCCCAGACGCGGGCGCTTTCGAAGCCGCCGGTTTTTCGCCAGGCGGCGGGGAAGCAAGGGCGCGCTGTTCGAGGGCGGCATTCAGCAAAGTCCAGTGGACTTTGCTGGCCCGAGTTCGCACCCGCCCCGCCGTCTGGCGAAAACGCGGCGGCTTCGAAAGCGCCCGCGCCTGGGCACACCGAGCAAACCGCAAAAGAACTCCGCCCCCTGCAAGCCCCATTCACCAGCAGTCACA
>JBEBXA010000101.1:0-14642 GCA_040391825.1 Pigmentiphaga sp.
CCCCCCTCAACCCCGCTTGCTTTCCAGCGTTTCCCACCGCTCAAGCTTGGCCATCAACTCCTCATCAATAGCCGCCAGCCGGGTTTCCACCCGCGCCGCTTCCGCAGGATCATCCCGATACAACAAACCATCGGCCAAGCGCTCGGTCAGCCCTTGCTGCTCCCCCTCAAGCCCCGCAATCGCATCCGGCAACTCTTCCAGCTCCTTGGTCTCCCAGGAACTCAAGCGCGACTTCGCAGCAGCTTTGGCTGCCACCGCAGGCTTGGCCTCGGCCACCGAAGAGGGCGCCACAGCAGCACTGGCAACAGCACGAATCTCTGGCTTGCTTGCGGGCTCCAGTTCGGTCGACGCACGGACGCTCTGGGTAAGCCAATCTTCATAACCCCCCACGTAATCACGCCAGCACGCATCCCCTTCATAGGCGATAGTTTGCGTCACCACGTTATCCAGGAAGGCCCGGTCATGGCTGACCAAAAACACAGTGCCCGGATAATCCTGCAGCAAATCCTCCAGCAACTCGAGCGTCTCGATATCAAGGTCGTTGGTAGGTTCGTCCAGCACCAGTACGTTGGCCGGCCTGGCAAACAAACGGGCCAGCAGCAAGCGGGCGCGCTCGCCGCCCGACAGACTCTTGACCGGCGACCGCGCCCGCTCTGGCGCAAACAGGAAATCGCCCAGATAGCTCATGACGTGCTTGCGCTGCCCGTTGACTTCCACCCACTCGCTACCCGGGCTGATCACATCAATCAGCGCCATTTCTTCATCCAATTGCGACCGCATCTGGTCAAAATACGCGACTGCCACATTGCTGCCCTGCCGAACCGTTCCTGAATCCGGGGCCAGCTCGCCAAGAATCAGTTTCAACAGCGTAGTCTTGCCCGCGCCGTTAGGCCCGATCAAGCCGATGCGGTCGCCGCGCAGCACCGTGGTGGAATACGAATTGATAATCAGCTTGTCGCCAAAGGATTTGGACACCTTGACCAATTCAGCCACCAGCTTGCCGGAGCGCTGGCCTTCAGCCACATCAATCGATACCTTGCCCGTGCGTTCGCGCCGCTCGGCGCGCTGAACACGCAACTGCTCCAGGCGTTTTATCCGGCTCACGCTACGCGTGCGCCGGGCTTCAACCCCTTTTCGTATCCACGCCTCCTCTTGCGCCAGCAACTTATCGAAACGCGCATTTTCCAATCGCTCGTTTTCAAGCATGTCAGCCTTGCGCGCCTGATACTCTGCAAACGAACCCGGAAAACTCACCAACTGCCCGCGATCAAGCTCGACGATACGCGTCGCGACCGCATCCAGAAAACGCCTATCGTGGGTAACGAACACCACGCTTCCGGCAAAACCGCGCAGCAGGTCTTCCAACCAGGCAATAGCCTTGAAATCCAGATGGTTGGTTGGTTCATCCAGCAACAGCAGATCAGGGTCACCCAGCAAAGCGCGGGCCAGGGCCACTCGTTTACGCGTGCCGCCAGACAAACCAGCCACAGGCGCATCGGCAGGCAGATTCAAGCGAACCAGAGTGGCCTCTATGCGGGCCTGTACCGTCCAACCGTCATGCGCTTCAAGCTCGGCCTGCAAAACTTGCAGTTGGGCCAGCAAAGCATCGAAATCCTGCCCCTCGGCTGGCTCGGACAGGTCGTGGGTGATCCGCTGATAGGCACGCAAAAGATCGCGCCCCTGGGCCAGCCCCTCGCTGACGGCGTCGAACACCGTACCGCTTTCGTCGAACAAGGGTTCTTGCTCAACAGTGGTTACCTTCAAACCATTCTGGCGCACAATCAAGCCATCATCCGGCTGCGAGCGGCCATCTAGCAGCTTAAGCAAGGACGACTTGCCAGTGCCATTCCGCCCGATCAGGCCAACCCGCTCGCCAGGCTCGATTGAAAAGCTGGCTTGGTGCAAAAGGGGAACATGACCAAACGCCAGTTCAATATCGGTAAGTGCTATCAGAGCCATGAAGGGAAACGGCACACAAGGCGCCAGCAAAAACGAAAAGCGCCCGGGCTTTCGCCAGGGCGCCTGAGGCGTCGCGGGACCAAGCCCGACGCGACGGCGATAAATACACGGCCTATGCCTGTCGGGTTCACTATCCCCTAGAGGCGGCTCAAAGCATCCCGCACCCAAGCAGGTGGCGGGATGACTGACTTACACGCTTATACCGAGAACGATGACCCGCAGCCACAGCTGCTGGTCGCACCCGGGTTCTTGATGACGAACTGCGCGCCTTCAAGGCCTTCTTTGTAATCGATCTCGGCGCCCACCAGGTACTGGAAGCTCATGGAGTCGATCAACAACTGCACGCCATTCTTGTCAAAGGTGGTGTCATCTTCGTTGACGTCTTCATCGAAGGTGAAGCCATACTGAAAGCCAGAGCACCCGCCGCCCTGCACAAACACGCGCAGCTTGAGCGCGGGGTTGCCCTCTTCGTCAATGAGTTCCTTGACTTTGGCTGCCGCGGAATCAGTAAAAATCAACTGCATTGGGGGGGCTTCGAGGTTGGCTTGCTCTACTACTGCATTCATGAACTGCTCCTGGTGTCCTTACGCTGCATTTCCCCCGGAAACCGGGCCTTGCAACACCGACACGATGTGAATCGATACTTATTTGGCTATTCAACAGCTATTGGCGGCTGATTTCAACCCTGGCGCCAACAGGGCCTCTGGTCATCACGACCCGGCCTTGCCGAGAGGCGAATGCCCAGTCCTTAGATGCGGGCCATCGCTGGAAGTTCAAGCATAGCGCAGGCCCAAACTCTGTTTGTATGATGCCAGGCCCCCGAAGGGTGATTGACACCTTTGCACAACATCGCGCTTAAAAGGGCAGGTTGACCGTGCTTTGAGACCGGACAACGCTGCCTTCCAGCACCCTTACCGTCACGCTTCTTGCGATAAATCCCGCAGGCAATACCAGCATCCCTTCTGCTCTTTGGTACTGCCTGAACTTGAGCGCCAGAGGATCCGGTGCAGGCGAGGCCGTGGGCATTACAGGCAGCTCAACATCCGCCGATGCGGAAGGCTGTGCCGCCAATGACTCAAGCACTATGGTAGCACTGGTGCCACCCCGGGTTCCCGAAGCGGAAAACTGCAGTGTTCCCCTGAACTCACCGGAGGGGCGCCCGCCACGCATCAAAAGCACCCGATACCTGAGCGACGCTCCCTGCGGCTCGATTTCCGCCGACCGTATATTTACCTGCGCCATGCGTGGGTCAGCGGGAATAAGTTGCTCGAAAAAAGCCAGGTCGTTGCGCAAATCCCCCGAATCTTTCTGCGCCGCACGCAGATCGATCACCAATTGGTCCTTGGCTGCCCGCTCTATAACCAACCGCCCTTCTGCTGCGTTCAGACTGGCTTGCAAACGATCGTTATCCGCCAGCAGCCGCTGGTTCTGTTCACGTAACTGCGCCAACTCGGTGGCCGAAACAATCGGGGCAAAGCCCGCCACCCGCCTTACATACTCGTACAAGCCGCTACCCAGCGCCGCCCCCAAAGCTAGCAACACCAGTACTGATATCGTCCGCAGCGGCGAGGCCATCCACCACGGCGGTCTCCCGGTACGCGACGCCGCCGTCGGCCGGAGCCGTCTGGGCGCCAGTGCCGGAAACAGCGGGCGTCGTTTCATCAGGGCAATACCGCCACGTGACCCAGACCAGCATCCTCAGGCAGACCGAACATCAAATTCATATTTTGCACAGCTTGCCCTGAAGCGCCTTTGACCAGGTTGTCCTGAACCACCAGGACGATCAACTGGTCGCCATTGCCTGGACGATGCACAGCAATACGAACCATATTCGAGGCTCGCACCGAACGGGTTTCCGGCGTGCTGCCCGCAGGCATCACGTCGACGAAAGGCTCTTGGGCGTAACGCTGCTCGAATAGAGCCTGGAAGTCGATATCACGGGCGTGCGGGGCGATGCGCGCATAAATGGTCGAATGCATGCCGCGTATCATCGGCGTCAAGTGCGGCACGAAGGTCAAACCGATAGCGCCGCCGTTCACTTTTTCAAGTTGCTCGACGATTTCCGGGTGGTGCCTATGTCCTGACACCCCATAAGCCTTGAAATTGTCGCTCGCTTCCGAAAACAGGATATGGACTTCCGCCTTGCGGCCAGCCCCCGTTACACCAGACTTGCAGTCGGCGATAAGCGTAGCGGTATCGACCAGTGCACCCGCGGCGGTCTTGCCCTCAAGTAAAGGCGTCAAACCCAACACCACCGTGGTCGGATAGCAGCCAGGATTGCCCACCACCTTAGCCTTGCGTATCGCCTCGCGATTGATCTCAGGCAAGCCATACGCTGAATCTTTGAGGACATCAGGGCAAGCATGCGGCATGCGATACCACTTCTCGAAGACCGCTGTGTCTTGCAAGCGGAAATCCGCAGCCAGGTCGATAATTTTGACGCCAGCCGCCAAGAGTTCTTGCGCCTGCGCCATTGCCACGCCATGCGGGGTGGCGAAAAACACCACGTCGCATTCGTCAAGACGCGCTTTGTCGGGAGCCGTAAAAGCCAGATCGATCTTGCCGCGCAAATTGGTGTACATCTCGGCCACCGGCATGCCGTCTTCTTTGCGCGAGGTAATCGCCACCAGTTCGACGTGCGGATGCTGCGACAACAAGCGCAAGAGTTCAACGCCGGTATAACCGGTGCCGCCCACGATCCCTACTTTCACCTTGGCGGAATCCGCCCCAACGCTCTTCGCCATCACCATCTCCAAAAACCTGGCAACTATCAGAACACAAAATAAAAAAAGCCGCATCGCTGCGGCTTTTTTGCTGCCCGGCCCTGGCGCAAGCACCAGGGCAAAACCAGGCAGATTGGATCGAAGCCGATCAGCGCTTGCTGAACTGCTTACGACGACGCGCCTTGTGGAAGCCGACCTTCTTACGTTCGACTGCACGGGCGTCACGGGTCACAAATCCGGCTTGCGACAGCGCGGGTTTGAGCGTGGCGTCGTAGTCGACCAATGCACGGGTGATGCCATGACGCACCGCACCGGCTTGACCGCTTTCACCGCCGCCCTTGACGCTGATGTGGAAATCAAACGATTCGAGATGGTTGGTCAGCTCAAGCGGCTGGCGAACGATCATGCGACCCGTTTCACGAGCAAAGTACTCATCAACTGGCTTGCCGTTGACGACGATATTGCCCGATCCCTTCTTGAGGAACACTCGAGCCACCGAAGTCTTGCGGCGGCCTGTTCCGTAATTCCAGTTACCGATCATGCGCGGCTCCTCAGATTTCCAGCAGCTTGGGCTGCTGGGCGGTGTGCGGATGCTCGGTTCCGGCGTACACCTTCAGCTTCTTGATCATGGCGTAGCCCAGGGGACCCTTGGGCAACATGCCCTTGACGGCCTTCTGGATCGCACGACCAGGAAAACGCTGCTGCATCTTCAGGAACGTGGTTTCGGTGATACCGCCGGGGTAACCCGAGTGGCGATAGTACCGTTTGTCTTGTGCCTTGTTGCCGGTCACGACAATGTCGGCGGCGTTGATGATGACGATGTAGTCACCGGTATCAACGTGAGGCGTGAATTCGGGTTTGTGTTTACCGCGCAAACGGTGTGCGACTTCGCTGGCCACACGACCTAGGACTTTGCCCTTGGCGTCAATCACATACCAGTCACGCGTCACTTCATGCGGTTTCGCAACGAAGGTTTTCATGAGGAGTATCTCTGTGACGGCGTATGTACCGGAAATCCGCAAGGCAAATGCTTGAGGCACTGATACATACGTTTTTTTGCCCGGGAAAGCCCCCTATGGACTTCCCTGACGGCGTCTTGTCCATGCAACTACCTCTGCATTGTTTATTTGCGAGTGTAGAAAATGGCAAGCCTTACATCTTAGCGCGCTTTTGGCGAGAAGGTCAAAGCGTTTTTGTCAACCCCGACCGTATTCAGACAAAAAAAGGCCCGAAGCCATAAGGCTTCGGGCTAATCCACCAAAGGAGGAGGTGGAGGAGACACCGGTGGTGGCGCTTCGCGGGGCAATCCGACGATATCGAGGAGCCTGAGGCCTGGTCGATATACGAAGCACCATTCAATGACTCAATTATAGATAGGGATTTTGTGCAACGCAAGAACCTGTTTTGCATTTCCACCACAATGCGGTCATGGATTTCATAAATTGAAAATCACTTTGGAAACAATTACTTAAATCAAAACATCAAGACCATGGCCAGGGATTTTCAACTCAACAATGACGCAGGACAGACATCTACACCGATAATTCGCAAAACGAAGCCGCTGAATTGATGCATCGCAACAATTCAGCGCTGGAAATCTAGCGGCATTGAGGGGCGATCCAAGCTTGAACCCGTCCCAAGCCTCGCAACAACAATCAAGCACTCTAAATCAATCCCCGCACAGCTCCCCCGCAAGCAATCAAGGAACGTGGCTAGCTCTTCAGAGCGCGCAAGCCCAGAAATATGCTCAGCATTCTGGCGCGCGAACAAAACGGAGAGGCAACAAAAAAAAGCCCGAAGCCGTGAGGCTTCGGGCTAATCCACCAAATAAGGAGGGTGGAGGAGACACTGGCGGTGACGCTTCGCGGGGCAATCCGGCGATACCGAGGGGCCTGAGGCCAAGTCGGCATACAAAGCGACATCCGATGGGTCCATTATAGCAAGCTTTTTTTGTGCGCCGCAAGAATTATCAGGGTTGTTGCCTATATGCACAGAGCAAACTCTGTAGCGTATAAAAATAATCGGTAGCCAAGCAGGCTGGCCGACCCTTTTTGTTCCGCCGACACCTCAGCGTTGCGCAACGCAGCAACACCGTCCGGCCCGCCCAGGCCGGGTGCTTGCGATACGCTTGAGCCGCTATCATTCCGGTTCGATACCAAACATCTAGCGCAGGACAAGGAAGCAATCATGGAATGCACCGTAAGCTGGGGAGGCCCCCAGGGCATGCTGTTTACCGCCCAGACAGGAAGCGGACACATCGCAGTCATGGATGGCGCGGTCGACGGCGGCGGTAATAATCTGGCACCACGGCCAATGGAACTGCTGCTGGCCGGCACAGGTGGCTGCACCGCCTATGACGTCGTCCTGATCCTCAAACGGGGGCGGCACGCAGTCCAGGGATGCTCAGTTGCCATGGAGGCGGAACGTGCGGACACCGACCCCAAGGTATTCACAAAAATCCACTTCAACTTCACCATCAGCGGCAAGAATCTGCCACAGGCAGCCGTCGAGCGTGCGGTCCAGCTATCCCATGAGAAGTACTGCTCAGCGTCGGCAATGATAGAAAAAACGGCGGAAATGACCTGGTCCGTCAATATCGTCGAGACGGGTAATTAAGCGGTTATCGAGGTGATGCGCCAAAGCGGCAGCCGCTCTGGCTCAACTCCCGCAGCAATTGGGCCGGCTCAAACCGAGCCGCGCAACAAGAGCCACCTCACCACGCTATAGGTAGTAGGCCGTCGTGGTCATTACCTTGGACCCCAGCCGCATGGCTGCCCGGACGGGCGCGGGCAATGCCCTGCCCCCATGC
Source organism: Pigmentiphaga sp. (assembly GCA_040391825.1). Lineage (GTDB taxonomy): Bacteria > Pseudomonadota > Gammaproteobacteria > Burkholderiales > Burkholderiaceae_B > Pigmentiphaga. The sequence goes on from JBEBXA010000101.1 coordinate 7,492, forward strand.
TGCTGGGCAGTTAGCCGATGCTGCCTTTCGTCCTCGCACATCTGCATCACAATGGCCCTTGAACTGGCATCAGCCTCGGGCAAAGATTGCAGATGGCCGTCCAGATGCCGCTCTACCTGCTTTTCGGTTTCTGCCATAAACCCGAGATTCCAGGCGTCGCCCGCCTTGCCGGCAAGCACTCCCAAGCCAAAAGAGCCCGCATACCACAAGGGATTCAGCACACTGGTGTGCGAACGCAATTCGCGCAGACGCTCGGATAGCCAGGCGAGGTGATCGGTTTCTTCAGCAGCCGCCTGCAAGAACAATGCGCGGGTGTCTGCGCTCTTGCAAACCATTGCCTGACCTCGATAGAGCGCCTGTGCGCAGACTTCCCCGACGTGATTGACCCGCATCAAACCCGCCGCATGACGAATCTCGGCTGCTGAAAGCTCGGGCTCGACATCTACCGCGGATGCGATTTCGGGATTGCTCAGCGGAGCTTTGGCAAGCGCCGGGCTCGGACGCTGGCCAAGCACCGCCCCGGACAACACCTGCAATGCCCGACCAGCCTCCGAGAGCCAAGCATCCAGGGGCGATGAACGGCGAAAAGATGAGGGGGTGGACATGATGGCTGCCTCCAGACGTCTGGCGTCGAACGTATTTCACAGAACCTTCAGTATAGGCACATTCAATTTCGTTGCTATTCAGCAACGTTCACCCCTAGATGACGGCGCTGTCATATTCGGCTCATCTTGAGTCGCCATTCTGACGTCCGTACACCGAAACATCGTGTGTCCGTCACAAACAAATGGAGCTTTCAAGTGAAAAAGACCCTCATCGCTGCCGCCCTGCTGTCCGGTTTTGCCGGCGCTGCTCACGCGCAAAGCGTCACCCTGTACGGTATCGTCGACATGGGCTACGTCAACAGCAAGGCAGACGGAAGTTCGTCCACCAACGCTCTGGACAGCGGCGTTGCCGGCAGCTCGCGCTTCGGCTTGCGCGGCACAGAAGACCTGGGCAACGGCCTGAAAGCCAACTTCCAATTGGAAAACGGCTTCAAGGCAGACAACGGTGCGCTCGGTTCCGCCAACACCCTCTTCGACCGCCAGGCCTGGGTAGGTTTGTCGGGCAATTTCGGTGAAGTCCGCCTGGGCCGTCAAGATTCCCTGGGCTTTAACTGGTTCCGCGGCAAGATCAACCCCTTCGGCAATGCCTACCTGCAAGCCCAAAGCAAGACGGTGTTCAACGTCAACGGCGTTTCCGATCGCCTCAGCAACAGCGTGATCTATTACACGCCCAAGTTCAGCGGTTTCCAGGCTGGTGCAGGCTACAGCTTTAACGCCAACGCCAACGAAACCAACGGCAACGACGCGGACAACAGCGCCTACACGCTGGGCCTGACCTACTCCAACGGCCCCATCCTGGCGGTGTTGACCTACGACCAGCAAGACGCTGCGGATAACGCGGCACCGGGCTCGACTGCCGACCGCAAAAACCTGCAATTGGGCGCAGCCTACAACTTCGGCGTCGCCACCGTGCACGCTGGCTATGGGCAACTGCGCAACGCCGGCTACGCTAACGGCGCAGAAAAACAGAACACCTACCTGGTTGGTGTGACCGTACCCTTCGGCGCCAGCAAAGTATTTGCCACCTACCAACGTGTCGACAACGTCAACGTCAACGCCGGACTCAACGACAAAGACATCGACGGCTTCGCCATCGGGTACAACTACTCGCTGTCCAAGCGCACCATGGCATACGCCATGTTCAACCAGTACTCCAACGTTCTCAAGCGTGCCGATAACGGCCAGCTTGGCGACAAACGCGAGTTCACGGTGGGCCTGAAGCACTCGTTCTAAATCTTTACGCCCAGCTAGATCCTAACCCTGGGCAATAAAGTTAGCGGGCACTTACAGACAGCCTTGAGTCCGCCCCACCGCCCTTAAATCGGGTGGTGGGGTATTTGTCTTGGCCATCGACAACTCAATTTGCCGTTTACGTTGCGACTAAACAACGAATTGGGTAAGGATTAGTAAAAACACCCTCTTTTCACTCCCCAGCATTTGGTGCTAGTCAAATTTTTTGTTGGAATACTCTTAACTTCCACCGGGAAGCATACTGATGTCCACCGCAGCAGACGGGCACCCGATGGCCAGCGTGCACTCCATGCGCCCTGAGCCTCACCCCGCCGCTTTCTGCACGGATACCAGCTAATTTATGGAGATCCTTCATGAAAAAAACACTCATCGCTGCTGCTGTTCTTGCTGGTATGGCAGGAACTGCCCACGCACAAAGCTCGGTCACCTTGTATGGTTTGGTCGACATGGGTTATCTGTACACCAAGACTGACGGCCAAAAATCCCGCAGCGGCCTAGACAGCGGTCTGGCCGGCGATTCCCGCTTTGGCCTGCGTGGCACCGAAGATCTGGGCAATGGCCTGAAAGCCAACTTCCAACTGGAAAGCGGCATCAACGCTGACGACGGCACCACCACCCAATCCGGCCTGTTCAACCGTCAAGCCTGGGTAGGCTTGTCGTCTGACAGTTTTGGTGAACTGCGTCTGGGACGTCAGTTCATTCTGGGCACGCAGTTCTTCACCAACATCGACCCCTTCGGCACCAACTTCCGCCAAGCGGGCATGGGCTCGACGTTCATTGCCGCGAACCAGGTTCGCAACAGCAATAGCATCATGTACTACACCCCGTCGTTCAACGGCTTCCAAGCTGCAGTCGGCTACAGCTTCAACCGTTCCAGCAACGAAACCCCGGAAAGCGGCACCAACAACCGTGCCATTACCTCGGGTCTGCGCTATGCCAATGGTCCGGTCGAAGTTGCTTTGACCTATGACCAAGTCGAGCCCGCTACCGGTGGCGGCGTAGGCAAGTCCACCCAGTTGGGCGGCACCTACGACTTCGGCGTGGTCAAACTGCACGCAGCAGTTGCCGATCAGCGTGGCGTTGCCGTCAACGTTGGCGACATCCCGGGCTGGAATGGCCGCTTTGCCGAAAAAACCTTGTCGTATATGGTGGGCGCTTCGGCTCCTATCGGCGCCGGCTCCTTGTTCGCTTCGTACCAAGACGCCAAGGACTGGGATATCAGCGGCTACAGCGTTGGTTATAACTACCCCCTGTCGCGCCGCACCAGCGCCTACGCTTTCTATAGCGACATGGACGATGTCGGCAACTATGGCCGTACTGCTGGCACTGCCGGCGACACCCGCCAGTTTGGGGTTGGTCTGCGCCACATGTTCTAAATCGGTACGAGGTGTGCTGGCAGCGGCGCACCTCAGCTGATCACCGCAAGCCACGGCCTGCGGTATGCTTTGGACCGGATCGGAAACGATCCGGTTTTTTTATTGCCGGGCCGCCCCAAGATGAAAAAGCACCCCCTTGGGGGGCAGCGACCGCACGAAGTACGGGAGCGTGGGGGCCATTTTTCATTGTCAACGATCAGGCGCCATGGACACGCTCACCCTGTTGCTAGAACGCTTGCCCACAGCCTTGGGCGAGATGTTGATCCTGACCGACGAACAGGGCCGCTTGCGGGCGCTGGACTGGGAAGACTACGAAGCGCGGATGCACGAGTTGCTGCGCCACCATTACGGCGCCAAGGGCTACGCAATCCGTCCGCACGCCACCGGCACCCCTGTCTGCCGCGTAATGGAACGCTATCTTGCCGGCGAGCTGCACGCCATCGACCAAGTCGAAGTCGCCACCGGCGGCACTCTTTTCCAACGAGAAGTCTGGGCTGCTCTGCGCCAGATTCCCGCAGGAAAAACGCTAAGCTATGGCGTACTTGCGGCGCAGATCGGGCGCCCCAAAGCCATGCGGGCTGTCGGGCTGGCCAACGGCGCCAATCCGGTCAGCATCGTCGTGCCCTGCCACCGAGTGATAGGGGCCAACGCAACCTTGACGGGCTATGGCGGAGGCTTGCACCGCAAACATTGGCTATTAATGCACGAAGGCGTAATGCTGCCTCTTCATCCGCGCAAGGACTAAACTCGATACCTGCCAGGCGTCAGCTTTCAGGCCAATGAAGATAGCTGTCAGCCAACTCGATAAATGCCGCAAGCTGCGGGTCGAGCCCAGTTTCCTCCTGCACGATCTGCGCAACTCTCGGAGCCAGCGTCCTTGCCTGGCGCGCGTCCAGAAACAACAAACGTGAACGCCGAGCCAGAACATCTTCAACGGAACGTGCGTATTCATAACGCACTGCGAAGCGCACCATGGCTTCGCTCAATCCGCCCCCTAAATCCGCCTCCGCACCCGGTAAAGACTGCACTGCCGCCTGCTCGCTTCCGTACACGTGCAAGCCGGGGGGATCACTGATGCGGTGCAAACCGGGCGATGCCCCCACCAAAGGCAGATGCGCCGTTACGCACGGCCCACGCCTTGGCAACAAATTCGCTTCGAAACACGTCTCCAGCACGTCTTCCGCCATGGCGCGATAGGTCGTCCACTTGCCACCTGTCACCGTAAGCAAGCCGCTGCGGCTTAATTGCACAGTGTGCTCTCGGCTGATTTTCTTGGTGCTGACGCCGTCGTCATCCGGGGGCCTTACCAAGGGACGCAACCCCACCCAGATACTTTTGATATCGCCGCGTTGAGGCGCGCGTCGCAGATAGCGACCGGACTCCCCCAGCAGGAAATCCATTTCGGCGCGAAACGGCGCTGGCTCGCGTGCCAAATCATGCCGGGGAGTATCGGTCGTACCCAAAATGACCTTCCCCAACCACGGTACAGCGAAGAGGACCCGGCCATCGGCGGTGCGAGGCACGAGCAAGGCGTGATCCCCCGGCAGAAAATCACGATCGACCACCACGTGCACTCCTTGACTGGGCATCACCATAGCCTGTGTATCGTAGCCACAGGCCAGTCCATCCTGGCGACGGATTTCATCTACCCAGACCCCTGCCGCGTTCACCACGCAACGCGCCTTCAACTCAAGCCGGATCCCGGTTTCACGATCTTCGCAAAGCAGCCCCGCCACCTTGCCCTGCTCATGCACCAAGGCCACAGCCGCGCAGTAATTAAGAAGCAAAGCACCTGCACAAGCCGCGCTGCGCGCCAACGCCAGGGCCAGGCGTGCATCGTCGAACTGCCCATCCCAATACTTCACGCCCCCCAATAAACCGGCCGGCTGAACTCCGGGCAACTCCTGTAAAACATCAGCCCGCCCCAGGAAGCGCGTTTTCCCCAAACCAGCCCGCCCCGCCAGTGCGTCGTACGCCAACAAGCCTGCGCCGTAAAAAGGCTTTTCCCAAAAACGGTAGGACGGCATCACGAAAGGAAGCGGCTGCGCTAAATGCGGCGCATTGCGCAGCAGTGCAGCGCGCTCATGTAAAGCCTCTCGCACCAAGGCCACATTTCCTTGCGCGAGATAGCGCACGCCGCCATGAACCAGCTTGGTCGCACGCGATGACGTGCCTTTGGCAAAATCATGCGACTCAATCAAAACTACGCTCAAGCCACGCGTCACGGCATCCAGCGCCACCCCCAAACCCGTCGCGCCGCCGCCGATAACCGCCAAGTCGTAGCAACGCGGCTCCGCCAGTCGCAGCATCAACTCTTCACGGCGCGTCGCCAGCGGCCCACGATTCATCATCACGTCAAGGCTCCGCCCAGGCACGCGATCGCTCGACCGCCTGGCGCCATCGAGCGATCTTGGCGAGCCGCGCATCGGGAGCCATTGCGGGCTCAAAGCGCCGGTCTACCGACCATTGCGCCATGATTTCCTGCGCATCCGACCAGAAACCGGTGGCCAAGCCTGCCAGATAGGCTGCGCCCAAAGCCGTCGTTTCCGTCACTTGCGGGCGCACTACCGGAACTCCCAGGAAATCCGCCTGCATCTGCATCAGCAGATCGTTATTGCTCGCGCCCCCATCAACCCGCAATTCCTTCAGGGCAATCGCCGAGTCCTTGATCATTGCATCCAAGGCGTCGGCCACTTGCAGCGCGATCGACTCAAGCGCCGCACGTGCGATATGCGCACGAGTCGTGCCCCGCGTCATACCGATGAGGGTACCGCGCGCATAGGCGTCCCAATCGGGCGCACCCAGGCCCGTGAACGCGGGCACCAGATAAACATCACCGGTATTGGGCACCGTTGCCGCCAGCGTCTCGACTTGCGGCGCGGAGTCGATCATCTGCAACCCGTCTCGCAACCACTGTATGGTGGCGCCGGCCATGAACACCGAAGCCTCCAGGCAATACGCGGTGCGCCGACCCGCCTGCTCAGCGTCAGCCGACGCCGGCCCTTGCCAACCCACAGTCGTGATGAGCCGGTTCTGGCTGACGACGGCCGATGCTCCCGTGTTCATCAACATGAAGCAGCCCGTACCGTAGGTATTCTTGACCATGCCCGGAGCAAAGCATGCCTGACCGAAAGTTGCCGCCTGCTGGTCCCCGGCCACTCCGGCGATGGGGATCGAAATGCCAAACAGCGTCGCTTCCGTTTCGCCCAGCACACCACAAGAGGGAACGACCTCCGGCAGAACGCTGCGCGGAATATTCAGCGCCCGCAACAGCTCATCATCCCATTGCAGCGTATGTATATTGAACAGCAAGGTGCGCGAGGCATTACTGACATCGGTGGCATGCACTCGCCCCTGCGTCAGATTCCAGATCAACCAAGTATCAATGGTGCCGAACGCCAACTCTCCCGCTTCTGCTCGACGACGTGCATCGGGAACGTTATCCAGCAACCATTGCAACTTGGTTCCCGAAAAATACGCATCCAACACCAGGCCGGTCTTATCCTGGAACAAAGTCCCCAAGCCCTGGGCCTTTAAATCGTCGCAACGGCCCGCCGTGCGGCGGTCTTGCCAAACCAGCGCATGAGCAAGCGGCTGGCCGGTGGCGCGATCCCAAAGCACCGTGGTTTCACGCTGATTGGTAATACCTATGGCTGCTATTTGCCCCGATCTCGACATTGCCCCTTCTAGCCCCGATGCACGCTCAAGGCAGGCCCGCGCGACGGCCAACTGGGAAGACCAGATCTCATTGGCATCGTGCTCGACCCAACCCGGCCGCGGAAACAACTGCCGGAATTCTTTTTGCGCCACGGCCACCACCTGGCCAGCGTGGTCGATCAACAAAGCCCGCGAGCTGGTCGTGCCTTGGTCCAGAGAAAGGATGTAGCGCATGATTAAGAGGTCAGGAAAAGTAAGGTGC
>JBEBXA010000102.1:0-14642 GCA_040391825.1 Pigmentiphaga sp.
CGTCCCTTCTGCTCGATGAACTCAAGTGCCCCGGGACTTGGATGGTCGAAGGCTAGTTCAGGCTACGCGGCGTTTGAGTTCGGTATCCAAGGTAGCCAGGAACTGGTCCGTGGTTTGCCATTTCTGGCCATTGCCGGCCAGCAAGGCCAAGTCTTTGGTCATATAGCCGGCCTCGACCGAGTCCACACAAACGGCCTCCAGCGTCTTGGCGAAGTTGACGAGGTCGGCGCTGGCGTCGACTTCACCGCGGCGGATAAGTCCGCGCGTCCACGCGAAGATGGAGGCAATCGGGTTAGTAGAGGTTTCTTTGCCGGCCTGGTGATCGCGGTAATGGCGGGTGACGGTGCCGTGTGCGGCTTCCGCCTCGAAGGCCTTGCCATCGGGCGACATCAGCACCGAGGTCATCAGCCCTAGCGAACCATAGCCCTGCGCGACCGTATCGGACTGCACATCGCCGTCGTAGTTCTTGCAGGCCCAGATATAGCCGCCGCTCCACTTCAGGTTGGAGGCAACCATGTCATCGATCAAGCGGTGTTCGTAGCTCAGGCCTGCGGACTGGTATTTGACGGCGAACTCAGCCTCGAAAATTTCCTGGAACAGGTTCTTGAAGCGACCGTCGTAGGTCTTCAGGATGGTGTTCTTGGTAGAGAGATAGACCGGGTAGTTGCGGCTTAGCCCATAGTTGAAACAGGCACGGGCGAAACCGGAAATGGATTCGTCGGTGTTGTACATGCCCAGGGCGATACCCGGGCCGTCTGATTTGTAGATGTCGCGCTCAATGGCCGGACCGCCGTCGTCGGGTGTGAAGCTCAGCTTGAGCGTACCCTTGCCGGGGAAAGTGAAATCGGTGGCGCGATATTGGTCGCCGAAAGCGTGGCGGGCAATAACAACTGGTTTGTCCCAATGGGGAATCAGGCGCGGTACGTTTTTGCAGATGATGGGTTCGCGGAAAATACTGCCGTCCAGGATATTGCGAATGGTGCCGTTGGGGCTGCGCAGCATGGCGGGTGAGCCGAATTCCTGCATGCGGCCTTCGTCATGCGTGATCGTGGCGCACTTGACCGCCACGCCGTATTCCCGAGTGGCATGAGCGGCGTCGATGGTGATCTGGTCCTTGCTGGCGTCGCGGCTCTGGATGCCCAGGTCGTAATACTTAAGATCGATGTCGAGGTAGGGCTGGATCAATTTTTCCTTGATCTTTGCCCAGATGATGCGCGTCATCTCATCGCCGTCCATTTCAACAACGGGATTCCTGACTTTGATCTTTGTCATACGACTGCTCTCTCTATAAATGGGTAGGGGCCCGACAGAAAAAACGCTAGCCGTGAGCTGCGGACTTCACCGCAGCTCACTTGGTCTTATATAAGATACAAGATACCCCGACGTTATACGTCAATTCGCGCCGGAACGCTCGACGTATTCCACATGCAGGTCGCCTACGCCATCAATATGGGCGTGCAGTTTGTCGCCGGGAAGGCAGGGGCCCACCCCAGCAGGAGTGCCATTCAGGATGATGTCGCCGGCTTCCAGCGCCACATAGCGCGATAGATAAGCAATGGTTTCGGCCACGCGCCAGATTTGCTGGTTCAAGTCGCCTTGCTGACGGGTTTCACCGTTGATGGACAGCCAGATGGCGCCGGTGCCGGGGTGGCCGATCTTGGCGGCGGGCACCAGACGCGATACCGGGCAGGACTGATCAAAGGCCTTGCCCATTTCCCAAGGGCGCTGCAGCTTCTTGGCATTGGACTGCAGATCGCGCCGCGTCATATCCAGGCCCACGCCATAGCCGAATACGTGTTCAAGCGCCTGGGCTTCGGAAATATCAGAGCCGCCCTTGGCCAGGGCCACCACCAGTTCCACCTCGTGGTGCAAGTCCTGGGTTTGTACCGGGTAGGGCAAAGAGCCGCCCTCGGGCACCACGGTGTCAGCCGGCTTCAGGAAAAAGAAGGGCGGTTCACGGTCGGGGTCATGGCCCATTTCACGGGCATGATCAGCGTAGTTGCGGCCCACGCACCAAATGCGCCGAACCGGGAAGACAGCATCGCTGCCTTCAACCGGAATAGCGGCGACGGGCGGCTGGGAAATGACGTATTTCATGGAACATTCCTGTGAAAAACAGCTTTGCCCGCGCCTGGCGGCACCGGCAATCAAGTCAAGAAGATGCACCCCGCGCGGCGATGCACGTGAAGCTCAAGAGCAAGCGGGATAAAAGCTTACCGGCAAATTGCCAGGCCGGCACTGTTGCATATTCATCCTGCTCTTGCTCACGCATGGCCGGGGCCCGTGGTAAACCATCCCCTGCGCCAAGACTACGCTTTCAAGAACGCCGTATGCCGCTTTCCCACTCTCTGGACGAATTTTCCGCCTGGCTCAGATTATCGTTGGAACCCGGCGTGGGGCCCGTAACGGCCCGGGGGTTGCTGGCTACTTTCGGCCTGCCCGAACAGATCTACGCCCTGCCGCAGGGTGCCCTGTCCGCCCACTTGTCGCCGTCCCTGGCAGCCCAACTGACTCGCGCCCCCGACGCAACGTTCCAGACCGCGCTGGAACGCACCCTGGCTTGGGTGCAAGCCGATGACAACCATATCCTCACCCTGGCCGACTCCGATTACCCCGCCGCCTTGCTGGACAGCCACGATCCGCCAGTCCTGCTGTATGTCATCGGCCAGCCCAAACTGCTGTCGCAGGCGGCTATCGCCATCGTCGGTTCGCGCAATGCCACGCCCGATGGCTTATCGAATGCGCGAGCATTTGCGCGTTATCTGGGGCGACAAGGCTGGTGCATCCTGAGCGGGCTGGCGCTAGGCATCGACACCGCGGCACACGAAGGTGCGCTGGAAGCCGGGCCGCAAGGCGGCAGCACCATTGCCGTCATTGGCACCGGCGCCGACGTCGTCTATCCCGCCCGCAACCGGGCCTTGGCTCATCGCATTGCCGCGGCAGGCGCCATCGTGTCGGAATTTCCCTTGGGCACCCCCGCGATTGCGCACCAGTTTCCCCGGCGCAATCGCATCGTGGCCGGTTTAGCCAAAGGGGTCTTGGTAGCTGAAGCCGCTGCCCAGAGTGGTTCGCTCATCACCGCGCGCCTGGCGACCGAGATCGGCCGCGAAGTTTTCGCCATTCCCGGTTCCATTCACTCACCCTTGTCGCGCGGTTGCCATGCCCTGATCCGCCAAGGCGCCAAACTGGTGGAAACCGCACAAGACATCCTGGATGAGCTGGGCGCAACCAAGGTCGACATACCCAGGCCGCAGCAGCAACCCCAACCCGCGGGCCCCACTGACCCGGTATTGGTGGCCATGGGCTACGACCCCATCCACATCGACACGCTAGCGGTCCGCTGCGGGCTGGAAATGGATGCGCTGCAAACACGCTTGCTCGAACTCGAGCTGGCGGCCACCGTCGACCGCCTGCCCGGAGGCCGCTACCAATTCAAAACCCCCAGCTGCGGCCAATCGAATCGTTTTGTTACAAAATAGCTTTTTTGTACGCGATTTGCGCACAAGCGGGAAGCCTGCAAAGCAAATCGCCAAAATATGGATACACCGGGTTTCAAGCTTGTGACCCCCACGCAACGTAGGGCTGGCAAAACGCTTACAATTTGCCTAGGCTGGTCTTTCAGCGTACATTGGGATCCAGTCTTACACCCGACTATGTTCGATATTCTCGTCTACCTCTTCGAGAACTACTTCACACCGGAAGCCTGTCCGGATCCGGACACGCTGGCGCGCAAACTTGCCGCCGCCGGTTTTGAAGACGATGAAATCGATGACGCCCTGACTTGGTTGTCGGGGCTTGCCGAATCCACTCATCGTTGTGTTGATCTCGCCCTCGTCCCCAGTCACGGCAACCGCGTGTATGCCGATGCCGAGTATCGTCTACTGGGTTCCGAGGCCATTGGTTTCGTGGCATTCCTGGAATCAGCGGGCGTATTGTCGTCGCCTCTGCGGGAGATCGTCATCGACCGGGCGTGGGCCCTGGGCGAATCGCCGGTTCCCCTGGACAAGCTCAAGATCATCATCCTGATGGTGCTCTGGAGCCAGGAAACCGAGATCGACAACCTCATCCTGGAAGAGCTGCTTGAAGACGGCAGCGCACGCCAAATCCACTGATTTTCAGCCTTGTGCCAGAATGTCTGCGCCGAACTCGGGGCAGGTTCGACTTGCATAGCTTAAAAATCCCCCCGTATCATCCGGCGCTTCGACGCATTTTTTTATCCGGCGTCGGCTTCGTTCAACTGGAAGTCAATGGGCAAGACACTGATCATCGCCGAGAAACCCTCGGTAGCGCTGGACATCTCCCGCGCACTGGGCGGCTTCAAGCGCGAAGGCGAATATTTTGAAAGCGACGACTACGTTCTCTCGTCGAGCGTAGGGCATCTGCTCACCCTGGTGGCACCTAACGACCCGGTCAAAGGGAAGTGGAGCTTTACCCATCTGCCGGTGATCCCGCCGCAATTCGAACTCGGGCCCGCCGACAAGCGCTCGGAAGAGCGCTTGCGCCTGCTGGTGCGCCTGATCAAGCGCAAGGACGTCGACGCGCTGATCAACGCCTGCGACGCCGGGCGCGAGGGCGAGCTGATCTTTCGCTATATCGCGCAATACGCCAAGACCAACAAGCCGGTCACCCGCTTGTGGCTGCAGTCCATGACTCAGCAAGCCATACGCGACGCCTTTGGCAAACTGCGCAGCGACGCCACCATGCAGCCGCTGGAAGCCGCGGCCCGCTCGCGGGCGGAAGCCGACTGGCTGGTGGGCATCAACGGTACTCGCGCCATGACTGCCTTCAACAGCAAGGATGGCGGCTTCTTCAAGACCCCCGTCGGACGCGTACAGACCCCGACGCTGGCCATCGTGGCCGAGCGAGAAGAACGTATTCGCCGCTTTGTGCCGCGCGACTTCTGGGAAGTTCGCGCCGAGTTCGTAGCCGCCGCCGGCCTGTACGAAGGGCGCTGGTTCGACCCCAAACATATTAAAGACCCCTTGGACCCGGAAAAGCGCGATTCGCGCCTGTGGACCAAGGCGGCCGCCGATTCCGTGGTGGCCGCTTGCCGTGAGCGCCAGGGCACTGTCACCGAAGAATCCAAGCCTTCCACCCAGTTGTCGGGCCTGCTCTACGACCTTACCAGCTTGCAGCGCGAAGCCAACTCGCGTTTCGGCTTTTCGGCCAAGACCACGCTGTCGCTGGCGCAGACTCTGTACGAACGCCACAAGGCGCTGACCTATCCTCGTACCGATTCTCGCTATTTGCCGGAAGACTACGTCAACACCGTGCGCCAGACCGTCCAGACCCTGGCCGAAGGCAAACCGGGCAATGCTCCGTTTGCCGCGCAGATCCTGGCCAATAACTGGGTAAAGCCCAATCGGCGCGTGTTCGACAACAAGAAAGTGTCGGATCACTTTGCGATTATCCCCACCCTGCAAGCCCCGCGCGAACTCAGCGAAGCCGAGGGCAAGCTGTACGACATGGTCGTCAAGCGCTTCCTGGCCGTCTTTTTCCCGGCCGCCGAATTCATGCTGACCACCCGTATTACCGATGTGGCCGGCCATCACTTCAAAACCGAAGGCAAGATCCTCGTCAATCCAGGCTGGATGGCGGTGTACGGTCGCGAAGCCCAAGGTGAAGACGCCAATCTGGTGCCGGTTGCCGAAGGCGAACACGTCCGCACCGAAGAAGTCGAGGCCGTGGGCCTGGTTACCAAACCGCCTGCCCGCTACAACGAAGCCACCTTGCTGTCGGCCATGGAAGGCGCGGGCAAGCTGGTGGAAGACGAAGAGTTGCGTGAAGCCATGTCGGCGCGCGGCCTGGGCACTCCCGCCACCCGCGCCGGCATTATCGAAGGCCTGATCAACGAGGTCTACCTGCGTCGCGAGGGCCGCGATCTGGTCCCGACCGCCAAGGCGCGCCAACTGATGACGCTGCTGTCAGGCTTGGACGTGACGGAATTGACCTCGCCCGAACTGACCGGCGAGTGGGAACACAAGCTGACGCAGATCGAGCAGGGCGAGTTGGCGCGCGCAGCCTTTATGCAGGAAATCGCGCAGATGACACAGGTCATCGTAAAGCGCGCCAAGGAATACGACCGCGATACCGTGCCTGGCGATTACGCCACGCTGAGCACTCCGTGCCCCAAATGCGGCAGCGTCGTCAAGGAAAACTACCGGCGCTATGCCTGCACTGCCTGCGATTTTTCCATAGGCAAGCACCCTGGCGGTCGTACCTTCGAAATACCGGAAGTCGAGGAATTGCTGGCCAAGCGCGAGATCGGGCCGCTGAATGGCTTTATCAGCAAGATGGGGCGCCCTTTTGCGGCCATCCTGCGCATTACCGATGAATTCAAGCTGGAATTCGACTTTGGGCAGGATAACGACGAGAACAGCGAACCCGTTGATTTCTCCGCCCACACCCCGGTCGGGCCATGCCCGAAATGCTCTGCCCGCGTGTTCGAGCACGGCATGAGCTATGTGTGCGAGAAATCAGTCGGCCCCGAACGCAGTTGCGACTTCCGCTCAGGCAAGGTGATCCTGCAACAGGAAATCTCGGCGGAACAAATGGGCAAACTGCTTAATGAGGGTCGCACCGATTTGCTGCAGAACTTCGTTTCCAGCCGCACCAACCGCAAGTTCAAGGCCTTCCTGGTGCGCCAGGGCGACGGCAAGGTCGGTTTCGAGTTCGAGCCGCGCCCCGCCAAGCCAGGCAAAGAAGGGGCCGAAGTGGACGGCAAGGCCGCAGCGGCGAAAACTGCTCGAAAAACGGCAGCAGCCAAGACACCTGCCAAGAAAGCCGCTGTAAAGAAAACGGCCGCCAAGAAAACTGCCGTCAAAAAAGCCGCAAGCAAGAAGACCGCCGTCAAAAAGACGGCCGCGAAAAAAGCCGCAGCCAAGACATCGGCCGTGAAGACTAACAGTTGACGACTGCCTCATGACCGCCAAGACCGACTCCACCCGTAAGCGCAAGAAATCCGCAACCAAAAAGGAAGCTTCCAACGCAAAACCCAAGCCGGTCTCGGCATCAGACAAGCCTTGGCATGTCCTCAGGCGCTCGCCGGTACATGGCACTGGCGTGTTTGCCGCACGCAAGATCCCGGCCGGCACCCGCATCATCGAGTATCTTGGCGAAATCATCAGTAGCGCCGAAGCCGATCGGCGTCATCCGGTCAATCCAGACGACCCTTTCCATACTTTCTTTTTCGCGCTGGAAAGCGGCAAGGTAATCGACGGCGGCAGCCAGGGTAACGACGCTCGCTGGATCAACCACTGCTGCGAGCCCAACTGCGAAACCGAAGAAAGCGACGATGGCCGCATCTTTGTGGTGTCCTTGCAGCCCATCGAACGTGGCGAAGAACTCAATTACGATTACGGTCTGGTGATAGACGAGCGCTACACCAAAAAGCTGAAAGACAGTTATCTCTGCCTATGCGGTGCGCCGTCTTGCCGCCACACCATGCTTGCCCCCAAGCCCCGCGCCAAGAAGAAAAAGGCTGCGAACTAGCAAGCGACATCGATTAGCCCAGGCATGCCCAGCTTGTCGTAGAGCCAGCCGCGAGGCGCCACTCTTGGTGCCTCGCGGCCGGTGTACCTGAAGTGCAACCGGGCTTCAGCCGCCGACCCGCAGCGCACTGGCGCCTGAACCGGCTCCGCGCGACACGACTGTGCCGTCCACTACCCGGACCGGATCGCCACTGCGCCAGTTATAGGGCGAATCGCTGTGAAAGGTACGCAAGCTGCCATCCTCCATGCGCACCGTCATTTCGTAACTGGTGGTCGTGCGCACGCGCTTCTCGACCTCGTTCCCGGCAAATGCGCCGCCGACCGCACCCAGCACCGTCAAAGCCGCACGGCCGCTACCGCCACCGAACTGATTACCCACTACGCCGCCGACCACTCCACCGCCTACGGCGCCTAAGCCCGTGCCTGAGCCGGCACGCTGGACAGCCCGTACGCTTTGTACCGTACCGCATTGATTGCACGAGGCCGCTGCCAAGCGTTTGGCCGGACGCGATGCCGGCGTGGCCGCACGCGCGCGTTGGGGCGCTTCGCGCGATACCGCGGTCTCTCCAGGAACAGCCTTACGTCCAAAATCCCGGCCGGAAGGCTGGGGCAAGTCGGCGGCGCGTGCCGCCGAGGAATCACCGCTGGCGGCCAGCTCGGCATGGTCGATCGATTTCGCCAAGGGTGAGGGCAACAGGCCTGTCAACACACCAACCCCGACGACCGCTAAAACAATCACACTGATTGCCGCAGCCGTCAGCAAAGGATGCAAACCGGCAGCGCCACGCATGCGAGAAATCGAACCCGCCGAGCTGCGTGGAGCCACAGCAGACTGAGCGAAATGGAACATGATGTCACTCCCTACGTAAGATTCACGTAAGGTACAAGCAAGCGCGTTTCTAAGGTGTTTCGTGTCGCACCCAAGGACGTAACAGATGTATCGGCGATGTCCGAATGTTTCTGCGGTGCCGCCCAAAGTCTGACAAAATGAAGCTATGGAAATTTCATTGACCGAGATGGAACAAGCCATCAACTTCTGGCGCAACCGGCATCCATCTACCGGCGAAGAACAGAAACTGTGCGCCCAAGCCAACGCCTTGGCCGCCCCTTATGCCGTCATGATCATGCAACACCAGCGGCAACTGGACGTCGCTACACTGGGGCCCGACGCACAAGCGGCGCTTGAAAGCTGGCGGCAACTCCGCCCCGCCACCGGCCAAGCACAGGTAGAAGCGCTCAAGGGTTGACGGCTGCCCCCGCGAACCCAGCCCCAGCAGCCATTCCGCGCGCGGCAAAACTCGCCATCAATGACAAAGCGGCCTCCAATGTAAAGGCTTCTTCTTCGATCAAACGCAATACTTCCCCTACCGTGGCGGTTCTCAGCAGTTCGACTTCTCCGTCCTGGTTTTCCGGCACGACCTCGGCACCCAGCACCACATCGACCACCGTCACGTGCTCCAGTTGATAGCCTTCGGGCAGTATCCGCTGCACACTGAAACGACCGCTGCGCACTCCGCTTTGCAGGTGATGGGGCAATAGACCCGCTTCCTCCCAGCTTTCGCGCTGCAGGGCGAGTTCCGGGGTTTCCGCGGCGCTGATCAGCCCGCCCACCAAGGTATCCCACAATCCCGGATCGGTCGTCTTGTTGGCGGAACGGCGGGCAATCCATAGTTGCCCGCTGTCGGTCCAGGCGTTCAGATGCACCGCATGGGTTGCGATTCCCAGAGGCCTTACGGCTGCCCGCTCTATAGTGCCGAGCAAGGTTCCATCATCAGCCAGTACGTCCAGCAGCTCGTTGCGCCAGCCATTCAAGCGACCGGCTTCATACAACTTGGCGGCAATGCGGCCCAAGAGCTCGGTAGCGGCGCAAGCGAGCTGATCGGCCGGCGCGACACCTGCCATGTCAGGCAGCAAAGCCACGCCGTCGGGCCGGATATCGACCTCGGAGAAAGAGGCCAGCCAGTGCAACACATCATGCGCTACCCAACCGCAGGCATGGCCGGCAATGAATAAGCGCCGGGACTCTGGAGGGGGTGCGACCCTTGCACGGGCGAGTAGAAAATCAAACACTGTCTGTCACTTACCGTTAATACCAAAGCACAATTGTGCCGGAAGTCGTGAATATGACAGGATTCGAGCGAAAAGCCCGGACGGGCTCTCGCAGCGAAAATGGCCTGCAAAGCGGGCAAATCCTGTCTTGCGCCCAGGATATGGTCCAATTACCGTCCGCTCTGCGCGGATCGGTCAAAATGGACACATACGGCTGAAGCTGTAAGGTCAACAGGCTTTGCAGTCTTGTTCCTGCAAAGCCGCTTGGTGAGAGCTAAATTATGGAAAACACAACGGTCAGGCTGGTTATTTCCCAGTCGGAACTCTTCTCAAGCTGGCCCAAAGAAACCGTTTCTCGCTTGGTGGCAGCGGCCGATTTATGCACCGTCGAGGCGGACACCTGTCTGCTCAGGGCAGGAGATACCGCTCAGTTCCTGCATTTGCTGGCAACGGGGTCGATCAGGCTGATCAGAGAGGTGCCCTCAGGCCGAAACTTCACCGCCGGCCTTCACCTGCCAGGAGACTTTCATGGCCTTGGCCCTGTCATGACACAGTCTCCCAACTTATATACCGCCATCTGCAAACAGCGAAGCGTCTTGGTTCGCATCCCTGGATCACTACTGCGCCAAATGGTGATCGAAGAAGGCCGCCTTGCATTCACCCTCTTCGCCGCGCTGGGACAACGACACCGCAGAGCGCTCGACCATTTTGAAAGTGCCGCGACTCACCCGACCAAGGCACGCATCGCACAGCTATTAAAGGCCATTCACGGACGATCGAAACGCAGTACCGAGTCTACCGATGTCAACCTGTCCCAAGACGAGATAGCCACGATGCTGGGAACACGCAGACAGGTGGTTAACCGCGTCCTCCGCGACATGGCTTCGGAAGGCGTGCTGGAAATCCAGTACGGAAGGATTGCCATCATCGAACCGGAAAAACTCGAAAAAATGGCGGGAGACGCTCTGCCGCTAGAGGGCATTACCGGCTTGTGACAAGTCCACGGTAAAAACCCTAGGGTCTCGGAGGCTGTCGCGCCAAACTCCTCGGCACTTCCACTCCACTGATTCGATAGAAGCGTCCAGGTGCAACAAAAGAGACAATTGCGGAATATCCGCAGTCGTCTCCCCCGATTTGAAGTGCCACCATGGTTGCCCGTACTCATGGTGTGGAAAGATCAATAATGACTGGGGACATGCACGCTGGGCGCTTGCGCGTCGGCAACGAAGCCATCATCGGCCGGCCGAACAGCGACAACTTTGGCTCACAGCGAAAACGCGACAGGCACCCGCTCCTGTGCGGGCCATACCATCTTGACGCTGTTTGCATAAGCGCAGCGTTCTTGCCAGCGCAAAGCTCTACATCCGGATCAGCGAATTCGATGTAAAGGCACTAAGAATATGGAAAAAAATGCCAAGGGCTCCGCGCAAGCCGAACGAGTGAGTTTTCTCTTGAAGATCATGGGCAAACCATTGCTGCAGTTCTTGGGACCGCCTTCGCCGCCGAAAAACGTTGCCGCTGGAGCAGCCACAGCCGGCCGCTTGTGAAGGGGCAAAGAACGCAGGTCCTCCCCCACCTTCGCACAACAATGATTTATAGCCACTTATTTGTATGCACTAAGGAAAAGAGATGCCGAGAAGACAAAAACTCATGAACGCAGCTACCACCCTCCTTGTTGGATTGTGCTGCGCGTTCCCCGCTATCGGGGCCGCCCAAAACAAGAGCTACCCTACAAAAACCATCACCCTTATTGTGCCATTCGCTCCGGGAAATGCCTCCGACTCCATCATGCGCCTGGTTACCGCTTCGATGAGCACCGAATTGGGTCAACAGATCGTTATTGAAAACCGTCCTGGTTCAGGCGCAGTCGGGCCCATGAAACAGCTCTCCAACGCCGCCCCCGACGGGTATACGCTAGTTTATTATGGTGTCGGCGGCACGATCAGCCAATCACTATTCAAGCCGCCTCCTTATGACATGAACAGCTATACGCCGATCGCGATCACTACAAGCAATGATGTACTGATTCTCGTCGGTAAAGAATCCAAGCTGAAAAACATGGAAGATGTCATGCGCGAAGCAAAACTGAAAGGTGATCGCTTCACGGTGGGTATTGGGCTTTTTGGAACGACGCAGCACATGGCTTCCGAGCTATTCAAGTCGCAGGCAAATCTTGACTACACCATCGTCCCTTTCAAATCCGCCACGAATTTAAATACTGCCTTGCGTAACGGGGATGTCGACATGGCATTCGAATTTTTACCGCCGATGCAAAGCCTTGTTAATACAGGCAACCTAAAAGCGCTTGCAATAGGAAGCGCCGAGCGCTCGTCACATCTGCCCAAGGTACCCACCCTGCAGGAACTCGGGTTCAAGAACTTCAATGTGTCATCTTGGGGGGTAATGCTCGCTCCTCCGAATACACCTGATGCAATCATCCAGACCCTGAACAAAGCTGTTCAACATGCGCTGAAAGATCCCTCGGTTATAGAGAAAATTTCGGCTATGGGTACACGCATCCTTGGAGGGACATCCGCCGAGGCGAAGAGTTTGATTGCAAGCGACATTACAAAATGGCAGGACGTGATTCGCAAGGCCAAAATCAACATACAGTAAGAAGCAAGGGCCGAGCGCTGTGCTCTTCAAGCTCGGCCTGCTTTCGCCGGCGCCACAGGCGCCGGCCGAGTGTCCAGCCTGGAATGCCGAACGACAAACCATCCGTCACCGCAAGATTGTATCGGCGCAGCCCAGACAGGCATTCATCACATGGTATCCACGCGCCGCGCAATATGCCGCTCTAGCTTGTATCGACACGACTGCCTTATCAGGTGGCGGCCGACACACTCTCGTACTGCAGAGTTGATTGCTCAAGTCGTTGCCAATCCTTCGTCGGCGCCCCGGTACGTATTGCCTCCAGTTCGCGAAAGAGGATGCGCCGGAACATGACGATACCAAGATCCGAAGAAGCCAACCTTTCATTCACACGATCCGCGTATACCCCTTGGCCGATGAGCGCGACGTAATCCTGCGCGCTGGTCAAACGCACCAGAGGGTCGTCGGGATAATGGCCGGCGAAGAGTTCGTCGTGATAATCGGTAGCGTTGTAATCGTCGCAACTATCGAAATAGCGCTTCAGCTCAAGGTCAGCCTCGGGGGTAGTCGACGGTGCGGCGCGCAAAGAAACGCGTAAGGTGTGTGTATCGTCCAAAGGCACCATGAAGTTGCAAGTCTCCATCCAGGGGCCACCGGGCTTGACTGCTGGAGAAGCCACGTGGTTTCCGTACGGGAAAGTCCAGTTGCTAATGCGAGTTTGCGTCCTCTCGCCTATGGTGCGCACGGCAGTCTGGCGAATTCCGGACGATGTTTCCTCGAAGCTCAACGTCGGGATGTCGCGGGTGATCGCGGTTCCGAAGGCACCCACTTTGCCCATTTGGTGAGCGAAGCTCACATGAACGCCGTCCAAGGAGTTCTCAGCCTGCTGCAGCCAGTTGCACGGCCAGATCTCTTGACGCGTGAACAGCAGAACGCCCGGTTCCTCGAACTTGGATTTGCGAAACAAATCAAAAGCGGGTGGCTCGCCCTCTCCCATATAGGCAAAAAGCAAACCACAGTATTCATGAACGTGATAGGCCTTGACCCGTACATTCGCCTCGGTACCGGGCCGTTCTGCCGGCCGCTCTACGCATTGGCCCTTGGCGTCGTACTTCCAGCCGTGATACATGCAGCGCAGTTGTTCGTCTTCGATCCAGCCGGTATGAAGCTTGGTCTTGCGATGGGCGCAACGGTTGTCCAACAAATAGGCCTTGCCACTTTTGCCCCGATAAAGCGCCAGGTCTTCGCCCAGCAGGCGAACTTCACGTGCTTGGCCAGGGGCCACGCTTCGGGACAAGGCAAACGGATGCCAGAACTTGCGAAGCAACTTCCCCATGGGGGTATCGGCCGCCGTTTTTACCAATTGATCCATCCGATCGATTTGCTGTTGAGTCCGGTTCTGTTCCATGATCATCCTACCTTTACACATAGGGCGTCGAGTTCGCCAACTTGAATTTCAAGCGTATCGCCGGTCGTAAGAAAGCGATTACGCGCCGCGCCGATGCCCGAAGGCGTACCGGTGGCAATGACATCGCCCGGCAACAGCGTCATATACTCAATTGATAATTCGTTAACGATGGAGTCTAGACAGGCTGGTGATGCCCGACAACGCTCAATGCGACGCAACTGTTCTATTTGTTGCTATGCGCGGCACAACACCAGCCCAACGCTGGGATAAGGTCAACCGATGCTCATCAAGCCGGCATCGCCGCCCGCTGCGGCCGTGTTCACGCTTAGTGCACGTTCAATCAACAAACGCTCTAGCGGAACGTTGTTCTGACCTGGGCGGAGCGCGATGGCTGCGACCAGCGGCCCGGAGAGACTCGCCAGCGCCTCGGCAATGTAGCGAAGATCCTCTTCGCTACCGTGATGAAGAACCGCATCGAACGGGACTTCCCCTTGCCTCCAGTCAGAAATCATCTCGACCTTAGCGCGCACCTCTGCCGGAAGCGAGCAATGTAAGGAAACCGCCGCACTTGGCCAAAGGGCGCGGCTTCCAACAGCTGTGATCGCGATCAACTGCACCAGTAAATCACCGTCACGATCGGCCAGACAAAGCACCGTCCGGCGGGGTAGCAGCGTATAGACATTACGTTCCCCGGTAGGGCCGCGCAACACTCGCGAGCAGCCCGCACGAGTCAACCCCCCGAAGTGGTCGCACAACAAAGCCAAATCAGCTTTCCCTTGTTGCGTGAACCAGGCGCGCAAAAATCCCAGGCTGGTGTTTTCCGCTAAGTGATCCGGCGTGGAATCGCTGATCGACGCCAAAGCTCGCTGCGCAGCATCTTCCGGCCGGGCCGATAGCAAACGGTAAAGGTATAGTGGTCCGCCTGCCTTGGGGCCAGTGCCTGACAACCCTTCACCGCCAAAAGGCTGCACACCCACCACCGCGCCCACCATATTGCGATTGACGTATATATTGCCGACCCGAACGTGATTCACTACCCGAGCGATGGTTTCATCAATGCGCGTATGCAAGCCCAGCGTAAGTCCATAGCCACTGCCGTTGAT
>JBEBXA010000103.1:0-14131 GCA_040391825.1 Pigmentiphaga sp.
GATCAGCCAAGCGCCGGTCATACTCAAATACCAAACCCGTCAACACCGCCAGCACAGCGCCTGCCGCACAAGTGGCGTGCCACCCCCCGTAGTTCCAGGCCATCGACCCAATCGCCGAGCCCGAGGCGCCGCCAATAAAGTAGCTCGTCATGTAAACCGCATTCACACGTGCGCGAGCGTCTGCAGCCAAGCCATACACCACGCTCTGATTACTGATGTGCACGCCTTGCAGCGCCAAATCAATAACCAGCATCCCCAGCAGAAACCACCCCAGTCCATCGAAGCCCAACCACAGGCTGCCCCAACTCAGCAGCAGCAATACCACCGACACCGCCGTCGTAGCTTGGACATGCCCCCGGTCGGCCAACCTACCCCCCACATTCGCCATCAGCGCTCCCGCCACGCCGACCAAACCCACCAACCCGATCTGAACATCATCCATGCCGTGCTCGGGACCCGACAACAACAAAGCCATCGTCGAAAACAAGGCGCTGACCGAAGCAAACGACAAAGCCCCTAACAGAGAGCGGCTGCGCAGCCTGGGAAGCCGGCACACCAGCGTGAACATTGAGCTAAGGATCTGAAGGTAGCTGCTGCGCTTGGCGTTGCGCGACGTGGGCAGCATTACCCACAAGGCCACCGCCACCCCCAACATGATCACGCCAGTGACCTGATACACCGTTCCCCAGCCGCCCAAACCCGACAACAAGCCCGCCACGCTGCGCGCCAGCAAGATACCCACCAACAGGCCGCTCATCACCACGCCCACCGCCTGGCCGCTGCGCCGCGGCTCGGACAATATCGCGGCCATCGGCACCAGTATCTGGGCCGCCACGGAAAACAGGCCGGCCATGATCACGCCCACCGACAGCATCGTGAAATTGACCGCGAAGCCACTGATGAACTGCCCCACCGCCGTCAATAGCATGAGCCCGACCGCCAGCCTGCGGCGTTCCAGCTTGTCGCCTAGCGGCGCCAGCAACAGCAGGCCGAAAGCATAGGCGACTTGCGCCATGGTCACAGTCAGTGCTGCGGTCGCCTCACTGATCTGCAGGCTTAGCGCAATCGAATGCAGCAGTGGCTGATTGAAGTAATTGCCGCCGGCGCACAGGCCGCAAGCAACCGACATAAGCAGCAGTACGGGGGTACGAAGGCCGACAGCGGCTGGCGTAGGGGAAGACGACATACTCGGATTCTTTAGTGGGAAGGCGGGGGGCTGCGATCGGGCTCACCGCCTTTGGCGCGGACATTGCCAGCGATGAGCCGCGCAAACCGTATCAGGCCGGCTCCATACCACTATTGCGTTTGGACACATCAGCCTCTGGTGATGCCATGAAGGCCAGCATGGCATTGACCGCGTCGACTTGTGTGCAAGTCGACGACACACCAGCCGAGAAGGTGGTGATGATCTGGAGTTCGGGCGGCAACGGTCCCACTATATCGATGCCGGGCAAACCGATCATTTCGCTCATTTGCTGAAACCCGAGTTCGACCTCGCCCTTGGCCATCAGCGTACCAACCGGCACACCCGGCGGCGCCAGAACAGTACGGCCCTTGATTTGATCGGCAATACCCCAGCGCTCGAACAATTTCGTCAAATACACGCCGCTTGGACCGGTGGAATACCCTACGCTGCTTGCCGCCAGAACGGCCCGCTTAACGGCCTCTTCTGACCCGATGTCCGGATGCGCGGCACCAGAGCGCACCGCAACGACCACACCCGACGTGGCCAGATCCACCCGGCTACCCGCGGCAAGCCGGCCGGCGTCGATCAACTGGTCAATAACATTGGAAGCCAGTACCACCACGTCGATCGCTTCACCCGCTTGCACACGCTTGGCCGCATCGACTCCACCGACCGATTCGATCGATACCTGTTGCGGCGTGTTTTGCTGAAATTTGGCAACAAGGTCGGTCAGAAGCTGTCGAGTCGCCATCGATGAAATGATGCGGATAGGGGATGCCATAGGGTCACCTGCTGGAGAGGGTTGAAACAAGATGCCCTCGCGCCAGGCAAAGGGCAAGGGCATTAGAACACAGGCCCTGCGGCGTTCCTGACCAGGTTTGCGTGCGGTCCGTACTCTGGATTTTCCGGCTTTGTGCCTGACAAACCAGTATCATTATTCGTTCTGCGCCGTGCTCTGCCGGCGCGATCCCTCTTGCGGAGTACTCTATGGCCACCCCCAGTGAAAACGTCAGCATGGCGCTGTTTTGCGACTTTGAGAACGTTGCGCTGGGTGTGCGCGATGCCAAGTACGACAAACTCGATATCGAACTCATTCTTGAACGTCTACTGTTGAAAGGCAGCATAGTGGTCAAGAAAGCCTACTGCGATTGGGATCGCTACAAGAGCTTCAAAGCGGTCATGCACGAAGCCAATTTCGAGTTGATCGACATCCCCCACGTGCGCCAGTCGGGCAAAAATTCGGCGGACATCCGCATGGTGGTTGATGCGCTCGACCTTTGCTACACCAAGTCGCACGTCAACACTTTTGTCATCATCAGTGGCGATTCCGATTTTTCGCCTCTGGTTTCCAAGCTGCGCGAAAACGCCAAGCAAGTCATTGCCGTAGGCGTCAAACAGTCCACTTCCGATCTGTTGGTAGCCAATTGCGACGAGTTCATTTTTTACGATGACTTGGTAAGGGACAAGCAACAGGCTTCGGGCAAACGCGACACGCGCGAAACCCAGCCAACGGCAAAGCGTTCGCACGAGGATGAAAAATACCGCAAGGAAGAACTGGAAAAGCGCCGCAGCAAAGGCATCGCACTGGCCGTGGAAACCTTCGACGCCCTGGTGGCCGTGCGCGGAGACAGCGGCAAGATTTGGGCTTCAGTGTTGAAAGAGGCCATCAAGCGACGCCGGCCTGACTTTAACGAATCCTATTATGGCTTTCGCGCCTTCGGCAATCTATTGGAAGCAGCGCAGTCGCGAGGCTTGCTGGAGTTCGGGCGTGACGAAAAATCGGGTGCCTACGTGTATCGCAGCCATGGGGCCACGGACAATGGCGATAGCGTAGCCGACACAGCAACCGCCGTCAGCGCAACGCCGACGAAATCGTCGCCGGACACCAGCCCCTCGGAAAACCCGCCGCCCCAGGCCAACACCCGTCGCCAAGGCCGTGGCGGCCAGCAATCTTCAGCTCGGAAAGCCACGCCGGCCAAACCCAAAATCGCAAACGACATCCCGGCTGCATTGCCGGGTATACAGGAAATTCCCGAAGGTAATACCGCCGACCTCGTTCCGGCGGGCCCTGGCAAAGTCGAAACCGCAACCCCAGCAGCGCCCAAGAAAACCGCGCGCAAGACCGCGCGAAAAACCCCGGGTCGCAGCAGTCAGCGCCCCCGCAAGACCGAGGCCCCTTCAAGCGCCGACTAAGCCCCTCAGCGCTTGAAAGCTTCATCCAGCGTCAAGGTGTCGCCGGTCCGGATCGGTTCGTAACCGGGCAGCTGCTCCAGCTTGTGGGCAAAGCCGGGCAAACGCAGTATGCCCAGTACTTCGCTGAACCTTGGCGCATGCAACGCGGCTTGCTCTACCGCGAAAAAATACCGTTCTTGCAGCAGTGGCACAAAATCCAATGAGAACCTCCGGGCGGCGGTTTCAATACCAAAACCCACATCCGCCATATCGCTGGCGATATAGGCAGCCACCGCTGCATGTGTGAATTCCGTGCTGTCGAAACCGTTGATTCGGGCGCTTGCCAAACCCTCGCGCTTAAGCATCAACTCAAGCAACATTCGCGTTCCCGAGCCTGCCTGCCGATTCACAAAACGCACATCTGGACGAACCAGATCGGTCAAGCCCTTGATACCTTTCGGATTGCCTTGAGCTACGTATAAGCCTTGATGCCGCACCGCCAGTTGAATCAACACATGCTTGCGCGGGTCCAGCCACTGCATGTATTGGCTCACAGCCTCTTGTTCGAATTCGCCCAGCGGCACGTGAAAACCAGCCAGATCGCATTCTTGCCGAGCGAGCGCGGCTACGGCCTCGGTGCTGTTGCGGTAACGCAGCTCAACAGCGGTATTGGCGCTGCTCATCCAATCAACCAAAGCCGCCACCGCAAAGCCATGGCTGGCAAATAAGCGCAATGGTGAACGCTCAGGCGCGAGGGCCTTGCGGATTTCAGCTTCCAATTCCGATGCCAGACTGTCTAGCGTCGGAGACAAGCGAGCACGCACACGCTCCTCTGCCATCAAGAGCATCTTTGCCAGATGGCTCAACTGGGTGCCCCGACCTGGCTGCTTGAGCAGCAACTCGCTACCGAACAAGGTTTCGGCATCGCGCAACAGGCCCCAGACATGGCGGTAAGATAAAGATTCGTGGCGGCCTGCCGCCGCAATCGAACCCGACGACCTTATTTGCGCCAGCAGGCGCAACAGCAGGGCCGTGTCGAATACTGGCTGCTCGTTACCGTCAAGGCTACTGGTGATTTGCCAGTTGGGAGTAATAGAGACGCGGAACATTATGTAATTCCTAACATATTCTGTCAGACAGATATCTCTGGTATCTTGGACTCTACATTGCTTTGAAATATGTTCAATTTTACATATTAGCCGCGCTTTCCTTGCGCTCGCGAAAAAAGCCGGTCAGGACCCCCATGAATCAGAAAGTAATTCCCATCACTGCGATGGCGCCCACCCGCG
Organism: Pigmentiphaga sp.; assembly: GCA_040391825.1. Lineage (GTDB taxonomy): Bacteria > Pseudomonadota > Gammaproteobacteria > Burkholderiales > Burkholderiaceae_B > Pigmentiphaga. The sequence continues at coordinate 4,648 of JBEBXA010000103.1, forward strand.
AACGAAAACGCCAGATGCCCAAGGGCCGACAGCTTGACCCCGCCGCCCTGGCCGACGTGCAAGCTTTGCTCGGACTCGCCCCAAGGCGGCGCGACTTGCTGATCGAGCATCTACACCTGATCAACGACCGCTACGGGCAACTGAGCACACAGCACCTGGCTGCCCTGGCGCAGGAAATGCGCATGGCCCAGACAGAGGTTTATGAAGTCGCCAGCTTCTATCACCACTTCGAGGTCGTAAAAGAAGGGGCGGATAGCAGTGCGCACACTTTGACCGTGCGCGTATGCGACGGCTTATCCTGTGAGCTGGCCGGTGCGCAAAACCTGCTGCAGCGATTACCGGACATTCTGGGCAAACAAATACGCGTCATTCCTGCCCCCTGCGTAGGCCGCTGCGAACAAGCGCCAGTCGCAGTTGTGGGCCAAAAACCAATCGCCCAGGCCAGCCTGCATGCCGTGCAAACGGCGGCGGAAAAAGGCGAAACGATGGACTTGCCGGGCGACTACATCGGCCACGCGCAATACGTAGAACAGGGCGGCTATGACCTGCTTCAAGAATGCATATCAGGCAAGCGCGACATCGAGACCGTACTGAAAACCATGGAAGATTCCGGCCTGCGCGGCCTGGGTGGCGCAGGCTTTCCGGCGGGCCGAAAATGGCGCGTCGTGCGCGGCGAAACCGGGCCGCGCCTGATGGCCGTCAACATCGACGAAGGCGAGCCGGGAACATTCAAGGACCGGGTCTATCTGGAACATGACCCGCATCGTTTCCTGGAAGGTGTGCTGATCGCCGCCTGGGCAGTCGACGTAAAAGCCGTCTACATCTACCTGCGCGACGAATATCATGCCTGTCGCACGCTACTGCAAACGGAACTGGCAACCCTGCGCGCCCACCCTCCCGTGCCCGACATGCCGCAGATCCATTTGCGACGCGGCGCAGGTGCGTATATTTGCGGCGAAGAATCCGCCATGATCGAATCCATCGAAGGCAAGCGCGGCATGCCGCGCTTGCGCCCGCCCTATGTGGCGCAGGTAGGTTTGTTTGGCCGCCCTACCCTGGAACACAATTTCGAAACTTTGTACTGGGTGCGCGACATCCTGGAAAAAGGCGGAGGCTGGTTTGCTTCACACGGACGCAACGGACGCCAAGGATTGCGATCATTTTCAGTGTCGGGGCGCGTGCGCCAACCTGGCGTTCGGCTCGCGCCGGCAGGGATCACCGTGCAGGAATTGATAGACGAATATTGCGGCGGCATGCAAGACGGCCACGAACTCTATGCTTATCTGCCTGGGGGGGCTTCCGGCGGCATTCTGCCCGCCAGCCTTAACCATATCCCCCTCGACTTCGATACCTTGCAAGCCTACGGCTGCTTTATCGGCTCCGCCGCGATCATCGTGCTTTCCCAACACGACACGGCCATGGGCGCCGCGCGCAATCTGATGAATTTCTTCAAGAACGAGTCCTGTGGGCAATGCACCCCTTGCCGAGTCGGCACCGCCAAGGCTCTGACTTTAATGGAACAAAAAACCTGGGATGTGGAACTGCTGGCCGATCTGTCGGAAGTCATGCGCGATGCCTCCATCTGTGGTTTGGGCCAGGCTGCGCCGAATCCGGTCGATTGTGTAGTGAAGTATTTTCCGCAAGAGCTGCGGCAAGCAGGGGTTTGACACCATGAATGCCATCAACCGCCATGAATTGGGTCTGGCCGACGTCGCCACCGTTACCTTCAAACTCAACGGCCAGGAAGTCAGCGGCAAGGAAAACGAAACACTGATCCAAATCGCCAAACGCGAAGGTCTGGACATTCCACATCTCTGCTATATGGAAGGTCTCGAAACCGCGGGCAACTGCCGCGCCTGTGTGGTCGAGATCAAAGGTGAACGAGTACTGGCGCCCTCTTGCTGCCGCTATCCGCGCCCAGACATGGAAGTCACGACCCACAGCGAGCGCGCTCTCAAGGCGCAGAAAATGGTGCTGGAGCTGTTGCAGTCAGACATGCCCGAAACCGCCTACACCCGCGACAATGAACTGGATCAGTGGGCGCGCAAGCTGGCCGTGGGCAAACCGCGTTTTGCTTCGCGCCCTCAAGTCGGCGCCGATCTTTCTCACCCCGCCATTGCGGTCAATCTGGATGCCTGCATCCAATGCACGCGTTGCTTGCGCGCATGCCGCGACGAACAGGTCAATGACGTCATCGGCCTGGCGTTTCGCGGCGATCACGCAAAAATCGTCTTCGACATGGACGACCCCATGGGAGCATCGACCTGTGTCGCCTGCGGCGAATGCGTGCAAGCCTGCCCCACCGGCGCCCTGATGCCGGCGCGCCATGCGGCCTTGGTCGAACCTGATAAAAAAGTCGACTCGGTCTGCCCCTACTGCGGCGTCGGTTGCCAACTGACCTACAACATCAAAGACAATCAGATTCTTTATGTAGAAGGCCGGGACGGCCCCGCCAACCACAAACGCCTATGCGTAAAAGGACGATACGGATTTGACTACGCGCATCATCCGCATCGCCTGACCAAACCCTTGATCCGCCGCGCAGATGCCCCCAAGCGCGGTGACATGGTGATGAACCCCGACAAGGTCATGGAAGTATTTCGCGAAGCCAGTTGGGAAGAAGCACTGGACCTGGTCGGCAACAAGCTGAGCTTTATCCGCGACACTTTCGGCAAAAAAGCACTGGCAGGATTCGGTTCGGCCAAAGGCAGCAATGAAGAAGCCTACCTATTCCAAAAACTGGTGCGCACCGGTTTCGGCAGCAATAACGTTGACCACTGCACGCGGCTGTGTCACGCATCTTCCGTCGCCGCATTGCTCGAAGGCCTGGGTTCGGGGGCTGTGTCAAACCCGGTAATGGACGTAACCAAGGCCGAGGTCGTCATCGTGATCGGTGCCAACCCCACGGTCAACCACCCGGTTGCCGCCACCTGGCTCAAGAACGCCATCAAGAACGGCACCAAACTGATCGTTGCCGATCCACGCCGATCAGATCTGGCACGCATGGCGCACCGTTTCCTGCGCTTCAAACCGAGCACTGACGTAGCCTTGCTGAACGCCATGATGCACGTCATCGTGCACGAAGGCCTGGTCGACCAAGACTTCATAAAAAGCCGCACGCTGGCCTATGAAGAACTGGAAAAAAATGTCGAAGGCTACAGCCCCGAGCTGATGGCGCCGATCTGCGGCATAGACGCCGACACCATACGCGAAGTGGCGCGACTGTACGCCACCTCCAAAGGGTCGATGATCTTGTGGGGCATGGGTGTGTCGCAACACGTGCATGGCACCGACAATGCGCGCTGCCTGATCGCACTGGCGTTGATGACCGGTCAGATAGGCCGTCCGGGAACCGGCCTGCATCCGCTACGCGGACAGAACAATGTGCAGGGCGCATCGGACGCCGGTTTGATACCGATGATGCTTCCCGACTACCAGCGTGTCGACAACCCCGCAGTTCTCGAAAAATTCGAACGGCTTTGGGGCATGCCCCTGGACAGCCAGCCCGGCTTGACCGTGGTCGAGGTAATCAACGCCATTACGCAAGGCAAAGTGCGCGGCATGTACATCATGGGCGAAAACCCCGCCATGTCCGACCCCGACGCCAATCACGCCCGCAGCGCACTGGCCGCACTCGACCACCTTGTGGTACAGGACATCTTCCTGACTGAAACCGCCTACCTCGCCGACGTCATCCTTCCGGCATCGGCCTTCCCGGAGAAAACCGGCACTTTCACCAATACCGACCGGGTGGTGCAAATGGGCCGGCAAGCCATAGACCCCCCTGGTGAAGCCAAACAAGACATCTGGATCATTCAGCAGATTGCGCAACGCATGGGCCTGGCCTGGAACTACGCCAACGTAGCAGAAGTGTTCGACGAGATGCGTCACAGCATGCCCAGCATAGGCGGCATCACCTGGCAGCGCCTGCAAGCTGAGCACGGCGTTACTTACCCCTGTGTCGCGGAAGGCGACGCTGGCGATGCAGTCGTCTTCACGCACGACTTTCCTACCGAGACTGGACGTGCACGCTTCGTCCCCGCCGACATCATTCCCGCCGCCGAAAAACCTGATGCCGACTACCCGAAAGTGCTGATCACCGGCCGCCAATTGGAGCACTGGCATACAGGCAGCATGACCCGGCGAGCCACCGTACTGGACTCCATCGAACCCGATCCCGTCGCGCTGGTGCATTCACTGGACCTGGCGGACATCGGCGGCAAGCCGGGCGACATCATCACTCTGCAATCACGCCGGGGCCAGGTATCGCTATACGCCCGCGCCGATGACAGCTCTCCGCGAGGCGCTGTTTTCGTGCCGTTCTGTTATTACGAGGCAGCGATAAACAAGCTGACGAATCCGGCGCTGGATCCTTACGGGAAGATTCCTGAGTTCAAGTATTGCGCGATCAGGATCCGCTTAGGGGGAGATGCGCCACGGCAAAGTAGTTATGGGGGCGGGCAGATTTTGGAGAGGATAAACGAGGGGGTTATGTTGGGTTCTTAAGACGGCTGTCAGGAGCGGATGGGCTCACCCCGCGTGGGCGTCCGACAAGGCATGATTGCCGTGGTGCAGCACGTCCATGCTCTCATGTTGTACTTAGGCCCTTTGCTATGATCGTAGCGGACCGCAGCACCGACATGTCTCCATGACGCGGAACACCCAGAGCCAACCCGGAAATCAAGAACAAGTATGGATAAAACAGTAATCAAGGCCTTCGAAGTGTTCGAGAGGCTATGCCAACATGATAGCCCGGTGAGCCTATCCGACTTGGCTCGTGAAACCGAACTTCAGAAAAGCAACGTCCATCGCTTACTCACGACACTGTCGCACTTGGGATATGTTCGACAGAGCCTTGACGCAAGATATCTGCCGACGCTCAAGACGTGGGCTCTTGGTAGCCTCATTCGCGAGCGCTACAACGTAGCGGCGATTGCCGGCCCGAGCCTACTCGCGTTGCGTGACGAATTGGGGGAAACCGCCTACTTGGCCGCCATGGACGGGGACCGTGCGGTCTACTTGGACGTCGTCGAAGGGACTCATCGAATTCGTGTCAATGCGAAAACTGGAGGACATGCGCCCCTTCACTCAACGGCGTCGGGCAAAGTGCTACTAGCATTCTCGCCTGAGGCGGCGCTGGACTCGCTGACAGAACCTTACGAACGCTTCGGCCGCAATACAGCTGCAACCCGCGCGGAACTGAAAAAGCGGATTGTGCAGGTTCGGCGCGATGGCTATGCGATCAACAATGAAGAGTGGGCAGAGGGCGTAATGGGTATCGCCGTACCTATCCGGGACCGCGAGGGTCAATGCGTAGCTGCGATGGGCGTGACAGGGCTCGCTCTACGCTTGGCCAAAGCACCTACGAAGCGAATCATCGCGCTACTTCAGAAGCATGCGGAGGCTATATCGGCGGCGCTGGATTTCCCCGCTTGAGCGGCAATCCGAAAGTCAGCGTCGCTCAGCGGCAATGACCCTCAGTCGGAAGTCAGGTTATTGTCGACGACGACTTTGTTCCAGTAAGCCGTCTCGGAAGCCATGAAGTCGCGGAATGCAGAGGCGTCGCTGAAAACCACCGGCATACCCGCAGCGTTAAAGCGTTCCTCCACGGCAGGGTCTGCCAGAACTTTCTTCAGTATGCTGCTGTAGCGCCCGATAATTGTCGGCGGCATACCTGCCGGGCCGGCAAGTCCCATCCAACCGTACCAGTCGATATCGCCAAAGCCCTGCTCGCCAAGCGTGGGAACGTCCGGCAGATCCTTCGAGCGGACCTTTGACGTGACGGCCAAAGCGCGCATCCGGCTAGTCTGGATATAAGGCATAACTTTGCTGGGAAAACCTACCACCATGTCGATCTGGCCACCAAGTGCATCTTGCAATGCCGGCGCGGCGCCTTTATAGGGAACATTGAGCAATTCAAACTTCCCTATGCGCTGGAGCTGAAGCATGACTAAGCTACCCAAGGTCCCATGTGAGACACCGTAGCTGGCACTTTTCGGTTTACTTTTCGCCGCCTCGGCGACATCCCGGAATGTTTTATAAGGTCGCGCGGCATTGACTCCGATCGCCATGGGCGCGCGCGTTACCATGCCAAGAGGCGTGAAGTCATTGAGCGGATGATAGCCGGCGTTTTTCATCAGGCTAGGTACGACCGTGTGAGCATCCATGATCAGACTAATCGTATAACCATCGGGCGCGGAGCGGGCGACATAAGAAGCGCCCAGTGTGCCGCTGGCCCCTCCTCTGTTTTCCACGATAACGGGCTGTCCCAGCTCGCGCGCCAGTTCATTGGAAAAAGCTCGCGCCATCTGATCCACCGGCCCCCCTGCAGGGTAGGCCACGATCAGTTTGACCGGTTTAGTCGGCGTCCACACCTCGGTGTTGGCGCCGCCAGCGTTTGCGTAACTTCCCCCACAGGACAACAAAAGGGTCGTCAGACCGGCGATTAACTTACCAGGTTTTTGCGACATCATAATGTCTCCATTCTTATAAGTATTTCAGACAGCACGGCTAGCGTCAGGATTGTTGGTGCGGCATGAATGCCTGAAAATTCAAGCTGCCGTCAAGGCGCGCCTGCTCCAGCAAATCGATCTCCCACGACAGATACTCATCCATGGCTTGCCGCGTTTGCGTTGGTCGCTCGAAGGGTCGCAGCCAGATGTCTTCGGGCTCTACCGACCAACGTTGTGCACCGCTGCATAGAGATAAGCCTTTGGCCGCCCATGCCTGTACTCCACCCTCAAGGTAGTTCACCGGTTTGCCCGTTAGCGCCCGCAACTCGGAGGCAGCTAAGCCGGACACTCGGCCGTCTTCGCATGTCAGCAGATAGCCTTCGCTATCAACGCAGATATTGAGCGCAGCACGTAGATGACTTCGCGCGGCAAACACGGCATTCGGTAAATGGCGGCACTTGTAATTGCGGCTCCACGACAAGTCCAGCACCGTGACGCGGTCGCGCAGGCTAAAGGCGTGCGCTTCTTCGACGCTTAGTCCCTCGCAGCTGGGTCTGGGCAGCGATACCGGCGGAGTCGCCAGAAGAGCTGCCATCTCATGGACAAGATTAGCGGGCGCCACGTAGACATCGCGCCAGCCCATACAGCGCAACCATGCACCCGTCATCAACGCCCGGGTATGTTCCGGGTCGAGCAGGAGAATGCGCGATCGCAAGACTCCGATATAGAGATCGGTAGCCTGCACCAGTTGCCCTCCCGGCGCAGCGATGGTGTTGGGTAGAGGATCTTGGGCTGACTCGTCCGGGGTACGCACATCAAACGCGTAGAGCGTTCGCGTTTTTCGCTCGTCCTGCCATTCCTTAAGCATCCGCAAGGTGGCAGTCCTCACCCCAGCGCCTTCGGCGAATTGCTGTGCAGCTTTACGCGAGGCTTCCGCTTTCTCACCAGTTGGTGCGGCTAGGCAGCGTTTCGCCCCCACCTCCACAGTCTGCCCTGCCAAACGCCATCCCATCGTGCCGTTGCGCAAAGCGACAACACGCTGCCGGACACCCGCATTGATTAAAGACTGCGCTCCCAGAATGCTGCGAGTACGGCCTGCACAGTTGACCACGACCAGCGTATCGTCGCGATGGACTGCGTCGGGAACTCGGAACGCCAGTTCAGCGCCCGGCGCACTCGTCGACGTAGGAATGGTTTCGGCGATGTAATCATCGTAGGGACGCGAGTCAAACACCATCACATTAGCTCTGGAATCGAGCAAGCTCTGGAGCTCATTCGCATCGATCGACGGCGTCCGGTAGGTATGTTCAACGAACTCCCCAAAAGCCTTGCTAGGCACGTTGACGCCGCTGAACGTCGGGAAGCCGGAGCGGATCCAGGCCTCGATTCCTCCTTCAAGCATCGAGACATTCGTATAACCCAGTCCACTCAGGCAGGCATGCGCCTGTTGGTTGAGCATCTCATCGGCGCACAACACAATTGGGACGGATAGACGGGGTATGCGCAGCGGCATCAACACTTCCAGCCGGGCCAGTGCGATGCAGCGTGCTTGCAGCAGATGTCCGCGCGAAAACGGGAGTTCCTCACGGACATCGACAAGGGCCAGCTCCTCGTCCAGACTCAGGCACTCTCGAAGTTGGGCCGGCGTTACCAAGTGGTCATTTCGATGCGTATCCATTTCAGCTCGCCCGCTGAGGAGTCATGCGGGTCACCGTCTTCGCCTCAAGGTCGTACATGTCGCGATGGAAGGCATCCAAATTTCGGCCAGTCACTCGTGCAAAAACCGCGTATTCGGGGTAGTCAATCGCGTGAATCTCACCCTGCGGGAACAACCTTGCCTGCCCAGGCTCAAGCCGGAACGATTCAGTCAACGTCAGGCTGGCACGGCCTGGCTCGCGGCCGTCATCGTTGCGCTGGTAGTTGGTGATATCCACCCACTTGCTGACCTGACCATAGATCGCCCAGGACTCGCCGTGGTCATGCGGCGGCGACTTGCGCGCCGCCTTGTTCAAGTGAGCTAGGACTTCGAAACCGAGCTCCGAATCGGTGTGGATTCGGTACAGCTTCCGCTCGAGCTCCGGGCCGCAAAACTTGTCCACAAATGCCGAAGATTGCAGCAACCGCTCGAACATCACACACACTCGTTCCTGACCACCGCGGCTAGCGTCTTCACGCAACGCCGCACGGGCATCTTTGCAGAACTGTTCCAGGGTATACGGATTACTTGACATGAACCTCTCCTGATCAGACCAGTTTTGGCAGACACCACACACGCTCGGCATGCTCGGGCGTAACGATGTCGAACACGACGCCGTTCGGGTCGCGGTACTTACGCTCCGTCATCGGCCCATGGCCTACACCGTTGATCTGCCCGTGGTACTCGGCACCGGCGCTGGCCACCTGTGCAGCCGCCGCGTCCATATCTCCGATCAAGAAGCCGACGTGATGAAGCCCCTCTCGTTGTTCCGAGTTGGGGTTTTTGGTCGAACTGATGATGGCTAGGCTAATCACGCCGTCGGACATCATTACCGCTACGTCGGACTGACGCACGCGGAACATGCCGAATGCTTTTTCATAGAAACGTGCGGTTTCCTCGATGTCTTTCACAGAAAGGGAAACGTGCCGAAGCTTGCCGAGCAGAGGTTGAGTCATTGAGATTTATCTCGTTATGTATGAAACGCGTTGTCGGCCCTGCGCCCCACAACGTTCCAAATATTGGACCGACCGTTTCATAATATTAACTACGCTCTCAAATCACCGTCAACTGTCCTGACAAAATATCTGAGCGAAGCATTCACACTGACTCCCGTAGGGTCACGTGGCATTGATAAGAAAATCAAAGTTTTAGGCGCTGAGCTAGAGCAAGCAATCAGTCGGTGCACGAGACGACGATGGCAAAAATCCAAGGTGGTACACAGACAACGGTTGTACTTGTGTGGGCTGTCAGTGCCACTCGGCAAACAACGTTCCATCTGGACCGTTACAACGGTTCAAATGCGAAGTAATCCTCAAACCCGCGCTGCGGATAGACG
>JBEBXA010000104.1:0-13612 GCA_040391825.1 Pigmentiphaga sp.
GCGAAATCGACCGCTTTCATTGGTTTTGCCCAAGCTGCGACCATTTCCTGCACGAAGAAAACTACACGGTCGATGACTACAAGGCAGATCCGGTCTCGCGCGCCTACGACAATTTTTATTCTTCGGAGAAATTTCGTACTTGCAAGCAATGCGGCACCGTTACCGAGGTGCCACCGCAATGGCAGCCCCAGCGATGACAGATCTCATGACCCTTGATGCCCAGTTACGCCCCGAGCACACTGCCCTTCTTGTCATCGACATCCAGAACGATTTTTGTGCGGAGGGCGGCTACTTACATACCCAGCGGGGCTATCAACTTGATTTCGTGCCTGCGGTGGTCGGGCAGATTAGCTTTGCCCTGCAAGCCGCGCGGCAACTCAAGCTACCGGTGATCTGGGTACGCTCCCATTACGATTTCCGTTATTTGCCCGAATCACATCGCGTTAAGCGGGAACACGAAGGATGCTGCATGGAGGGCACTTGGGGGGCTGACTTCTACCAGCTAACGCCACTGCCGGGTGAAACGATCATCGACAAACATCACTTCAGCGGCTTCAACGGCACGCAGTTGCACGAAACCTTGAAGAGCCTGGGTGTGCGTACGCTGATGATCACCGGCGTCGCCACCAATGTCTGCGTCGATTCGACGCTACGCGAGGGCTTCTTTCTGGGCTATCACATTGTGTTGCTTGAAGACTGCGTAGGCAGTGGAAGCGCCGCCGGACACGCCGGCACACTGGCCACGGTACGCAACAACATCGGTCACGTACTGACGACCCAGACCGCTTTCGATCAGCTTGCCGAGCCTGTGCTGACTTGAGCCAAAGGCCCCCGGTTCAAACAAGGGAGCCGCGGGAGAGCGCCAAACGGATGACCTTGCGGCCCCTACCTGAAGCCTGGCTGCGCTCTGCAAGCAGCAAGCCTTAGATAAAAAAAAGCCACCGCATGAACGCGGTGGCTTTTTTGCCCTGAGGAGGAAGGCGGCACCTGAAACCAGGCGCCGCTTGCTACTTATTCCTGCTCGGGTGTTCCGACAATCGGCTCGTCCGCAGACTGCGTCGTCGTTATTGCTTCGGTCGGGGTGTTGAAGATTTCGCTTTCGTCGAAAGTGTGGCCCACATCGGCAAATACCACTTCGCGTTCGGCCGCTTCCTGAGCTTCCTTCGCCTTGCGAGCACCGTGATAAGCCATACCGGTACCAGCAGGGATCAGGCGACCCACGATCACGTTTTCCTTCAAACCACGCAGATCGTCGCGCTTGCCCATGATGGCGGCTTCGGTCAGGACCCGTGTGGTTTCCTGGAAAGAAGCAGCCGAGATGAACGAGTCGGTCGACAGCGAAGCCTTGGTAATACCCAGGAGCACGTTGTCGTAGCTGGCGGGACGACGATTGTCCGCGTTCATACGATCGTTCTCGTTGAGCAGTTCCGCACGCTCGACCTGTTCACCCGGGATGAAGGAGGTTTCGCCCGCATCCACGATGTTCACGCGGCGCAGCATCTGACGCACAATCACTTCGATGTGCTTGTCGTTGATCTTCACGCCTTGCAGACGGTAGACGTCCTGGACTTCGTCGACGATGTAGCCGGCCAGCTTCTCGATACCTTGCAAACGCAGGATATCGTGCGGATCGGCCGGACCGTCCACGATCATTTCGCCCTTGTTCACCACTTGGCCGTCGTGCACCAGAACCTGCTTTTCCTTGGGAATCAGGAATTCATGGCTGATGCCGTCGAGATCGGTGATGACCAGACGCTGTTTGCCCTTGGTGTCCTTACCAAACGAAACCGTGCCGGTAACGTCGGCGAGCATGCCGGCGTCCTTGGGCGAACGAGCTTCGAACAGTTCGGCCACACGCGGCAGACCACCGGTAATGTCGCGAGTCTTTTGCGATTCCTGCGGAATACGCGCCAGTACTTCACCCACGCCCACTTGCTGCGCGTCGCGCACCGTAATCAGCGCACCGACCGGGAAGGAGATGCTTACCGAGTGATCGGTACCGGCGATCTTGACTTCTTCGCCGGCGGCATCCAACAGCTTGATCTGCGGACGAACCGTCTGCTTGGCGCTGCCACGCGTTTTGGGCGTGATGGCAACCAAGGTCGACAGACCAGTCACTTCATCGAGCTGGCGAGCAACGGTTACGCCCTCTTCCACATTCTCGAACTTGACCGTGCCGCCGTGCTCGGTAATGATCGGGCGGGTCAGCGGATCCCAGCTAGCCAATTGGGCGCCGGCCTTCACAGCCGTACCATCGCCGTGCAACAAGATCGCGCCGTACGGCACCTTGTGACGTTCGCGTTCGCGGCCGTTGTCATCAACGATCAGGATTTCTCCCGAACGCGCGATGGCGACCTGCTCACCCTTGACGTTGGTCACATAGCGCATGGCGCTGGTGAAACGCACCGTACCGTTGGACTTGGTTTCCACTCCGGAAGCCAGCGCGGCACGCGATGCCGCGCCACCGATGTGGAAGGTACGCATCGTAAGCTGCGTGCCGGGTTCACCGATGGACTGAGCCGCGATGACACCGACGGCCTCGCCCACGTTGACTGCCGAACCCCGGCCCAGATCGCGGCCGTAGCACGCGGCGCACAGGCCATGACGGGTTTCGCAGCTAAGCGGCGAACGGACCTTGACTTCATCGATACCCAACTGCTCGATCAATTCGACCGAATCTTCGTCGAGCAAGGTGCCCGCTTCGAATACGGTTTCCTGAGTATCGGGGTTGATGACGTCGGATGCCGTGGTACGACCCAGAATACGATCGCGCAACGGTTCGATGACTTCACCGCCTTCGACCAGGGCTTTCATATTGAAGCCGAAAGTCGTGCCGCAATCGTCTTCGGTAATGACCAAGTCTTGCGTCACGTCCACCAAACGACGGGTCAGGTAACCCGAGTTGGCGGTCTTCAACGCCGTATCGGCCAGACCCTTACGCGCACCGTGGGTGGAGATGAAGTACTGGAGTACGTTCAGGCCTTCACGGAAGTTCGCGGTAATTGGCGTTTCGATAATCGAGCCATCAGGCTTGGCCATCAGGCCACGCATACCCGCAAGCTGGCGAATCTGGGCTGCGGAACCGCGAGCACCGGAGTCGGCCATCATGTAGATCGAGTTGAACGATTCCTGACGCGTTTCATTACCATGGCGATCGGTGACAGGCTCGGTGGAAAGCTGCTCCATCATGGCCTTGCCGACGCGGTCGCCCGCCTTGCCCCAGATGTCCACTACGTTGTTGTAGCGTTCCTGAGCGGTCACCAGACCCGACGAGTACTGCTTGTCGATTTCCTTGACCTCTTTGCTGGCTTCGGCAAGGATGCCTTCCTTGGCGGTCGGGATCAGCATGTCATCCATGCAGATCGAAATACCGCCACGGGTCGCCAGACGGAAACCCGACTGCATCAACTGATCGGCGAAGATCACCGTAGCCCGCAAGCCGCAACGGCGGAAGGACTGGTTGATCAAACGCGAGATCTCTTTCTTCTTCAGGGGCTTGTTCAGCACCGAGAAAGGCAGGCCCTTGGGCAAGATTTCCGACAGGATGGCGCGGCCGACGGTGGTTTCGAAACGGCGCAGATGCGCTTGCCACTCGCCCTGTTCGTCACGCTCGTATTCGTTCAGGCGAACGGTAATGCGTGACTGCAGCTCGACAGCTTTGCTTTCGTAAGCGCGCAATACTTCGGAAACGTCAACGAAGTGCAAACCTTCGCCCTTGCCATTGACACGTTCGCGTGAGGCGTAATACAGGCCCAACACGATATCCTGCGACGGCACGATCGACGGTTCGCCGTTGGCCGGGAACAGGATGTTGTTCGACGCCAGCATCAAGGTGCGGGCTTCGAGCTGTGCCTCGATAGACAGGGGCACGTGAACAGCCATCTGGTCACCGTCGAAGTCGGCGTTGAACGCCGCGCAAACCAGCGGATGCAGCTGGATGGCCTTGCCTTCGATCAACACCGGCTCGAACGCCTGGATACCCAGACGGTGCAAGGTAGGTGCGCGGTTCAGCATGATCGGGTGTTCGCGGATCACCTCTTCGAGGATGTCCCAAACCACCGGCTCCTGCGTCTCGACCAGCTTCTTGGCAGCCTTGATGGTTGTGGCCAGACCCATCATTTCCAGACGGTTGAAAATGAAGGGCTTGAAGAGCTCGAGCGCCATCAGCTTGGGCAGACCGCACTGATGCAACTTGAGCTGCGGGCCCACCACGATGACCGAACGGCCAGAGTAGTCGACGCGCTTGCCCAGCAAGTTCTGACGGAAACGACCGCTCTTGCCCTTGATCATGTCGGCCAGCGACTTGAGCGGACGCTTGTTGGCGCCGGTCATGGCCTTACCGCGGCGACCGTTATCGAGCAGCGAGTCGACGGCTTCCTGCAGCATGCGCTTTTCGTTGCGCACGATGATTTCAGGAGCTTTGAGTTCGAGCAGGCGTTTCAGACGGTTGTTGCGATTGATGACGCGACGATACAGATCGTTCAGATCGGACGTGGCGAAGCGACCGCCATCGAGCGGCACCAGCGGGCGCAACTCGGGAGGCAGTACCGGCAACACTTCCAGGATCATCCAGTCGGGCTTGATGCCCGATTTCTGGAAACCTTCCAGCACCTTCAAGCGCTTCGAGATTTTCTTGATCTTGGCATCCGAGCTGGTGGCCTGGAGATCGGCACGCAAGACTTCGACGTCGCGATTGATATCGATCGTGCGCAGCAACTCGCGCACGGCCTCGGCACCCATCACGGCGCGGAAATCGTCGCCGTACTCTTCGGTCTTCGCCAGGAAATCATCTTCCGACATGATCTGGCCGCGTTTAAGCGGCGTCATGCCAGGATCGATAACGCAATAGGCTTCGAAATACAGCACGCGTTCGATGTCGCGCAGCGTCATGTCGAGCACCATGCCCAGACGCGACGGCAGCGACTTCAGGAACCAGATATGAGCGACCGGGCTGGCCAACTCGATATGGCCCATGCGCTCGCGGCGCACCTTTGCCAAGGTGACTTCAACACCGCATTTTTCACAAATGACACCCCGGTGCTTCAGACGCTTGTACTTGCCGCACAAGCATTCGTAGTCTTTGATGGGGCCGAAAATTTTGGCGCAAAACAGCCCGTCGCGTTCAGGTTTGAACGTGCGGTAGTTGATCGTTTCAGGTTTCTTCACTTCCCCGAACGACCACGACCGGATTTTCTCCGGCGACGCGATGCCAATGCGGATGGCGTCGAACTGTTCTTCCTGCGTAACTTGCTTGAACAGATCCAGCAGCGCTTTCATGGCGACTCCTATCAGTTACGCTCGAGATCCATGTCGATCCCGAGCGACCGGATTTCCTTAACCAGCACGTTGAACGACTCGGGCATGCCCGCTTCGATCACGTGGTCGCCCTTGACGATGTTCTCGTACACCTTCGTACGACCATTCACATCATCGGACTTCACGGTCAACATTTCTTGCAGCACATACGACGCGCCGTAAGCTTCCAGCGCCCACACTTCCATCTCACCGAAGCGCTGGCCACCGAACTGCGCCTTACCACCCAGCGGCTGCTGGGTAACCAGCGAGTACGGGCCGGTCGAACGCGCGTGCATCTTGTCATCAACCAAGTGATGCAGCTTGAGCATGTGCATATAGCCGATCGTGACCGGGCGCTCGAACATCTCGCCGGAACGACCATCGAACAGGTAAGCCTGCGTCTTGGAGTTCTCGAGCTTGAGGTTCTCGGCGACATCGTCCGGATAGGCCAGATCCAACATCGCACGGATGTCTTCTTCGGCGGCACCATCGAACACCGGCGTAGCAAACGGCACACCGTTCTTCAGGTTGTGGGCCAGCTCGATGATGTCGTCATCACTGAACTCGTCCAGACGCGCCGAAGTACCGGTGGTGTTGTAGATTTTGTCCAGGAAAGCACGAATCTTGGCGACTTCGATCTTCTTGGCATCAGCCAGCATTTCGTTGATGCGCAGCCCCAGTCCCTTGGCGGCCCAGCCCAAATGAACCTCAAGCACCTGCCCGACGTTCATCCGTGACGGCACACCCAACGGATTGAGCACGATGTCGGCGGGAGTACCGTCGGCCATGTGCGGCATGTCTTCCACTGGAGTGATCTTGGACACCACACCCTTGTTGCCGTGACGACCAGCCATCTTGTCGCCAGGCTGCAGACGACGCTTGACGGCCAGATAAACCTTGACCATCTTCAGCACGCCCGGCGGCAACTCGTCGCCCTGGGTGAGCTTCTTACGCTTTTCTTCGAAAGCCAGATCGAATTCGTGACGCTTTTGCTCGATCGATTCCTTGGCCTGCTCAAGCGCGGTTGCAGCGGCTTCATCCGACAAGCGAATGTCGAACCACTGCCAGCGGTCGAGCTCGACCAGGTAGGACTTGGCAATAGCCGCGCCCTTGGCCAGCTTGCGCGGACCACCGTTGACCACCTTGCCGACCAGGGTCTTTTCGATACGATCGAAGGTATCGTTTTCAACGATACGCAACTGATCGTTCAAGTCCTGGCGATAGCGCTTGAGTTCATCGTCGATGATGGACTGGGCGCGCTTGTCGCGAACGATGCCTTCACGCGTAAAGACCTGAACGTCGATAACCGTGCCGACCATGCCCGAAGGCACGCGCAGCGAGGTGTCCTTAACGTCGGAGGCCTTCTCGCCGAAGATGGCGCGCAACAGCTTTTCTTCCGGGGTCAGCTGGGTTTCGCCCTTGGGCGTAACCTTACCGACCAGCACGTCACCGGCTTCAACTTCAGCGCCGATGTATACGATGCCGGACTCGTCCAGGCGGCCGAGCTGGCCTTCCGACAAGTTGCTGATATCGCGCGTGATTTCTTCGGAACCAAGCTTGGTGTCGCGAGCAACAACCGTCAGTTCTTCGATGTGAATCGAGGTGTAGCGGTCATCTGCAACCACTCGCTCCGAAATCAACATCGAGTCTTCGAAGTTATAGCCATTCCAAGGCATGAACGCGACCAGCATGTTCTGGCCCAGAGCCAGTTCGCCCAGGTCGGTCGAGGCACCGTCGGCCAACACATCGCCCTTGGCGATGTGATCGCCACGGCGAACCACGGGACGCTGGTTGATGTTGGTGTTCTGGTTGGAACGCGTGTACTTGATCAGGTTGTAGATATCGACACCGACTTCACCGGCGACATCTTCCTCGTCGTTGACGCGGATCACGATACGGTCGGCATCGACGTAATCGACCAGACCGCCGCGCAGAGCCTGAACGGTGGTGCCCGAGTCAACGGCCACGGTACGTTCGATACCCGTTCCCACCACCGATTTCTCGGGGCGCAAGCAAGGTACGGCCTGGCGTTGCATGTTCGAACCCATCAAAGCCCGGTTCGCATCATCGTGTTCCAGGAACGGGATGAGCGAGGCGGCGACGGACACGATCTGCGACGGAGCAACGTCCATGTAATGGATGTTTTCGCTGGCCGTCATCATGGTTTCGCCCGCTTCGCGGCAAGCTACCAGATCATCGGTGAAGCGACCTTCGCCATCCAGCGCCGCGTTCGCCTGCGCGATCACGTAGCGGCTTTCTTCGATTGCCGACAGATAGTCGATCTGGTCGCTAACCTGGCTGCCCACGACCTTGCGGTACGGGGTTTCCAGGAAACCGTACTCGTTCAGGCGCGCGTACAGCGCCATCGAGTTGATCAGGCCGATGTTCGGACCTTCCGGCGTTTCGATCGGGCAGACGCGGCCGTAGTGGGTCGGGTGCACGTCGCGGACTTCGAAGCCGGCGCGCTCGCGGGTCAGGCCGCCCGGGCCCAGTGCGGAAACGCGGCGCTTGTGCGTGATTTCCGACAGCGGGTTGGTCTGGTCCATGAACTGCGACAACTGGCTCGAACCGAAGAACTCCTTGATCGCCGCGGAAATCGGCTTGGAGTTGATCAGGTCATGCGGCATCAGGTTTTCGGCTTCGGCTTGGCCCAAGCGTTCCTTGACCGCACGTTCGACACGCACGAGACCGGCGCGGAACTGGTTTTCGGCCAGTTCGCCCACACAGCGCACGCGGCGATTACCCAAGTGATCGATGTCATCGATTTCGCCGCGACCGTTGCGCAACTCGACCAAGACCTTGATGGTTTCAAGGATGTCGTCGTTGTTCAGGGTCATGGGACCGGTGATGTCATTGCCCCGGCCCAGGCGGCTGTTGACTTTCATGCGGCCCACGCGCGACAGATCGTAGGTTTCTTCGTTGAAGAACAAACGATGGAACAGCGCTTCCACCGCATCTTCGGTGGGAGGCTCGCCAGGACGCATCATGCGGTAGATGGCGACACGGGCGGCGGTCTGATCCGTGGTTTCGTCCACACGCAAGGTTTGCGAAATGTACGGACCTTGATCCAGATCGTTCGTGTACAAGGCTTCGATTTCGCGCACATTGGCCGAACGCAGCTTTTCCAATACCGTTTCGGTCAGCTCTTCGTTGGCCTGGGCGACGATCTCGCCGGTTTCGGGGTCGACGGCATTGCGCGCCAGCGCACGGCCCAGCAGGAAATCTTCCGGCACCGAAATACGAGTGGTTTCAGCCGCGACCAGGTCACGGATATTCTTGGCGTTGATACGCTTGTCTTTGGCGACGATGACGTTGCCCGACTTGTCGTTGATGTCGAAACGCGCGACTTCGCCCTTCCAGCGGTCGGCCACGAATTCCATCAAAGCGCCTTCACTCTGCAGCTCGAAACGATCGAACGCGAAGAAATGCTCAAGGATGTTTTCGGGCGTCATGCCGATGGCTTTCATCAGAATCGTTACCGGCATCTTGCGACGACGGTCGACGCGGAAGAACAGAATGTCCTTCGGATCGAATTCGAAATCCAGCCACGAACCGCGGTAGGGAATCACACGGGCGGAAAACAACAACTTGCCGGAGCTGTGGGTCTTGCCGCGGTCGTGCTCGAAGAACACGCCGGGTGAGCGATGCAGCTGCGAAACAATGACACGCTCGGTGCCGTTGATGACGAAAGAACCAGTGGTCGTCATGAGCGGAATCTCGCCCATGTAGACTTCCTGTTCCTTTACTTCCTTGACGGTCGGCTTACTGGCTTCACGATCCAGCAATACCAGACGCACCTTCGCCCGCAAGGGCGAGGCAAACGTCAATCCCCGCTGTTGACATTCCCGCACATCAAAAGCCGGTTCGCCCAGAACGAAGCTGACGAACTCCAGCCTCGCCATCTGGTTGTGGCTGACAATGGGGAAAATTGAGGAGAAAGCGGCTTGCAAGCCCTCTTCCTTACGCTGCAGAGGAGCGGTATCCGCCTGCAGAAAAGTAAGATAGGACTCGAGCTGGGTCGCCAGAAGGAAGGGGACGGTTTGCACGTCCTCGCGCTTGGCGAAGCTCTTGCGGATGCGCTTCTTTTCGGTGAACGAGTAGGGCATGAGCACTCCGACTCAGGTTGCATGAACCACGGGTAGTGGTCCTAAAATACGACTTCGAAATCTGGACAGAACAAACGGCCGGCATGGCCGATGTCCCAATTCGTCGGTACCCCCGACACGGGTTTCGGGTCCGCAGGCGGGTGTATCTCCACCTGCGCACCGGAAATCCGTGGACCGAGTCTTCCGGCAGAATTCCGGAAAATCCGGCCGAAATACCACGGAAATACGGCTTTGAAAGCCTCTTTCCAAAACGCAAAAACCCGGAGGTCGTTTTTTCGCGACCCCCGGGTACTTGCCAGGTCAGGATTACTTGACTTCGACCTTGGCACCGGCTTCTTCGAGCTTCTTCTTGGCGGCTTCGGCGTCAGCCTTGGACACGCCTTCCTTGACAGCCTTCGGTGCGCCATCAACCAGGTCCTTGGCTTCTTTCAGGCCCAGACCGGTCAGTTCGCGAACTGCCTTGATGACGTTAACCTTGTTGGCGCCGACTTCGGCCAAGACAACGTTGAACTCGGTTTGCTCTTCAGCAGCGGCAGCAGCGCCGGCAGCGGGAGCAGCAACAGCGACCGCAGCGGCGGCAGCCGACACACCGAATTTTTCTTCGAGGTCTTTGATCAGTTCGGACAGTTCAAGGACGGTCAAGCCAGCGATCGCGTCGATGATTTCAGCTTTGCTAAGTGCCATTTTCTTTAAAACTCCAAATGTTTAATGCCAGGTAGGGATGTCGCTTTTTGTCTAACGAAGTAACAGGATTCCTGCAGTCGGCATCCCGAGGGATTTGGCCGGCGCGCAGCGCCTGGCCTGCCTTGCCGCAAGTAGCCTGAGTCGGCTTACGCCGCCTCCGCCTGTTTGTCGCGAACGGCTGCGAGGCCGCGCACAAACTTGGTCGGAACTTCGTTGAGCGTACGCACAAACTGTGCAACGGGTGCTTGCATGGTGCCCAGCAACTTCGCCAGCAACTCTTCGCGTGAAGGCAGGGAGGCCAGGGCCTTGACGCCTTCTACGTTCATCAGGCTGTTCGGCAATGCGCCGCCCTTCAGAACGAGCTTGTCGTTGGTTTTAGCGAAATCAGACAACACCTTGGCCGCGCTAACCGGGTCGGTGCTGATGCCATAGATCAGCGGTCCGGTCAGTTGTGCCGACAATTCCTCGAAAGGAGTGCCAGCAACAGCGCGGCGCGCCAACGTGTTCTTCAGAACACGCAGGTAAACGCCCGATTCACGCGCTTTCTTGCGCAGTACGGTGACGGAAGCAACGTCCAGACCACGATACTCGGCGATGACTATTGATTGAGCCTTGGCAACTTCTGCCGAGATCTCTTCAACAACCACCGTTTTCTCTTGACGATTGAGACTCACGGTTTGAACACTCCATCAAAAGACGCTTGGGAAGCCCTTGCGTCAACCGAATGCGGCGAACCTGGTCGATTTCTTTGGATAAAGATTTCTTCCTGGGAGCGCCGTCTGCGCTGGATCCGTTTCCTGAAGTAGCGTGACGCTTGAAACGCTCATCAACTTCAGTGCTGCGGTATTAAGGTTGGCCGGCAAGCCGGCTTTCCCTCCAGCGGTCTTTGACAGCAGCACCGCGACAAGACGAAGGCCTTGCGCACGGTACAGCCCAAAGTTTGTTGCTCTACGTTTACTGACCCAAAGTCAGGGAAGACTGGTCCACACGGACCCCGCCACCCATCGTCGAGGAAACAGCCAGCTTACGCAGATAAATACCTTTTGCCGTTGCCGGACGGGCCTTGTTCAGCGCGTCAACCAAAGCCACGAGGTTGGCTTGCAGTTGTTCGACATTGAACGAAGCACGACCGATAGTGGCGTGAATGATCCCTGCTTTGTCGGTACGGTACTGAACCTGACCAGCCTTGGCATTCTTGACAGCAGTCGCGACGTCGGGGGTCACGGTGCCAACCTTGGGGTTAGGCATGAGACCACGCGGGCCCAGGATTTGGCCCAGGGCACCGACCACACGCATCGTGTCAGGCGAAGCAATCACGATGTCAAAATCGATTTGACCACCCTTGATGCTTTCGGCCAGATCTTCCATGCCGACGATATCGGCGCCGGCAGCCTTGGCGGCTTCAGCTTTTTCGCCTTGGGCGAACACAGCAACGCGCACCGACTTGCCGGTACCCGAGGGCAGAACCACCGAGCCGCGAACCAATTGGTCGGACTTCTTGGCGTCGATGCCCAACTGAACTGCCAGGTCGATCGACTCATCAAACTTGGCGGTAGCGGTTTCCTTCACCAGGGCCAGGGCCTCGGCAACGGGGTAGAGCTTGCTGCGATCAATCTTGGCGCGCAGCGCGGTAACTCGTTTCGACAGACGTGCCATGATTACAGACCCTCCACCGTGATGCCCATGCTGCGGGCGCTGCCAGCGATCGTGCGAACTGCTGCATCCATATCGGAGGCGGTCAGGTCACCTTGCTTGGTCTTGACGATTTCTTCGACCTGAGCGCGCGTCAGGGTACCAACCTTGTTGCTGTTGGGAGTGGGCGAACCCTTCTGCAGACCAGCAGCTTTCTTGATGAGAATGGTCGCGGGAGGCGACTTCATCACGAAGGTGAAGCTCTTGTCGGCAAAAGCGGTGATCACGACCGGAATCGGCAGACCGGGCTCGATGCCCTGCGTCTTGGCGTTGAACGCCTTGCAGAATTCCATGATGTTCAGACCGCGCTGACCCAGCGCCGGACCGATAGGGGGTGACGGATTGGCTTTACCAGCTGGAACCTGCAGCTTGATGAAACCGACGATTTTCTTCGCCATGTTTTGCTCCTTTCGGGTACATACGCACACCGCAAGCGGTGGGCTCCCCGAGGGTTAGCAGCCTTGATACATTCCGCCCCGAAGGGCAGGAAACCGAATGGCACTGGCCGCAGCGCACCATCCGGCAAAATCGGGAGTCAGGTCTTTTCGACTTGACTGAAATCGAGCTCTACCGGGGTCGAACGACCAAAAATGGTCACCGACACGCGCAGCTTGCTCTTTTCATAGTTCACGTCTTCGACGTTGCCATTGAAGTCTGTGAACGGACCTTCCTTGATGCGGACCATTTCGCCCACTTCGAACAGAACCTTGGGACGCGGCTTCTCAACGCCCTCTTCCATCTGCGACAAAATATCGTCGACTTCGCGCTGAGGCACTGGCGTGGGCCGATTGCCCGAACCACCGACAAAGCCGGTTACCTTGTTCGTGTTCTTTACCAAGTGCCAGGTTTCGTCGGTCAGTTCCATCTCGACCAAAACGTAACCGGGGAAAAAACGACGCTCGGTAATCGACTTCTGACCGCCCTTCATTTCGATGACTTCTTCGGTCGGCACCAAAATGCGCCCAAAAGATGTCTGCAAAGCGGCGCGCTCGATCCGCTCGGTAAGCGCCTTCTGAACGCTTTTTTCCATGCCGGAATAGACATGGACAACGTACCAACGCTTGCTCATCGTCTTTTTTCCGCCGTGTTATTTCCAACCAAAGAGGAGGTCATACAACATCCACTCGATTGATTTGTCTGTAAGCCACAAGAACAAGGCCATAACGACCACGAAGGCGAATACGATGCCAGTCGTCTGGATGGTTTCTTTGCGGGAAGGCCAAACGACCTTACGGGTCTCTTGGATCGAGTCTTGCGCGAACGCGATCAAGCGACGCCCCGGCTCACTGAACCAGGCAATTACCAGAGCCACGATCACGCCGGCAATAATGACACCGAGGCGCGCAATCATGGGACTGGAAGACAAGACATAAAAACCGGCCAGGCCCGCAACGAACGCTGCAATGGCCAGACCTACTTTGATGCGATCGGCAGTGTTTGTTACGGTTTCGACGTTTGGATTCGACATCTTATCGTCCGGGCAGCGCCAGAATCTGGCGGCAGCGGTGCTTGCAAAACAGCCGGGTTATCGCGGCGCTACTACAGGCCTCATCAGAAGCCCGGACTAGTACCCGCGAGCTCCGGGAGGAGTGGCAGGGGAAGAGGGAATCGAACCCGCAACCTTCGGTTTTGGAGACCGACGCTCTGCCAATTGAGCTATTCCCCTAAAGCCTTAAGCGCCATCCGTGGACAGCGCCTTTAAACTGGCGGGCATTCCCGCCTTAACACTATCCGGCCTGAAAGGCGGACAGGGTGCGGTTTCCCGAACCCTGCAAACCGGAATTAAGCGATGATGGTAGCGACGACACCGGCGCCGACGGTACGACCGCCTTCAC
>JBEBXA010000105.1:0-13469 GCA_040391825.1 Pigmentiphaga sp.
TGGCGACCTGGGTCAACCACAGGGTTGCGGGCGGTACCCATAGCCGGGCGAACCAACCACAGCCGGCCAGCGCCAACATAAGCCCTACAACTGCTACTTTGCGCCATCGCGCTTGCAATGTCACCAGGCTGGACACGCTGGGGAAAGAGAGAAGCACTGCTACTGCCAGCGCCAGTTTATAGCTGTCACCGGTAGGAATATGCAGGATGAGCGGCAAGGCGGTGAGCAAGACCGCGAATAAGGCCAGCGTGTGATAAGTAAGAAAAACCCAGCGGCGAGGCGCCAGCCATTTGTAGTACAGCGGGTCTACCAGGGCGACCACTGCGGCAATGGCCAATAAGCCGGTAAAGAACAGTTGGCCGCTATTCCAGGTTGTTGCCGTGAAGAGGAAAGGCAGGACGAAAAACAGACTTTCCTGATGGATCATCTGAGTGGCGTAACGCAGCAGGGGCGTGGGCACGGTAAAGCCGAAGCGCTGCGCGATATGATGACGCAGGGCCTTTTCTATCATTAGCCACACCCAACTTATCAGCATCACGAGCGCGATGCCGCGTGCGAAGCCTTCGTGGCGATCCACCATGAAATAACTGGCGATTCCGGATACGAATCCGAAAACGGCGATGGTACCGGGATAGCGTTGGGCGAGCTCGATGAAACGAGACAAGCAGGTTTTCCAGATTGGCACAGTGCACCCCGCCAGTCTTTCCGCAAGGCTTTGCCCGGCGCGGCAAAGCATGAGCAGCAAGAGTAGGCCGGACTCCTTCAACGTCCTGTGGGACGGGTGGAAATCGTAGCATTGTCCGGCGCGTTTCAGCGCAGACCTACTTTCCAGCCCTGTTCGGCGCCATTTGTTAGCAGCACGTCGAAAACAGAAATGGGGACGCCGTCTCCCGCGCTTCCTCGTTCGGGGCCGACCCCGAGGCGGCGGGTATCCAGGACACCATTGCGTGCGGAGGCAACTTGCACCGTCGCGGTCCGGCCATTTGCCGCCGCGTAGTGATTGATACCGATTCGATAGCTACCTGTCTGCAATCGTGAGGCATCGCAGCTGGCGTGATAGTGCTCGGGGCCGAAGCCTGCCGTGTTATCCATATCCAGTGCACCGCTGGTACCGGTCCTGATGTCATAGTAAACGTGCGAACCATTGGGTTCGAAGGTGTGCAGATCGATGTCACCTGGGCCATCCCAGCTTAAGGTGACGGTAAAAAAGCCGGGGCTGCCCCGTGGCGCGGGCGGCTCCAGGGCCGCCAGCAAGGAACGCATCTGTGCCGCAATGGTGGCGCGTCCCACGCGTTGCGCATCCAGGTAGGTTTCCGCCAGCATGTGTCCGGTGACATCGCCATTGCTGGCGGGTAGTTCGATGTTGCTATCCGGAAGCGGTCCGGGTAAGGTCAGGCGCAAGGCTGAAATGACCTTGTCGCCGGCAGAAAGCGTATGCGGTCCGCTAAGGAAGGACGATGCGGGCGCGATATGTAGTGCCCTCACGTTGGCGGAGGTATTGTCGTCGATGGCGGTTCGGTAGGCTTGATTGAGAAAAAAGTTACCTTGAGAATGCGCGACCAACAGCAGTGCCTGGCCTTCTGCAAGAAGTGCGCGCAGCCGTATTGCGTGCGCGGCGTAGTCCAGTTCGGTGGGTGGGCGCGCCGCCAGACGGGTTGTTTGGCTGACGCGGTGGGCAAAGGCTGCCTGCGCCAGCGCTTCACCCAGGTCCACGGCGCGAGGTATCGCCGCCCCGATTCGGTCCCACAGCCGGCGATGGCCATCCAGCGTTTCCCAGAACAATTCCCAACGCTTGGCCAGAACATGGTCGAGGTCGGTGGTGCGTTGTTCGAATACCTCGATCACGTCCTCGATACTTCCCGCGCCGTTGCGGCGTAGCCCACTGGCGTTGTAGAAGACCTCAACCCCAAAGTCGGGGTCTTCATGCTTGGCGTCGCCATGGATCTCTTGAGCAAGCGTCTCGCGTAGCGCCGTCGCGCCCGCCGCCGCATCGGCGGGTGTGTTCCAGACGCCATTGAAGAAGCCCAGGGTATAGCTGTAATCAGGGCATAGACCGGATGCCGATTGCGCCTGGCCGGGGGCCAGCAGACCTGATGCCGCCAGCAAACCGGCCAGCCAGCGGCGACAGTGGAGGGCGAAGCTAGCGTTCACAGCCGTTTCCATCGGGCAGCTTGCCGACCGAGCCATCCAGCGCCGTCGAATACTGAAGGTAAGCACGTACACGGGGTTTGGTGTTGGCGCTGAATTTCTTTAGATCGGAAACGAAGTTGGCGCCTGCGCCAGACGACGGGCTGCGCGCCATGATGCAAGCAACGGCGCGATAGGTTTGCGTGGTGACATCGTGCACAGCAGCTTTGTTGCCGCTGTCGACCAGAATCGCACTTTGGTAGGAACGAGCAAGTTGCTGAAGTGCTTCGTGCTGGGGGCTAGCCAGGCTTAACCGAAGGATCCAGTCATCGATATCGTCGCGAATACCGTTTTGGTCCTGGTCAGGTCCACGCAGACTGTCCGAGCGGTCTAGTACCGGCAATTGGCCACTTTGCTCAAGGCTGGCAATGCTCGGCGGGGACGCGTTGGTGTCGCGTTCATCGCCGCCACAAGCGGCAAGGAGAAGTGCGG
Organism: Pigmentiphaga sp.; assembly: GCA_040391825.1. Lineage (GTDB taxonomy): Bacteria > Pseudomonadota > Gammaproteobacteria > Burkholderiales > Burkholderiaceae_B > Pigmentiphaga. The sequence goes on from JBEBXA010000105.1 coordinate 2,620, forward strand.
CCAAGACGGCCGGCGCACAATGTTTGGACATGAAAGCCACCTGATTTATCTGCAAAACGAGTAGCAGGATTAAGCCATGCGCGGCGCGCAATCAGGTGGCAAGTGAGACCGGAAAGGCCTTGTGGGTTATACGAATAAAGCTTCGCCACCCTGCCTTCGAAATCACTTCTTCGCAGGCATCTTCGAAATAGTCGCGCAAGATCGAACGGTCGATTACACCCCGTGATCTTCCGGCAACGCTCGTTCTCGGCATGCATCCAGCGCATCGGCGAAGGTCTTGAACAGGTTGTGATGGCCCACCAGTTCACTGATGTGTGCCCGGTCCAGCTTGGCGCTGACCCTGGCGTTGGCGCCGGTCAACATCACTTCGACGCCACGTTTGTGCATGTCGAGAATGACCTCTTCCAGGGTTTGCAGTCCTGTGATGTCAATGAAGGGCACCCAGCGCAAGCGGATAATCAGCACGCGTGGATCGGTATGGGTAACCGCTAAGGCGCGCTCGAAATTCTCGGCCGCGCCAAAAAATAATGGGCCTTCTATCGAATACGCCAGGACGCCTGGAGGCATGCTGCTATAGCCTTGATGGGCTAATTCGCGCTGAAGCTCTTGTTCGGTAACCGGTTGTACGTCAACACTCGATGCCATGCGGCGCATAAAGTGCAAAGTCGCCAGGACGACGCCGATATTGACGGCCACCACCAGGTCGGCGAAGACGGTCAGCAGAAAAGTCGCGACCAGGATCACCACGTCGGCGCGGGGTGCTCGTCGAAGCATCATCAGGACGTGCCGCGCGTCGCTCATATTCCATGCCACCACAAACAGAATTGCCGCCAGTGCCGCCAGCGGCACGTTCTCGGCCAGGGGCGCGAGCAGTATCACCATCAACAGCAAAGTACCGGCATGCACGATACCGGCCAAAGGGCTGGTTCCGCCGTTACGGATATTGGTAGCAGTGCGGGCAATAGCGCCGGTGGCGGCAAAACCACCGAACAAAGGGGCGGCGATATTGGCGATGCCCTGGCCCACCAGTTCCTGGTTGGAGTCATGCCGGGTGCCGGCCATGCCGTCGGCAACTACTGCTGAAAGCAAGGATTCAATGGCGCCGAGCATGGCAATCGCAAACGCTGGTCCGATCAGTTCGATGACCCGGGTGGCGGTGATTTCAGGCCAATGCCAGGATGGCAGACCTTGTGGAATGCCGCCGAAGGCGCTACCTATCGTGGCGACACCATCGAAATGAAAGACGGCTTGCAGCACCGTGACGACGGTCAAGGCAATGAGAGGGCCGGGCACATGCTTTAAGCGTGGAATTTTGGCGCCATACAGCAACAGGGCAAGCGCGATCATCGCCAGAGCTGTGGTGGCGGCGTGCATGCTGGGCAGTAAATGCAGTAAGTGCCACAGCTTTTCATGAAAGTGCTGGCCCTCGACTGCAGGTAAGCCGAAGAAATCCTTCCACTGGCCGACCCAGATGATGACACCTATGCCCGCCGTAAAACCCACGATGACAGGCGCCGGGATGAATTTGATGACCGCGCCCATCCGGGCGAGTCCCAGCAGAAACAGGATTACGCCCGCCATCATGGTGGCGATTTGCAGGCCGTCAATGCCATGCTGCGCGGTAATGCCTGCAAGGATGACGATGAAGGCCCCGGTTGGCCCGGCTATCTGCAAGCGGCTGCCCCCGAGCGCGGAAACCAGGAAGCCGGCAACGATGGCGGTATACAGCCCTTGCTCGGGTTTTGCCCCGGACGCGATGGCGAATGCCATTGCCAGCGGCAGCGCCACCACGGCCACGACCAGGCCGGAGACAATATTGGGCAACCAGTGTTTTGGCCGTAGTAAACCGGCGCGATGAGCTTCGAGCAGGGCAATCATGATGGCTGGCGAGAGTTGGTGGCAAGTGCAGACGCTTGTGTGGTGATGAGCACCACACAAGCATCATAAGACATCAACGCTCAGACCGGCTTCAACGCAATGGCCTGCCTCCTCCGTAAAGCGTGATTCAGTAGTTGTATAGAACAATTGTTCCTAGCCGAGATAGAGTCGCTTTCCATCTGACGACTACGCCGATGTGCCCTCCGCCATTGGCGTCCGCGGTCACTTTCGTTGCCGCCAGTCGTTTTTGAGCAGGGGAGTGAGGCGTGGAAAATTTCGTTTGCAATGCGTGGTATGTGCTGGGCTGGTCCACGGAAATCGGCTCCGGATTGTTGGCCCGAAGGATCTTGAATGAACCCGTAGTGGCTTTTCGCAAACGCGACGGGCAAGCGGTGGCCTTGCTGGATCGCTGCGCACACCGTTTGGTGCCCTTGTCCATGGGCAAAGTGGTGAATGACACCTTGCAGTGTGGTTATCACGGTATGCAATATGACTGCACCGGTGCTTGTGTGCACGTACCCGGACAAACCCGTATTCCATCGAGTGCGCAGGTCCGGAGTTTTCCGACCGAAGAGCGTTACGGTGCGGTGTGGATATGGATGGGCGACCCGGCTTTGGCTGACCCAGCGAAGATCATACCGGTCAAACGCTATGGCGATGACGGCTGGGCCGTCGTGTGGGGAGCTCCGCAATACCATCGTTCTAACTACCTGAACATCGTAGAGAATCTGCAAGATCCCGCTCATACGACTTATGTGCATCCCAGCACCATAGGCAATCCGGCATCCAGCGAAGTGCCGACGACGATAGAAGAAAGCGACGACCATATCGCGGCTTCGCGCTGGACTCTCAATGCCGAGCCTCCCCCCGTGGACAAGAGTAACGGCAACTTCGAAGGTCTGACCGATCGCTGCCAGCGTTATAACTTTTATCCGCCGTGTGTTTCCCGGGTTGATGTCGTCACGATGGACGCGGGGCAGGAACATACGGAAGAAAACATGGATGGCGGGCTGCGTGCTTTCAGCTACAAGTTTCTGACGCCGGAAACAGATAAAACCACGCATTTTTTCTGGATGCACGTGCGCAATTTCGGCGTAGGCGACAAGGATCTCGAAGCACGGTTGGTGCCAGCAATGGCCGCCACCTTCGAAGAAGACAACGTCATCGTTACCGCCATGCAGCGCGAACAGGATGCGGCCGGAGTGCGCCAGTACACCTGGTTGGCCATCGACGCAGGGCCGACCCGCGCCCGCCGGATGATTGAAAAATTGGCAGCTGACGAAGAAAACCATAGAGCCGATGTGTCGGCTGCCCGATCGACCGCCCAGTCGCAGGCGGTTTCATCCTGACCGCAGTCCTACCCGCTGAGCAGGTAAGACCGTGTCAAAGACCTTTCTGTATATCAGGAGCAAGCAATGTCGTATTCGATCAATCCGGCTTTACTCCGTCCGCAATCCCGCTTGCTATCGCTGGGGCTTGCGTTTTCCTTGTCCTTGACCTGTTCCTTGGTTCAGGCTGCCGAGTCGGCCGACGCTTATCCAAGTAAAAGTATCCGTTTCATCGTTCCCTTTACCGCGGGCGGCTTGACGGACAAACTGGCACGTACCGTCGCGCATGAAATGCAGGCTACCTGGAAACAGTCTGTCATCGTGGAAAACAGGCCTGGGGCGGGCGGCACGATTGGCGCCGATGTCGTGGCAAAAGCACCCAACGATGGTTACACCGTCTTGATGGGTACCCACGCCACCCATGCCATCAACGTGACCTTGCTTGACAAGCTTCCCTACGATGCGGTCAAGGATTTCACCCCAGTCAGCTTGTTGGCAACCGTGCCCAACGTATTGCTGCTGAATCCCGACGTGCCGGCCAATAGCGTCGCGGAATTGATCAAGCTGGCCAAGAGCAAACCTGGTACTTTGAACTTTACGTCGCAAGGCATAGGTACATCTGGCCACATGTCGGGCGAATATTTCAAGTCCTTGGCGGGTATCGATATGGTCCACGTGCCGGCCAAGGGGCCGTCTCAAGCTTTGAGCGATGTAGTGGGTGGGCACACCCAGATCATTTTCGATTCGGTAGCGATGGGTATGCCCATGGTGCAGGCAGGCAAGCTGAAGGCTTTGGCGGTTACCGGGCTCGAGCGCTCGCCCACTGTGCCCAATCTGCCCACGATGAACGAATCGGGCGTGCCGGGCTATGAAATCGTATTGTGGTTCGGCATGTTCGCGCCCAAAGACACACCGGCGCCCATCGTGGCCAAACTGAATGCGGAAATGGCGCGGATACTGAAGAAACCTTCTATCCAGGATGCCTTCGTGAAAGAAGGCGTCACGCTGGCCGGAGGCTCATCAGAACAACTGGCCAAGTTCCAGAAAGACGAAATCGTCAAATGGGCCAAATTGATCAAAGCGAGCGGCGCATCCGCCAAATAAGCCGCAGCCGGGTCGAGCTAGGTAGCTAGTGTCCCGGTATAGCGGAACACTAGCTTGGGCGCACTCCTTTCCGAGGAGTGCGCTTTTTTTTACCGCCGGGCCGCCCCAAGGTAAAAGGCGGCCCCCTTGGGGGGCAGCGCCGACACGTAGTGGCAAGCGTGGGGGGCAACATCTTCGCCGGGCCGCCCCAAGGTAAAAGGCGGCCCCCTTGGGGGGCAGCGCCGACACGTAGTGGCAAGCGTGGGGGGCAACATCTTCGCTGGGCCGCCCCAAGGTAAAAAGCGCCCCTTGGGGGCATAACGCCTTCTCCCGACTACCAGATATCGGGCAGGGCCGAAGTGCTGTGTGTATGGAGCCGGCTACCGCCTCGCCATCGGTCGGCCTTATCCGTCAACGCATATTGCTGGTTCAGTTGCGTGGCGGTCTGCGTCAGGGTATCCAGGACCTTGTCGAAAATCTGAAGCTCGTCAGGCGTCAGTGCGCTCAAGACTTCGCTATTGATTTTCGCGGTTAGCGGAAACAGTTCATTGTGCAGCGCACGACCTTTTTCCGTCAGTTCAATGCTGGCGCGCCGCTTGTCTTCTGGCGAGCTCACACGTAAGACCAGCCCTTTGGCCACCAAATCGTTGATGGCCCGCGAAACGAGCGGGCGATCAGTATGAGCGTGGGTTGCCAGCGCGGAGGGCGATAGGGATCCGAAGTCGGCCAAAACCGCGATCAGACGCCATTCGCGGCGTGAAATCCCGTAACGGCCTTCGCATATGCGAATAATGGGGGCGCCACTGCTGCTAAGCAATCGGGCCAGGCGGTAATTGAGCAGATCGTTACAGGTAGAGGGGTTCTCGAAGGACATGGCTGATTACCCCGTAGATGCAATAGTTGTATAGAACAATCGAACACTTCGACGATAAAGTCATTCTCCATAAAAACCCTTCCTGCGGCAAGCCACGAGCCGCTGTCGCCCAGGGAACGGGGGTTTCCCGCTTTTTCACCCAGTCTGGAGATGTCTATCCATGTCCATTGCGCAACGTGATCGCTCACGTCCCATCGCGGAATCGCTTGTTTTCGACTTGCAGCTGTCCTGGGCCGGTTACCGGATCAACAAGCTATGCAATTCCCTGATCGATCCGGCCAATCGCGCCACTTACAAAGAGGACGAAGAAGCGTATATGGAAAAGTTCGGCCTGTCGCCCCGACAGAAAGAACTGATTCGTGCGCGCGACTTCGGCGGTTTGCTGGACGCTGGCGCGAATATCTACTTTCTTTTGAAACTGGGCGCTGTAACGGGCAATGGCCTGTACAAGATGGGCGCGAATATGCGCGGCCAGACCCACGAGGAATTCCTCGCCACTCGTAACGACAGCGGAGCAGTCTGACATGGGCACCATCATTGCAGGAATTGGCACTTCACACGTACCGTCCATAGGCGGAGCCTATGACCGCGGCAAGCAGAACACCCCCGCCTGGCGTCCCCTGTTCGACGCCTACGTGCCGGTGCGGGAATGGCTGGCTGAACTGAAGCCCGATGTGGCGATCATGGTTTACAACGATCATGGCGCCGACTTTTTCTTCGATAAGTATCCGACTTTTGCCGTAGGTGCGGCAGAAAGCTACGCCATTGCCGATGAGGGTTTCGGCACCCGGCCTCTGCCGGAAGTTCGCGGCGATCTGGCTTTCTCGCAGCACTTGTGCGAACAACTGGTGTACGACGAATTCGATCTCACCATCTGTCAGGAGATGAGTGTCGAGCATGGTTTTCTGGTGCCTATGCACCTGTGTTTCGACCACGAAGAGAGCTGGCCGGTCGCGTCGGTGCCGATCGCCGTTAACGTCTTGCAGCATCCGCTTCCCACCGCCCGCCGTTGCTATCGCCTGGGGCAGGCCATTCGCCGCGCCGTCGAATCCTATCCGAAGGATCTGCGGGTGGTGATTCTGGGCACGGGGGGTATGTCACATCAATTGACTGGCAAGCACTTCGGGCAGATGAACGAGTCGTGGGACCAGGATTTCCTGGATCGTATTGAAAACGACCCTGAAAGTTTGACGGGGCTGACTCACCAGGAATTCATGGAGCGCTTTGGCGCCGAAGGCATCGAACTGATCATGTGGTTGGTGATGCGCGGCGCGATGTCTGACGAGGCCAAGCGCATCCATCGCAACTACTACGCGCCGATGACGACCGGTATGGGCTTGATTACGCTTCAGGAAACGGTATGAGCAAGGTACACCGTACGCAGGTAGGAATTGTAGGCGCGGGCCCGGCGGGCCTGCTGCTGTCGCACATGTTGCATCTTGAAGGAATAGAGTCGATCGTGCTGGAAAGCCGCAGCCGCGATCACGTGCAGAGCCGGCTGCGTGCCGGCGTGCTGGAGCAGGGCACGGTCGAGTTGCTGACCGAAGTCGGCCTGGGCGAGCGCATGCACAAGCTGGGCATGGTGCAGACGGGTATCGATTTTCGTTTTGGCGGTCGTTCGCACCGCATTGATTTCCAGGAAGAAACCGGCGGGCGCACTGTCATGGTGTATCCGCAGCATCAGGTGGTGACCGATCTGGTCAAGGCGCGTCTTGAGGACGGTGGGCAGGTGTGGTTTGAAACGCCGGTCAAGAAGTTCGAAGGGCTGGAGAGCGATAAGCCGGTGATTCATTTCGAGGCTGGCGGCGAGCCTGGGCAGGTGGTCTGCGATTTTGTCATCGGCTGCGATGGCTTTCGTGGCCTGAGCCGAGGTGCGATGCCTGAGCCGTTGCTCAAGGCTTACGACAGGGTGTATCCCTTCGGATGGTTGGGAATACTGGCCGAGGTGCCGCCCGCTGCCGACGATGTGACCTGGGGTTGCCATGAGACGGGCTTCGCCATGCTCAGTTTCCGGTCGCCGACGGTCAGCCGTCTGTATTTGCAGTGCGAGCCCGACGACAAGCCCGAGAACTGGTCAGACGACAGGATCTGGAGTGCTTTGCATGAGCGCCTGGATGTCGAGGACATGCCTCCTATCATCGAAGGCAAGATTACGCAGAAGGGCGTCACCAGTATGCGCAGCTTCCTGGCTGAGCCGATGCAGCATGGCCGCTTGTTCCTGGCGGGAGACGCCGCACATATTGTTCCTCCTACCGGTGCGAAAGGGCTCAACTCGGCCCTTGCCGACATCAAGGTATTGAGCCGCGGCTTGAGCGACCACTACAAGAAGGCTACACAGGCCGTGCTGGACAGATACTCCGCCATCTGCTTGCGGCGGATGTGGCTGGTCCAACGTTTTTCTGCCGGCTTGTGCACCATGGTGCATCAGTTCCCCGGGCAGGATGCCTTCGGCAAACGCCTGCAGCGCGCCGACTTGGACTACATGACGGGTACTCGGGCGGGACGCTTGTCTTTCTCGGAAAATTTCACTGGATTACCGGTAGAAATCTAAACACGCCTGGTCAGGGCGGAAGCGCTCATCAAGAGCAGCAAGATATACACGCGGCCCTGACCAGGCGCAAAAGGCGTGACGCATGGCGCCATTGTTGGTCCGGACGTACTTGATTCAGCCTCGGTCGTAGTGGTTTTCTCTTAATTGTCCTATTGACAGGTCAATAGAATACTTGTGAAATGGACGAAAGCTGTTTTGTGGGCACTTGCCCTGAAAAACAGATGTTTCCGGCAACAAGGGATGTAATGAAGACGAACCGAGGTGTGATGTGAGCAGTACGGCCAGCAAGAAAATTATCATCGTAGGCGCTGGTCCGGTTGGACTGGTAACCGCTATGCGTTTGGGGCATTTCGGTATCGAATCGATTGTGGTCGAAGCTGAAGAAACCGTATCCAAGGCGTTGAAGGCGTCGACCTTCCATCCCCCTACGCTGGAAATGCTGGATGAGTACGGCATTACGCCGCGCTTGATCGAAGCGGGCCTGGTGGCCCCGACCTGGCAGGTTCGCATGCATGCCACCGGTGAATTCGCAGAGTTCGATCTTTCCATACTGCGCGAAGACACCGCTCACCCCTATCGTTTGCAAACCGAGCAATGGAAGTTGTCAGAACTTTTGCTCGAACATATACGCAAGAACCTGCCCGGCACCGACGTGTTGATGGGGCACAAGTGCATTAGCGTTTCTCAGGACGACGCGGGTGTAACGGTGCAAGTCGAGACGGTGGAGGGCGAGAAAAAAACCTTGTCCGGACGCTATGTAGTGGCTGCCGACGGTGCTCGCAGTACCGTGCGCAGTGCGCTGAATCTTGAATTCGAAGGGCTGACTTTTCCTGAAACGACGGTGTTGGCCACTACCGATTTCAAGTTCCACGAGCACATCAAGGATCTGTCTTACATTAACTATTGCTGGGCGCCGAGCGGCACTTTCAGCCTGCTCAGACTGCCCGATCTGTGGCGTGTCAGCCTTTACCCCTGGGAAGGGGAGTCGGTGGACGATGCCCTGGCGCCAGCCTCGATAGAGAAAAAGCTCCAACATATCTTGCCGCGTGACGAAGCCTATAACGTGATGGAGATTCGTCCTTACCGTATCCACCAGCGGGTCGTGAACAACTATGTAAACGGCCGCATTATTCTGGCTGGCGACTCCGCGCACGTGAACAGCCCCAGCGGCGGCATGGGCATGAACGGTGGCATCCACGACGCTTTCAACCTGACGGAAAAGCTGCGCCGCATTTACGCCGGCGAAGACGACGCGCTATTGCATCTGTACGAGCGTCAGCGGCGGCCGATTGCGATCAAGCACGTGTTGCAGCAATCCGGACGCAATCGGGCACGCATGCAGGAGCGTGGGGAAGACAAGCGGCGTGAAACTCTTGAGGATTTGATGCGCAAAGCAAATGATCCGCAATTGGCCCGAGCCTATCTGCGCGAAACGTCGATGATCACCAGCTTGCAAGAAGCCGCCGAAATCGTGTGAACCAGAGCCCACCCCCTACCCGCTTCGCGGGCCCCCTCAAGGGGGCGGCGCGTGGCGGACTGGCGGAGCCATATCCGCGGCGCCCTGGGGGCTAGCTGGGGCAGCATCGGCACGCAGTGCCCAGCGCGGGAACATTTCATTTCTTCTAACTAGTCACGAGCCTGGCCGTGGCGCTGCGCGGTATCTTCATGAATCAATCCACGAGTGTTCAGTTTCCCATCAAGCCGGTGGTGACAAGTTTTATCGATGGGCAGTTCGTCCCGGCTGGTGGGTTCGAGCTTGCGGTTGTCTTTCCCGGCAATGCGCAGCAGATTTCCACCTTGGTGGAAGCTGACGTTGGGCAGGTCGATGCGGCGGTAAGCGCGGCGCGCCGCGCCTTCGCTGATGGGCGTTGGCGCAAGCTCTCGGTAGAGAGGCGCCAGGCAGTGATGCGTCGGGTGGCTGATCTGGTGGATGAGCACAGTGACGAATTGGCCTATCTGGAGTGCATGAACTCAGGTATTCCAATGCGCCATTTGCAGAAAGGCCAGATCCCGCGGGTTGCCTATAACTTCCGCTTCTTTGCCGAAGTAATAGGCCAGCACGCGGACCAGGCATTCACGCAAACCGAAGGCTATCTGACCATGGTCGTGCGCGAGCCGATTGGCGTAGCCGCCTTGATCGGACCGTGGAATGCACCGCTGGCGCTGACGTCCATGAAGATTGCCGGCGCTATCGCCTTTGGCAATAGCTGCGTCTGTAAACCTTCCGAGGTCACCCCTCTGGCCGTTGCCCGGTTTATGGAACTGTTGATCGAAGCCGGCGTCCCGGCTGGGGTGGTCAACTTGGTCAATGGCCGCGGCGGTGTCACCGGCGAGGCCTTGGTCGCGCATCGGGGCGTCGATCTGGTGTCTTTCACCGGCGGCACGCAAACCGCGCGGCGCATTTCGGCAAGCGCCGGGGAGGGGCTCAAGCCCCTGTCGCTAGAGTTGGGCGGGAAGTCGGCCAATATCATTTTCGAGTCGGCGGATCTTGATCGTGCGCTGGATGCCGCTTTGCTCGGCATCTTCTCGAATAATGGCCAGCAGTGTTTGGCTGGATCGCGGATTCTAGTGCAGCGGCCGGTTCTGGACCGCTTCGTACAGACTTTTGTTGAGCGAACTGCACGCTTGCGCATAGGTAGCCCGCTTAGTGTCGACACCGAAATAGGGCCTTTGGCATTCAAGGGACATCTGGATCGGGTTGCTTCATTTGTCGACGTTGCGCGGCAAGACGGTGCACAGGTGTTGCAGGGCGGCAAACGTGTCGAGGCCTTGGCTCCGGGCTTCTATTTTGAGCCCACTGTTGCTTTGGCGTCTTCCAATGCGGCGCGGATTTGCCAGGAAGAAATTTTCGGGCCATTTGCGACGATATTGCCCTTTGATACCGCGGATGAGGCTTTTGCCATTGCCAACGATAGCGAGTTCGGCTTGGTTTCCTATGTATGGAGCGATCACTATCCGACCTTGATGCGGGCAATTAGCGAAATCCGTGCCGGCATGGTGTGGGCCAACACACCTATGGTGCGGGAGTTGCGCGCACCCTTCGGCGGGGTGAAGGCATCGGGCTATGGCCGTGAAGGCGGCGAAGCCAGCATGAAGTTCTATACCTACGAAAAAACCGTCATGCTGCCGGTAGTGC
>JBEBXA010000106.1:0-13384 GCA_040391825.1 Pigmentiphaga sp.
CTGAATATTTCCATGTCTACCGATGTCTTGGCGCCTTTGCTTAAAGATCAGCATTGGGTCTGTGTACCCAAGACGGCTCGCATCAACCTTGTGGGACGCCTTCCTTTCGGGGTGACCGCGCGTGACCTGATACAGACTATCATCCGCGACCACGAAGCCAAGGGAACCTTTCTGCAATGCTGTATTGAGTACGGTGGCCCCGGGCTGGCGGATTTGAGCATAGACGACCGCCAGACGATTCTTGCATCCAGCTTTCACACCGGGTCTGATACCGCCATCATGGAGGTGGACGAACGTGCGCTCGCCTACGTCAAGGAGCGGGCAGCGGGCCGACCCTATCAAGTCATACAGAGCGATCCGGACGCCGAGTACTCCACGGTCATCACTTATGATCTTTCGCAGCTCTGCCCTATGGTGACGATTCCTCCTACACAAAGCGGCGCTGTCGATATTTCCAAAGCATTGGGCGTGCGTATCGATCAAGCCGCTGTTGGTTCGTGCGCCAATAACCGCCTTGACGACATGCGTGCTACTGCGGCGGTCTTGCGAGGAAGAAAAATCGCCAAGCATGTCACTATGTATATTTCTCCGGGTAGTCAGAATGTGTACGCGGGCGCTGCGCGCGAGGGTCTGCTTGAAGTCTTTGCCGAGGCTGGCGCTACCGTATTGTCCCCTGGCTGTAATACCTGCTGGGGTTATCTGGGTGTGCTTAGCGCGGAGGATGTTTCCATTACCACCCATCAGTTCAATTACCAAGGCCGTAACGGCAGCACAGCCGCATCGGTCTACCTCGCCTCTCCGTACAGTGTGGCGGCAGCAGCCGTCGCCGGAGAAATTGTCGACCCGCGCGCTTGCTTGGATGGCCGCATCTGAAAGTTGATGAGATATGAACCCGAGCTCTGCGTTCCCGGAAAAAACTTTGCGTGGCCGTGTCTGGAAGTTTGGTGACCAGGTGTGCGGTGACGATGGCGTCATCGAGTTTTCGGCTGTTCGCGACGGTTTCGGCAAACCTTTCGATACTGATTTGCTCAGGCAGATGTGCTTTCGGAAATTAAGACCTGATTTTGCGTTGAATGTTCAGCAGGGCGATCTGGTGGTGGGCGGGGAAAATTTTGCACATCACAACCATGTTGAGGTCAGTGTCGCAATCAAGGCTTCAGGGATAGCGGCCGTATTGGTGGAGTCGTGCGAGTCGGGTTTTATCCGGCGCGCTCTTAGCCAGGGTTTGCCGGTGATGCAAGTGCCGGGAATCGTGAAGGCTGTCGAGGATGGCGATATCATCAGCGTAGAGCCAAGTACCGGCTTAATCACGGTGCAGGGCGGCGGCATCATTCAAGCTCATCCTTTCTCTGGCAAGATGGTAGATATATGGCGCAATGGTGGCCTGATCAATGCTCTGTCCAAAGAGTTCTCTTAGGCCCGGAAGCTTGCGCGCATTTTTTTATTGAGAACGGCCTGGGAAGTTACCCAGGTGCCAGCTATTTCGCAGCGGGATCGAACTGGACGGTCTGACGGAATGACTCCCGCTGGCTGATGCGGTCGAACCATTGCTCAAGACGAGGCCGCCCCGCGCGCCATTGCAGATCGGCGAAACGAAAATCGGTATGCCCGAGCGCCACACCTACGGCGATATGGGCAATGTCGAACGGCCGGCGGTCCAGTTGGTCTATGGTCTGTTCCAGGTAGTCTGCGGCAACCTGGAACTTCGCATGGAAGGCGGCAAGATGGGGTGCCGATTGTAATTCGCTCTTCCGGCTTCGCTCGTTATTCCACAGCACCAGTGCATCGGCCATACCATTGCCAAGAGCATGCCAACGCATCGCGTCGATTCGTTCATCGATATCTGCAGGAATGATGCGGGCGCCGCGGCTTCTGCTGTCCAGGTATTCACATATCACCAGCGAGTCGTATAGGCATTGCCCGTCGTCGGTGATCAACGTAGGGATCTTTCCCAAAGGATTATCTTTCAAGACTTGCGCGTTGACTGTCGATAAGGAAACGATTGAAAGCACCGTTTCAATCGAGGCATCGGTACCCGTTTCGATCGCCGCTATCATGACTTTGCGCACGAATGGCGACCGTGTAGACCAATGCAGCTTCATTGTGTTCTCCGGTAATGCGGATATTGCAGCACTTATGGATAAGGCCGGCCGTTTGCTTTGACTGGCCTTCTGCGTATGCGCTTCAGTATATCGTCGGCGACTTTCTCTCCAACCGGAAATCTCGCCAGAGCGGGTCATAGCAGCTGTGTCCGGTAAGTGATGGCAAGAGGCCCGGCGCTGTGGTTATATTCTAATCATATGTGTTCACACCATAAGCGCAGCGCAAGTTGTTGCAAGAGGGATTAGAAACCATGCCTATCAGCTACGACCTTGTCCGGTCGATCAGTGCCCAGCTGTACGAACGCGCATTGAAGAAAATACCGGAGGACACCAAGGCGGCATTGCAAGAGGCACAGCAGCTTGAAAGCAATGAAGTAGCGCGCACTACTCTGCGTATCATGCTGGAAAGCGCCAACGCCGCAGAAAGTCGAGATCACTTTGTTTGCTCCGATTCCGGTATCCCGGTTTATTTCGTGCGCATCGGCACCAAGGCGCGCCTCGATGGCGATATCAAACGAGCGTTTTCCGACGGCTTCGACGACTTGGTCCGTACGATCCAGCCGCCACTCCTTGCGCATGTCACCAATCCGCTTACCAATGAACGTGGCTACAAGGGCAAGGACATGCCCATCGTCACCTTCGACTTGATCGACGGCGCGGATTACGTCGACATCACCTGTTCACCCAAGGCGCTAGGTTCGGGTCGTTGGGCCGCACTCGAGATTTTTACCTTCCCCAGTCTTGAAACGATTGAAAAATACGTCATGGACGTAATCATCAAGGCCGGACCGCAGCATTGCCCGCCCGTGGTTATCGGAGTCGGCATAGGCGGAACATTCGACTATGCGGCCAAGATGGCGAAGGAAGCGACTCTGCGCCCAATCGGGGGCATCAACCCCGAACCGGTGCTGGCCGCGATGGAAAGTCGTTTGAAGGAAGCAGCCAATTCCATGGGATTTGGCCCTATGGGTACGGGGGGCGACAGCACGGCTATGGCCGTGCATGTCAATTATTCCGCGGGCCACGGTTTTACCCCGGTGGCGGTCTGCTTCAATTGCTGGATCAATCGCCGTACGCGGGCCCGCATCTATGATTCGGGCGAAGTCGAAATCATCGAGTAGCGCAGCAATGGCGTGACCCCATTTTTTAAGACGCAACAAGGACCCGGTACTGTGATTGTTACGCATCAGCTCCAAATGCCGCTAAGCGAAGACGCGGTGCGATCGCTGAATATCGGCGACCAGGTATATCTTGATGGCGAGGTCATTCTCACCGCCGGCATGCCTACCCATCAGCGGATCCTCGACCATCTCGACAATGGCCTCCCATTACCGATAGACCTGCGGGGTGCGGCGCTGTTGCACCTTGGCAGCTACAGCCGCGAAGTCGACGGCAAATTCGAGGTGCTCTATCTGAATCCCACCACCAGTACCCGTTTCAATGACTTCATGCCGCGTTTGATCCGTCAGCTAGGGTTGCGGGCGGTGGGGGGCAAAGGTGGCCTGGACGAAGGCTGTGCCAAGGCGATGCAAGAGGCTGGCTGCGTCTACCTATCCTTCCTGGGGGGAGGGTGCACCTTGTTGTCGGAAGCAATAAGGGAGGTCGTCTCGGTAGACTGGAGCGATCTGGTGCACCACTACCGACTCGTCAGGCTACGGGTGCAGGGTCTCGGCCCGGCCACGGTCGGCATTGATGCCCATGGCAATAGCCTATATGGCAACCTGACGGCCGACGCCGAAGAAAGATTGCCTCGAATCATGGAGGTTTTGAAGGCCAGAAGAGAGTCGTCAGCATCGTAGCCAGGACTGGCGAGAACCTGGCTTCGATGCAGCTAAGGGGGGAGATGTGGTGCTGTCCTAATCTACCTTGCTCTTCGGTTTTATTTCACTATCGTAATTGGGTTGGCGTTGCAACATGGGGCGGTGAAAAATCTCTCCCAGCGCGGCATAAAAGGGCCCGCCCAGCCGCGCAATGGGGCGCATCTTGGCGCTGTCTACCCGTCTGCCGTCGTAGATATCGGGCGAAAGATGAAACGCGACGATTTCACCGATATACAGGACGTTAGAGCCGTGGCCTAGCGGTATGACTTGATCCAGCCTGCATTCCATCTGTACCGGGGTAGACGCGATGCGTGGCGGCTTGATGTGCTGGCTGGGCAGCAGTTCGATACCGAGTTCGTCGGTTTCACTGACATCGGCCGGGTACTCCGCCCCGCTGGCGTGCATCTGCTCAAGATCGGCTTCGGTAGCCACATTCACCACGAACTCGCCCGTTTCGCGAATATTAAGAGCAGTGTCCTTGATGTCGCCGTCTTTCGACGAGATATTGATAGCCAGCATCGGAGGCTCGGTGGCCACGTAGTTGTATGAACTGAAGGGCGCCGCATTGACGCGCCCCTCGGTGTTTACCGTGGTAATCCATGCAACTGGACGAGGCACGGTACACCCCACCACCAGCCGATAGGCATCGGCTGCGCTAAGACCTGCACCGTCTACGCGAATGAACTCTTTCATGGATTTTTTCAAGCTGTTTGTTTCCCTGATCTTACATCCGGCTTCATCGTTGCTTACTTCGCCAGCATGTCCAGGGAGCCCAGCAAATCAAGCATGGTTTCCTTGTCTTTCTTGACATAGCTGGTCAGTTCCGCAGGCGACATCTGAATCACACTGGCATCCTGCTCGGCCAGGAATTTCTGATGTTCGGGATTGGCGTTGATCGCCGTTACCGCTTCGCTCAGTTTTTTTATAACGGCCGCAGGGGTGCCATGTGGGGCTGCAAGTATGTACCAGGTAGACACCTCTGACCAGTTGATACCGGCTTCCGCCATGGTCGGAACGTCGGGCAGCAAGGGTGAGCGACGGGCGCCAGTGTAGGCGATTGCCTTGAGCCGGCCATCCTTGATGAAAGGCAGGGTAGGGGCCAGGCTCAGCATGCCCAGTTCAACCTGCCCGCCGATAACGTCTTGTACCGCCGGGGCGGCTCCCCGATAAGGCACGTGCGTGATGTCGATTTTCGTGCGGCGGCGCAGCAATTCACCGGCCAAGTGAGTGGGGCCGCCGGTTCCGGCTGAAGCATAATCCAGAGACCCGGGGCTCTTGCGTGCCCGGTCGAGCAGATCTTGAATGTTGTTGATCCCTTGGTTGGCGCCCGCCACCAGCATGATAGGCTGGTTGCCGACCATCCCGATGAACTCGAAATCACTGATGCCGTTGTATGGCAAACGCTGGATCAAGGGGCCCACCACATTGCCGGGAGACGTTGCCATCAACAAGGTATAGCCGTCAGGCTTGGCCCGAGCGACATAGCCGGTACCGATGGTGGCCGCGCCGCCCGCCTTGCTTTCCACCACCACAGTTTGACCCAGTCTGTTTTTCAATTGCGCCGCCAGGGTTCTGGCTAGCATGTCAGCAGGCCCACCGGCAGCGTACGGATTGATCAGGGTAATCGGACGGTTGGGGTAGTCGGGCTGTGCCTGGGCTGGCGACAAGGGCAATATCGCTGCTGCGAGGCAAGCCATCAGGGCCGTAAGTGAGCGGTTCAAGTTCGTCTCCGTGTCGATTTGTTTATGTCAGCAAAGATAGTTGCTGCCCGCTGCTTGTCCCAGCGCCGTAAGCGTCAAAGCTGATATGTGGCGGGAGGTATGTGGGCTTGCATACCGCAAGAGACTATTAGCCTAGTAGCGGTAAACGCTCCATCCCTGGGGCATAGGATTTGAGCTCTTTCCCGGCCAGGCTTCGTTCAAGCCAGTCGGCATTGGCAAGAAAAGGGCGGGCCAGTGACAGCACCGCCGCGCCGGTTGTGGCCAAAGCCATTTCGCAATCCTCCAGGGACGCGAGGCCACCGTTGGCGATAAGTGGACCCGGAGCAAACTGCTCCGCGGTGTTGGCGAGTGATAAACCCCAAGCTTCGGCCCGTAGTGTTCGCCGCGCGCTGATGTGAAGTATGTCGGCTCCGGCGCGACGCAAGGCGGCAAGTATGTATGCTATTTCTTCCTTGCCGCCGGCGGGTTGGTAGGCGTAATCATCCATCTTGTAAATTGAATAATTGAAGCTCAGGGGCAAGGTGCCTATGGCTGAACGAACTTTTTCCAGAATAAGAACCGGTAGCCGCAGCCGGTTTTCGAGAGATCCACCCCAGCGATCTTGTCGCTGGTTATAGGAGCTAAGGAAATCGTTGACAAGGTATCCGCGGGCCCCATGGATTTCAACGCCGTCGAAGCCTGCTTCGAGTGCATTGCGTGCGCTGCTTTCGAAGCCTTGTACGACGTTTTCGATATCTTCCGGGGTCGCTGAATGGGCAAAGGCATTTGGAGACCCTGTTTGCCATGTGAGCCCAACGGCGGCCCCGTCCACAGGACCGATATGACGCATGTTCAGGCCGGGCTCGGCGAGCTTGCCCGCATGTTGCAACTGCGCGAAAATTTTCCCGCCGTGCTCATGCACCGCCGTGGTGACTTTTCGCCAAGCTGCGGTGTGAGCCGGGTTCGTCAAGCCCGGTTGATTAAAGTAGGCTTTGGCAGCGATGTCGTCGGTATAAATCGCTTCCGTGATCATCAAGGCGGCGCCGTGGCTAGCATATCGGGCATAGTAGGCTGCAGCGTCCGCGGCAGGTCTACCGTCTTGATGGGCCTGCATGCGTGACATCGGTGCAACTGCAATGCGATTACGCAAAGCAAGTCCGGCAAGGCAAGCTGCTTGCAAGGCTTTCATCTGTTTCATTCCAGTCAGAACGTATCGTTGGCGGAAACGGTGGCGCGAGCCATCCGGACTATGCGTGGATTACTCTCGACTGAGAGCGCCGCACTTAGCCGTTGGGCGGCGCGGCGTATGGTCGGCAAGTAGTGACTGCACCATTCGCGTTCTGCTTCAGCCACCTGCATGCGGCTTACGTTGAGCGCCGCGATTAGCCGTCCGTGTTGGTAGATGGGTACAGATAGGCCGGTTGTGAGGTCTTCCACCTCGCCGCTGCACCATGAGTAGCCCTTGCGTCGAGTGTCGCTGATAATGATGCGCAATGATTCAGGGTCGGTGGTGGTCTGCTTGGTGAGTGGCCGCAGGTCGACCGTTTGCAGGTAGCCGTCCAGTTGTTCTGCTGTGAATCCGGACAGCAGGACCCGTCCTGCCGAATGGCAATACAAAGGAATTCTTGAGCCAATCGACAGCCCTTGGTTCAAGGTTCTGTGCACAGGGATTCTGGCAACGTAGATCAGCTCGGTACTGTCGAGAGCAGCGATGCTGCAAGTCTGATTGAGCTCGGCTACCAGATCTTCGAGAACAGGCTCTGCAAACATCCACAATGGCATGGATGAAAGGTAGGCGTAGCCCAACGACAGCACCCGGGGCGTAAGTGCGAAATGGCGCTCGCCACAACGCTCTGCAAAGCCAAGATCAACCAAGGTAAGAAGTATGCGTCGCGCCGCAGCTCGGGTCATGCCTGTTCGATATGCCGCCTCGGCCAAGGTCAGGGCGCGCGCTTCGTTATTGAAGGCCTGGATGACGGTGAGCCCCTTAGAAAGCCCGTTGATGAAATAGTCTGCTTGTTTGGCGCTATCCATGTGTTACCTCTGTTGAGACTTCCCCGGGTGGCTACTTCAACAAGTGCGTCCGCCGCTACCAAAGTACCATCCACCCCAACCATCAAGGGGTTGATGTCGATGGACGCAATGGTCCCCCGTTGCGCCTGCAGCCAGCTCCCAACAGCCACGACAGCCTTGGATATTTTTTCGAGAGGAAAAGCCGGTTCGCCTCGAATACCGTCGTAAAGCGCGGAAATCCGGAGCTGTCTCAATTGAGTCTGAGCGTAGGCGGCATCGAAGGGGTAAACCAGTGTAGCGACGTCAGGCATCGCTTCAATGTACTTGCCACCGTCCCCAACAATGACGACACAGCCGAATTGTTCGTCCCAGCGCGCGCCGATCATGAGCTCGCGTTGTGGTGCGACCATCGTTGCGACAATGATTCCGTCGAAGCTTTTCCCTAGTTGATGACAGCGCTGCTGCATATCGGAAAAAAAATTTAATGCCGTTGGCATATCGCCAATGCCGACTTTAACCAGACCGTAATCGGATTTATGAGGAATTTCAGCCGAGCATGCCTTGATGACCCAAGGTCCCTTTAGCGTACGCAATGCGGCCGACATAGCTTCCAGATCGCGGCATAGGCGCCATGGGACCGTACGTATGCCAATCGCTTCAATGTATTCCAGGCTGTCGGCTTCCGACAGGAGCCCTTCATGCCGCTCAGATACCGCCGGGGCAGGGGTAGGGGCATCGCTTTGATGTAGAGAGCGCAGACGTAGGGCTTGACCTTGCAGCAGGGAAATCTTGGCCAATTGTCCCAATGCGCCCAAGGCGTCCTCGTCGTGTTCGAATGCGACCACACCTGCTTGCTCGAAAGTTTCGCGAGTGTCCGCAAGGGGGCAGCTCATTACCGTTGGCTTTCCGGTGGATAGCTGGAAGCGCGCGGCGTCGCTGGCAAACTGTTGTGCGTCATAACCTTTTCCCGACATGGGAAGGCTGATGAAGAGTGCGTCGACAGCGTCGTCGGAAGCCAGGGCAGGCAAAACATCGCCAAAAAGATGGTTGTTGCTAAGTAAGGCAGCCGTCAAATCGATAGGATTCAAGCTGCTCGCAAACGAGGGAAGTACCGTGTCTATGGCCTGCCTGGTTTTTTCGGCCAGGCACGATAGCTCCAAGCCGTGGCGTTCTGCCGCATCGGCGCCGGTGACGCAGGCGGCGCCGGAGTTGCTTAGAATGGTGAGACGGGGGCCCGCCATACGACGACTTTGCAGAAGCAAGCGAGCACTTTTGACCAAGCTTCTCATGTCGGTAACCCGCAAGATTCCGTGCTGGCGGAACCAGGCATCCAGCACCCGGTCCTCGGTGGCGACAGCGCCTGTATGGGAAAGAGCAGCGCTTGCGCCGCGTGCCGATACGCCTGACTTAAGCGCCAGAATGGGAATACCTCGGCGAGCAGCCAGCGTAGCTGCGCGTGCCAGCACGTCGGGGTTGGGTAGTGCCTCAAGGTAGATCAAAATCAGGCGCACTCCTGGGTCTTGTGCCACCGCCCACGTAAAGTCGGCTACGGTCAGGTCGCACTCATTGCCCGTTGCCAACGAATATCGCACCCCGATCCCTTCGGAGCGCAAGTGCGCGTAAGGCACCATGCTCATCGCCCCGCTCTGGCTAATGATGGCCACAGGCCCATCGTCGGGCCTTACTTCGCCTATCAATGTAGCGAACGTAGCAAGCGTGCCGTTCTGGAAGTTGGCCAGGCCCTGGGTGTTTGGTCCAATCAGGCGCATCCCGCTTGCCTGGGCCGCGGCCTTCATGCGTTCTTGGGCTTGCCGCCCGATTTCGTCGGTCTCGCCAAAGCCAGAAGAAATTACAACGCAGGTCACGACTCCCAGGTTGGCGCAGGCCTCGACCGCGGCAACCGCTTTGTCGCCGGCAACGCAAATGAGCGCCATCTCTATCGGTTCGGGAATGGCTTCTACGCTTGTCCAGGCGGGAATGCCCTGAATATGTGAACGGCTTGGGTTGACCGGAAAAATCCGCCCGGAAAAACCGTACTGACGCATGTACTTAATTGGACGACCACCTATTTTTTCCGGATTATCCGAGGCGCCGATGATGGCAACCGTTTTGGGAAAGAGTGCGGCTTTCACCCACGGCGCCACGTCTTCAGCACACACCTGCTGGCTGTTTGTATCGTTACTCGTTACTTGGTTCATTAGTCAGCCCGCGCACCTGAAACTTCTACGACTTTTTTCCATTTTTGAGATTCTGCCGAGATGAAAGCGCGAAACTCTTCCGGCGTATTGCGGCTGAATGAAACACCTTGGGCGCTCAGAATTTCAGCGAGCTTCGGATCCGTCATGGCGTCATTGATTTCTTTATTCAGCCGGGAAACGATAGGTGCAGGTGTGCCAGCTGGCGCCGCAATACCAAACCAGGCAGTGGCTTCGAATCCTGGGTAGCCTTGTTCGGCGACAGTGGGTGTGTCGGGTAACAGCGGAGTGCGTGTTGCGCTGCTGACCGCGATGGCGCGCAGCTTCCCGGCCTTTACTTGAGGAAGCGCAGTAGGTAGGTTGTCGAACATGAGCTGCACTTGTCCGCCAAGCATGCCGGTCAACGCCGCTGCGCTGCCGCCATAAGGAACGTGTTGCGCTTCCAGGCCGGACTGTAGTTTGAACAGTTCTGAACTCAAGTGTCCGCTGGTTCCGGAACCCATGGATGCAAAATTCAGCGCCTTGGGCTTATCTTTGCCGTAGGCGACCAATTCCGCCACGGTTTTAGCGGGCACGTTTGGATTCAACAGCAATACATTCGGTACTTGACCGGCGAGGATGACCGGAGCGAAAGCCACGGCGGGGTCATAAGTCAGGCTACGGTATAGCCATTTGTTGACCGAATAGACGCCGGATGAAGCCAGCAGCAAGGTGTAGCCGTCGGGTTCTGCCGTTGCGACCTGGTGGGCCCCAATGTTGCCGCCGGCCCCGGATTTGTTCGACACGATGACTGTTTGGCCCAGAGAGGCGGAGATCTTATTGGCGATGGCCCGCGCAAGTATGTCGTTGGTGCCTCCTGGACCGTAGGGCACTATCAAAGAAATAGGGCGGACAGGGTAGTCGGCAGCGTGTGCAAAGGAAGCGCTTAGGGCAAGAACGGCTGGAACGAATAGCTTTACTGCTTTTGTTTTCTTGATCATTTCCCTTCTCCTTGGTGGGCCAAACGGTGCACTGCGTTGAATGGGTATTGCGGGACTAAAGCGCGTTGGAGGAGGTTTGGTCCGACTTGGGTAAACCTCGTCCCAGATAGGCCACGGCGCTGATTTCGATCAAGGCTCCAGGCCTGACCAAACCTGCGACCTGTACTCCTGTGGCGGCGGGAAAGGGCCCTGCTCCAAATACCTCCTTGCGCACATCCGCCGTTTTGTCATAGCCATCGAAAGTAGTTACGTAGTCGGTGGTTTGAACGATGCAATCGAGCCCTCCGTTTGCCGCCGCCAACACTTTCGCCATTTTTTGGTAGATGTAGCGTGCTTGAACGGCGATGTCGCCGGGACCAATAAGATTGCGGTTCTCATCCACCGCCGTCATGCCCGAAATATGCAGAAATTCGCCAACCAGCACTGCTGGCGAGAACGTCGATTTGCCTGCTTTTCCGTTCGGAAATATGGGTTTAAGACAGGGATGCATGATGCGGACCCTTCAGTTCTGTGTGTAAGAGGAAATGCAGAAAAACTCTGCAATACAGCTTGTCTCCGCTCTGAATCTGGTCTTGCAGATCAACGTCAAAGCGAACCTTGGAGCGCCCCCTCGAGGCAGGCTCGATCTGACCCACTCGAAAGACCAACTGGATGGCGGTTCCAACAAAAACAGGTGCCATGAAATCGGCGCTCATATTGGTCATCGCTATCATGCTGTCGTGCAGTCTTTCCGACAGAGTGGTGGCGCCCAGTGCGCTCATGGCGACCAAGAGCAAGCCATGTGCGATAGGCGCTTCCAACCCTCTACTTTCAGCGTAGCCGGCGTCGTAGTGGATCGGGTGCGCGTCTCCGGTCAGTAGAGCGAATTGGTCGAACAAGGCTTGGTCAAGCACGGCCTCGCGTTGTGCAAGGACCTTGCCTGCGGCGAGATCGCTGGCGGCGAGTTGCCGCTTTTTGGGTAAGTGTGGATAGGCGCTAGGTGCAGGAATGAGCCGTTCATTCATGGCTTGCTGTTAACCCGCTAGCGTCGCGCTGCCTACCAGAACGGCTTTCCCGCCGGCGCTGGCTTCGATCTTTCCATCTGCAGCCAGCTTGGCGGAAAAACTATCCCCCGGGCACACCGGCCCTATCCATTTTGTATGCAGCTTGCCGCGATAGAGCCAGTCGGCGCCATATAGCTTGGCGCCAAGGTCGGCGACCAATGCCGTCATGTGTGGACCATGAAGCAAGGTGCCGCGGAAACCGCGTTCGCGGGCATAGGCGTCGTCGTAGTGAATGATGTCGTTATCACCATTGATCCGCCCGTAGCCATCAATCATGGACTGGCTGATTTTCAGGGTTCTTTCCATGGGTTTACTCCGGAACGTGGAAGGTGTTGAGAAGAGTGGCGACAGCTTGCCCGTCGGGGCCGGAAAAAACTCCCTCCCACTGTATGTAGCGGCGGCCGCGCTTTTCGAATTTGTTCAGGATCGTTCCTGTGGCTGTGATGCTGGTGGTTTCGTCTGCCCAGATAGGGCGATGCCAGGACATTTCCAGCTCGGCCATGACGATGCCCTGAATGGGGGGGTAGTTTTGGTAGACGGGCACCGTCATGTAGGGAAGAATCACATTGGGTGCGGCGGCCTGGCGGCCGTCTATCTTGTAAAGATCCGGATCAGCTTGGGATGCTTGAAAATATTCCTCGACGATTGCGGGAGTGATCTCGAAAGTGATGGGGCCAAGTTTCGAGCCCTCGACGAAGGCGCTGTAGGGAGTGCCTGGAAGCGAACCTTCACGTGGTTTGATATCGCTGGGTCGTGTCATGGTGGGTTTCCATAAAGAGAAACCTCATCCTAGCGATCGTGTTTAGGTGCGTAAAAAAATTTGAATTTTGTGCGGAAGCCGCACGATTTTTGTAGTGTTCGACAAGCGGCGATATGGCGCTGAGGGGCAGTATCGTTCAACCCCAAGCAACTGCTCAGCTAGTCCTTGAACTCAGCGGCGATTCGTCAGTGGCATCAGCGGTAAAGATTGCCTGGGCGAAGCCATGCGCCATGCTGCTAATTTTCTGCCTTGGGCGCGCTGAGGCTCTTGCTGTAGTAGCCGGACTGGTCGAAGCAGCAGACACGTTTTTCGCCCGCAGCAAGCATCTCGCAGGCATTATCAACCCGACGCTGTCGAGTCTTGGCCTGCTTTGCAGATTCAATCCAGTGGATCCAGTCAAGGCGAGCGATGGTCGTCGTGTCTTCCCAGGTAGTCTTGGCTGCCGGAGACATGGAAAGAGCTTCTTGCAGATCATCGGGTAGCTGGGGTTCTGGTTCTGGGGCAGCCGGAGAAATTTGAACGGTGACCATGTCTCCAGTCGACACAGCGGCGGCCTCTTGGAGTTCCTGGCTTACCTTGAGCCAATGGCTAAGTTGTCCGTCTGGTTCAAGCGTGGCTTGAAAAGCGTGGCCATTAATACTTCCTTCCACCGAGGTCCTGCCACGTCTGGGCAACTTGTCACTGGCGGCTTTGGGTAATACAAGAAAGGCCCACGAACCGTCTTTGTCGGGGGCTGCGCGACGAAGCAATGTTGTCTTGAATGTAGATGCT
>JBEBXA010000107.1:0-13383 GCA_040391825.1 Pigmentiphaga sp.
CCAATCAAGTAGTCGCTCCGGGCTCCGAGATACACCACCGTATCCGTACCGGAATCGTCGTACAGAATTTCCCGCACGATGCTCAACTGCCCAGGATTGATCTCGCCCGACAACATCCGGGATTTGATCTCGCTCAGGTTTTCGATGCTGAACGCCGCATTGTTCGGCCCTGCCGCAACGGCAATGCGCACATTCAGCCAGGCATCGCCATCAAGCACGTCATTGCCTGCTTTGCCCATGATGATGTCGCTGCCCCCACCACCAATGATGATGTCGTCACCACGGGTAGGGTCTACCCAGATGAACTCGGGATCGTCTTCGGCAGGGGCTCCAAGCAACTCTTGCAAGCCGTTGATCAGGCCCACTTGCTTTTGCCTGAGCGCGCTATCTTGAAGATCGGACCCTACGGCGGAGCCACCCGCATCGTTGGCGCCAATTGCACCGGTTGGAATATTGGTGCCCGTCAACCTGTCGTCATATTTCCAACCTGACAAACCTTCGACCAAGTCAAAGCGATCACGCAGGATGAATTCCTGCTGGTTCACGAACAAGGGAATACCCAGATCGGAATTGGCTCCAACCGGATCACCCTTGTGAATCGCCCAGTCGAACCCCGCCATCCCGTTGCTGCGCTGAATGCCCGGGCCCTGGACCATGATGTCGTCACCGCTCTCGCCATCGTAGTCAGTGTCGTTACCCTGGCCATTCAACACATCATTGCCGATGATGGGACTATTGAAAAAGAGTTCCGAATTTTCTCCGGCAAGCGTATCAAAGCCTTCACCGCCTTCGAGCCAGTCGTCGCCCTCGTTGCCCAGCAGGAAGTTATTACCCGCTCCGCCCAAGATGAAGTCGTCATCTCGACCACCAAAGGCTTCGGCATCATCGTTACCGATGATCAGGAAGTCCTTGCCACCTCCACCAAACACCAGATCCAGGCCCATGCCGTTACTGATGACGTCGTTACCTTCATCGCCATGCAGGAAGTCGGCATCACCAGCCGGAGTACCGTGGTCGGTAATGATGTCATCGCCATCTCCGCCGTGGACCACGTCAGCTTCATCGCCGCCGTCCAGGCGGTCATTGCCGCCATCGCCCCACAAGGCATCGATGCCGATACCGCCCAACAGGGTGTCATTGCCCTCTGTGCCACCCAACACGACGTGATCCGCGCCGGAATACTTGAGGTAGCCGCCGTCTGCAAACCCATCGCCATCCACGTCAGCGCCTGGCGCTACACGCACTACCAGAGGATTCAAAGCGTTCAGCACGGGATTGTCACCCACCGGATCCGCGCCTAGCTGCCGGCTCTGGTCAACTTCCAGAATATAGTTGGCCGTGCCAAAAATGGCAGCGGAGATATGCGACGAATCCACATCGCCCAAGTCTGAATTGCGCATTACCAGCTTCGAGAAGGAATTGGCTTCCAGCTCATTGAGCATGTTCGTGCCCTGAGTGCGGCTTAGGTAGTAGAAGCGGTCTCCATTCTGCAGATTTTCCATCTGCGCTTCAAAGACAAAATTGAAGGTTGACCCCAGCATGCCGCCGAACTCGTTCTTGGCTTCCGCCAAGCCTCCAATCCAGAAATCCACTTTGTTCAAGCCTGAGCTTTCAGCGCTCCATGCGCCGGTGCTATTGAGGAAAGCAATACGATCGGCCGGAGCCACATCAACAATGCTGTCGCCGTCGATGTCCATGTCTCCCATCACCAACAGGGTTGCAGCGGCACGCTTGCCGGCTAGCGTGGTTTCCGACGTAATCGACGAATGCAGACCGTAGGCAGCAATGAAGTTGATGATGGACGCGGGGGTTTTCAGATGGACCGCGAAATCTGCCCAACTGGCGTACGGGGCAAGTTGGCTATCGCCGGACATCTCGTAGAACGCAGCACGTGCCTGATTGAACGTGGGCATGCCGGTGTCACGGGCACGCACCATGTTGATGGTGGCAAGGTCCAGTGGCAAACCCAGCAGATTATTGCGTAGCGCATCGACCACGAATTCATCGATTTCGTTGCCTGTCTGGCGTGTCATGCCTCGTACGATGGAACCCACTGCCGCTTCTGAAGAAGCATAACCATCGTCAAAAGCAACCGGGTTCAGAAAAGCCTGAATCAGCCCGATTTCGCTGGTGCTCATGTCACTGTCGATGCGGTCGATCGTGTCGGTAAGCATGGAATGCCCGAAGCGATAAACCACATTGGCAAATTCGGCAAAAATTGCAGCGTCAATATCGGCGCTATGCGAAAACACAAAGGGGTTCACCGTCGGTTGTACCGCTCTGGCGAACTCCTCGAACACCAAGTGCTGGTATTGCATTTCAGTGGCAAAGCGACCCGCCTGGAACAGACGCTCGCCGTCCCAATTCAGGGCGGCAATACCTTCCGGCGTAGTCGGGATTTCAGCCACTGCGGTTGACAACCACTCGTTCACGAATGCCAGGTCACCCGACCCTAAGATAGTGGTCTTGTACTGCTCGACCAAACGATTGTGTTCGCCATGGAATACCTGGTGAACCGAAGTAAGGCCGATGTTTTCATTTCCGCGACCATCGCCGGTGATGAAGTGCCGATCGAGCAACTCGTTGTCATAGGTACCTGCCTCTTGAGGCCCTCCAACCACGCCGTTGCTATCTGCAATCAAACCCGGTGTGGGCACCGCATTATGTGCGATGTCGTCGAGGAAGGCATGGCCGGTACGAATGGTATTACTGGGTAGCGACAGACCTTGTCCGCCATTGGCCTCGGGATCGCCCTCCACCAGGCCGGTTGACGTGACGATCTGCACAAAGCCGTTGGGGCCGCGCAAGAACTCGCCATAACGATCGGTCGCCAACAGGGGGACGTTGAATATATCGGTGTCAGTCAGGCGTATACCCAGCAAGTCGGCAGCCTGGGCTTTCACTTCCCCCCAGTTCGCCAAACCGTGCGCTCCATCCAGCAAATGACCAGTGGCCTGCGGCTTACCGTCGGCGTCCAGTGCGTAAGCACGCAAGAACACCTGGTGCGAGGGGTGCGAGGTATAGGTCTGGTTCTGATCAACAAACGGCGTCGTGGTGTTGACCGCTTCGTGGCTGGTATCGTCAGCCGTACCAAGAACGCCATCGGCGCCAGGACCCGCCATTTGCGTGGCACGCGTCAAGACCATGAAATTGGTTTGGCCCCCGTCCACATAGAGCGGATCGTCGGGTTGCAAGGGCACGAATACCGTGCCGTTATTTCCCTTGGTGATCAGGTCCAGGCCATGATCGAAGAATTGGCCGAAAAATGTCATCCAGCCATTGAATGCCGGCGACAGTCCGATATCGGGCGACAGGTTGGGGATTCCCATGCTGCTGCCATCGGTCGGCACCGTGAAATCCAGCCCTAGCGCGGCAGCCCGCTCTTGGGCTGCAATAACAGCGGCTGGATTACTGGCGCTTTGATCGACGATAAGGTTGCTGACTGTGCGCGGCTGCGAGTCGAAAACATTTGTGGTCGACGCATAGCTGGTGCCGTTTTCAGCATCTTGCAGATTCTGCGGAGCCAGGCGCGGCATGATGTTGTCGGCAGCGCCCATGCGCTCCTGACCGGGTAGCAGACTGTTCCAGGTGCCATCAACAGTACGCAAACCGTAGGGGACCAAGGTACTGCCCGTGGCACTGACCAATTCTGGCAGGTTGGATATAGACCCATCGTCCGCCGTGCCGGCGACGCCGTCTGGCCCCAAAAGGTTGGTACTTGCCTCGGCAATCTTGATTTGCTTCAGGATGAACTCAAGATCTGCCTGGTTAACGAGGAAGTCATATTGCGGGGTAGCCATTTGTGTTCTCCGCCGAGAGGAATTAGACGGTGTCCCCCAATAGGCCACCCGTCTACGATACGTTTAGAAACATTAGTTGCAATTTCCCTTACAGCAATGGCCAACTGAAAAAAATCAGCTAGCGAAAAAACATGTTCACCAACATTTTTTTGGCCTGTTGGTGAATTTAATCTACTCGTGCGGCGGCACGTTTTCAATCAGCCAAATGGCTGTAAAGCACGCTATATCTAGCTCTACGGGTTTCCGCTTACCTCTATCTGAACGATACCCTGCTTATCGAGAGGAAATTCGTTTGGGACCATCTTCTTTTTGCCGAAACTTGATACAAATTTTCAACTTACTAACAACATAACTTGCCCACGCGGTAACAATCCGTGTTGTTTTTTAATCGGGTTACTTTGTAAAAATTTTATTCAAAATGAAACAGACATCCCGGAACGGGGCTGCAAGGCGCTTCCGCCGCTGAAAAATGGGTCTGTCGGAGTTTTGTCAGACTGCTTGCAGGTAAAACCTGGGGCAGCTATGCCAGCCACGCCCCTACCGCACGCATTACGCGTTGGGTGGCCCCGGTATGCGCTCCGCTGAACTGCATGGCTGCATCTCGCATTGCCTGACGACGCGGCTCGTCATCAATCAATGCCAAAGCTTGTAGCCAAGCGTGGGCCGCACTGTCAGTGCGCAAGGCGGCGCCCGCCGCAATAGCGTCTTCGGACGCCTGCGCAAAGTTGAAAGTATGGGGGCCGATGATTACCGGTACGCCGCAAGCACTGGCTTCTATCAGGTTTTGGCCGCCTAAAGGTGCGAAGCTCCCCGCCACGATCGCAACATCAGCCGCGGCATAGTAGAACGGCATTTCTCCAAGACTGTCGCCCAGCAGCACCTCAATATCCGACGGAACATCGCCCACGGAAGGCGTGCCCGCAATAGCGGATCGACGCATCATCGATATGCCGGCTGCGCGCAACAAACCGGCAACTTCGTCAAAGCGCTGTGGATGACGCGGGATCAAAACGACCAATACACCTTGGCGCGGAGTCTGCTGCAAAGCTCGGATCAACTCTTCCTCTTCACCCTCTCGCGTACTGGCCAAGGCGATTACCGGCCTGCGCAATGAGTCGTGCCAATTACGTCCAGCCTGGAGCATAGCCACAGGTAAATTCAGGTCGAACTTCAAATTACCCACCACCCGTGGCGCGTGCGCGCCGACCCGGACCAGGCGTTCGGCATCGGCCTCTGTTTGTGCAAAAACGGCGTCCAGGTAGCCATAGGTTTGATGCGCCAGGCTTTTCAGCCTCAAGGTTTTGCGCGCGGATGCAGCGGACAGCCTCGCGCTGACCAACGCAAGTGGCACAGCATATCGATGGCCTCGCGCGATCAAGTTGGGCCATACCTCCGTTTCCACCAACAAGCCGCAGCGAGGTGTGAAGTACCGGTAAAAGCGTCCAACGGCACCCGGCAGATCGTAAGGCAGCCAAACTTGTCGCAAACGGCCCTGAGCAATTGCCTGCTCAAACAAGCGCGCTCCCTCTGTGCGCCCCGTCGCCGTCATATGGGTCAGCAACACAGGCAAACCGCGATCCAGCAATGCCCTCACCAAAGGCTGCGCAGCGCGGGTCTCACCCAGGCTTACGGCATGCACCCATACCGGTGCGCCACGATGGCCTTCCTGTACGGGCGGCCTCATTTCCTTGCGGTAAAAACCAAAGCGTTCGCCGGGAAACATGCCATAGGCCGGCTCGCGGCGCGCTCGGCGCCAGATTCGCAACCATAGAAAAGGCGTCGCCAAGCGCCACAACAAGGTATAAACCGCGCGCCACAGCGCTGCGCGGATCACTGGCCGGCTCCGTCAAAACCTTCGCTGCCGCTATCGGCACCCACTTCCAAGCCCGCATGCGCCATCGTCGGCGGCAAAGCCTGCCCAATAGCGGCCAACACTTGTTCGCACGAGGGCGGCGTGCCCGGGCCACCCAGGCATGCAATAAAACCGGAGCCTGTCACCGGTGCCAAGGCGGGGTCATAGTCGGCATAGATTCCAATGGTGGGCCGACCCAAAGCCCCCGCCAAATGCGTGAGCCCACTATCCAGCCCGACCACCATAGAGGCTCCGGCCAAGACGCCCGCCGCCTCGTTCAAGTTCATACGCGGTAAAGCTTGCGCACCTGGAACTCCCGCAACCAAGCGCTGAGCACGCGCGGCTTCATCATCATTTCCGGCGAAGACCAGCGACGCATATCCCGCTACCGCCAAACGATCTAATACTTTCATCCATTTGGCTTCATCCCAAAGCTTGGTTACCCGGCTTGCGGACGGCATGATAGCGACATAGGATTCGGGCAAGCCAGGCGGGCGGGCGGCCTGTATGCCAAAGTCTGGCGCGCCTTCAAATACATAGCCTAAGGACAAAGCCGCCAGTTCGCGCATACGCACCACGGCAGACTGTTCAAACACCACACGATGGCGCTTGGGATAGAAAAACGAGGCGAAGGGATCCCGGGCGGATCGCAGATCGCAACCATGCAAAGGGCCACGTGCCAGGCGTGCCACCAGGGCTGATTTCAACAAACCCTGCATATCGATGACGGCATCATAGTGATGCGCCTGCAAAGCTTGTTTGAAAACTGCCCTTTCCGCCTTTACCTGCGCTGAAAACCACGCCTTGCGCCATCGCCTCAGGGCCACCGGTATCACCCGCCGCAGTTGCGGATGCAAAGCAGGGATGGCCGCGAAAGACTCTTCGGCGACCCAATCGATCTTGGCATCAGGCACATGAAGAGCAATATCGGACACCGCAGGCAGCGCATGGACGATATCGCCCATGGACGATGTTTTTACTAGCAGGATACGGGGCACAGGCGGAATGCCGAACTAGCCGGCGGGACGGGAAAGCAGGGATTTTAACCGGCAGCGGAGCAAGTGCCGACACACCGGCACTTGCCTGTCGCGCTAGCGGCCATGACAAACAAAATTTATTTCCACTGACTTACCCAATAAGCCGTCGATACATCGTGATCAGGGCTAAGCGCACTGGTGCCTGCCAGTTCGTCCACGATCCCGCTCGCCAACACTTTGCCGTACTCCACACCCCACTGATCAAATGGGTTGATCCCCCATACCACGGCTTGCACGAATACCTTGTGTTCATACAAAGCCAGCAGAGCGCCCAATGCATGGGCGGTCAAGCGCGGCAACACAATAAGGCTGGAAGGCCGACCGCCTGCTTGAGCCTTGTGGCGTGCCAACCAGGTGGCACGCCCCGCATCCTCGTCTTTTTCCTGCGCAGTCAAACCCGGCAACAGCTCTTCGAATGACCTGCCGCGCAGCAAGGCCTCGCGTTGGGCCAGACAATTAGCCATCAGCAAGCGCTGGTGCTCGGGATAGGAATGATCCGCCTCCTGGCAAATGATGAAATCCACCGGCGCCCCTTCGGTGCCTTGGTGCAGCCATTGAAAAAAAGTGTGCTGCCCATCGGTGCCGGGCATGCCCCATACCACCGGACCGGTCGACACGCTTACCGGTCGACCAGCGACATCAACCGATTTGCCCAAGGACTCCATTTCCAATTGCTGCAGATAGGCGGCGAGATGCGTCAGCCGCGCATCATAAGGCGCCACACTCAAAGAGGAATAAGCAAACACATTGCGGTTGACCAAACCCGCCAGCGCGAGTTGTACAGGTGCATTGCTTTCCAGAGGTGCGTGCGCGAAATGCTGATCCATGGCCGCGGCCCCCTCCAGCAGATCATCCAAAACCTGAGGGCCAAGCGCCAGGGCAATAGGCAAACCGATGGCTGACCAGACGGAATAACGGCCTCCGACCCAGTCCCAAAGCAAAAAAGTGTGATCCTCAGTAAAGCCCAGGGCTTGGGCGGCCGCGGCATTCGCCGTCACCGCCACCATCTGCGCCGTTGGATCCGTCACACCGCCAGCGCGCAGCCATTCCATGGCGCGCTGCGCATTGCGCAAAGTCTCCGTCGTGCCAAAGGATTTGGAAGACACCACGACCAAGGTTGTCTTGGGGTCCAAACCGGCCAGACCGGCTTGCATTGCGTGACCATCGACATTCGATACGAAACGTATATGGCGACGGGTACCGGTACTACCCAAAGCGCCAATGAGCAGCTTGGGCCCCCAATCGCTGCCGCCTATGCCTATGTGCAGCACGCTGTCATAACGCTTTTTCTGATCCAGGTCTTCGACAAAGGCACGCACCCGTGCCCGCTGGGTCAACACTTGGCTCGCAACATGGGTAGGCGGTTCAGTCGCGCGCAGAGCAGTGTGCCAAGCAGCACGCCCTTCCGTGCAATTGGCCAAACCACCTTCCAGCAAAGCACTGCGTGCCGCGCCGAAACCGCGATCGGCCAGCAATGCCGAACCGGCGGCAGTCAAGGCGGGCGATTGGGCCTGCGCACTAAGGTCCAGCTTCAAGCCGGCAGCGTCAAGTACTTGCAAAGCAGGTGCAGTACGATCCGCCCCCTGCGCGGCTTGAACGAACGCTTGCCATGACGCGGTTTGCGCCAGAGGCGGCAAAGCATCGCTCCCCACCCCGTTCCCTTCAAGTTGGTCAGTCAAGCCAGCACCTTGCGAAGTCGCATCAAGCGATGCTGACAGATCACGAACACTTACGGGGCCATTCTGCATGCACGCCCTCCAGACTTAAAACGGAAATTTGGCTTGCGGCATGACGCGCAGCAACTGCGCGCGGAAATCCTGCTGGATACGCGCCAATGCCTCGTCGGTGTCGGCTTCGAATCGCAACACAACGACCGGCGTAGTATTGGAAGCACGCGCCAAACCGAAGCCATCGGCGTATTCCACCCGTACGCCATCAATGGTGATCACCTCGCGAGCCAGCTTGAACTCGCCTTGATCCTGCAAGCGTTTGATCACTTCAAACTGCTCACCTTCCCGTGTTTCCAGCTTTAATTCCGGGGTGGATTTCGCCTGCGGCAAAGCTTCAAGAACAGCTGAAGGGTCTGTAGAACGCGACACAATCTCCAGTAAACGAGCACCGGTATATAAACCATCGTCAAAACCAAACCAACGGTCTTTGAAGAAAATATGGCCGCTCATTTCACCAGCCAGCGGCGCGCCGGTTTCCTTTAGCTTGGCCTTAACCAAAGAATGACCGGTTTTCCACATTAATGGCTGGCCGCCAGCCGCAAGCACTTCCTGAGCCACATAACGGCTGCACTTTACGTCGTAGATAATCTGCGCACCCGGATTGCGGCTAAGCACATCTCGCGCATACAAAATCAACTGCCGGTCGGGCCAGATAATCTGTCCCGACTTGGTCACTACGCCCAGGCGATCGCCGTCGCCGTCAAAAGCCAGACCCAGCTCGCAGTCGGTTTCGGCCAGGCAGCGCGCCAAATCTTCCAGATTATGCGGATCGGCCGGATCAGGGTGGTGGTTGGGAAATGTGCCATCGACGTCGCAGAAAAGCTCTACTACCTCACAGCCCAATGCCTTGAATAAGCGCACTGCGACCGGGCCAGCTACGCCGTTGCCGGCATCGATGGCGATCTTCATCGGGCGGGCCAGCTTTACATCGCCCACGATGCGCTGGAGGTATTCGGGCACTAAATCAACTTCAGACCGTTTACCAGGAGTGAGCTGCGCCGCCTTCGCCCCAGGAACAGCCTGCAGCATAGGTTCACGCAAACCGGTGATGGCCTCTCCGTACAGCGTGGTGCCAGCCATCATCATCTTGAAACCGTTGTACTGCGGGGGATTGTGGCTACCGGTAATCGCCACGCCAGACCCTGTACCCGTTACGTTGGCCGCGTAGTACACCAGAGGCGTGGGCACCATGCCGATATCCACCACGTCAATACCGCTGGCCAACAGTCCTGCCTGCAAAGCATCAGCCAAATCAGGGCCGCTCAAGCGGCCATCACGGCCCACCACCACCGATTTGACCCCGGCGCGATGCGCTTCGGCGGCCAAGGCTACGCCCAGTCTACGCGCGAACTCCGGGCTCAGCGGTGAAGGCACCACGCCTCGGATGTCATAGGCTTTGAATGCCGACGCTGCGATGTCGACCGAACCTGCATTTACCGTAGCCTCCACAGAGGTCTCCTCTTTCCAATCAAATCAGCGGCCCGCGTAAACGGGCGGCCGGTAAAATAAAATTATTCCTGCTTACGATTAACTAGTTGTGAGATAAACGGTCAGGGTGATTATCCCTTATCTCCCGGGTCAACTCTCGCTGACGGGCAATCAACAAGAAACCTCCGGGTTACGGAACAAACCCGCGATATGAGATATGAGTGACTCAGTCCAGCGTATCTATCATGCCCGGTTTTGCGACCGCAATCGTTACGATTTTCCTACAATTCAACACCCCATATCCCGGTCGCGCCAAGATAATCACAAATTAGGCCAAAGGCTCAATGCACGCGAGCCCCGCCTCTATCATAATGCCGCATCGGGGCTGCCGCCCCTTAGACCGGTCGACGTTCGCCCATCCCATGCTTAATCTGATCATCAGTTTCATCACATCGTTCCTTGTCACCCTACTGATCGTGCGTTTTGTCAGCCAACATAACGTGGCCGCCGACAGTGATCTGGAAGGCGTACAAAAATTCCATAGCGGGCCTGTGCCTCGCATTGGCGGCTTGGCCATCGTGCTGGCGTTTGGCCTGACTTTGATCACGCTATGGCTACGTGACCCGAAGCTTGCGCAGCAGCTTGCGCTACTGCTGGCCTGTTCAGGCGTCGTCTTCGGCATAGGCCTGGCCGAAGACCTTACCAAGCACATCAGCCCCCACGCGCGCTTGCTGGGCAGCTTCGCGTCCGCTTTACTGGCCTGTCTGGCACTTGACGCCATCGTCGTGCGCGTAGATATCCCGCTGTTCGATACCTGGCTACAACTGCCCCTGCTGGCCATACCCATCACCATTGTCTGTGTGGGGGCCATGGTCAACGCGATCAACATCATTGATGGCTTCAACGGCCTGGCTTCTGTGGTCGCCATCACCATGTTCGGCTCCATGGGTTACGTTGCTTTCAAAGTGCAAGACCCTTTTGTGCTGGGCGGCTCCTTGATCATGATAGGTGCCCTGACGGGATTTTTCCTGTGGAATTACCCCCTGGGCCTTATCTTTCTGGGGGATGGTGGCGCCTACGTGACCGGTTTCATCCTGGCTGAACTGGGCATACTGTTAGTGGCACGCAATCCGGAAGTATCGGCCTGGTACCCAGCCCTGCTCTTTATCTATCCGGTGTTCGAAACCATGTTTTCGATCTACCGCAAGAAATTTTTGCGAGGCATGTCGCCCAGCATGCCCGATGGTGTGCACTTGCATATGCTTATCTACAAACGGGTCATACGCTGGGCCGTAGGCAGCCGAAACGCCCGCGCCTTGACCCGACGCAACGCGGTGACCTCGCCCTACCTATGGACGCTGTCGCTGCTGGCAGTCGTGCCGGCCACCGTATTCTGGGCAACCACGCTGGCCCTGATCGGCTTTCTAGCCATGTTTGTGTGCGTTTATTCGTGGCTGTACACCGCCATCGTGCGCTTTCGCACTCCCAGCTGGTTAGTGATACGCAAACCACGCCTGTAAGAAAAACACTTACAATTCCACGCGACAAAGCCGTAGAATGTAAAAACTTAGCAAACGTTTGAAACTGAATGTAAATTTCGCCTTTCCCAGGAAGAGCCATTTCCATATGCAGGGAATACCCCACATAAAGGAAGAAGTTACATATTTTGTTACATAGCGCACACAGGGTG
Organism: Pigmentiphaga sp.; assembly: GCA_040391825.1. GTDB lineage: Bacteria > Pseudomonadota > Gammaproteobacteria > Burkholderiales > Burkholderiaceae_B > Pigmentiphaga. Next base: position 11,538 of record JBEBXA010000107.1, read on the forward strand.
TCATATTCCAAGCTCTATGCTGCCCGTAGAGTCCGAACATGCTTCGGCAAAATGAAAAATAGTCGAGGGGCCTGCTTTCCCCATCGCGTTCTCAGTGCTGGAAACCCTGGCTAATTTAGCCAGCGTGCTTACAGCGGGGTTTTCATTTTTGCCGAAATTGAAAAACCCTATAAAAAACCACAACGGAACACGATGTCGGCATCAAGAAAAAAATACTTCGGCACAGATGGCATACGCGGCAAAGTCGGCGGCGAGGTCATCAACCCGGCATTTGCCCTAAGTTTGGGGTATGCAGCGGGCCGCGTATTGGCAGCGGCAGCCCCAGTTAGTAGCCGCCCCGCGGTCTTGATAGGCAAAGACACACGCATTTCCGGCTATATGCTGGAATCCGCGCTTGAAGCAGGCCTTTCCGCCGCCGGGGTAGACGTGGTCTTGGCCGGCCCCATTCCCACGCCGGCCGTGGCCTACCTGACACGGGCGCTACGCCTGACCGCAGGCATCGTCATCAGCGCCTCGCATAACCCCTTTTACGACAACGGCATCAAATTCTTTTCAGGGCAAGGCAACAAATTGCCTGAAGCGACCGAGCAAGCCATCGAGGCTGCGCTAGCCCAAACCATGGGCTGCGCCCCATCCGAAGGCCTGGGCCGCGTCAAGCGCCTGGACGATGCCGCCGGCCGTTATATTGAATTCTGCAAAGCGACCTTTTCCAACAAGCAGGACTTGATCGGCCTGAAAATTGTTGTGGATGCCGCCCACGGCGCCGCTTATCAGTGCGCACCCGATGTATTCCAGGAACTCGGCGCCGAGGTCATCAAAATAGGGTGCGCGCCCGACGGCTTCAACATCAACGAACAGGTGGGCGCAACCCACCCCAGCATCCTGGCCCGCAAGGTAAGGGAACACAGCGCCGACCTGGGTATTGCCCTGGATGGCGACGCCGACCGCCTTCAAATGGTGGATGGCAACGGCCGCATCTACAACGGCGACGAACTGCTGTATGCCATCGTGCGCGACCGACATGCCCAAGGCCCGGTGGCGGGCGTGGCCGGCACGGTGATGACCAACTTCGCCTTCGAACGGCGTATGGCCGAACTGGGCATACCCTTCGTGCGGACCGCGGTCGGCGACAAAAACGTAATGGCGGCATTGCATGAACGCGGCTGGCATTACGGTGGGGAAAGCTCAGGCCACTTGCTGTGTTTAAACCAACACAGCACCGGCGACGGCATCATTGCCGCCCTGCAGGTACTTACCGCCATGCGTCGCAACGGCAAAACCCTAGCGCAATTAACCGAAGAACTGCAGCTATTGCCGCAAAAACTGGTCAACGTTCAACTACAGACCGGCGTTCAATGGGATACGCATACTGGCCTTGCTGAAGCGTACCGCGAGGTGACCGCCACCCTGCAAGGACGGGGTCGAGTATTGATACGCCCATCGGGCACCGAACCCAAGCTGCGCTTGATGGTGGAAGCCGACGAAGAAATACTGGCTACCCGATGCGTAAACCGTTTAGCCACCAGCCTCAATAGTTGACATGAACACGCCGCCCGCTATGGCCGAGGGTTTTGCCCACAGCGGTTTACACACAAACAGATGCAAAATCGGCAAGCAGCGGGGCGAAGTGGCGGTTTGTAAAATGGTAGGATTTTCGGTTCTCGAAGTTACCAGCACTAGGGCTTTCGGCGCCTTGCAATACCGCGAACGTGGTATTGAAGTTGCCCGCCCCCCTGGCAACAATATTGGGGTGGCCTGCAAGCTAGTCACCATTGTTAATGCAGGGGGCGCAAGCGGTAAATATCATGTTGGCTAAACTTCGCAATTTTCTACTTTCGCTTTCACG
>JBEBXA010000108.1:0-13186 GCA_040391825.1 Pigmentiphaga sp.
TTTATTGTGCCGTGGGTGGAACAATTATTCCCAAAAGACAGGATTGAATCAAGCAATGAATTGGTCGATGATCGGCCCTCACAGGAAGCTTGGCGCCAAAAAAACGCCGGAGGGCTAGCTGCGCCAATAAGCGTCTGAGCCGATCTGACACGCCATGAACCAATGAGCAGATTCCATACCCATGGACAAGGAGACAACGATGAACTACCGCAGGATATTGCTCGCACTGATCGCAGCGGCGCCGGCGATGCCGGTTCTGGCGCAACAGCCTTCCTACCCTAACCGCCTGGTGCGCATCGTCATCGGTGTTCCTCCCGGCGGCGTACAAGATCTGTTGGGGCGCAGCATGGCGGAGCAGTTGACCAAGCTTTGGGGGGAAACCGTCATCGTCGAGAACCGTCCCGGCGCCACCGGCACCATTGCCGCCAACCAGGTCGCCAAAGCCGAGCCCAATGGCTACACGATCCTGCTCAGCACCGCCAACAATATGGAATCGGCGCCACTGCTGCAGAAAAACCTGCCATTCGATCCCATCAAGGATTTCATTCCGGTGATAGGGCTGGCTCAAGTCAAATCGGTTGTGGCGATCAACAGCAGCGTGCCCGCCAACAACGTCAAAGAGCTGGTTGCGCTGGCGCGCACCAAGCCCGGCGCGCTCAACTACGGTAGCTGGGGTGTGGGAAGCGTTGCGCACCTAGACGCGCTGGCCTTTGCCAAGGGCGTCGATGCGGACTTTTCTCATATTCCCTACAAGGGGGGCAATGACGTCATCGTCGCGCTGGCCTCCGGTCAAATCCAATTGGCTGTGACGACGGTCAGCACCGCCTTGCCTCTGGTCAAGCAGGGGCGAATCAAGGCACTTGCCTATACCGGCCAGAAACGGTCCGGTCTGTTGCCCGACATACCAACCCTGACCGAGCTGGGCTACTCCTTCGACCGCCCGGGTGGTGTTTTCTCGTTCTATTTGCCTGCTGGCACACCAAAGAACGTAGTCGACAAGTTGGCCGATGACACCAACAAGATCGTATCTTCCCCCACCTTCATTGAGCAATTCATCAACGCCAACGGCATGGAAGAGTATCCCTATCGCGGCGCCGAATTGGCGGCACAACTGGAGGCCTCGCGCAAAAACTATCTTGCGCGCATGAAAGACCTCGACCTCAAGATCGACTAAAGAGAGCACTACACCTAATGAGCCATATGTCCGAACCTGTCGCGCAGCCATCGCTGCGAGTCGCCGTCGATATCGGCGGTACCTTTACCGACCTCGCCGCCGTTGATCGGCTCACCGGTGAACGCTGGTCCGCCAAAGCTTCCACGACCCCCGACGACCCGACTCGCGGGATTCGCGACTGCCTGGCCAAGCTGGATCGCTTGCCTGAGGAGTTCGAGGTTTTCGTGCATGGCACGACGCTCGTCATCAATGCCTGCCTGGAAAAAAAAGGCGCACAGACGGCGCTGATCACCACCGAAGGATTTCGCGACGTACTGGAGATCGGTCGCGGCAACCGGACAGAATCCTTCAATTACCTGTTCAAGCGGCACGAGCCCTTCGTCCCTCGGGAATTCCGCTTCGAAGTGCCAGAACGAATGGGGGCGGACGGTAAGCCGATTCATTCGCTTGACGAAGCGCAACTGCTGCAAGTTCTGGAAGAAGCCAAACGCAAAGGCGCCGAATCAATTGCGATTTGTTTCCTGCACTCGTACAAGAATCCCGCACACGAACGCCAGGCCGCCGATATCGCCTCGCGCCACTCGGACTGTTTCGTCACCGCATCGCACACCTTGTCTCAGGAATACCGTGAATACGAACGCACGTCCACTGTCGTGCTCAACGCTTTCGTCGGGCCCAAGGTCAGCAGCTATCTGGGAAAGCTCGAAACCTTACTTAGCGAAAGCGGGTTCAAGGGCAAGTTTTTCTTGATGGAGTCCAATGGCGGTGTCGCGGATGCAGCCACGGTAAAAAAACTGCCTGTGCTCTTGATGGAGTCCGGTCCGGTCGGCGGCATTGCCGGAGCGATCAAACTGGGCGAAAGGCTGGGTAAGCGCAACCTGATCACTTTCGACATGGGCGGCACCACAGCCAAGAGCGCCCTGATCCAAGACGGCGTGGTCAGCTTCGATTCGCTTTACTACGTCGACGGATTCGAGCATGGCTACCCCTTGCAAACATCGGTCGTAGACATGGTAGAGGTGGGTGCCGGCGGCGGCAGCATCGCCTGGCTTGATGAGCTCGGCGCGCTGCGTATCGGCCCCAAAAGCGCGGGCGCCTACCCGGGCCCGGCGGCCTACGGCCTAGGCAACGAGCAAGCGACCGTAACCGATGCCAATATCGCACTCGGCCGGCTGGACCCTGCGCGCTTCCTGGGCGGCGAGATGAAAATCGATGGCGACTTATCGCTGCGCGCACTGAAACGGCTAGGCTCGAAACTGGGCTACCACGATGCACACACGATGGCAGCAGGGATCATCCAAATCGCCAATGTAACGATGTCGGGCGCGCTGCGCCGCGTATCGATCGAACGTGGCAAAGACCCGCGCGATTTCACTCTTGTAGCCTGCGGCGGCAACGGCCCTCTACACGCCGCAGAACTAGCCGAGGAACTGGGCATCGCGACTTTATTGATCCCCAGCATGCCGGCGCATTTCTCCGCGGTCGGCATGCTGTACGCCGATGCCCGCTACGACGCTTCGCGCACCTGGACCAGCGACTTGCCGGAAGATGGCGACACGGTTCCCGGCCTTGCCGAAGCCTTGCGTGCCCTTGAGGACGGACTGGCAAACACCGTGGCGGAGAAGCTCGGCCCGCAGCATACGCTGCGTTTTGAAAGTTATGCCGAAATGCGCTATCGCGGCCAAGACCAGACCGTGAAGGTGCGTCTATTGGGCGACCTGAGCCCCGCCGCCCTCAAGCGCAACTTCGATGAGACCTATGCCGAACGCTACGGCCACGTCAGCCCGATCCCGGTCCAGATCGTGTCCTTGCGCGTCAGTTGCCAGGCCCCGTTGGGCGAAGAAATCGATACCGGCGTAGCGCCGGTTGCCCGCGCACACGAAGCCTCTACCACGCGACAGGTGTACGCCATTAAGGCTGGAGGCTTCCAGACCTATGCGGTGCACCGTCGCGGCGGCATGACACTGGGCACGACCTATCCGGGTCCCTGCCTTATCGAAGATCATGCCACTACGACTCACGTTCCCGAGGGATGGCACCTGGTCTTGCTGGATGACGACGTGCTGGAGCTGAAGTGGAATCCATGAACGGAGGCGACAAGGAGCAGCTATGAAAATCGCTAAGTACGGGAACGATCGTATCGCCGCGGTAGTGGATAAAAATCTTATTGATCTGAACCTGGCGCGTGCCGTCCTGCTCTGGAAATCGGGGGAGCCAGGCTTTGCCGAACTGGCGGCTAAGCAAGTTCCCTTCACGCTTCTAGACTTCATCCAAGCCGGCAAGCCCGCACTTGCCGCCGCCTATGAAGCCCTTGACTTCATCGCTACCATGCCAGGGGTGCCAAGCGGCCCACAGGGCGAACAATTGGTCTTCGTGTTGGCCGACACACCGTTGTTGGCACCCTTGCCCAGCCTCGCCTCCAAACTGATTTGCATGGGGCGAAATTTCTCTGGCCATAGCAAGGCTGCGCTCAAAGCTAACGCCGAACGTGCTGCGGCAGGTGATGATCGCCCTCAAATGCCTGCCAGCGCGCAGCTCCCAAAGCGCCCAGCCGGCTTCATCAAGTTTGCCGACACTGTCGTCGGGCCGCAAACGTCGGTGATTTATCCTGAGCGCACCCGAAAATTGGACTACGAGGTGGAAATTGCCTTGATCTTCGGCACGCGGGGAAAAGACATCGCCGCCGATCAGGCCATGAATCATGCTTTCGGCTACACAGTGTTTTGCGACTACAGCGCGCGCGACCAAAACAGCGACCTGGAAGACATGAACTGGGTGCGCCACCACAAGAACTTCGACTGCGCGGCGGCCATGGGGCCATGGATCGTCACAGCCGACGAACTGGGCGATCCGCACAATGTGGAGATCCGCACCTGGGTCAACGGCGAGTTGCGCCAGGACGGCAGCACCGCCGATATGATCTACGACTTCAGCCGCATCATCGAGTATTACTCGAAAGACCAGACCATCTATCCGGGCGATCTGTTCGCCTCCGGCACCTGCGAAGGCACGGCCATAGAAAGAAAAGACGGCGCGTGGTTTCTCAAGCCCGGCGACCACATCGAATTCGAAATCCCCCAGATCGGCAGATTCGGCAACCACATCGTTGCCAAACCCTCAGGAAATCCATCATGACTGCCATGCTCAAGCCGCGCCCCGAAACGATAGCGCCGCGCGTCGACCCGATCACACTCGAAGTCATTCGTTATTCGCTCGTGGCGATGATGGACGAAACCGAAGCCAACCTGACACGCACCGCATTCTCTACCATCATCCGCGAGTTCAAGGACTACAGCGTCGGCCTGGTCACGGCAAAGGGCGAAACCATCGCCCAGGGCCGCGGCAGCATTCCGTCGTTCGTTGCCGACTTGGGCACGCCGGTGCTCGACGGTGTCGCCATGTGGGGGGAAGATATCAACGAAGGCGACTACCTGATCAACAACCATGCAGGCGTATGCGGGCAGCACCTGAACAATGTAGTGATGTACACGCCCATCTTCGATCAAAACAAGATCATCGCCTTCGCCGCCTTGCGCACACACTGGCCGGATATCGGCGGCGGTTTCCAGGCCCGTCCCGCGACCGAAATTTATCAAGAGGGCATTCAGTTTCGCAATGCCAAGATCTACAAGAACGGCAAGCTTGATATCGAGCTTGAACGCATCATCCGCTATAACACCCGCAAGTCCGACGAAACGTTCGGCGACCTGGAAGCCCAGATCGCTGGCTGCCGCCTGGCCAAGCGGCGCTTCGAAGAACTGGTGAACCGCTACGGCTGGGACCAAGTAGAAGCTGCCATCCATGAATGCTGGGACCAGTCCGAACGCTATGTGCGGCAGCGCATTCGTCAGATTCCCAACGGTAGCTATTACGCCGAATCCTTTCTTGACGGCGATGGCATCACCGACGACCCCGTCCCCATCCGCGTAACGGTCGTGGTCGAGGATGAAAGCGTCACTGTGGACCTGACCGACATGCCCCCGCAAGTGGCCGGGCCACTGAACTCGGGCGCGACAGGTGGCGGAGAAAGCGCCGCCAAGGTCGCATTCAAGGGAGCGGTCTCGCCATTTCTGCTACCCAATGAAGGCGAATTCCGGCCATTGAAGATCGCAATGAAACCCGGCACGCTGGTGAGCGCATCCGAAGACGCCGCCATGGGACTATGGTCGACGCCCATCAAGACCATTATCGACGTGATCCTTAAGGCTTTTTCGCAAGCCATACCGAACGAAATTCCCGCAGGAAACAATGCGCAATATGGCCGCGGGCGGGTACGCGCGCGCTATCCGGGCACCCGCAACTTCTGGCAGGGTGGCGGCAACACTCTGGGCGGCTGGGGCGCCCATTGGGGCAGCGACGGCCAATCCGCCCTGCACACTACCACGCACGGCGATTGCCGCCGCGTGCCGATCGAGGTAGAAGAAAGCGAAGGTTTGGGTGTCGTCAAGCGCTTCGAGCTGGTGCCCGATTCGGGCGGCGCCGGACGCTGGCGTGGAGGCCTGGGCACTCGCATGGAAGTAGTGACTCCGCAGCCAGCCACCGCCACGCTGGATTTCGACCGCAGCAAGTTTCCTCCCTGGGGTCTGTTCGGCGGCAAAGACGGCATGCCCGGTCACGGCGAAATTTTCCCGCCTGGTGAAACGAAACCCATTAGCGGCACTCGCGTAGCTGTACAGGTGCCGGCGGGGACACGAGTGATTGCCACCAACAACGGCGGCGGCGGCTGGGGAGATCCGCTCGAACGCGAGTTATCGGCGCTCGAATGGGATCTGCGCCAGGGATACGTATCGCGCGAAGCAGCGATACGGGATTACGGAGTCGTATTCGCTGGGCGCGAGATTGACGTGCCTGCCACTGAGCGAAGCCGTGCAAGCTTGCGCCGATTAGGTAAACCTTCCGCGTAACGGGAAGATAAAGACGAATGTTCAAGAAATACATGCGCCAGCCTGGCGACTCAGGCGTTGGCTGTCGCATCGCCGGGCCCATTCATTAATTCCCCTTTATTCCGGCATTCGGAATTCTTCGCCATAAAACCCTATTGAACTCACCATAATTGGAGGTAAGCCCCAACACGCGGCGCGTGCAGCTTAAAGAAATAAGCGGTGTGCATCAAGATTGACAGCACGCTCCGCACTGCCGCCCCTAAGACAAAGATGAACCTCAGCAGGCACGACCATGCTCAAGGAGAACTCTCTTGAATGATGTCTACATCGTTGGCATCGGCATGACGCGTTTAGGCAAGCATCCCCAGCTGTCCGTCAAACAACTCACGCAATCTGCAGTCAATGCTGCACTGACTGACGCCGGTTGCCTTCTTTCCGCCATCGAATCAGCTTGGTTCTCGAATACGCGGCAAGGCGTGCTGGAAGGCCAATACGGCATTCGCGGCCAATGCGCGTTACGGGCAATGGGGGTAGAGAGCATTCCCATCATCAATTGCGATAACGCCTGCGCCAGTTCGTCTACCGGCGTGAACCAGGCGTGGGCCTCGTTGCGGGCGGGCGTGTGCGATGTGGCGCTGGTAGTGGGCGCCGAGAAAATGTTCTTCCCCGAAAAGCGCGAGCAAATGTTCGAAGCCTTCTGGGGCGGAATGGATCGCGAAATTGCGCTCGAACAGCTCGAACGCCAGCAAACCTTGGCACAAGCGTTACCCATACCTGCCGAGGCGCAGATCGTCGCCGAACGCAGCATTTTCATGGACAGCTACGCGGCCATGGCCCGCCACTATATGCAGATGTTTGGCGCAAGCCAGCGACAACTGGCGATAGTCGCATCGAAAAATCATCGGCATTCCCAGTTCAACCCGCTAGCGCAATACCAACTTGCGATGAGTGTTGATGAGGTACTGGCCGACCGTCTCGTGAGCTGGCCCTTGACCCGGGCCATGTGCGCGCCCATCAGCGATGGGGCCGGCGCACTCGTCTTGTGTTCCTCCGCTGCGCTTGCACGCTTCGACCACGCACGCGCCGTCCGGATACGCGCCACCGCCCTCGCCAGCGGTATGCAACGCGCCCCCGATGACCTCGACAACCATATAGGCAGAATCGCCGCGCGCAAGGCGTATGAACAGGCGGGTGTCGCCCCCTCGGATATCGATGTGGCCGAGGTGCACGACGCGTCTGCCTTTGCCGAAATTCGCCATATCGAAAACCTCGGTTTGTGCGAGATCGGCGCTGGAGCCAGACTGGCCGAAACCGGCGCCACCACGATAGGCGGACGCATACCCGTCAACCCATCGGGCGGACTGATTTCCAAAGGCCACCCGATAGCGGCTACGGGGGTGATCCAGCTACACGAATTGGTCATGCAATTGCGCGGAGAAGCCGGCGCACGCCAGGTACCAGACGCCCGCTTGGCTGCCGCGGAAAACGGCGGTGGCTTTTACGATGGAGAAGAAGCCGTCGCAGCCGTCACTATCCTGGAAAAACCGTGAGCAAGACATCGCCGCCGCTCGCACCCCTGGTAGTTCTTACACATGAACGACTGGGAGACCTCATCGTCGAGGCGATCGCAAGCTGGCCCGATCGCATTGCTTTTGTCGACGGCTACTCCAGCATCAACTATCGCGACCTGGGTGCACGCATCAGTCAGGCCATCCAAGCCATCGAGTCGCTAGGCCTGGAGCGAGGCGATGTGGTGGCACAGCTTTCGGGCAACCGCATTGATATGTTCTGCATCATGGCCGCGGCTTACATCGGCGGCTTTTGTTCGGTCACCCTGCATAGTATGGCGGGGCCCACCGACCACGCTGCCATTCTGGATCATTGCCAGGCACGCCTGGTCATATCCGAGCACGCCTACACCGAGCGACGCGCATGGTTGCAAGAGCAATGCACGCATGTCCGGCACTGGCGCTCGCATGATGACGCAGATTCCGCCGACTGCTTTTGGCAGTATGCCGAAAGGTTCACGGCGCGGGCACTGCAAGTTCGTGGTGCCAAGGATGACATCATTCGTCTAGCCTATACCGGCGGCACCACCGGCAAGGCAAAAGGGGTCATGCTCAGCAACCGCGCCATGCACGCCAATGCGCAACTATGGCTGGCCGGCCTGCACTGGCCCGATGGGGTGCGCTGCCTTTGTTCGGCCCCTCTATCGCACGGGGCCGGCTCGCTGGTTTATCCCACCTTGGCGCGTGGGGGCACGATATACCTGCAGCGCGGTTTCGATGCCGAGCGCTGGCTGGAGGCCGTTCAGACTCAGCGTATCAATACGACCTTCATCGTTCCCACAATGCTCTATCTGCTTCTGGATCATCCCAAAACAGCACAGACCGATCTTGCCAGTATGCAAGCACTGATCTATGGCGCAGCGCCGATATCGCCCATCCGCATCCGCGAGGCCTGTGGTGTCTTTGGCCGCGCCTTGGTGCAAACCTATGGGCAGACCGAAGCGCCCAACACCATTCTTCTGCTTGATCAAGCGGACCACGCACGCGTCGATGACGAACGTTTGACGTCCGCGGGGCGTCCCTTCCCCGGGCTCGACGTTCGCTTGCTGGATAGCTGCAATAAAGCCGTGCCGCAGGGCGAAGTCGGCGAAATCTGCGTGCGGGGCGCACTAGTGATGAGCGGTTACCACAAAGCTGCACAACAGACAGCCGCTACGATCAAAGACGGGTGGCTGCATACCGGGGACCTCGCTCGCCAAGACCCGCACGGCTATTTCCATATCGTCGACCGGCAAAAGGACATGATCATCTCGGGTGGCTTCAATATCTACCCGAAAGAAATCGAGGACGTCTTGTCTGACCACCCCGATGTGCAAACGTCAGTAGTGATCGGAGTTCCGGATAGCAAGTGGGGAGAGGCCGTCAAAGCGATCGTCGTGCGACGCAGCGACTCTCTGCTCGCGCAGACCCTGATAGATTTCGTACGCGCGCGTAAAGGGGCTGTCTACGCCCCCAAGTCGGTGGATTTCGTCGAAGCCATACCACTTACCGGTTTGGGAAAACCGGATAAAAAGGCGTTGCGCCAATCGTACCAACTTACTTCGTCTGGCGAAGCGGTGTAAATCGAGATTATTTTCGCAGGGCGGGCGCGGTGTTATTCAATAGATTTTGCAAGGCAGCGCATTCCTGACTTAGCGTACGAAGTACGTCTGCTTGGTGTTCGGGCGTCATGCGCCCCGATATCGACGTAACACTAATCGCGAGCAAGGGGGTTGCCGTACGATCGAACACGGGCATGCCCACTCCAGTCACACCAGCAATGGCATGATCGGCAATCGACGAATAGCCCGACTCGCGTGTGTTTGCTATCAAGCTGTGCAAGCGCTCGACGCTCAGGCCTCCATAGTTGCCTAGTTGCGAAGCATTGCGGGCGAGCACCGCCGCCTGCTCTGGCTCGCTCAACCAACTCAACAGCGCCAAGCCTCCCGCCCCAACCCCCAAGGGCTGACGATTGCCGATCTCTACCGAAAACACTTTGACCGGATAAGCGCCAGTTTGGCGATCGAGGCAAAACGAATCGGCCATGCTGCGGACCACAAGGAACACGGTGTCGCCCGTTTTCTGGGCGATGCGGTTAACGTAGGGCGCGCACATTTCGCGCAGATGGAAATGACTTCCCGCCGATAGCCCGAGCTCGTAGGCGAACTGGCCAAGGTAGTAACGTTTATCCGGCGAACGCATCAGCAAGCCACAGTTAAGCAATTCCTTGAGCAGGCGGTGGGCGGTAGGTTTGCTGAGTTTTGCGACTTGCGCCAAGTCGTTCAAACGCACGCCATTTCGGCTACTGCTGGACACCAAACGCAACAACTCCACCGCCCGCGCTACTGTTTGCGAACCCTGTCCATCCTTTTCCATTCATTCTCCACAATTCCGGCATTAGGAATGAGCAGGGCCCGTACTGGAACGCTCACGTAGTTGCACCGGCAATGCACCCTGCTCCGGCAGCGATTCACCCCGCAATCGCGCGATCAGAAGCTCAGCCGTGCGTTCGCCAATTTCCTCGATAGGTAAATACACCGTAGTCAGAGGAGGATGCAAAAATGGCGCAAAGGCATTGTCATTGAAGCTCATCAACGACAGCTGTTGCGGCACTTTCACGCCAGCCTGGTCCAAAGCGGAAAGCGCGCCGGCCGCCAGGTAGTCGCTACCACAGACAACGGCAGTGAGTTTCGCCTTGCTGCCCAGAATGGCCTGCATCGCCTCATAACCTTCCTGGAAACCGTGTTCGGCTTCCAAGACGGCGCCGTCGCACAAAGTCATGCCTCGCTGCGCAACGGCACGCGTCAAATCGTGTAAACGGCGGCGCGCGCGCTCGCTGCTGATAACAGGCGCGCCTATATAGCCGATGCGCCGATGGCCCAGGCCGAAAAGATGCTCGACAACAAGCGCCGACGCAGTGGGTTCATCGAAGCCGACGCAATGGGCAGAGGCTTCGGGCGGTGCCCACATCAACACATAGGGCGTGGAATGAGCCGCAAGCATAGTGAAAATTGCCTGCGGCTGTTCGGCGCCAAGCAGAGCAATGGCATCGACACCGCGTTCGAGCATCACGCGCAGGACGGTTGTCGAATAAGTCTGCCCGGGACCGGGCGCGGAAAGCAGCAAGGTATAGCCCGCCGAGGCCAGCTTGGCCTCAAGCGCCTGAACCAAGGTCGGAAACGACGAACTGCCGAAGCGCGGCACGATCGCACCTACCGTCATGGTGCGGCGCATGGCAAGTGCGCGCGCTGCACCATTGGCCACATACCCGAGCCGCTCTACAGCATCGATCACACGCGTCCGCGTTGCATCACTGATCATGTCCGGTTTGGACAAAGCCCGCGACACCGTTCCAGTGGAGACTCCCGCCAGCTCGGCCACATCAGCCAACGAAACGACACGGCGTTCGCTCTCTTTAGACACAGGCGGCGTCATGAACAAAGAGCGAGTGCGAGGCATGATCCAAACCGGCGTATCCGTTTATTTGTCGGGTACTGCGAATGCCAAACGGTGCGGCTTGATCTTTTCTTGACATTTTCCATATAGAATCCTACGCTCAATGCAAGCGCTTGCATTATCAAATTACGGCCCAATCGGCATCAGAACATAGATTGCCGAAGACTGGGCCCGCCGTTGACCGTAGCGCCAGCAAACGCTGGCAGATTGGCTTTATCGACAAGGCTGCACGTCCCATGAAAACGATTCGATATTATCTTGCACCCAGATCTCCATGGACTTATCTGGGCCATGAGCGCCTACTGGCAATTGCCAAAAAACATGGCGCAACGATAGAACCCAGGCCTTTTGCCCTGGGCGAGAGCATTTTCCCGATCTCGGGCGGCCTGCAACTGAAACAACGCCCTCCGCAACGACAGGCGTACCGTCTGGTCGAACTGCAGCGCTGGTCGACCTATCTCGGTCTGCCGCTGGTTCTTCAACCCAAGCATTTCCCCATGGATGAATCGGAAGCCGCAAAAATGATTGCGGCAACCATCGTGCAACACGGCAACGATGCCGCGCTGACTTTGACCGGCGCCGTGCTGCGCGCGGTGTGGGCGCAAGAACGCGACATATCCACCGCAGATACCCTGATCGCAATCGCTAATGAGTGCAGCCTGGACGGCAGAACCCTCTATACCAGTCGCACCAGCGCTGAAGCGCTTGCGCTTTATGAGCGCAATACCCAAGACGCCATCGAACTTCAGGTCTTCGGCGCCCCCTGGTATGAATATCGCGGAGAGTCGTTTTGGGGCCAGGATCGCCTGGACTTCCTTGATCGGGCATTAGCCGCAGCTTGATTTGAAAAACTCATGACCAGCGAACGTCGGCGCGTACGGAGTCGTCCCGCGCCGCCTCCAGCTCAGTCGGGAGACAAGACATGATTCATCTACATCGACGCAGCCTGCTGAAAGCATTCACCCTCGGGGCTTGCGCCAGCTACGGCATGCCCCTTATTGGACAGACGCAGCGCTCAGTCGAATCCCTAAGGGTATATGTCGGCATCGCACCGGGCGGGGTTTCCGACACTTCGGCCCGTGCTGTCGCCGCGGGCATGAGCGGCTATGCCGCCAACGCAATAGTAGAGAACCGCACCGGAGCCGGCGGCCAACTGGCAATCAGCGCCATGCGGGGCAAACCCGCCGACGGCGCTTCATGTGTGGTCACGCCGGCCTCAATGCTAACGGTCTATCCGCATACCTACCCAAGCCTGCCCTACGATCCGTTTAAGGATCTGATGCCGGTTACCAAAGTGGGCAGCTTCGAATTCGGCTTCGGTGTTGGCCCCATGGTGCCGGCGTCGGTGCTTTCCATGGCTGATTTCTACGCCTGGTGCAAGAAAAATCCGGATAAAGCAAGCTTTGCTTCCCCCGCCGCGGGCTCCATCCCCCATTTTGTCGGCGTACTGGCGGGACGCGCGGGCGGTATCGACTTGGTTCACGTCCCTTATCGCGGCACTCAACCCGCCATCCTGGACATGATAGGTGGCCAGATAGCTGCTGCATCCGGACCAGTCGGAGGGTTCGTCGAACATATCAAGAGCGGTAGGTGTCGGCTACTTGCAAGCTCGGGACAGCGCCGGTCGCGTTTCGCGCCCACGGTCGCAACCTATGCCGAGCAAGGCTATCCCGATATACAGTTCGACGAATGGCTGGGCATATTCATGCCCAGCGGCACACCCGCCGAACTTATCGAAAGCGCCAATGCCGCGTTGCGGACCTCCATCGCGAGCCCTGCTGTAATCAAGACGCTGGCGGGCGGTGGTATCGACGCCATGTCATCCACACCCGCCGAGCTGGCTGCCTTGCTGAAACGTGACTTTGAACGATGGCAACCCATCGTTAAATCCATCGGTTTCGTCAACGCCACTTAAAGTGAGCGAGCCCGGCGCGGAACATCTTCTTGATGCTCCGCGCCGGGCCCGCTCGAAGCTGCCGGTGGCGAACGCTTCAAATGCACCCCGAACTTACGCCTTGATCAGCGTGCAGGCATGTCCGCCAAGGTATAGACGTTCTCGCTGCGCGCTTCTGCCGGGATGGCTCCCATCGAAGCATTCCACTCGGCAAAACGGGCACGCATCCTTT
>JBEBXA010000109.1:0-13056 GCA_040391825.1 Pigmentiphaga sp.
ACGCGTGACCTCTCCCTTACCAAGGGAGTGCTCTACCACTGAGCCACATGGGCGAATCTGGTAACACAAACCACTACACTACCGAAGCCGCTCGACCTGGTATTCCACAGAAAACCGGCAAGCAAGTCACTTCAAACTCTGGAGCGGGTGAAGGGAATCGAACCCTCGTCGTAAGCTTGGAAGGCTTCTGCTCTACCATTGAGCTACACCCGCCTAGTTACCACCAACTACTCACGGCTCCCCTGACCGCCCTGCATGCAACCGAAACCTCCGGCACCTTCGCCCCCAGGACGCAACTTCCATCCACCGAGCCAAAGCCTCGAACAAAAACATGACAAGCAACAAGCCCGCCACGCCTTCCCGAAAACAGGCAGATACAACAAAACTGGTGGAGGGGATTGGATTCGAACCAATGTAGGCGCAAGGCCAACAGATTTACAGTCTGCCCCCTTTAACCACTCGGGCACCCCTCCGCCGGGGAACCTCAAATTATGAAGTAGTCGGAATCGGATGTCAACTCAAGGGGCCGTCTTGCGCTGGAAAGCATGAAATTTACTTGTTTCTGGCATTTTACTAGGCCTCTTCCTTGGACTAATACCCACCGGGGCTCAACGCGGCCTAAACGAATAGCGTACATCCACGAATAGCGTACACCGCAGGCGGCAAATGCGGTTGGGCAGGCGCTTTGCAATGTAGTGGCGCAGAGCTTGCTAGACTGACAGCACAATGCACTCTTGATTCACCAGCCCCTCACCACCCAGGAGCACCAGCCCCATGCTTCAAGATACGATAATCATAGACCGCGCCGGCGGCCCCGAAGTTCTCGTGAGCGCTCGGCGCGACATTCCTGAGCCAGCTCCGGACGAGATCGTTATCCATATACATTGGGCGGGCGTCAATCGGCACGATTGCGGTCAGCGTTCGCGAGGGCCGAATACACACGAATCGGATATTCCCGGGCTGGAAGTATCCGGTTACGTTCATGCCGTCGGCAGTTCGGTGCGCGATCTCACCGTCGGCACACCCGTATGCGCACTGGTGAATGGTGGCGGCTACGCCCAATATGTCAGCGCCCATCGCACGCAGGTGCTTCCCATCCCGCAAGACTTGACCCTGCAACAAGCGGCTTGCCTCCCGGAAGCCGCCTTCACGGTTTGGTATAACTTTTTCTCGGTTGCCGCAATGCAATCAGGGGAAACCGCCCTCATCCACGGCGCGACCAGTGGCATAGGCGTATTCGCCATCCAGTTGCTGCACGCTTTGGGCCACGTCGTATACGCCACTAGCGGTAGCCCCGAGAAAGTCGCTTACGCCCGCTCGCTCGGCGCGGCACGCGCATTCAACTACAAAACCGATCCCTTTGCCGAGATCATGGCGCGCGAAGGATTGAGCGCCGACGTCATCCTGGACATGTCGGGCGGGCGCCATATGGACCAGAACCTGGCGGCCCTGGCCTACGGTGGACGCATCGTTCACCTGTCGGCAGGCTCGGGCGCTCTGCCCCAGTTGTCGCTGCGCGCGGTTATGCAAAAAGAAGCACGGGTCACGGGATCCATGATGCGTCCCCTGCCACACGAAAAAAAGGCCAAGGTCGCCCAGGCATTGAAAACCGTAGTCTGGCCCATGGTGGGCAGCAAGATTCGCCCCGTCATCAGCAAGGTCTACCCACTGGCGCAGGCCCACATTGCCCACCGCGATATGGAGCAAGGCGAACATATCGGCAAGCTACTGCTTAAAGTGGCGGGCGACCCAGGCTGATCGAGCAGCCCTTGTCACCGGCAGCGCAAGCCAGAGCCATGTAGATGGGCCCCGCGCCGACTGGGTCGTCCAGGCGTCACGGCCCAGAGCTGCCGGTCTACACCACCATCACCGTCGCTTCCTTGATTTTGCGCAGAGCAAAGCTTGAGCGCATGTCCACCACAGCCGGGTGTTTCATGATGGTGTCCATAGAAAACTGGGAAAAATGCGCCAAGTCGCGCACCTGCACCCGTAGCAGATAGTCCATATCGCCTGTCATCGCATAACAAGCCACGACTTCGGACCACTGCTGCACATCACGCGCGAATTCCTCTATGGGGGCATGCCCCCCATTCACATGTTTCTGCAGACGCACGCTGACATAGGCCAACAAGCCCAGACCGACTTTGTCGGGATCAAGCAAGGCGACGTACTTGCGGATCACGCCCCGCTCTTCCAGTCGCCGCACCCTGCGTAGGCAAGGGCTAGGCGACAAAGCGACGCGCTCCGCGAGCTCCTGATTGGTCAAGCGTCCATCGCGCTGCAATTCTTCAAGAATCCGCCGGTCGGTTCGATCAAGTTCAATCTCAGCCATCTTATGCCTTATAAATCCAATAAAAGGCATTTTATTGCTTAACGAAATAATTTCTAAGCAATTTTTGGCATTAATTGCCCCGCCTATATCCCTACAATCTACGGGTAGCAATGAATATTGCGGCGCATGGTGCGCCCCGAGCATGGAGCCCTTATGAGCACGCCTTTCCAACCCTGGGACAACCCGATGGGTACTGCCGGATTCGAGTTTGTCGAATACGCAGCCCCCGACCCCGCTGCACTCGGCAAAGTTTTCGAAACGCTAGGCTTCAAGGCAATTGCGCGCCATCGTCACAAGAACGTCCTGCTTTATCGTCAGGGCGGCATTAACTTTATCGTCAACGCCGAACCCGACTCCTTCGCTCAACGCTTCGCCCGCCAGCACGGCCCCTCTATTTGCGCCATTGCTTTCAGGGTGGATAACGCCGCGGCGGCATACCGTCGCGCACTGGAGTTGGGTGCGTGGGGATTCGACGGCAAAAGCGGTCCCATGGAGCTGAACATCCCTGCCATCAAGGGAATCGGCGATTCGCTGATTTACTTCGTTGATCGCTGGCGCGGCAAGAATGGCAACACCGGGGGCATAGGCGATATCGATATCTACGACGTCGACTTCGAATCGATAGACACCAGCAAGGGCAGCCAGGATATCCAGCACGCGGGTGCAGGGCTTGCCAGTATCGATCACTTGACGCACAACGTGCATCGCGGCCGCATGGAAGAATGGGCCGAGTTCTACCAGCGCTTCTTCAACTTTCGGGAAATCCGCTACTTCGACATAGAAGGCATGGTGACCGGCGTCAAGTCCAAAGCCATGACATCGCCGTGCGGGCAGATCCGCATCCCCATCAACGAGGAAGGCAATAATGAGAAAGGCCAGATCCAGGAATATCTGGATCGGTATCGCGGCGAGGGCATTCAGCACATAGCCCTAGGCACCCGGGACATCTATGCCACGGTAGATGCTTTGCGTCGTTCAGGGGTGGTCTTCCTCGATACGCCGGACACCTATTACGAACTGCTGGACCAGCGCCTGCCCGGCCACGGCGAAGATACCGCCAATCTCTTCAAGAACAGGATATTGCTTGACGGCGCTCCCGGCGGTGGCTTGCTGCTACAAATATTCACGCAGACAGTCATCGGGCCTATTTTTTTCGAGATCATCCAACGCAAGGGCGACGAAGGATTTGGAGAAGGCAATTTCAAGGCCTTGTTTGAATCGATCGAGCTGGATCAGATGCGCCGTGGCGTACTGGCGCCGACCAGCGCGCCAAACTGACGCTCAGGGTTGGCGCGCAACGCTACGAATGCCGTCAACAGGCGGCAATACGCTGGCAAGCA
Source organism: Pigmentiphaga sp. (assembly GCA_040391825.1). Classification (GTDB taxonomy): domain Bacteria; phylum Pseudomonadota; class Gammaproteobacteria; order Burkholderiales; family Burkholderiaceae_B; genus Pigmentiphaga. The sequence goes on from JBEBXA010000109.1 coordinate 3,673, forward strand.
CCTCCACCCTTTCACCGCCCTGATCAAGTACCACACCGGTGGCGTTGACTTGCGCCAACCGGACACCATCGGCCAGCTCGTGTCCGACGGCATAAGCCCTGGCGGGCCTGCCATCAATGGCGAGTACAGCCGAACCACGCGGCCCCGCCGCGATTAGACCGGCAACAACGACCTGCACTTTCGCTCCAGCACCGGAACCAAACCAACGGGCTACCGGGCTGGTATCGGTTTGCAAAGAGGCGCTGGCCAGGGCGGCGGGAGGCGGAGGGGGCGGCGACGGCGCAAAGATGATCGCACCCCACACGCCTACGCCGGCGGCCAGGATAAGCAACGATAATTTGCTTGCCAACGCTGGCATGCGCGGGGAAACCCTCATTAAAGACTCCGACAAGATGGGCAATACCTTCAAAGGAAATGCCAAAAAAACACGATATTCTGCCCGGCGAATATGACAAGCATTCCTGTGTCATGAATTGTCATCTAATGCAGCGATAATAGTGTCCGCTTTCTTCCACTCGGAGTTTACGCTGTGACACAGTCCCGCCATTTTTCCTCACAACGGCGCGAAGCAGGTTTTACCCTGATCGAGATCATGGTTGTTGTGGTGATCCTGGGTATTCTTGCCGCACTGGTTGTTCCGCGTGTACTGGATCGCCCTGACCAGGCTCGTGCCGTCGCCGCACGCCAGGACGTGTCCGGCATTATGCAAGCCCTTAAACTATATCGCCTCGACAACGGGCGCTACCCCACTACCGAACAAGGCTTGCGCGCCCTGGTCGAACGACCGGCCACTGGCCAAGTGCCGCCCAATTGGAAACAGTACCTCGACCGCCTGCCAGGCGACCCCTGGGGTAATCCTTATCAGTACCTGAACCCGGGCGTGCGTGGCGAAATCGACGTATTTTCGCTAGGAGCCGACGGCCAGCCTGGCGGCGAGAGCGCCAATGCCGACGTCGGTTCCTGGGATCTCTGATTCCGGGGCGCTCATGACCAGCTTGCGCTTCGGCCCCTTGCCCCGCTTGCGTGGCCGGACGCGCGCGCGTGGATTCACGCTTATCGAACTGATGGTCGTGGTGGTGATAGTCGGGATTGCCGCTGCCGCGATCAGTATCCGCGTCTTCCCCGATCGCGGACAGTCCTTGCGCAAGGATGCCGAGCGCCTGGCGCAATTGTTTTCCATTGCCCAGGGCGAGGTCCGCGCCGATGGGCGTCAGATTACCTGGCAAGCCGATGACGCGGGTTACCGCTTCGTGCGTCGTAGTCGCGTACTGGCTACAGGCGCATCCACCCCGACTGCCTTGTCGGCCAACTCAATCGATACCTTTGGGCGCGACGAACTCCTGCGCCCCCGCCCCTGGACGGATGCCCCGGTCCGTGTGGATGTCACTCCCGCAGGCGCGCCGGTGTTCACTGCCGAGTGGATTCCCGGCCCCTTGACGGTGCGTTTGCAAAGCCTCGATACGGTGGTCACCATTCAACGCGATGAGGCGGGACGTTATGCGGTCCAATAATGCCGGCTTCACCTTGGTCGAAGTGCTGGTGGCCCTGGCCATCGTAGGCGTAGCCTTGGCCGCCTCGGTGCGCGCGGTGGGCGTCATCGCGCAGAACAATGCCGCCTTGCGCGCCAAGTCCCTAGCCCTGGTAAGCGCCGAAAATCAATTGGCTGAACTTCGTCTATCGCATTTGCTGCCCAGTCCCGGCAAACAAATGTCGCCCTGCAATCAAGGGCGCCAGTTGATGCAATGCGAACAGGTCTTCACCAATTCGGACAACAGCAATATCCGGCAAGTGATGATACGTGTCCATCCGGAAGGCGCGCTCGGTGAAACCTTGGCGCAGGTCAACGGATTTCTGACGGCTATGCCATGAAACACGCGCACAGGGGCTTCACGCTAATCGAGGTCATGGTCGCCATTTCGCTTATGGCGGTGGTCAGCATCATTGCATGGCGCGGTCTGGAAAATGTCAGTTCCATGCAGCGCAGACTTAGCGCGGACACTGAAGATATAGAAGGTATTGTCCGGATGTTGGGACAACTGGAACGGGACGTCGCCCTGCGCGCGCCGGCAGTGCTGTTCGATACCGATACGACTCCGGGTGGGGCGGCCAAGACGCCGCTGCCGACTAGCGTGCGCGTATCAATAAAAGAAACCCCCGACGCCTCGGCCACATTGGAAATCATACGCAGCGACGCCGCCAATCCCGGCGCCTGGCAACAGATAATCTGGTTTCTCGACGGCAACGTACTGCGCCGCGCCGCGGGCGTGTCTGCCCGACAATATCCATTGCCTGCGGCGGGACGCGGGGCGGGCATACTCAATGCCACCAGCCGTTTCACTGTGCGCGGCTGGGTGCCTGGCCAAGGATGGGTAAGCACCCCCTTCCCTCCTACCGGTACCGCATTCACGGGACTTGAGCTTTCCGTCGAACGCCGCACGGTTGGCGGCCTTGAAAGCTATCGACGCGTTGTGGTGCTCGAATGAAGGCACCCACTCGCCATCATCGAAATTGCCGTGAACAGGGCATGGCCGTAATCAGCGCCCTGCTGATCGTCGCCGCGGTCGCAGTATTGGTAACCGGACTCTTCCAGCGCCAGGCCGCCACGATACGCGCGGTCGAAAACGAACAAGCGCGTGTCCAGGCTCGCTGGCTGCTGCAAGGCGGACTGGATTGGGCGCGCCTGGTTCTACGCGAGGACGCCCGGCGCAACAGCACCACCCGCCTCGGAGAACTTTGGTCGACCCCAGTAGCCGACACCCGCATTACCCGCCCGGGCGACGAGCGGGTCGCTCTTTTTTCCGGCCGGATAGAAGATGAACAAGCCAAATATAATCTGCGCAATTTGGCCAAGGCTGGTCACCCCCAGCCGGATGAAGTCGCGGTACTGGACCGTTTGTGCTCAATGCTGGGGCTGCCCGGCACGGTCTCGGCCCGTATCGCGCTACGCATAGCCAATGCGCAAATCGTTCCGGCCGACACAGCGGGTGGCGAGTCTTCCGGAACAAACGGCAACGGTGGGCAGGGGCGCGATCCCCTGGCGCCCATGATACGTTCAGTCGATGATTTATCCGGCATCACGGACATCAAGGAAGAAACCATCGAAGCCCTGCGGCCGTATGTAACCGTATTGCCCGAAGCGACGGCAGTCAACGCCAACACGGCATCAGCCGAGGTGCTGGCGGCAAGGGTGCCGGGTCTGTCCTTGGGACAAGCTCGCGCACTTATGGAACAGCGCAATGCCGGAACCTGGTTCAATGACCGAGCCGATTTCGGCAATCGCCTGGCTAACCCCGACATTATCATTAGCGATTCACAGATCGTCACCGCCAGCAAATGGTTTTCGGTATCGGGAACCGTGACGCTGGAGCGCGCAGCGGTCACAATGCAGGCGCTGATCTCGCGCCCAAACAGCAATGCGCCCGTAGTGATCTGGAAAAGGGAGACGAATTGAAGACAACCTTGCGGCTGGAACTGCCGCCGCTGCAAGCCATGCATGGCGAATCCCGAGTAGCCTTTGCGTTGCTGGATCGGCTCTATGCGATTCAACGCAGCGGCGAACTCGCGTTGTCCGAGCTGGCGCAGGCCATCCCGCCCTGTCGGATCGAAGCCATTCTTCATCCCAGCGATGCCGTGCTGACGAGCGTCGTGGTACCCCCTTTGCCTTCGCATCGCCTGGGCGCCGCGGTACTGGGCGCCGTCGAGCCGCTGCTGCTGGGCGATATCGACACCCTGGCGGTAGCCCACGGTGAACGTGCCGCCGATGGTACCGTAGCAGTGGCATGGGCCCCGCGCGAACTACTGAGCCGCGCCTTGCAAACCTTGGCCGACTGCAGGCTGTCTGTTGATGCCTTGATTCCCGCCCCCCTTGCGCTGCCACTGACCGACTCAGCCTGGACAGCCGTTTTGCGCGACGCACAAATTGTGGTCCGTACCGGCCCTCACAGCGGCTATTGCTGGGCGACCGACCCCCTGCTGGGTAAAGGCGAGACCGACCCGGCAGCCATGGCTTTGCAACTGGCCATAGAGCAGGAAACCCCTAGCGGACTGAACTGGATCGAACCTCTGCCTGCGGCGGAACTAGCCCCCCAGGGTATCGAGTTGGGCAAATTGCCGGCTGACTCACGCTGGCGTGGCCCGAAACCTGGCTGGTCCCTCGCTTTGGCCGACCTGCGGCCGCGCCAACAAAGCCGCTCGCCCTGGTTCCGCCCTTTGGCCTGGGCCGCCGCGGCCGCCGCAGTATGGCTACTCGGCCTCAATGTGCATGCCTGGCAGCTTGGCCGTGAAGAAGTGGCCTTGCGCCAGCGCATGACTGCACAAGTCAAAGCGGCATTTCCGGACTTGCCCGTCATTCTCGATCCGCTGCGCCAGGCCGAGCAACGCCGCGACGCGCTGCGCGCCGCGGGCGGCACTTTCGGCGATTCGGATTTCCTGCCTTTGGCTCTGGCCAGTACGCAACTTCTGCCCCAAGCCTCCAGCAACGTCGTGACCCTGAGCTTTTCCAGCGGCGAGTTGCGCCTGCGTCTGGTTGACGACGCCATAGGCATGATCAGCAAAACGGTCGCGCCACCGGCCCCTCAGGCACAAATACAGCGCGCCGCCCGGCGGCTCACCCAACGCGCTTCCCCCAATCCTGCGCAGCCGGGCAGCACACCGGCTCCCGCCTTGCCGCAAACCGAAATCGATCCCGAGATCGTGAAGCGCGCCCAGACGCTGGGCCTGAATATCGACCGTATCGAGGGCGAATGGCGTATTCGCACAGCCGGCGCGGCCGGTGCCGAAACGACTACCCAACGAGGTGGTGTACGCATCCAACAGGATGTCCAAGCAAGATGAGATCTTCCACTAAGCTGCTTTTCAAGACCAGCCTTCCACCTGCCGTGGCCCGCCTGGGCACAGACGCCAGCCGACGTTGGGCGCGGCTGGCGCCGCGCGAGCAGCGCTTACTCGGCGTTGGGGGTATCGTCATCGCCCTCAGCCTGATTTTTCTGACAATGGTCGAACCCGCCTGGACCCAATACCGGCGCCTGCAGACCCAATTGCCCTTGCTGCGCACCCAAGCAGCCACCGTCGACGCGCTAACCACCGAGGCGCGCAGCCTGCAACGCATCACCGGCGGGAAGATGTCCGCCACCGAAACCCGGCAAGCTCTTATCGACAGCCTGCAGCGCGCGGGACTGGCAGCGACGGTTGAAGATGCTCAAGCTTCAGGCACCGAAGGTGCGCTGGAGGTTGCCGTCGATCAGGTCTCGGCCACCAGTCTGATGCAGTGGCTGGAATCGGTACCCGCCCAGACCCGGCTGCAATTGACCGACGCCGAACTTGAACGACCCACAGGGGAAAACGGCCGTTTGCTAACAGGCAAGATCACCGGGGTATTGCGCCTCGCTCCTCCTGCGGGGCAGGCTCGCTGATGCGCCTCACGCTCAAAATCCTGCTGTATGTGGCGGTCGCCCTGATTGCGGCGCTGCTGGTTTTGCCCGCGCGCTGGCTGATCGTCGCGCTCCCGTCGCAATGGCCCGTCGCAGTTGTCGATGCTTCGGGCAGCATTTGGAAAGGCACTGCCTTGCTGGCGCTGGGGCCGCCGGAGTCGCGCACTATGCTGCCGACGCCGGTCAATTGGGATACCCGATGGGACGGCGGCCCCCTGGTCGAGTTGCGCCACGCCTGGTTGGACGGCCCTCTGAGCTTGCGCCCGCAAACCGCCGGACTGCTGGTTTCTGGCCGCACGCTGCGCTTGCCCGCCGCCACGCTGGAACAGCTGGGTGCTCCTTTCAATACGCTCAAGCCCGCCGGCAATCTACACCTGAAGTGGCCTGCCTTGCGGCTAAGCGGCAATCTGCCTGTGGGCGAATTAATGAATATCGAATGGACAGACGCGTCCACCGCACTATCTCTGCTCAAACCCATTGGACATTACCGTGTCCAGCTTAGCGGCGAAAGCGGCAATGCCATTGCCATTGCGTTGACCACCGTCAAGGGCCCCCTGTCGATGGAAGGCAAGGGGCGCTGGACCGAACGCGCCGGCTTAAGTTTTTCTGGTGTCGCCCGCCCGGATCCCAGCGCCTCCCAGGAAATCCGCGCTGCGCTTCAAAGCACTCTCTCCGCACTGGGCCGTCGCTCAGGCGATGATTCACTTTTGCAGGTTGGCCGATAACATCATGCCTATGCTCTCCCTCCACTTGCCCCCTACCCAGGCCAGCCACCGCCGACCGGCAAAGCGAACGATGGTCATCGCACTATCCGCAGCGTTGCTCACACTCAGCCTTCCGGCGCCGCATGCCTTTGCCCAGGCCGGCAACAGCGCCGCAGCCACCCCGGCGGATGGTGTGGTCTTGAACTTCGTCAATACCGAGCTGGAAGCGGTAGTACGTGCCTTGGGTCAATTCACCGGCAGGAATTTCCTGATCGACCCCAGGGTAAAAGGACAGTTGACACTAGTGTCCGAAAACCCGGTCAACCGCGACATCGCCTATCGCATGCTGCTGGGTGCGCTGCGCATGCAGGGCTTTGCTGTGGTCGAGGTCGACGGAGTCAGCAAGGTAGTGCCCGAAGCCGATGCCAAGCTGCAAGGCGGCTCGGTCAGCAGCGGCGGCGGCAGCGCCCGTGGCGGCCAGCTGATTACCCAGGTCTTCAAACTCAACTACGAAAGCGCGACCAATCTGGTGCCGGTCTTGCGGCCCATGATCGCGCCCAACAACCCGATCAACGCCTACCCTGGCAACAACACCCTGGTCATTACCGATTACGCCGACAACCTCAAACGGGTAGCCGCCATCATCGCCAGCGTCGATACGCCATCCGCCATCTCCACAGACCTGATCGAAATCAAGAACGGTATCGCATCCGACGTCGCAGCCTTGGTGACCCGTTTGCTCGACCAAGGCACGGGGGGCGACGCCACCCAGCGCATCACCGCCGTCGCCGACCCTCGCACCAATAGCGTCCTGCTGCGCGCCGGCAGCCCGGCCCGTACCAAACTGGCGCGCGACCTGATCGCCAAGCTCGACAATCCGTCCAGCCGCTCCAGCAATATGCACGTGGTGTATTTGCGCAATGCCGAGGCAGTCAAGCTGGCCGAGGTTCTGCGCGGGGTGTTGACCGGCCAGTCGGGCGCTTCGGGTATGGGCGGCAACTCGACCCTATCCGGGCTGAGCTCCAATACAAATATGAATAGCGGTCTGGGTGGTAATAGCAGCCCTAACAGCAGCAACACCAACAGCCAGGGCAACACTACATCGGCACTGGGCGGCACTGGCGGTAATCTGGGTGGAAACACAAGCACCGGTGGCGCCACGGTATTTTCGGGCGGCGGAGCTACCGTACAAGCCGACGCCACCACCAACACGCTCATCATCACCGCGCCTGAGCCGCTTTATCGCAGCCTGCGCGAAATCATCGATCTGCTCGACGTGCGCCGCGCGCAGATTTTCGTCGAAAGCCTGATCGTTGAAGTCACCAGCGACACCGCCGCCGAATTCGGCATCCAATGGCTGACTGGCCTGGGCAACCTGGGTAGCGGCGGCAGCACATCCGTGGTGGGTGGCACCAGCTTCGGCGGCACTGGCTCCAACATCATCGGCACCGCCCAGAACATCGGCTCCATCGGCAAGGGCCTCACCATAGGCATAGCCAAGGGATCGATCGAGATTCCCGGCATCGGCGCCATTACCAATCTGGGTTTTCTCGCGCGAGCGCTCGAGAACCAGGCCGGCGCCAACATTCTGTCAACACCCAATCTGTTGACGCTGGACAATGAAGAGGCCAGCATCATCATCGGCCAGAACGTCCCCTTCATCACCGGACAGTATGCGCAAACCACCGGCACCTCCACCGTCAGCCCCTTCCAGACTATTGAGCGCAAGGACGTAGGCCTGACCCTCAAGGTCAAGCCGCAGGTGTCCGAAGGCGGCACAGTCAAGATGGCGATCTACCAGGAAGTCAGCAGCGTCGACACCAGCCAGAGCAACAACGCCGGCATCATCACCAACAAGCGCGCCATCGAATCCAACGTATTGGTGGACGACGGACAAATCATCGTCATCGGCGGCTTGGTCCAGGACTCGGTATCGGGCGGCGTCGAAAAAGTACCGGGGCTGGGCGATCTTCCCGGTGTCGGCAATCTGTTCCGCTACGATAATCGGAAGCGCTCCAAAACCAACCTGATGGTTTTCCTGCGCCCTTATGTCGTACGCGATGGCGGCGCCAATAGCAACCTGATGGTTGATCGCTACGAATACATGCGCTCGCAACAAGCACAGTCACAACCTCCTTCGCATTGGCTGCTGCCGGACATGAGCGCGCCGCAGCTGCCGCCGCGGGTGCCCGGCGTGGGCGACCCTATTCCCAATAACGGCGCAGGCGCCGGCTATGTTCCCGCTACCATCGTCCCGCGTGACATTGCCGCCCTGACTGCAACCGACTCGACCATCGTGCTGCAGGTTGCGGCCGCCCCCTCTGACAAAGACGCGCAAATAACCGCGCGCCGGGTAGCCGACGCGGGACTCAATGCCTATGTCACCCAGGATGACCGCGACACCTGGAATGTGCGCATGCGCATCGCACGCGACCGGGTCACGGTCGATACCACCCTGGCCACCCTGCGCGACCTCGGCTATGCCGCCGAAGTCGTGACCCGCCCATGAATCCGCTGCCCTATAGTTGGGCACGCGCGCAACGTGCGCTGCTCAACCTTCGACCCGAGGGCAACGTGCTTACCATCAGCCCGCGCACACCCGCATGGGCGATTGCCGAGGTGCAGCGACGCCACGGCATGTTGCGCATTACACGAGTGGCCGACACCGAACTCGAAACCCGCTTGACTGCCGCTTATGCCGACACCGGCGACGCAGCCGCGATCGTGGGAGCAGCGGAAAACGAGATCGACCTTGCTCGTTTGATGCAAGAGATTCCGGAAATTGAAGATTTGCTGGAAACCCAGGATGACGCACCTGTCATCCGCATGATCAACGCCCTGTTCACCCAAGCCGCGCGCGATGGCGCCAGCGACATCCATATCGAGCCTTTCGAAACCCATTCGATCGTGCGCTATCGGGTGGACGGCACCCTGCGCGACGTGGTGAGCCCACGCAAGGCCTTGCACGCTGCTCTGATCTCGCGGATCAAGATCATGGCAAACCTGGATATTTCCGAAAAACGCTTGCCTCAGGACGGCCGCATCGCCCTGCGTGTAGGTGGCCGTCCGATCGACGTGCGAGTGTCCACCTTACCCACTGGACACGGAGAGCGCGCCGTACTGCGCTTGCTCGACAAAGAAGCCGGCAGGCTAGAACTGTCACGCCTGGGCATGGATGCCGACCTGCTCAAACAAATCGACCGCCTGATCCGCCAACCCCACGGCATCGTCCTGGTCACGGGCCCCACCGG
>JBEBXA010000110.1:0-12486 GCA_040391825.1 Pigmentiphaga sp.
CGGCCCGGCGGCAAAAAATCTCTTTCAGCTAAGACCCTGCGTATGCCAACTTCCCATCTTTCCCTGCTTACCCGGCTTCCTTCCGCCAAGGCCATGCTGGCGTTCAACATTGCGGGCAGGCATTTGAATATGGTTCGTGCTGCGGAAGAACTGAGCATTACTCAAGGCGCACTGAGCCGTCAGATCAAGGCGCTTGAAACCCATCTGGGCGTCAGGCTTTTTGACAGGCACCCTCGCGGCTTGAGCTTCACCCAAGAAGGCGAGTTGCTGTATGACTTTACCCGCCGCGCGTTTGAAACGCTGGGCGCAGGGGTCAGCCGGCTTACCTTGCGACCCGAACGCCAAACCCTGCTTCTATCAGTAGCGCGCAGTTTCGCCCTGCGGGTGCTCATTCCCCGCTTGCCCGGCTTTACGCGCCTGCATCCCAATATCAACCTCAGCCTGGACATTCATCGCTACTTTGCAGATATTGATTCGTCCGACATGGACGTATCAATACGCCTGAGCGCGGAAGACAGCCGCAACTACCGGGTTCAGCGATTAACGCGGGACCGCCTGGTTTGTGTATGTGCACCGTCCCTGCAGCTTTGCCTAAACAAACCCGGAGCAAGCTTCATGTTGCCGTTGCTGCGCAACCTTGAACGCGACTATGGCGCGCTCTGGGGCCAAACCCAGCCCGAAGCGCCGTTCGGTGAAGCCAGAATAGATTTCAATGATTCGGCATCTATGTTGCTGGCGGCTGAATCGGGTATGGGTGTTGCCGTATCCCGGACATCGCTGGTAGCGACAGCAATCCAGGAAGGAAAACTCGTACAGGCTTTCGCTGGGGAGCTGATGGATGGATTGGATTATTACGCGGTCTGCACCGAGCGGGCATACCAGAAACCGGCGGTGCGCATGTTTACGGATTGGTTGGCAGCGGAGTTTGATGTTGCGGTGGATTAATATCGTGCGGCACGCTCATTCCTGGCTGTGTCTAAAAGGCATGCTGCCCAACAGTCAAGCGCTGCGAACAACGATGCGATAGGTAAGGAATTGGAATAATGGCTATAAGCTTTTCTGCAACAGGTCTTGTCAATACCGACAAGACTCCACCACACGAGCTGTTAGGCTTCCTGGACAGCGTTCTACGTGGGGTCGGGCAAGTAATGTTGCAGAACAATAGCTATGCCGGGCTGCTATTCCTGATCGGAATTTTCTATAACTCGCCTCTGTTCGGCTCGGCGGTTCTGCTTGGAACTGCGGTGAGCACCGCATCGGCCATGCTGCTGGGCGCTGACCGCACCCTTGTCCGCACCGGAATGTTTGGCTTTAATGGCGGGCTGGTCGGCATCGCTCTGCTCTACTTTCTCGAACCCAACCTGCTTACCTGGGGCTGCGTCATTTTCGCGGCGGCCTGCTCGACCATTGTCATGGCTGGCATGCTGACTATGCTGCGCGTGTGGAAGATTCCTGCGCTTACCGCACCGTTTGTCTTTACCTCCTTCTGCTTTTTTCTGGCCACGGCACGCTTTGGCCGCTTGCACTCCACCTCTCTTTTGCCGACGGCGGGTTTGCCCAAAGCAGGAGCGATCGAGGGAGTGGTCACTGCCTCAACCATATTTGACGGTTTGTTCAATGGGATCGCTCAGGTTTTTTTCCAGGGTGATGTCATTACCGGCATCATCTTTGCCATTGGCCTGCTCATCAGCTCGAGGCTGGCCTTTGCGGCAGCCCTTGCGGGCTCATTGACCGGGCTTTTGGCCGCATGGGCTATGGGCGCGGCCGAGCCGGCGATACGCGCCGGGGCATTTGGGTTCAATAGTGTGTTGACGGCGATTGCGCTGGCTGCTGTGTTCTTCGTTCTGGATAAAGTATCGATCGCTTATGCGGTGTTGGCAACAATTGCCACGGCCTTTGTCTATGCAGCGGTTTCTGCGGCCCTAGAACCTATCGGCGTGCCTGCGTTGACATTTCCCTTCGTGATTGTTACCTGGGTTTTCTTGTTGGCAAGTCCGCTCTTTCCTCGGCTGCGTGCAGTGTCATCTGGCGGGTAGCTTAGCGGCTGAACAGCCTATCCCCAGCGCACATCGCTGCTGCGCTGGACTCCAACAAACTTCATCAGATGCGGCTAAGCGCGGCCTCAGTGGTAAGGCAGAGCCCCGACGGATGGTGCCTTACCCTCGCTTACGCCAGGCCCTCCCCGCCCATGTCTTACAAAATTCCTTATTGACGAGCAAAAACAACTGGACATAGAATGCGAATCGTTCTTGTTTGAATTGCTTTTTAACCAATTCCATTTCGGGGCAATACGATGCGAAAACTTGTGGGCCGCTGCAGCGCCCCTTTTGGCCCGGAACAACTGGCATGACCGCCGCCGCGTCGCTCAAGTCCTGGTATTGGGTTCACAAGTGGTCCAGCCTGGTGTGCACCCTCTTTCTGCTGGTGATATGCATTACCGGGCTGCCCTTGGTATTTCACGAAGAAATCGAGCATCTGCTGGATGATGGCAAGCCCTACGCGGTAGTGGCCGAAAGCACGCCGCGCACCCCGCTGGATACCATTGTCCAAAACGCGCGCCAACAATACCCCGGCGAAGTCGTTCAGTATGTATACCTGGATGAACACGACCCGCTCGTGTACGTCGGCATGTCTACTTCTTATGCGTCCGATCCCAAGCAACACCATTACATGCGCTTCGACGCCCATACCGGCGCGCTGCTGCAGGATGGCGACACGCTGGCTCAAGAGCAGTTCACCTTCATGGGCCTGATGCTGGCGCTGCACGTAGACATGTTCGCAGGTCTGCCCGGCCAGTTGTTCCTGGGTGTGATGGGTTTGCTATTCGTCACCGCTATCGTCTCGGGCGTGGTGCTGTATGGCTCCTTTATGAAGAAGCTCTCCTTCGGCACCGTGCGTACGCAGCGCTCCACGCGACTCAAGTGGCTGGACCTGCACAATCTGCTGGGCGCCGTCACATTAGTCTGGGCAACGGTCGTCGGCGTGACCGGCATCATCAACGAATTAGCCACGCCGCTGTATAGCCTATGGCAGTCCACAGAAGTAGCCGAGCTTATCGCCTCGTATCGCCATGACGCGCCGCTGTCACAACACAGTTCCATGGACGCCGCAGTAAGAGTTGCCACAGACGCGGTACCAGGCAATGAAGTCATAGGTATCAGCTACCCTGGCAACCGCTTCGCCACCCCGCATCACTACGTGCTTTGGACCAAAGGCAACACACCGTTGACCAGCCACTTGTTTACCCCGGTACTGGTGGATGCCGGTACCGGCGACGTTACCGCGGTCGCGCATCCGCCCTGGTATCTGAACCTGCTCGAGTTGTCGCGGCCGCTGCATTTTGGCGATTACGGCGGCATGCCCCTTAAGGTGATCTGGGCTCTGCTCGATCTGCTGACCATCGTCGTGCTGCTTAGCGGCCTGTATTTATGGATCGCACGTCGCAAAGCCAATGACGCCCGCATCGAACGGCTGGCGCGTGAGTTTTCGTCCAGCCCCGCTCCGGCGAGGTCCTGATGCCGGCAAAACACTATGCCGCGTTGTGGCGGCTGTGGGGAGTGCCGACGGTGCTTGGAGTACTGACCGGTTTCGGCCTGCTGGCCGCCCTATTGGGTGTCGACATTTGGCACTGGCTGGCCTGGGTGGCACTGGCGATGCCGGTTGTGGCCGGCATCTGGTTCTGGGTGTTTCCACGACGGCAGGGGCACACAGCCCGACGCAGCAACACACCGCTTTGAAGCTAATGAAAACAGGAAGAGAACTGATATGCCGTGCAACACATTGACCCGGCCGACCGTGCGTGCGCTCACCTCAGCCGGCTTGCTTAGCTACTCATTGGCGGGGGGCATGCCGATCGCTTTAGCTCAGTCCGCATCGCCAGGCCAGCAGGATGAGACGCGCACCTTGGCGCCAGTCACCGTCACCGCGCAACCATCAGCAGAATCGCCTTTCAAGCCGGTAGAGGGCTACATCGCCAAACGCTCGATCTCGGCTACCAAGACCAATACGCCCTTGAGCGAAACGCCGCAATCGATAACCGTCATTACTAGCGAAGAGATCCAGGACCGAGGCGCAAGCGGCCTGCAAGATGCGCTCAACTATGCAGCCGGCGTCCGCTCGGACGCATACGGCCTTGACTCTCGTTCCGACAACTTCCGTATCCGCGGCTCAGAGCCCTCTGTATTCCTGGATGGCCTGCGCAGCAACTACAACTGGTACACCAGCACCACACGTACCGAGCCCTACACGCTCGAGCGCATCGAAGTGTTGCGCGGCCCCTCCTCCATGCTATATGGCCAGGGCAGCACCGCCGGCGTGGTCAATATGGTCACCAAGCGCCCGCAGGCCGAAACTATGCGCGAAATAGGCGTGTCGTACGGCTCGCATAACCGCCGGCAGGTGCAGGCGGACTTCACCGGTCCGATCGACGAAAACGGCGAATGGCTATACCGCGTCGTCGCCCTGGGCCGTCTTTCAGACACACAGGTAAAGCACGTACCGGATGATCGCTGGGTGCTTGCACCATCGCTTACATGGCAGCCCAATGCCAGCACATCGCTCACTTTGCGGGCCCTGCTGCAGGAAGACAAATCCGGATCGACGGCACAGTTCTTTCCCTGGGAAGGCGTTGCACTACCCAACCCCAACGGCCGCATCCCCACCGACACCTTCATCGGCGACCCTGATTGGGATCGCTACAATTCGAGCCGGCGCGCTTTGGGCTGGAGCTTCGAACACGCCTTCAATGACAAGTGGACGGTACGCCAGAATACGCGCTGGTCGCACAACAAGGTCGACTACCGCAGCCTATACGCCAACGCCTTCAACGGCGCTGATGGCTGGCCCGCAGACCCCATCAACAAGCGCCTGCTGAGCCGTTACGCGGACGGCACCATTACCACCGTAAGAATGGTGTCGGCGGACCAGCATTTGGAAGGCGCCTTCGATACCGGACCTATCAAGCATCAGATTCTGTTCGGCTTCGACGCGACCTATTCCAGCGAAGATAAAGTAACGGCCTTCGAATCTCCGGACACTGTTCCGCTGATCGACGCCTTTAATCCGGTCTATCCGAGCTACACGCCCCCCGCCTTCGGCGACTATATGCCCAGGGCGCGCCAGCGGGACATGGGCATATACGTGCAAGATCAACTGCGCTACGACAACTGGATTGTGGTGGCCGGACTGCGACGCGACCGCTCCAAGAACGTCGTAGATGGCAGCGAAGGCCAAGTCAGCAGCGCAACGTCCAAGCGCCTGGGCGTCATGTACGCAGCCGACAATGGCCTGTCGCCCTACCTCAGCTATAGCGAATCCTTCACGCCAGTACTGGGCCGCGATGCGGCGGGCGCATCATTTGTTCCCCTGCGCGGTAAGCAACTGGAGGCCGGCATCAAGTACGAATCGGCCGACCGCGACCTGATGGCCAATGCCGCAGCCTACACGCTGCACGAAGAAAATCGCTTGATCAACGACCCGGCCATGCCCACCAGACAGGTGCAAGTGGGCAAGACGCGCAACCGCGGCATCGAACTCGAGCTCAAGACTCAAATCAATCGGCAGTTCGGCCTGATTGCCAACTATAACTACATTGATCTGGACAAAGAGCTTGAAGGCCTGCCCAGGCACCAGGCTGCGGTATGGGGAAAATATCGCTTTGCCGTGGGAAATGTGGAGGGGCTGTCAGCCGGCGCTGGGGTGCGTTGGCTGGGCGGTTTTCAGGATGGGATTGCGCCTCGCACGCCCAGCGTTACTCTGCTTGATGCCATGTTGGCCTACGACACGCCGTCGTGGCGCTATGCGCTGAACATCAATAACTTGATGGACAAGACTTACGTTAGTACTTGCTTGGGACGGGGGGACTGCTGGTATGGGTCGCGGCGGTCTATCGTAGTTAGCGCGACTTACAAGTTCTGATTGTGTGAGATTTGCCAGCGGCATCGCTCGCGGTGCCGACTTCAATCGAAACCCAACATTTTGCGCAGCAACTGGCTCAAGCGCTCACGCTCGTTGTGGCTAAGCCGGGTAAAAACCTCATCCAGGTAACCCGGCGCAAACACTAAGCCATCATTGCGGATGGCCTCGCCTTCCTTGGTCAGGTAGAGGCAATAGCTGCGAGCGTCGGTACTGGAGCGCTCGCGTCGAATCAAGCCCTTCCCTATCGTTCGCGCCACCAAGTCGCTGCAGGTATTCAAGTCCAGCCCGATGATCTGCGCCACGCTGCTTTGCGAGGCGCCTGGCTGCAAGCCCACCACCTCGAGCAATGCAAGCTGACGGGAAGTCACACCGGCCCCATAGATCTGAGGGAACACAGCCTCGGCTTCGAAGTGGGCACGTCGAAGCAAATGGGGCAGATGCCTGCCCAGATCGAACGCTTTGGACATCGTCAACGCAACACCTTGAAAATCAGTTATTCGTGAAGCGCCCAGGTCTGATGGCTAAAGCGGCGCGCCCAAAATTCGACAGGCCGTTGGCCTCGTAAGAAGGAGGCCCCGTTCGACCTTGCGCTGAACCACCAGGCTTTGCAGGATCGCGATCCATTCTATCAAATCGACACTACTGCTTGACCCAACCCGAATCCCTCACCAGCGGCTCCCATTGTTTTGCTTCCGCTTCGATACGCCGAGAGAGCTCCTCAGGCGTCGATGCCGCGGGCTCGAAAGCAAGCGGCAGCATGCGGTCACGCATTTTGCTTGATGCCAACGCTTTTCTCACCGATTGGTTGAGACGTTCAATCGTAGGTGCCGGCGTACCGGCAGGCGCAAACAAGCCAACCCAGAAGTCCATCTGCATGGGATAACCCAACTCCTGAGCCGTAGGTATTTCAGGCAGCGCCTGTGCTCGCTGATTGCCGACGATAGCAAGCACCTTTAGCTTGCCAGCCCGGTGAAACTCCAGAAAATCGCCCAAGGCTGTAATCCCCGCCATCAGATGGCCGCCCGACACGTCCTGAACCAGCGGCACCGACCCCCGGTAAGGCACCGCGGTCAACTGAACCTTCAATTGCTTGCTGAGAGCATCCAACTGAAAATGCGGCTTGCCACCCGGCGCAGCCACGCCAACGGAAAGTGCTTTCGGATCAGATTTACCTCGAGCGATGAGCTCATCCAGGCTGTTGATACCGCTAGCCCGACTCACAGCGAGCCCCCCCGCATAATTGGATACCAGGCTGATCGGAGCGAAGTCTTTTTTCACCTCAAAGCCAGGCTTGGCCACCGTCAGCGGAATAGTGACCATGGTGTGGTCAGGCGCCAGCATCAAGGTACGCCCATCGGGTGCGGCGCGTTTCAAGGCCATGGCTGCCAGTTGCCCTCCCGCACCGGTCACGGTTTCCACCGCCACAGTAACGCCTAAATCCTCATGCATCTGCACCGCCAATTGTCGAGCCACAATATCGATCGTCCCGCCCGCTGGAAAGCCGACCAGTATCCTGATCGGTTCGTTGCTGGCGGTGGCTGCGGTACCGATTGCGCACAGGCTCAAGCCAAGAAAAGCCGAGAAAAGGTGGCGCCGAAATGGGAATGTTTGAACGCTCATGAGATGCTCCTGGTATTGAAAACCTGCTGCTTCTAGGCGGGTAAAAAAAGTGTGCGAGAAAGCTTGCGCGCGTCGATTTCAATCTCGATGTCGAGGACTGGCGGCCGTACCCAGTGCCAGCACAAACCACCGTTAATCGCGTCGCGCTTGCTCAGTTCCTGCTCGATCAGGTGATGCATGTCATGGACGGTGTAGAGGTTCATGTCCGAGACATCACTCCAGGAAACCCCCATGATTTCGAATCGCGACTCCAGGTCTCCCAGCGCAAAGCGCAACTTGTCGCCAAGCGCGTCCGGGGTGGTTTCCCCCAGCCGGACGATACCGTCTCGGTAACCCGGCCTATCCGGGCACTCTGCCGCGCCCGAGGTGACGAAGTCTGGAACAGTTGAAGGCCCATCGACAGGAACCGTGTAGCTGAACGCATACAAGGACGGTTCTGCGGGCGGATTTACAGCGGGGATCAGGTTGCAGCGACCAACAGGGTTCACTTCATTCTCATACAACCCCATCTGCGCCAAATAGTTGACATAGACTTTATTGAAGGCGATGAACTCAGACTCGTTCATCACTGCGGGGGAACGAAGCTCGCAGGCACACAACGCTTCGGACGGACGACCCAAAGCTGCCAGATGCGCCTGAATACGCTGAAAGCCCACTGACAGCGGTACCGGACGCGAAAAGCGGGCACGCTCTATCCCGTAGCCGGGTTCGGCCACCACCCCCGAAGAATACTGAAAACCCGCAGGCAAATAGCTGTACTGACCGCTGGGAAATCGTTTTTTTTGCATAGTGGATACGTGCTCCAGTTGTGGTTGAGATACGTTGACAAACAAATTGAACAAACTCGACGTTCGCGACTCTTTCGGCTATTTGGCCGAAGTGTCCAGCCCATTTTTGGATACGTTTTCTGCTTCGTGAGCGAACAAGAGCGAGCAAGCTTCCCGGTGCAGAGACATATTTGGATCGGCCAAATCGTTTAGCAGGTCAAAGTGATGACGGTTCTCGATCGGATCAATGACAGCGACCCTATCCGGTCCCCAACTTGCTTGCAGGCTGGCCGTCTGCAGATGGAAGGCCTCACTTTCAAGGGCCCCCACCGCCGCCCTGACCTGAACACCAGAAGCTGGCAAATGATGGATAGGACTGAGTTGCCGCACGCTGACCGCATCCAGATTCAAATCGTCGCGAATAAACGGCGCTTCGCGCAGCGGTGCAAGGTCGAACAAGCCGGACAGGCACAGTGCTCGAGCGGCCGCAGGCGCCTGCTGAACGCTTGAGGTATCCCTTTCTTTGTTCAAGATCGCCATCGCGGCCAGATGCGCGCCCGCGGAATGTCCCGCCAAGGTAATCCGCCGCGGATCGCCACCATAGAGCGCACTGTTGTCCTCTACCCACTTGAGGGCGGCGTCGATCTGCGCGCAGATAGTCCCGATCGACACGCCGGGGCACAACTCATAGTCCAGCAGCACGACCATGGCGCCTTGCTCAACGAACGGCGGCGCAAGGAAACCGTAACTATCTTTGTCTGATCCGCGCCAATAGCCGCCATGAATAAAAACGAAAACCGGTACGTCTTTACCGGTAGCCGGAAACAGATCCAGGACCTGCCTGCGCGTTGGGCCATAACTCAAATCGAGCCGGCAATCATATTCAAGACGAGCCTGCGCCGAGCGCGCGTTCCACGCGGAAAACAAAGCCCCGGCATTCCGTACCGAGATCAAGGGGTTGTATTGCTGATCCAGCCATTGTGGAGACATTTGCATGGTTCTTACTAACTTTGCACGCCGATCAAAAAATACGTATTCACACAATTAAACTACGTGTTCGTATTATTAATTTAATTAAACTACGTGCTCGTATCAAGTAGAAGAATCAAAAAAACAAGTGAATCAAGGGTAATCTCTAGGTAAGCGGCGCGACGATGCCCTCTTCCCTTGTCACGTAGCGGCTCATCAAGAATGCTTTGAAATCCCGTTGTCCGCGCACTGCTGAACCGACATGATCCTGATGAGCATGCTCATGCCCCTCTTACCCGGCTGCACCGAACGGAGCTCTCGAAAGACTGATGAAATAGTCCTTAATCTCATTGGGAAGTTTGGATGCGAAACGCCCCCGCTATCACGGAGTAACTAGCGCTGATGGAGCAGTCTGCTTTTTCCATATCCGCAGTTGTCTTCACAGACCAACGGAAATTGTATTTAACCAGTACCATGCACAACGCTGCGCACGGACGCTAACACCGCTGCCCAAACCTGGCTGCGCTCCTACCTGACGTGGGCTTCCCCAACAAGGTAAACAGTCCGAGCCTATGGTTGCCAAGCACGAGAAAAATCACGAATGCTAGATGAAGTTGTTTTGGACCATCGCTTTCTTGGTCGGGACGG
Source organism: Pigmentiphaga sp. (assembly GCA_040391825.1). GTDB lineage: Bacteria > Pseudomonadota > Gammaproteobacteria > Burkholderiales > Burkholderiaceae_B > Pigmentiphaga. Next base: position 9,921 of record JBEBXA010000110.1, read on the forward strand.
CATAAGCGACAAACTGCCGCATCAAGACCGGCACGGACGAAAAATGCCACCAATCGTGCGCCAGGTGACACTGGGCGTGGCCATGGCCTGGCTGGCCTTGGTGGCGGGCATGGGTTGGTGGGCTTCGCAGCGGATCCTGACAGCTCGGCTGGACAGCGTGACGGCCAGCGCCGAATACGAGGCCAGAACCACCGCCCGCGTAGTAGACCGGCTGTTCACCGAAATGGTCAGCGTAGCCAACATGGTGGCGCGCCAAGGCCAGGTAATCCAGCTCGCCACCCGCTATCGCACTGATCCGCCTGGTGCCGCCGAGCTGACGCGTCAGCAACGCGCTACATGGTTTACGCAAGACCCCTTGGTGCGCAAGGTTGGCGATTTCATGAACGCCTTATCCAGTGATCTGCACTATGCCCGCATTTACATGAACAATATGTCGGACGACACGGTAACGGCCAGCAACTGGGCCGAGCCCGACAGCATCGTGGGCATGATCTACCCGGGTCGAACCTACCTTATCGACGCCTTGCGCAACGGCACGGGCCAGCAGTTCGGTATAGCCCGCCTGAACAAGACTCCCTCCTATTTCGTGGCCAGTCGCATCGATGACTCGGACGACATGCCGCAAGGCTCGGTCACGGTGAAGTTCGACGCACCGGAGATGGCGGCCTACCTGACAGGGCGGCACATTGCCCTGATCGTGAACCGTCAGGGCCGCGTGATCACCACCTCGTCCGAACCGTTCATGCTGCGCAACCTGGCCACGCTTCTACCGTCAAGCATCATACGGCCGCCTGACGGAGGCGAAGAGCCCGGCGAACCCATGGACGTACGAGCGATCCCCGGCCCTGGTCATGCCGATCAATGGCTCATCAACGGCAGGCCCTATCTGATGCGGCGCCAGCCGCTGACCAATCCGCAGTACCAGTTGCTCACCCTGGCTGCGCTAGACCACGTGGCGCCCATGCGCAGGCAGCACCTTTTGACAGCTGGGCTGGTAGCGATATTCGGTCTGATCCTGATCCTGCTTTCCAGTCACGCGGCCGGGCAGATGGTGAGGCGCCGCCAGGAAGAACAGTATGCGGCGAACTATGACGCACTGACCGGCCTACCGAACCGGCGCGCGGTTTTGACCGAGCTGGATCGCTTGTTCACACTAGCGAAAGAGACACAGATGTGGGTGCTGGTGGCATTCATCGACTTGGATGGATTCAAAACGATCAACGACACCTACGGACACCTGGTCGGCGACAAATTCCTGGTCGAGGTTGGCCAGCGCATGTCGGTCGGCCTACGCTCAAGCGACATGCTGGGTCGGCTGGGTGGCGATGAGTTCGTTGTAATCGGGCTGGTGGCCCCGTCCAAGCCCGATGATCAGGATGAGCCCGTCGAGGCGATGCGCCGCCGACTGGCGCCACTACTGATCGGCACCTATAACTTTGCCGAGTGTAGTTTCGACTATCCCGGCGCAAGCTTCGGCATTGCCAGTGCCGATCCGTCCGTCAGTTCGCTGCAAGCCGTTCTCAAGATGGCTGATCAGCTCATGTATGCCGATAAACAGTCACGCCGGAGACAGCGAACGACATGATCTTGCCGACAGTACTCTCACTCCTTGCCGCATTCACATTCGCCGCGAACAACGCCACACTTCGTCGCGGCGTTGTCGACGGCACGCTCTCCCAAGCCATGGTCGTCACCCTGCTGCTCGGCCTGGCGGTGGTCTGGATCGCGGCACTGGCCGCCGGGGGAGCTGGCCAGTTGCAGATGTTTCCGCTGCGCTCAACGCTGCTCTTCTCCGGTGCCGGCCTGCTGCACTTTGGCTTTGGCCGCTATTGCAACTACCGCGCGACGCAAGCCATGGGCGCCGTGCTGGTCGGGCCCGTGCAGCAGACTAGCGTGCTGATCACGCTGGTGCTCGCTATCCTCCTCCTGGGCGAGCGGCTCACCGCGCTGCACATCACAGGCATCGTGCTGATCCTTGCAGCGCCGATGCTGGCCGTCCGGGCTCACACCCCGCTATCCTTCCGCCCCTTCAAACGCACGCCCGGGGCTGAGCCGACCAACACGAAAGCAAGGCCCGCGACCACTAGCTTCAAGCCCAAGCTGCGCGAAGGCTATCTGTTCGCCATCCTATCCGCGCTGGCATATGGTTCCAGTCCTGTCCTGATCCGCGAAGCCATGGTGGACGGTAGCGGGATGTCCGGAGGCCTGACCGGGGCTGCCGTGGCCTATACCGCCGCGACCTTGGCCGTAGTCGCCATCGTCATCTGCCAGGGCGGCCTGGCCCGCTCGCTGACCATGTCGCGGCCGACCCTCGGCTGGTATTCGGTCGCAGGCGTAACGGCCGCAGTATCGCAAATCTTGGTCTACATGGCGCTTTCCATCGCGCCGGCCTCGGTCGTGATACCGATACAGCGCACCTCGCTCGTCATGCGGGTATGGTTTGCGCGCCTGCTCAATCCCGATCTGGAATCATTCGACGGCCCGGTGTTGCTCGCAACCGTCTTGTCGCTGATCGGCGCGGTTGCGCTGGCGGCGGATCCCGCCTGGTTTGGGATGAAATAGCGAG
>JBEBXA010000111.1:0-11951 GCA_040391825.1 Pigmentiphaga sp.
CAAAACGGGACCGGCGTGCCAGAACCTACCCACGCAGGCGCTAACGTGGTTTGCCGCGAGCCCCCTTCTTGGGGCTCGCCACACCAGCGCCATTCATCTGCTCCAGCCACGACAAAGCATCGACGTACGACAAGAAATGGCGCAGATAACCCGGCGACAAACCGCGCATCAAGGAGAGCGAACGATGCACGAGCTGGCTAGAATTGAGAGGGCCGGCATTATCGGGCACATGCTCTCGCGACTGCCGCAACTGCCGATCGGTGTTGACCTTGGACCAGGTTTCACGGAAGTAGTCCATAAGCGGTAATTCCGGATAGGCGGCCCGCCCGGATGCTACGTCGCCCGACGCAAAACTCTCCTTATCGGCCGGCGCCTGGCTTGCGATGTATGCGATGAGTCCGGCGAGCGGTCCGCGAACGGATTCGACCGTTTGAGCACCATCGGCGGTACTCGCCTTCGATTCGGCACGTTCAACATCGGCCTCATAGGCTGCAAGCTGTGCGGACAGCTTGTCGTCCAAGAAGCGCCGCGCATCGCCGTTGTGGCCGACAGCACGCCGAGCCAGGGCTTCGATGAAATGAAAGCGGACCGGGTCCAGGCGATCGGCGCCACGCTCGCGCCATGTGTCGAGCAAAACTTGAACATTAGGCTCCCCTTGGCTACTCACGGGGCTTCACTGCTTCAACGGAAGGCCTGGGTATAGGCGCTATTTCCACGCGGCGATTTTTGGCACGGCCCGCTTCGTCTGCATTCGAAATCACGGGCTGCTCGGAACCAAACGCAGCCGCAAAAACCAAAGCAGGTGCAATGCCTTCATCGATCAGCGCACGCGTAACCGTCAGCGCCCGTTGCGCCGACAGCTCCCAATTATCGGCAAACTGGCGATTGCCGTCGCGCACCTGTTGGTCGTCGGTAAATCCACTCACCATCAGGATCTCCTGGCGAGTCTGCAGATAAGTAGATAGCGGCGCGACCAAGGTCCTCAGGACATCACGCCCATCTGGCTGCAATTGTGCAGAGTTCAGCGCGAATAACACGCTGCCGCTAATACCGATACGTCCATTTATCAAGGTTACCCGACCGGCTGCCAAGGGCCCTGCCAGCGCCTGTTCCAGGGTTTTACGGCGCTGCGTTTCCTCTTGCCGCTGCTTGACCTCGTTTTTCAGCCGTGCCGAAAGTTCCAATTGCAGGCCGATCACGCCCACCAGGACGAGAACGAAGGCGCCCAGCAACACCGCCATCAGGTCTCCAAAGACGGCCCATATCGGCGCTGTCTGCTCCACGCCGGCGTCGATGTCCTCTCTCATTCGGCCTGAGTACCGGCAGATGAGCGCTGGCTGGCTAGTTGTTGCAGGTCTTCCATGATCTGCTTCTGTGCCAGCATGCTCAGGTCAATGACTTCCCTGGCTTGCGCAACGTAGTAGGCAAGTTGTTCATCGCTGCGCGTGGCGGACTTATCCAGCGCAGCCTCTATACGCTGCAAATGGCCCACCAAAGATTCATTCGATTGGCTGAACAACTGCACAGCCGTGCCGAATGATTCTCCCAGGCTGGCCACCTCGACGGCGCTGCTGGTGACTTGTGCCGCAACGCCCGTAAGCTTTCCGGTTTCGGCTCGAATGTTGTCGGTGAACTGTGAGCCCACACGGTCCAGCACATTCGCCGATGTAGAAACCAGCGCGTCGACGGCCGCGCGCTGCTCGATAGAAGCGTGATTCACTGCATCGAGCAGCGTTTCAAGCGTCTCCAGCAAGCGGCCGCGCTCCTCCAGCATCGCGTTGTCTCGAACCATGCTTTCTGACAGTTTCCGACGTACTTCGACGACGGCGTCGGCCGCGGCCTTGGGGGCTTCCGAAGCGGCATGCACGAGCCGCCCAAGTTCAGCGATCGTGCTGCTGGCATGCGCCCGCGTGTCGGACGAGATATCGGCTGCGGTTCGTGCCAAGGCCTCGCAGATTTCCTGCTGACGAAGCACGGTGCTTGCACCGGCCTGCTCCCATTCCTGACGCAGCGTACTGGCCATCGCCGCCAGTGACGCTGTCCACGCCGCCAATCTCTGCTCATCCTGCGAGGCTAGCTGCGCATGCAATGCCCCATGCGCCTGGCCCACAGTACGCACCAGTTCCTCCGAGTGCTGCGCAAAAGTCTGCGCGGCGGCGGTCAAAGCCAGTTGGTTACCCCCCGCCGCCTTCTCGCTGGCCTCTTCGTGACGCGAGATCGCTCCCTGCCACGCTTCCGACAAGCTGCCGGTGACGCCGTCCAGGCGGGTAGAAACGCCATCCAACAAGCGTGCTGAACGCTGCTCGAAAGTCTCGGCAAACCCTTCAAGCGAGATCCGCACGTCTTCCGTCAGCGATTCGCTCGCACGCTGATGCCCTGCCAATGCATCTTTCCATATGTCCGCCACGGTCTTGGTAGTGCTTTCGAAACGCGTAGACAGGCCGTCCAGTTGCTGCTGCACGGCTTGGGTGACGGTGCCGTGCAAGCTGGCCGTCTCGCGGGCCAGACTTGCCATCGTGGCCTCTACGGCCGGCTGGATTGCCGCGCCGGCAGAACGTATGCCATCGACCAGGCTTTCCTCCAAAGCCTGCCCCACCGATGCAGCCAAGCGCGTATATGCCGCGTCCGTCTTGCTATGGAAGGCATCCTGGCTGGCAAGCAGGCGGTCGTTCGCAGCCTGGCTCTGGCGCTCGACGGTCGTCATCATGGCCTGCAGCCGATCAAGCACTGCGGGCATTAGCTCCGCCTGCCTCTGCAACAGCTTGAAGCTTTCTTCGCGTTGATGGGTCAAGGAATAGCCGCGCAATGTCGTCACGATCTTTGCGTCGAGCAATTGAGCCGCCGCTATCCGTTCACGCCGACTCAGCGCGGACAACAGTCCCAGCATCGCTGACGTCGCCACGCCCGCAACCGAGGTGCCGAACGCAAACCCCAAGCCCTTGACCGGTGCCGCCAACGAGGCACGGATAGCCTCCAGGTCGGTTGAACTTTCCAACGCGAGACCGGTGCCCCGCAGCGTAGCCACCATGCCCAAAAAGGTGCCGAGCATGCCCAGCAACACCAGCAAGCCCACCAGATACGGCGTCAGGCTCGGACCCGGCAAGCCCGCTCGCTCACCTTCTACGCGCAGGCGCACGGTGTTGCGCAGGCCGGCCGGCACATACTCCAGCCAAGCATCAAGACTGGCAGGCGGCTCGGACAAGCGCGCCAGCGCTGCCGCCAGTGCGCGCGTAGCCTGTTGATAGCGATACAGCTCCAGCGCGCCGGCCAAGTAGACTGCGCCGATCAAGATGGTAATGACCAGCGCCAGGGGATTCGACGCTACGTAGCCGGCGCCGATCCAGCATGCAGCGGCAAGGCCGAGAGCAAAAACGACATAATGAAGAGATCGAGTCATGACGTCCTGGTTAACTGGCACGGAGGGCATCAAGCAAGCCCTCGACCGGTTGTAAACGAATATCCAATTCGGCAAGCAACACGCTTTGCATGTCCTTGCGAAACACATCGAGCCATGCACCGGGCGTCGCCGCCGAGAGACTTTCCGGCATTTGGGTATCGTCCTGCGCTGCTAGCTCCACCTGGCGCAAACGCAAGAAGTGGCCTTCGAGCAATGCCGGCAAATGTGCCAGCAAACTGTGTTCGCGAGCGCTCAGCCCCTGCTCCATGACCTCATCCACAGCCGCGAGCCCGGCCATTCCCGGCGTCGAAGCTAGCACCCCGCGTAAACGCCCACGCAAGCTGCCAATATTTGTCGCCATCGTCTTCTGAAGCGACAAGTAACGCTGACGATACGTCGAGTATTCACCTACTTCCTCGGCCTCGCCGCCACCCTGACCGCCTTCCCGCAGTTGCCCGCGCCGCTGTGAGGCCGGGGCCATAGGCTTTCCCACGATGGTATTTTCCAAGGCGGTACGCACCCGCGCACACTCGCGCTCCTCGGCACTGCAAGAAACCGACGCGCCGGCCGACCTCGCCTGCACCGCCCTATTCAGGGCGGCGGAAAGCGCAATGGCGTCGGTCCAGCCTAGCCAAGAGCTCAGGCGATCCGAGACCGACTCCGGAGGCTCCGGAGCATCGGCGTCCGTCAGGCGAGCAAGCAGACGTATGAGTTTTGGGCCACTGAAACTTGTGCGCCGCGATAATTCCTGCACGTTGGCACCAGAGTCAAAGATCGCAGAGTTTACAACGTTGCTGAAGTGGGCACTTCGGGCCGGGAGCGCGAAGGGCTTTACCGGGCAGAGATTATGTTTCAAGCCGCTCCGAAACGGCAGAGCGGATTCACCGGCCGCACGACGAGTAATATATTCGCGACTGTGGCCTGCATACCGCCGACTTCTTCATCTGAATCATCCCCATGCCTACCTTCGATCGCTCCACCGCCATCAGCTTCGGCTTCAACCCCCTCGACCGCGTGTCCGAAAAGCGCCCCGACGAGGCCTTCGTTGACGCCAGGCGCAACCATCCATCGACCCGTTTCCTGGTTTTCGTCGGCGAGACACCGGTGCTGCGCTCGCAAGAAAATGGATTCGATCCGCTATTCAGCCACGAACAGGCGGCCGAATTAGGCACACCAATCCTCGATATTTTCCTGGGCGAAGACCAGGACGGCACGGCGCTGTTCGCCCTCGCTCTTGACGAAGAACTCCAGGAATCGCTCGCGGCGCGGCCCGGCTTGGAGCTGGCAGGCCTGCGCTCGCTCGCGCAGCGCGGTTTGACGACACAGAGGGTGCTGGGGGAACTGGGCGGTGCCAAATCCGTATTGAACTGGCACCAGCGCCATCGCTTCTGCGCCAATTGCGGCGCGCCGAGCAAGGTGTCATGCGGGGGTTGGCGGCGGGATTGCGCCGCCTGCGGCGCCACGCATTTCCCCAGGGTGGATCCAGTCGTGATCATGTTGGCAATCGATGGCGACCGCTGCCTGCTGGGCCGTCAAGCGCATTTCGCACCCGGCATGTATTCGGCGCTGGCAGGCTTCCTGGAACCAGGCGAAACGATCGAAGACGCTGTGCGGCGGGAAATTCACGAAGAAGCTGGCGTGCATTGCTCGCAAGTGAGCTATTTCGCCTCCCAACCCTGGCCCTTCCCCTCATCGCTGATGATAGGCTGCTTCGCCAAGGCAGTAAGCACGGATGTCCTTGTTGATGAGAACGAACTGGAAGACGCTCGTTGGTTTACCCGCGCTGAAGTAGCCATGATGTTCTCGGGTACGCATCCTGATGCGATCTCCGCACCCTTGCCTTTCGCGATCGCCCATCATTTGCTCAAGGCTTTTTTGGAAGAAAAATTTATGTAGTCGCTCCGCAAGCACTCGCAGCGCTTGCGCCCATTGCACGTTACTCTAACTTTATCGCAACCGTGTATCCGGAGCGCTTTATGAAACCACTCGTCGTCCAGGTCACGTATGACTTCCTCTGCCCCTGGTGCTGGATAGGTCAACACCACCTGCGCATGGCCATAGAACAGGCGGCCTTGCCCATGCCGGTCGAGCTGCGCTATGCGCCTTTCGAACTCAGTCCTGAAATGCCTAAAGCAGGATTGGACCGGCAGGAACACCGGACACGAAAATTTGGCAGCTGGGCTCGCGCTCAAGCCAGAGACGCCGAAGTCGTCTTGGCGGGAAGGCGCGCCGGGGCACAGTTCAACTATGAGCGCGTGACGATTGCCCCCAACACGCGCTTGGCGCATCGCATGATGCAATTTTGCAGCACTCAGGGCGATGCAGCGCAACTGGCCTTATTGCACGAAGCCGTGTTTTCGTCCTATTTTCATGACGGCCGGGATATCGGCTCGCTAGATGTGCTCCTGGATCTGGCTAACAGCAACGGTTTTGACGGTGAAGCCCTGCACGCCTACCTGTCGAGCGGACAGGGCGAAAAAGAGGTCATCGCAGCCGAACTGGGTGCTCAGGCGAACGGGATACATGCGGTGCCTCATTTCCAGATCGGAGCGCAGCGCATCAGCGGTGCACAACCCCCTGCCCTGATCGCGCAAGCCTTGCTCGTTGCAGCGGCCGCTCAAACAGCCACTGCTTGAGCGGGCAGCCGAGCGGCTTGACTGGAATAAGTAAGCGGATAGCCCCCGATATGAACTGAGCCAATTAAGGAGTCGGGAGTTCTATCACGCGCTCGTTTTCGCGGCGCAAGTACATGCCTGGGCTCAAGCCCGACCAGCGGCGAAAAGCCCGCGCAAAAGCTTTATACGATTCATACCCGGCATCTTCCGCGACTCGCGTCAGGGCCTGCCCCCCAGCCCTGAGAGCCTCCGCGGCCAAAGCCATACGATGCGCAGTCAGGTAACCGATAGGACTGGCTCCCACCAATTCACGAAAGCGCGCATTGAAGCGGGTCCGGGAAAGCGCCGCCTCCTGCGCCAGGAGATCTACCGTCCATTCCCGTTGCGGAGCCCGATGCATCTGAGCAATCGCACGTGCAATCGCGGGATCGGCCATGCCTCGCAACCAGCCGGTTCCCGTGGCGGCGTTCTTTGCAAGATACTCACGCAAAAGATTGACCAGCATCAGCTCTCCCATGCGCGCGGCCGACATTCTCCAGCCCGGGCGTCGGGCGAGTGTCTCTTCAGTCAGTGATTGCATCGTTGCCGCCAGGCTATTCACTAAAGGAAGGTCAGCTTCCCGCACGTGTATGCAACTTGGCAGGATGCGCAGCACCGTATGGCGGCAGTACGCCGAAAACCAAAGTTGTGCGCTATACAAGTCGGTAAAGGCGCCACCACCGCCAAGCTCGAACACCAAAGGGTTCTCTCCGGGCGGGCCAATTCCATGCTGCTTGATCAGTTCAGAGAAAGGGGTATCCACGACATCGGGGCCAGAGTAAAGGCGATGCGGCACCCCAGGCTGAACCATCACGAAATCCCCTGGCTCGACATGGATAGGCTCCTGCATGCCTATCTGCATCCAATAGCCACGGCCGCGTGCCAAACGTATCACCGTGCCCAGCGTGCCTGCGGACGACAACCCCCAGGGCTCGGTCAGTGCAAAACGCGCCGTCACCGCATGCTCGGAGCGACAAACCGCGAGCACTTCGCTAAGGACGTCGATGGATGTAGTGGGACTGCTCATTTTTGACCGATGCTATCCAGAGCAGCCAGTAGCCAGACAGACGCTCGGGCGAGAAGCGCCAGGACGCAGAATATAAGGCCGAATTCTAACCGAACGGTGCCTAAAACGGGCCGTTTAGCAGTTGAAGACCTGGAGCACCGGGGCAAAAATGATAGTTGCCAAGATGGGTCGCAGCCAGCGTACGTCTGCAAGCAACCCAAGCTCTATATATGATGGATTGAAAGGTAGAAAATGTCAGTAAAGCGCCCTAATTTCTTGCTGTTCGTTACGGACCAGCATCGCGCCGACCACCTGGGTTGCTACGGTAACAAAGTGCTGGCCACCCCGCATATTGATTCGCTTGCGAAGCAGGGTTGCGTCTTCGACGATTTCCACGTTGCCACACCGATCTGTCAACCCAACCGCTCATCCTTGATGACCGGACGCATGCCTACCGCCCACTGTGTCCAGATGAACGGGCGCGAGTTGTCGTTTGCCGAAACCACCTTTGTCGAGGTGTTGCGCAACGCCGGTTACCGCACCGCGCTTGCCGGCAAATCACATTTACAAAACATCACGGCCGTTCCGGCATTGTGGCCGGCCCAAGGCCAGCGCCTGCCTTTCGACGCGCGCAAGCAATATCCCGGCGAATATGGACAAGAAGTCTGGACACGCTGGGAAGACGATCCGGGCTTCGAGCTCAAGCTGCCCTACTACGGCTTCGAAACCGTCTCGCTCACCATCGGCCATGCCGATGAACAACATGGCCATTGGCGTCGCTGGGCGCGTCAACAACTGCCCGAAATCGACTCGCTGATCGGTCCGGACAATGCCATTCCCACTCCTGGCTTGAAGCTTTCAACACTGCGGCAAGCGTGGCGGACACGCGTGCCGGAAGAGCTGTACCCCACCTCCTACATCGCGGATCGGACCTGCGACCTGCTGACCGAACTCGCCGCCGGCGACGAGCCCTTTTTCATCCAATGCTCGTTTCCGGACCCGCATCATCCCTTCACGCCTCCCGGAAAATACTGGGGCATGTACCAACCCGACGACGTCGACCTGCCTCCTTCATTCGGAGCCAGCTTGATCGACCCGCCCCCGCCCGTGGACTGGCTGCGTCAATCGCGCGCCGCGAACACATCCGCCAAGCCCGGCTACGGCACGTTTGCCTGTGACGAACAAGAAGCACGCGAAGGCATCGCACTGAACTACGGTGGCATCGCCTGCGTGGACGATGCTGTGGGCAAGGTTCTGGCCCGCCTGCGCCAACTCGGGATAGACGACGACACGGTGGTGATGTTTACCAGCGACCATGGAGAACTGCTTGGCGATCGGGGTTTGATGTTCAAAGGAGGACTGCACTACACCGCACTCACCCGTGTGCCATTCATCTGGCGCGATACAACAGATAAGCGGCAGGCTCACCGCAGCAACACCTTGTCTCAAACCATCGACATCGCTGCTACGGTGCTGTCGCGGGCGGGTCTGGCAGAAGTCAATGGCATGCATGGCCAATCGCTGCTTGGCGCCGCCACGGGAGACGATTCCAACTCACGCAAGCATCTAGTGATAGAAGAAGAAAGTCAGCGGCGCGACTTCGGCATGACTCAACGCAACCGTCTGCGTACGCTTCGCACCTCGCGTTACCGCTACACCATCTACGCCGGCCAAAGCTGGGGCGAACTTTACGATCTGCAGGCAGATCCGCACGAACTGCACAATCTCTGGAACGACCCTGACTCCGCCCGACTGCGCGGTGAGCTCGGCAGCGAGCTAGCCCTGGCCATGACGGATCTTGCAGACAACAGCCCCTATCCGGCCGGCTCTGCCTGACACGATTAGGCCCGACCCGGCCTGCTACGTTTGTCGTGGGCTATCGAGAGCCGCATAAAGACCGAGCCGGCTCGATAGCGCTGGACCGTGCCTTAAGAAAGCGGCTCGCCACGGCAGGAAAAGGAGGCGGCCAAGCAATCGACTCAGGCAATTTCCTGGCCGTTATCGGCCACCGGCGCTTCCATGCTGCGCGCGGCGCTTGCTCGCCAGTTCTGCGCAGCACTGACTCGTGCGATCCGGCTTGCCATCGCCTTGCGCGCTCCATCCACATTGCCACTGGCGATCAAAGCATGCAGGCGGCGATTATCCTCAATCACCCGTTGCGCAATTTCCTTCTTGTCTGAACCCGAGTAGGCAGGTTGCAAGACATGCCGCAAAGCTCGAAAGTGAGCAGCCAGTCCCCGATTGTGAGCGGCATCGACAATCGCGGCATGGAAATCCAAAGCTTTGGCCGCAAATGCCGCCGGCTCTGAAATGCAGCCGGGCATTTCATCCAGAATACTCTGCATAGCCAGCAAATCGTCTCGTGTGGACCGGGACGCTGCCAAGCCTGCAGCGTGAATCTCGACTGCGGCTTGCGTCTCGAGCATCTCTTCACGAGAAATGCTGAGCAGCTTAAGCTGAATGGCCAAGGCGTCCGCAAAACGGTCGATCTTGCCGTTAGCAATCCATGCACCGCCATGCTTACCGGGACGAATAGCCACCACCCCAAGCGCCGCGAGCGTGCGCAATGCGTCACGGGCCGCCATGCGGCTTACTCCGTACAACTCTGCAAGTGACGCTTCCGTTCCCAGGAAATCACCGCTTTTAAGTTCATCCGCAAACAAAGACTCGCGGATGTGCGTCACGATGCGCCATGAAAGAGTCTCGGCGGGCAATGACGAATGGGCGACTCCGGCCACGCGTGGTGTCTCGTCCGCGTCGGTCTTCGCTTTCAGCCCGGCTCGCGGGGTTTTCATGATGGCCATGAGATGTCATCAAATAAAAAGGAAAACTATATTATCAAATAGATGATTCCCCTTTCTTTTCCCTAGCCTGAGCCACCGCTCAAAAACCCTCCACAAACCTATCAAGCATGAGGAAAACTGACCGAGTCAGTCAGTTGCCCAAAAGCCCATACTTGCATATAGATATACCCTTCTATTTCTTATTATGATATTTTATTGAAACCTTGCAGCGACACGAGCTTGAGGCTTGCAAGCGAAGACCAAACACCCGAGCGGTGACAACAGGAGGAAACATGAGCAAATTCTTAATTGGTCCGCATATGCGGCTGCACGAGTGGGTAGCTGAAGAAAAAGGCTATTTTTCTGACGAAGGCCTCGACTACGAATTCGTAGAAAAAGGGGGCTCCAAAGCCCTGTCGATAAAATCCGCCGCCGAACTGCCGCAGGATCAAATCCGCGGCGCCTACCAAACCATCGAGGACGGTCGTAGCTGCGACGTCTCCAGCGCCTGCCACTGGACTGTCAACATGGCTGCCGCCGCAGGTCATGGAAAGCTGTGGGCAGATGCTTACTCCGTGGCGACGGCCGGCATCTATGTTCCCCCGGATTCCCCCATCCGCACGCCTGAAGATCTGGCCGGAGTGCCCATCACTGTGGGCTATCAATCAGGCAGCCACTACGCCACGCTGCAGGCACTTGAAGCCATTCTTCCGCGCGATCAGATCAAGCTGCATTTCGGCGGCATGTTGATGGACCGCATGGACCTGATGGTCGACCGGCAGATCGCCGCAGCCACCATGTTCAACGCCCCGATGTACTTCGCCGAGCAACTCGGGTTTCGCAAAATCATGGACTGCACTTTCCTTATTGCCTCCGTGGTTCCAGACGGAGTCGATCGCGAGGACGTGGCGAAGTATTTCCGGGCCCTGAAGCGAGCACAACAAGACATCGATCTGCGCTTCGAGCGTTACACCCATTACTTCAAGCGTGAAATGCCCGAAAAGTATCGCGACCAGATGGATACGCGCCTGTACGGCCCTGGTGAGCGTCTGGTGTTCCTGCCCTACACCCAACAAATATTTGACGATACCCAAGCGTGGGTGAAAAGCTGGCATATTTTCGACAACAAACCCGAACTGCGCATGCCCTATGGCGAGTCAGTACTGAGCACAAGCTAAGATCTTCTGACGCTGTAGCGCCCTTCGCCTTCGCCCTGCCGCGTCCTGCGAAGGGCCCATCGTAGAGACAGAAACGGCTAGTTCTTCAGCGGCACGCCAAAAAAGCGTGCCGACTTGTCGGAAAAAATACCTCTCGTCAGAGAAATTTCGTTGGCGCGATAATGGTGCGCCACATATGCGCTACCGGGCTGTTATCAAAACCCAAACCCTCTTTTGGCTGCTTGAAGTTGCGGCCGATGATATCGACGAAATCATCCATATCGACCACGGCATTCGGATCAAACGAATAAATATCGTTCAAGGTGATTAGCCTGCTCGTCATGTACCACTTGTGGTTGCGGGCATACTGATAGGCTTGGTCAATGTACGGGTCGGGACGATACTCTTCGCCAAAGTAACGAATGTAGGCCTCGGGATAGTCATAACCCACCGACTCGTCCGGATAAAAACGTAGCGCCTGGTGATAACGAATTGCCCAGGCGACTTCTTCGCCGACATAAGGCTCCAGCAACTGCGCTCCCCAATAGCCGTGGTCTGCGCGGATAAAACCGGACACCGCGACATCGTGCAATAGACAGGCCAGAATCACCTTTTCGTTATGCCCAGCCTTCAGAGCGTGGGTAGCGCTTTGCAGCAAATGATTGGCCGGCGCGAAACGATATTTGAAAAAATCGAGTAGTGTCGGGGCTTCCGGCATTTTCTGCAGACGGGGGTCTTCAGCCATCAGAAAGTGCTTATGCGGACCTTCCCTTTTTGCGCCCTGAGGCGGCATGATAGGGGAAGTGGGATCGCGCTCGCCCGAGGTGAAGATCACGGATTTCACGATCTTGCGATCGAGCTCCTCTATCATTTTGTGTTCGAGTTCGTCCGCGCGCTGGGACAAGGTCATATTCATAATGTCGATCTCTCGCAATGGAGGTTCAGTACGTATGG
>JBEBXA010000112.1:0-11731 GCA_040391825.1 Pigmentiphaga sp.
AGGCAAAGCATGCAAGACAACACTGGCACTTTCGAGCGAGCATTGATTTCAAGCAATGGGCCCAGGGTGGGCATGCCGGTACCCAGCATCAGCACCGCATCGACGTCTTGAGTCAGCCCGTCTAGCAAAGCTGCCGCCGCATCGGCCTTCATCGAATAGATGGGATGGAATTGGCTGGAGTCCATTTCCGCCGAGGCTACCCGAACCACCTCCAATCCCTGGGATTCCCAGTAAGCGACGCTGGTCTTGGTGAGCGCGGCAGGATAGGGGGACGCCAGTGCGACGCGCCGTGCCCCCATTTCCCGCAGGGCATCCACCACTGCGGTTGCGGCGGTGAAAGCGACTACTCCGCGCGCGGCTTCGATCTCGGCCAGCACTTGCGCCTCCCGATCGCGGCCCACCAGATAAGACGCCCCGGTACAGCCGACTGCAATCGCCTGGATAGGCGCATTGGCAAACTGTTTGCAAGCAACATCCAACTGGTCGACGTAATCGACCAGGCGCGCTTCGATGGTGGTCTTGGCGCTCAGGAGCCGTGCATTGATATGCGCATATCCCGGGGGAAGCAGAATGGAGTATTCCGGCTCGACCGTCGTATTGGCTTGCGGCGTAAGCAGGCCGATCAGGCCTTTGGGTGCGTATTCAACAGACATGGCGTTTTTGCTGGATGGATTGACGGTGCTTAATCAAGCTTGATATTGGCTGCCTTGATAATAGGCGCCCATTTCTTTTCTTCGTCGTGCAGGAACTTGACGAATTCGGCATGAGGCGCGCCGACGGGGGTCAGGCCTTGCACGGAGACCTTGGATCGGAAATCCGGGTCGGCCATGACTTTGGCAAGAGCTGCTTGCAGCTTGTCGATCACAGGTTTGGGGGTGCCTGCAGGTGCCGATACGCCAAACCAGGCTTCGCCGATCGTGCCTGGAATGGTCTCGTCCATGGTGGGCACATCAGGGAAAGCGGATACGCGTTTCGGGCCGCTGACGGCAAGAATTCTGACGTTGCCAGCTTTGACCTGAGTTTGCGCTACACCCAGATTATTGAAGATGGCGTCCAGCTGGCCGCCCAGCAGGTCGTTCATGGCCGGGCCGGTGCCCTTGTAGGGAACATGGACCATGTCCATATGGGCTTTTTGCTTGAGCATCTCACCGGTCAGAAAGCCCGCTGAGCCTACGCCTGCCGAACCATAGTTGAATTTACCGTTGGCTTTGCGAGCCAGCTCGAGGAACTCCTTGAAGTCCTTGGCGGGATGGCCGGTGCGCACCAGCAGGCCATTGGGGAAAGTACCCAGCAGCGTGATGTGGACGAAATCGTCGAAGGGTTTGTACGGGATTTTCTGCCCAAGCAAGGGCCCGGTGGTGATGGCCGCGCCGTTGGTTATGACCAGCGTATAGCCGTCAGGCTCAGCCCGGGCGCCCAGGTCAGTGCCAAGAATGGAGCCTGCTCCGCCTTTGTTTTCTACCACTACCGTCTGGCCGATGACATTGCCCAAGCCGGTCGCTACCAAGCGGCCGATGACGTCGGTCGAGCCTCCTGGGCTGAACGGAACGATCAATTTGATCGGGCGGTCGGGGTAGTTGCTTTGCGCGTGGGCGGCGCTGCCGGCGGCGATAGCGGCCAGCCCGACTGCCAGGAAGGCCCGGCGGCAGAAGCCAGACGCAGCCGCGCCAGTACGAAATTCATCTGTAATATGATGTGCCATGGCTCTAGCTCGGTGTGTGGAAATGGTATGAATATTCGATCACCTTCCGCGCCGCGTCAAGATAAATTGTTCTATTGGACAGACAATAAGACAGAATGTAATATTACTTATGCCGCAGTCACTGCCCCTACCCAAGTACCATACCGTTTACCTCGTTTTGAAAGAACGCCTGCGTGATGGCGCTTATGATTTGCGCGTACCGGGCGAAATAGAATTGATGGAAGAGTTTGCGGTGTCGCGCGCTACCGTGCGCAAGGCCCTCGAAAATCTTGCATCCGAAGGCCTGATCGAGCGCTCGGCCGGACGGGGAACCCGCCGTGTTCCGCCGTCTCCTGCGGCAGCTACGGATAAGAACTCGCCTTCCAAATTGACGGGTTTGCTGGACAACATCGTTGCCGCCAGCCTGGATACCACCGTCAACGTCATCGAGCACGAAACCATTGCGGCTACCGATCCGGTCGCCCAGGTCTTACAGCTTGAACCCAAGGCGCTGGTGTTGCGCGCAGTGCGTGTGCGCAGTACCAAGGCCGGCCCCGTTTCCTACATCACGACTTGGGTGCCCAAAAGGTTCGCCAGCGGCTTGGGGCGTAAGCAGTTGGGGCGCAAGGCGATGTTGGTACTGCTGGAAGAAACTGGCGTAAAGATTGGCCGTGCGACGCAAAGCATTTCCGCCAAACAGGCGGATGCAGGCGTGGCCACCCTGCTTGGAGTGGCTCTGGGGACGGCGCTGCTGTCGGTCAATCGGGTGGTGTACGACGTTGATAACCACCCAGTCCTGTGGCTTCAGGGTTTGTATCGTCCTGATCTCTACGAGTACGAAATGGAGCTGTCCCGTATCGGGGAAATCGACGCAAAAGTCTGGGTCAGCAAGGATTTCGCTTCCCGCTTCCGCTAGTCCCGCGGTGCTTAGCCGATTTATTGCACAGCCTGCAATAAATCGGCAACTATGGTTAGACCCAATCCATACTCTTCTACGCTTTATTGTACTATTGACAGTACAATAAGACTGGACAAAGATAGAGCCATGCGCGAGGTGACCCCGCGTACCCTCCAAGAGGTGGGCAGGCTTGCAATTCCAGGATGAAACCCGAATGAGTAGTATGGATATGTCCGCTTCCAAGGGCCAGACCTTGGCGCAGAAACTGATCGCGCGGGCGGCCGGGCGCGAGCGCGTGACGGTTGGCGAAATCGTGACTTGTAAAGTCGATCTGGCGATGTTCCATGATTCATCCGGCCCACGTAGGCTCAAGCCCATGCTAGAGCAGCTCGGTGCAACGATCTGGGACAAATCCCGAGTGGTGCTGGTGATGGATCACTACGTGCCGGAGCGCGATGATGATTCCCGCAAGATCGTGCGCATTGCGCGCGACTGGGCGCGAGAGCAGGATCTACCCCATGTGTACGACAGCCAAGGTATCTGCCACGTGGTGGTTCCGCAGCATGGCCATATCCGTCCCGGCATGATGTGTGTGGGCGGCGATTCTCATTCGCCCACGGGGGGAGCATTCGGCGCGTATATGTTCGGCGTGGGCAGCACCGAAATGCTGGGGGTGGTAGTAAGCGGCGAAATCTGGCTGCGGGTGCCGCAGACCATACAGTTGAACTGGAGTGGGCGCTTGGCGAGCGGGGTCACCGCCAAGGACATGATGCTGCACATGATCGCGAAGTTCGGCATGAATGGCGGCAACTATCAGGTGGTGGAATTCTGCGGTTCGGCGGTCAAGGCATTGTCTATGCAAGAGCGTATGACCTTGTCCAATATGAGTGCGGAAATGGGTGCCCAGGCCGGGCTGATCGCGCCGGATGAAACCACTGCCGCCTGGTTGGCCGAGGCCGGTGCGCCGGGTGTCGACACCGCCCCCTGGTTCAGCGATGACGACGCACAGGTCAACCGCTACGATTTCGACGCCACGATGTTGGAGCCCATGGTGGCCGCACCACATAGTCCCGCTAATTCGCATGCGGTCAGCCATTTCCGGAACACCGCCATTGATGTCGCTTACATCGGTGCATGCACCGGTGCGAAACTGGACGATCTGCGGGCGGCCGCCAGTGTTTTGCGAGGTCAAAAAGTAGCCAAAGGGGTGCGCTTGATCGTGGCGCCGGCCAGCATGCAGGACCAGCGGCAAGCGCAGGAAGAAGGCGTGCTGCAAGCCTTGATGGAAGCGGGCGCTGAATTGTTTCCCACCGCTTGTGGGGCGTGCTCGGGCTACGGTGATCCCATGGGCGAGGACGTAACGGTTATTTCCACGACCGCACGTAATTTCAAGGGGCGCATGGGTTCACCCACGGCGCTGGTTTATCTCGGGTCTCCGTATACCGTGGCTGCTTCGGCCTTGCGTGGCGAGATTGCCGACCCCCGCGAGGTGCTGGCGTGAACTCTTCTTTTTCTTCTGCTTCGGGCACCCACCGCGTCTGGCGTCTGGGGCGCGACATCGATACCGATTTGCTGGCGCCGGGCTACGTCATGAAGCATGGCGTCGATGTTATCGCCACCCATTGCCTGGAGTCCGTCCGACCCGAGTTCGCTAAGGAAGTACAGCCTGGCGACGTCGTTGTGGCCGGGCCGGGCTTTGGCATAGGTTCATCGCGTGAACAGGCCGCGGCAGTGCTGGTCAAGCTTGGCGTGGCCGCGGTGATTGCGCCTTCTTATGGCGGATTGTTTTTCCGCAATGCTTTCAATTTGGGCTTGATGTTGTTGACCTGCCCGGATGCAGAAGTCTTGCAGGATGCGGAGGCGGTGCAATTGGAGGTTACGCAGACTCCAGTGCTTATAGCCGCCGACGGACGTCGGCTGGAGTGCGAGCCCATACCGGAGTTTCTGATCGATATGGCGCGCAGCGGTGGTTTGTTGAATCAGCTTGCGAAGAAGCTGGAACAGGAGCGAGCAAGAGCGTAGGCTATGACAGGCTATCTGTCGCCCATACCCGCTCTAAGCGCGCAACCCAAGCCAATAGTGTTCGCAAACAGAGGCGGTTACTGGAAATTGCCGAGCGCGAGCGGTCTCTGCTGCGCTCAACGCTAGTTTCGAACACCTCGCCCCGGCTGCTTTCCTTCGCTTGATTCGCATACTTCTTTTGGCTTCGAGCAACTGTATGTTGCCGAACAAGTCCAAAGCGGTGCCTTAGGTACACGCTTGAAAGTCGCCTTGCCATCGACAACCGTTGGTACGATGTCGACTCCGCCTTGTTCAGAGCACTTCATCTGGACGCCGACCTGTCCGCCACGACCTGCGCAATAGTCAAAAGACTTTGTCCCGCGTTCCGCTTCCGCCCTTGTTTTTCCTTTACCCATGCTACTCAAAACGTCGCCGCTTACTTGGCGGCATATCAACTTGGGATCAGTAGGCGCGTAGCTGTTCGGCGCATCTGTGGCTGTTTGCGCCGTTATGGGGAGGTCTGCTTGGCCGCGCGCTTTGCGCGCAGCGTCCTCCATGTCGACTAATCGTTGCGCCTCGGCTCGACGATGTTCTCCCATCGATTTGACTTTGTCGTCGATGCGCTGTTTGCGCAAGTCTTCGCGTGCTTGCTTTTCTGCCGCTTTCGCCTTTTCCGCAGGGCTAAGCTCGCGAGGCGCCGAGGGTGTCATCGGGCCGATTTGCACATAGCCACCGAACGATGTGCTATGCAATGCGAGCGCCATGGCGGCGATCAGCAGGCGCTTGCGCATTTTAGAAGCCGGTGGCGGCTGTAGCATCGCATTTCTGCCTCAAAAAATCCATGGCGAATGCGACTCGCGCCACCAAGGACTCAGCCGTTCCAATGAACACAACTGTTTCGGAGTTATCCGTAGTGTGAACGCGAATAGTGTTTTTGCTTTTCTCGGGAACGGAAACTTCGGTGAGTTTGGTGGCGTCCAGCGTATAGGCTCCCGTCCAGGGGCCCCATTCCCCTCGGACTAGTCGGCCGCTTTGGTTGGGAACCATGTCTGTGTCATAGGCCGATATGTGTCGATCATATGACACGGTGATTTTTGTTTGGCAGCGCGCAACCGACTCTACTTTCTTGATGTCGCCGTACCGGCGCGACGGAGATATCTTGCCGTGCCGATTCTGCGTCATGCGAGTATCGGCGCGAAGGCTGGTCAACACTTGTTCCAGAAATTTTTGAGCACTTTCAACGGTCTGCTCTTGAGCCTGCACGGAAGTCAGTCCGGCAGATAGCACGGCGAGAGTAACAATTTTCGCGAGCATGAATCCCTCGAGTTGAAGCGGAATTGTTCTGAATAATCGAAGTGCAGTATAAGTCGGCCGAGCTGGGCTTGCATCACCGATTCGGGTGATTAGGTGCTCGGACGGCTCGGGGTTGATAGCTCTCGGCGCCTACTCTTACGAGAGCGTTTGACGGTTCGTGCAACCAGCCTAGCGCTATACCAATGACGCTTTGAGGGACCGCCGAGTTTTGGCCGGTCCTTCCTGCCAAAACTCGGTTCTACGGAATTGGAAGCTCGTCCGTTAATGGCGCGTCTGGGTAAGGTCGTACGCGAAACCGGGATGAAAGCGGAGTAAGGTTAAGCGTTCATCAGCGAAGGCTGTGCCGACGGGTAATTTCGCTTTGTTGATGAACCGGCAGTCCTTTTGGCTGCCGATCTTGCCTAAATTGTCCTATTGACCGGATAATAGTAGATCAGAGCACCGCCAGCATGCGCAAAGCATAGGTAGCTGGTCTGTCTCTCGGTTCTGCCGCCGCTGTGCACGGCTACTTATTTAAGCCGGTCAACACAGCGGAGTTCGACGACATGAATTGGAAAATTTGATGAAACAACCCGGTGAACGATTAGGAAAGACGCAAGTCTGGTCCGCGCCACCGCAAGACACAGGGACGGGTCCGCAAAGTGTGGATCCTGTCACGCTGGCCGTGCTGAAAGGGCGCCTGGAGCAAGTCGCCGACGAGATGGACGCCACGCTTTATCGCAGTGCTTTCAATCCCATCATTGCCGAAGCCCACGATGCTTGCCATGGCATCTACGATGCGGTGTCTGGCGACACCTTGATCCAGGGCAAGTCGGGTTTGCCTATTTTCGTGGGAACGATGGCCTTTGCGGTACGGGCGGCCACTGCCAGCGCAGAGGAGCGCGGCGGTATGCGGGATGGCGATGTCTGGCTCTCCAATGACCCCTACGATGGTGGCACGCATGCGAATGATTTCAAACTCGTACGGCCCTTCTTCCGTCAGGGGCGCTTGTTCTGCTACCTGGCTTCGGCCGCGCATTGGCATGATGTGGGCGGTGCGGTGCCCGGCAACTACAACCCTGCCGCGACAGAATGCTGGCAGGAGGCGGTGCAGATTCCGCCGGTGCGCATCGTTCAGGATAGCCAGCTTAGCGAAGACATGCTGGCGGTACTTAAGGCCAACAGCCGTTTGCCGGACAGTCTGTGGGGCGATCTGAACGGCCAGTTGGCGGCCTTGGATCTGGGCGCGCGGCGCTTGGCCGGGGTGTTGGATGAGTACGGCGATGCACTGGTCGTGGCGGTGATGGCCGAGTTGCGTCAGCGGGCAGTACGTTTGATGCGCTCGCATATTGCCGCCTTGCCGGACGGGTGCTATGCCTTTAGCGATGTTCTGGACAATGATGGGGTCAAGGACCAGGAGTTGACCATCGCCTTGGAAATGACGGTTGCGGGCGAGCACCTGACGCTGGATTTTTCGCGCACCTCGCCGCAGTGTGACGGCCCGGTCAATATTTCCCGCGCAACCGCGATTGCCGCTTGCTATGTCGGCTTGAAGCATCTGTTCCCGGATGTGCCCGCCAATGCGGGCGTATTGGACGCCGTGGACTTCGTGCTGCCGGATGGGCTCGTGATCAGCGCTGCCAGGCCACGCCCGGTTGGCGGCTATACCGAAACCATCTTGCGCATGATCGACGTGATCTTCAGTGCTGCCGCGCAGGCCGACCCGCAACGTGCGATGGCCCATGCTTACGGGACCATCAATGCTTTGTCGATTGCGGGCTTGCGCTCGGACGGCGCTCGCGCTGGCCAGCGCTGGGTCATGTTCAGTTTCTTCGGCGGAGGGCATGGCGCCCACGCGCAGGGAGACGGCCTGAGCCATGGCAATGCGCCCATTTCCATGGCGACCATTCCGCCCTTGGAAATACTTGAGGCGGCCTACCCGGTGCGTTTTACGCAATGGTCACTGAGGCCGGGTTCCTTCGGCGACGGTCAGCATCGCGGGGGGCTGGGCGCCATTTACGAAATCGAATTGCTGGAACAAGCTGCCGAAGCCTTCGTTTTTGGTGAACGTGGGCGCTCTGCGCCGAAAGGAATCGCCGGCGGCGCAGAGGCCGCGGCCAATGTATTTACATACCAGACTGAACAAACCTGGCACGTACCGCCCATGACCTCGAAGATGCGGGGGATACAGCTAAAACGGGGTGACCGGGTCCGCCTGGAAACGCCAGGCGGAGGTGGCTTTGGCGACCCGGCTTTGCGTAGCGAGGCCAGCCGCGCACGTGATGAGCGGGCGGGATATCTGACTACTTCTGACGCGATCAAAGGAAAGCCATGACCCAGGAACGACATCTGGTCGTGGGGGTGGACGTTGGCGGCACCTTTACCGATTTGTTTATTTTGGACCAGGCTGATGGATCGGCCAGGATTGCCAAAGTGCCTTCCATGCGTGGTGAGGAAGCCCGTGGTTTCATGAGCGGAGTGGCGCGAGTGACCGATGCACCGCAAACGATCGCCACGATCGTCCACGGTACGACGGTGGGCACCAATGCTTTACTTGAACGCAAAGTGGCGCGTTGCGGCATCATCACGACCCGAGGGTTTCGCGACGTATTGGAAATGCGGCGTAGGGATAGGCCGCAAACCTGGGGTTTGCGCGGGAACTTCACGCCCATCGTGCCGCGTGAGCTGCGTCTGGAAGTGGACGAGCGGGTGCTGGCGGATGGCACTCTGCTTACTGAAGTAGATCTTGAGCAGGTGAGGCAACAGGCTGCTGCGTTGCTGGCCGCCGGCTGCGAGGCCGTTTGCGTATTCTTCATCAATGCTTATGCCAATCCGGCCAATGAGCAGGCGGCGCTAGAGGCGGTGCGCACCATCTGGCCCAATCGCCATGTGACCGCAGCCACCGAAGTGCTACCTGAGATCCGGGAGTTCGAACGTTGTTCGACCGCGGTGCTGAACGCAGCGCTGCAGCCTATCGTAGGTAGTTATTTGACGCGTCTTGAGTCCGATCTGCGCCAGCACGATTTCGGCGGCGAGTTGCTGATTGTGCAAAGCAATGGCGGTGTGATGTCGCGACAGACGGCCAGTGACGTGCCGATACGCACGGCTTTGTCGGGTCCTGCCGCAGGTGTGATCGCCTGCGCGGCGATTGCGCGCGCCGCCGGCTTTCCTAACGCGATTACCGGCGACATGGGAGGAACGTCGTTTGACGTTTCGCTGATCGAGAATGGCGAAGCGGCATTGGCGGCCCAGACGTCGATAGACTTTGGCCTGGTCGTGCGCTCTCCTATGATCCAGATCGAGACCATAGGCGCTGGCGGAGGATCGATCGCGTCGGTAGACGCCAGCGGCATGCTGCAGGTAGGCCCGGAGTCGGCGGGCAGTATTCCGGGGCCTGCCTGCTATGGCCATGGCAATACCCGGCCCACCGTAACCGATGCCAATGTTGTGCTGGGTCGTATCGCATCGGACCGCCCCTTGGGGGGAGGCTTGCTGGCTGCCTTCGATCATGATTTGGCCGTGGCCGCTATCAGGGAGCATGTGGCGCAACCGCTGGGACTGGAAGTACAAGAGGCGGCGGAAGCGATATTGACAGTGGCCAATGCACGCATGGCTGGCGCTATCCGGCTGGTTTCGATTGAACGCGGACATGATCCACGCCAATTCGCCTACATTCCTTTTGGCGGGGGCGGGGCCTTGCACGTATGCGCCATGATGCGGGAAGTGGGTGTGGTGACGGGTATCGTGCCTCGTTACCCGGGTGTGACGTCGGCCCTGGGTTGTGTCATGGCCGATATGCGCCACGATACCGTGCAGACGCTGAACCAGCCCTTGGCCGAACTGGATATGGCGGACCTGACCCAGCGCACGCGTGATGCGACAAACGCCTGCCAGGCCAGGTTGGATTCAGCCGGTGTGAGCTTCGATCTTGTGCGTGAATCGGTCGAGCTCGATATGTTGTACGCTGGTCAGACACACACCTTGTCGGTCACGCTGCCTGGGGTAAGTGAGCAAGCATGGACTCATGCCTTGATACAGCAGGCTTTCGAAGAGGCTTATCGCGCGGCCTTCGGACGGACTTTGAGCGGTATTCCGATCAGAGTCATGAACCTGCGCTATGCGCGCATTGGTGTCCGGCCGAAGTTTGACCTGACCGCCTTGGCGCCTGTAGGTCTTGGTTCGATGGCGCCGCTTGGCGCGCAAGCGATCTACCACAAGGGCCAATGGTGGGACGTTCCACGCTACGACAGGCTGGAACTGCCGGTCGGGGCACGCCTTGCGGGCCCCGCCATCCTGGAGCAGTCCGACACAACGATCTGGCTCGAGCCAGGTTTCGAGGCCGAGGTTGATGCCTACGGGAATCTCTTGCTTAGCCAATCATGAATAAAGGCAACACCGGTATGAAGATCAAGACCGCAAACACAGCTTTGCTGATCGTAGACTTGCAAAACGATTTCCTCGCGGCTGAGGGCGCTTATGCGCGCGGCGGTGCAGTCAGCGCAGCTGCCGGCGAGCTGCCGGTTCGGGTGGCCGAGGTGGCCAGGGCGGTGAAGGTGGCGGGTGGTATGGTCGTCGCCAGTCAGTTCACGCTATGGCCGGATGCACAGGGCAAGCCCATGATCGCGCCCCACCTTCTGGAACTCAGACCCTTCTTGCAACAGGGTGATTTTGCGCCAGGCAGCAAGGGTCAGGCCAATGTGGCCGAGCTGGACGGATTGGTCGATGTGTCCTTCTGCAAGGTGGCCTATTCGGCATTTTTCAACACCCAGTTGGATTGGGTGTTGCGCCATGCCGGTATCGACACTGTGGCGGTATGCGGCATCGTGACCAACGGTGGCGTGGCCAGCACAGTGCGCGACGCGCATATGCGCGAGTACCACACCGTGGTGCTGGCTGATGGCTGCGCTGCATTTCGCCAGGAAATTCATGCCACGTCTTTGGCGGATATGAAAAATATCGCCGACGTGATCGATTGTGAGAACTTTATGCAGGGACTGCTGTAATGCCATCGTTGAAAACCCGTCTGGGCGAGGACGCCATTGTGCTGGCGCCGGGCATCTATGATGCCTTTAGCGCACTGATCGCAGAGCAAGCAGGGTTCGAGGCGCTGTACCTATCCGGGGCGTCGATTGCCTATACCCGCCTGGGTCGCTCTGATGTGGGCCTGACCACCTATACCGAGGTGGCCGACACCCTCGCGCGTATTACCGAGCGCGTCAGCTTGCCGGTAATCGTGGATGCCGACACTGGTTTTGGCAATGCCCTGAATGTAATGCGCACGGTAAGAGGCTTCGAGCGCGCCGGGGCCGCCATGGTGCAATTGGAAGACCAGGGCTTTCCCAAGCGCTGTGGGCATCTGGACGGAAAAACGGTGGTATCGGCACAAGAAATGGTGGGCAAGTTGAAGGCCGCGCTGGATGCACGCACGTCCGAATCCACCTTGATTCTGGCGCGTACCGATGCGATCGCAGTGGAAGGGTTGGACGCCGCGCTTGATCGCGCCGAGTTGTACCTGGAAGCCGGCGTCGATGCCTTATTCATCGAGGCACTGCGCACGCCCGAGCAAATGGATATTGCCTGCGAACGCTTTTCGAAGCGGATTCCGCTATTGGCCAATATGGTTG
Source organism: Pigmentiphaga sp. (assembly GCA_040391825.1). GTDB lineage: Bacteria > Pseudomonadota > Gammaproteobacteria > Burkholderiales > Burkholderiaceae_B > Pigmentiphaga. The sequence continues at coordinate 11,498 of JBEBXA010000112.1, forward strand.
AGGGTGGCAAGACCCCCATACAAAGCGCCACTCAATTGCAGCAACACGGTTTCCGAATTGCTATCTTCCCGGGCGGCACGGCGCGTGCGGTGGCCCACACTTTGCAGGCCTACTACGGCAGTCTGAAAACGCATCAGACCACCAACCCGTGGCGCGATCAAATGCTGGATTTCGACGAGCTGAACGCAGTGATCGGCACGCCGGAGTTGATGCAGCTGGGGAAGAATTACAGCG
>JBEBXA010000113.1:0-11680 GCA_040391825.1 Pigmentiphaga sp.
CGAAGGAGCTCGGCTTGGAGTTCGAGCGTATCGACGTGGGAGGCCCTTTCGGCGGGCTTGATACGCCGCAATACATCGAGCTCAATCCCAATAGCAAGATCCCTACTCTGCAAGAGGAGGACGGCTACGTATTGTGGGAGTCGAACACCATCGTTCGTTATCTGGCTGCTCGCCATGGCAGCGGCACCTTGTGGCCGACCGATGCGCGCCAACGCGCTGATAGCGACAAGTGGCTGGATTGGCAGGCGGTCGAGTTCGCTCCGGCCATTGCACCGGCCTTCATCGGCTTGATCCGTACCCCGGAAGCCAAGCGCAACGCTCAGGCCATTGCCGATTCGGCTACCCGTTGCAATCAGCTGGCGCGTATTCTGGAAGGGGTATTGGCGGATAAGCGCGAGTATCTTGCCGGCGACCGCTTCACCATTGGCGACATCGCCGTGGGCTGCGTAGTGGATCGCTGGTTGGCGCTGCCGCTGGAGCATGCCGACGTGCCCCTGGTAAAGCAATGGCACGAACGCGTCAGTTCCCGCCCGTCGGCACAGGGCGTGCTCAAGCTACCGTTGGCCTGATAGGCAGCAGCCGTCGGCCTATGTTCATCGCATCTTCGGGAGAGCTGACATGATCCGGGAAATCCTGAAAATGGGTGATGAGCGGCTGCTGGGTATTGCACGGCCTGTCGATGAGGTGGGTACGGCCGAATTGGATGCCTTGATCGACGATATGTTCGACACCATGTTCGCTGCCGGCGGGGTGGGGTTGGCCGCACCGCAGATCGGAGTGGATCTGCAGGTGGTGATTTTTGGTTTCGAACACAGCGATCGCTATCCGGATGCACCGGCGGTACCGCGCACCGTGCTTATCAACCCCCTGATCACACCTCTATCCGATGAGCGCGAGGAGGACTGGGAGGGATGCTTGTCGGTGCCCGGCCTGCGCGGGGCCGTGCCCCGCTATGCCGCTATCCGCTATCAGGGCTTGGACCCCCAGGGAGAGCTGATCGATAGAGTCGCCGAAGGGTTTCATGCGCGGGTGGTTCAACACGAATGCGACCACCTTATCGGTCGTTTGTACCCCTCGCGTATCGTGGACTTTTCCAAGTTCGGCTATACCGAGATATTGTTTCCCGGCTTGGACCCGAATCAGGACGACTAAGGCCTTTGGCCAGAGCCGCCCAGGCGCGATCAGGCGCCTTCTTGCCGGGTGCGCAGTATCTTAAGTCTTTCCAGCAGGGCGCGGCGGATATGGGCGCGCGCCGCCTGTTCGGCCCGATCGGCGTCGCCGGTGCGGATCGCTTCAAGAATTTCCAGATGTTCCTGATTGGCCAGCCGGGCCCGATCGGGCGAATCCAGGGTGCTGCGCCCCAATAAATAGGTAGAGTCAGTCAGGGCCTGCAAAGCGCGGATCAGGAACTTGTTGTGGGCCGAGCCATAGATAGCCTGGTGAAAAGCGTGGTTCAGCTCGACCGGGTTGCCTGTGGTCGCGTCTTCAGCCAAGATGGCTTCCATATTCTGCACTTCGGCTTCTGTCGCATGCTTGGAGGCAAATCGCGCCGCGGCGCCTTCCAGGACTTCGCGCATGGCATAGAGTTCGCTCACAGATTGCTGGTCTAGCGTGGTAACCACCAGGCCGCGGCGGGGCTCATGGGTAAGCAAGCCCTCGTCTTCCAGGCGCTTGAGCGCTTCGCGTACGGGCGTGCGGCCCATATCCAGCAACTGTGCGACTTCAATTTCACGCAGACGGTCGCTGGAAGAAAAATACCCCATCAGGATCTTTTTCTTGAGATCCTGATAAGCAGCATTGGACAGGGTGTTGTTCTTCGCAATGGGCATGGCTGGCTGACTTTGAGCGTCCGGTTTGTGGTTATCGTCTCAGAATGGTAACCGCACTGCCCCATGGTTATCACCTATGAGGTACGCTTCAGCTAAAAAGAGGAGGATACATAACAACCATGAAGGAAGATTTGCTGTCGATAGGACTGGAAGTCGCTGCTCTTCATGTCCTGGGCGTAATCGCGGCATGCCATGCCATCATGAATACGCGCACTGCTCAAGGGGCCATTGCCTGGGCGGTAGCCTTGGTATCGGTTCCTTATCTGACGCTGATCCCATACTTGTTTCTGGGCCGCAGCCGCTTTACCGACTATGTCGATGAACACCGCTTCAATAGCGCCCGGGCGCGCGCGCGCACCGATGACGTCGTCAATCAATGGCAATTGACGGTGGCGGCGCGGCTCGATGCGCAAGCTGAACCTGAGCTGCAGCGCTTTCTGGCCCTGGATCGCTTGACCGGCAAACGTTTCTTGGGAGGCAACCGGATCCGATTGCTGAAAAATGGCATCGCAACCTTCGATGCCATCATGGGTGCCATCGAACAAGCGCGCGAATACATCTTGGTGCAGTTCTTCATCGTGCGCACCGACGCCTTGGGTCAGCGGCTCAAACATGCGCTCTTGGAGCGTGCCGCGGCGGGCGTCAAAGTCTACTTCCTGTATGACGGCATCGGCAGCCATGCCTTGCCGCGAGGGTATATCGAAGAATTGCGCAAAGGCGGCGTGGAAATCAACGTTTTCGGCGTACGGCGTTTCCGCAATCGTTTCCTGCTGAATTTCCGTAACCACCGCAAGATCGTTCTGGTTGATGGTCAGCGTGCTTACATCGGAGGGCACAATGTCGGCGTCGAATATCTGGGCGAAAAAATGCGCTTGTCTCCGTGGCGCGATACCCATATCGAGCTCGAAGGGCCCATTCTTGCGCAAATCCAGCGCAGTTTCAGTGAAGATTGGTATTGGGTAACGCAGCAGTTGCCCGAAACTCGTCCGCCGCGGGCGGTTGTCGGCGATATGGCGTGTCTGGCTATTGCCTCGGGCCCGGCGGATCTTCAGGAAACCTGCTCGCTGTTTTTTGTCCAGGCAATCGACTCCGCACAACGCCGGATCTGGATTACGTCACCTTATTTCGTGCCCGACTCGGCAGTTCTGGCGGCTTTGCGGCTGGCCGTGCTGCGCGGCGTGGATGTGAGGGTGATGATTCCGAGCCGGCCCGACCACTTGACGGTTTTTTACGCCTCGCTATTCAACACTTGCGAGGCGGTACGAGCCGGTATCAAGATCTATCGCTATCAGCCGGGCTTTCTGCACCAGAAGGTGATGTTGATCGACAATGACGCCGCCGCCGTGGGTAGCGCCAATCTCGACAACCGCTCTTTCCGGCTCAATTTCGAATTGACCGTCTTGACCGTCAGCCAGTCTTTTGCCGCCGAGGTCGAGACTATGCTGCTGGAAGACTTTACCCAGTGCATCGAAGTGCAACCCGACGAAGGCGACCGGCTCAGCCTGCCACGTCGAGTCTTGATGCACTTGGCGCGTCTGTTTGCGCCCATATTATGAGCAGGCGGGCCAGGGAGCCGGTCGTGGCGGCAAAGCTGGCCAAGTGCCATCGGCTTGCCCGCTAACGCCGTACTAATACATGCCTGCCAATATCCTGGATGCTGCGGGTGCCCGTGAGGGCCATGCTCACATCCAATTCTTTCTGGATGATTTGCAGCGTGGTATGCACCCCTGCTTCACCCAGCGCTCCCAATCCATACAGGAAGGCACGGCCAATCATGACGCCGCGCGCACCCAACGCCAGCGCCTTGAGTACATCTTGGCCGCTGCGGATGCCGCCGTCGAACATCACTTCGACATCGCTGCCGACCGCATCCACGATGGGCTGCAAAGCCTCTACCGATGAGATTGCCCCGTCCAGTTGCCGGCCGCCATGGTTGCTGACCACGATTGCATCGGCTCCGCACTTGACCGCCATGCGGGCGTCGTCGGCATCCAATATGCCTTTCAGGATCAGCTTGCCGCCCCATTGTTCCTTGATCCAAGCAACGTCATGCCAGGACAGCGTGGGGTCGAACTGCCTAGCGGTCCAGCGGCCAAGGTTGTTGATGCCTTCGGCGTCCTTGACGTAGCCGTCGAGGTTGCCGAAGGTCTTGCGCTTGGCGCCCAGCATGCGTAGCGCCCAGCCGGGTTTGCAAGCCAGGTCCACCAGATGGGCTAGGGTGGGGCGCAGCGGCACCGTCATGCCGTTTTTAAGATCTTTGTGGCGCTGTCCCATGATTTGCAGATCCAGCGTCAGCACCAGCGCTGAACATTTGGCGGCCTTGGCGCGTTCGATCAGCGAGGCAATGAAGGCGCGGTCGCGCATGACATAAAGCTGGAACCAGAATGGCTTGCTGGTAGCCGCCGCTACGTCTTCGATCGAGCAGATGCTCATGGTGGACAAGGTGAATGGAATGCCGAATTTTTCCGCTGCCCGCGCACCCAGGATTTCGCCGTCCACCCATTGCATCCCCGCCAGTCCGGTAGGCGCAATGGCGACTGGCATGCTGACCTCCTGGCCCACCATTGTGGTTCGGGTCGAGCGATCGTCGACATTGATGGCGACACGCTGCCGCAAGCGCAGGGCGGCCAGGTCATCGCTGTTGGCGCGATAGGTGCATTCGGTATAGGAGCCACTATCGGCGTAGTCGTAGAACGCCTTGGGGACTCGTTTTTTGGCGAGGAGACGCAGGTCTTCAATACAGGTAATGACAGGCATGGAGATATCCGGAAATCATCGGGAGCGGCCAAGTGCGGCGTCGATCCAGGACGCTATTTTGCAACAGCTTGCGATGCCGGGGTTTTCTGCATGCCTGCCAGTTGCGCCACTGACCGCGGTCAATGCAATCAGTAGCGCGACCTGGCCGAGATCAATGGATGCGTTTGTAGGTGTAGATATAGTCGAAATTCGAGGTTGTCGGTGGGATGCTGATCCCGCTGGCCGTGCCGGATACGGTGACGGAGCCTTTGGTCTTGAGGGTGATAGTGCTTCCGACTTCGCAACTACCGCAACCGTCATAGGTGGCTGTCAGTCCGGCGTAGCTGAACCTGATGTCCATGCCTGGTCCGGTGAAGCCTCCAGAAATGCCGCCGAAGTCTTGCACCAGGTTCTCGGCGCCATCGGCGGAGAGTGGAACCGCCGGCGCTGCAATGCCGCCTACCGTCTGGTTGAAGGGTGCTCCGTTGACGGTGCCGTTGATCGTCAGTTCCCAGGTGGAGCCGGATGGAACCGCGCTGCTGCCGCCACCGCCAGAAAAAACGACGTCGGCAGTGTCGATAGAGAAATCGTACTCGTAGCTGCTGCCGTCGACGCTGATGCTGACGCTGCACAAGGTGGACGAACAGCTATACGAGACGCTCAACAGGTCTAGCACGCCATCGATGCCGGTGCCGCTTGCGGAGAATCCGCGTGTAAAGAAATCGTAGCTTTTGTAGTCGATGTCGAGGGCGGTATAGAGCGCCGCGAAGTTGGCGTTGATGCGTTTGGCGGCGGCAAGCACCCCCTCGGCGGATACCGTTGCTGACTTCCAGCCATCGAACAGGGCTGCCAGGGGCTTCTTGCCATAGGCATCGTGCAGCGCGAGTGTCGTGAGCGGGGTGAGATTTGCGACGCCGCCCGACGAAGAGAAAGAATACAAGGTGCCGCCGCTAGAGGTCGCGACCTTCAGCAGGTAAGGCGGGGCGGATTCGATCGAGATACTGTACTCACCGGTGGCACTGGTGGTCGTTGTGGCGGTCGTGCCCGCCGCGCTGGTCAGGGTGACGGTCGCCCCAGCTACCGGCGCGCCGACGGCTGCGGTGCCGGTAATGGTATCGGTCGCCGGTGGCGTTGCGGCGGGGGGTGGGGCGTCATCACCGCCGCCACCACACGCGGCGATGGCTAACGCCAGGGAAACGGTCGTAATGCCTCTTGCTATTCGTGCTATCTGCCATGGCAGACCGACTATTTTTTTCATTGTAATGACCTCGTCGTTGTTGGGACCCACCCGCTATAGCGCGGCGAAAAGCACACGCTGGATTCGGCTGGATGAGTGATTCTTCACAGCATCCGCAGCGGTCGCAATCCCGCGAACATGGGGTGTGGATATCCCGCAAACAAGGTCTTGTGCCGATGCGCGTCTTTGTTCATCATGGCCGCTGCCGACATTTTTCTGCGCTCAGAACAGGTTGATTCCATCGTGCTTTCTGCCTTTTTCTTCGCGGTTCCCGCCCGCACCTTGCTGGCCGCGCTCAGCCTATGCGTTGCGGCGGTCGGCGCCACGATCTGGCTCGCACTGACGCCCCCGTGGCTGGGTCTCGAACTGGAAGCCGGCGCGGACGGTACGGTACAGGCGGCTGGCAGGGTTGCCGGGCCCGCCGCTGTGCTAGGGCGCGACGCGGGTGGTTTGACGCTGGCCGGCCCAAGCCACCCGCAAGGCTTGCTTCTGCAGGCTGAAGACCTTATCGAAGAGCCTGATTTCTTCGACGAATTTTCGCAAATGAACGCTTTCTTCGAGCGCCAGTCGGTCTTGCACGGTTTGCTGCAGGAACCAGTGCAGGCTACGTGGCGCAATGCCGACGGAACCCCGATGCAGGCGACGTTGATCGCGCAGCGCAGGCCCTTAGGCAGTTTGCCCCCGCCGTTCTGGTTCCAGATTGCCGTCAGTTGCGCGGGGTTCCTGATCGCTTGCTGGGTGTGGGCTCTGCGTCCGGCGGATTGGGGCGCCCGCATGTTTGCACTGACCGGCATCAGCTTTCCGATTTTCGCATTGCCGGCGGCTATATACAGCACGCGTGAACTGGCACTGCCGGGCGAAATGTTCAGAACGCTGGCGGCGCTCAATCATGCCGGCGCATTCATGTTCGGTTGCGCCCTGATGGCCTTGTTCCTGTGCTATCCCAGACGTTTGCTGGCCCCGGCCTGGCTGCTGCTGTTGCCACTGATCTATGGACTTTGGTGGGTAGCCGACGTGTTGCAGATCGTGCCTGACCAGAACTGGGTCCGCGTCGGCATCCTGTCAGAGATGCTGGGCGCGATTGGCCTCGCGGGGGTCCAGTGGTGGCGCAGCCGAGGCAGTCCGATTGACCGAGCCACCTTGCGCTGGCTCGCCCTGTCCACTCTGGTGGGCAGTGGCCTGTTCGTGTTTTCGACGGTGGGGTCGTCTTTGCTCGGCTTGTTTCCGCCACTTTCGCAGGGCTATGCTTTCGGCTATTTCCTGATCATTTACGTCGGCCTTGCCTTTGGTCTGCGTCGCTATCGCCTGTTCGATCTCGACCGCTGGGCGTATCGCATCCTGCTTTGGCTGGCGGCGGCGCTGACGGTCGTCCTGATGGACGCGGCGTGGATTGTCTGGCTGCGTCTGGACCCGGCGCTGTCGCTGGGCGTGACCTTGCTGATCTGTGGCTGGCTGTATTTTCCGTTTCGTCAGTGGTTGTGGCAGCGTCTGACTGGCGAACAACACACCCGGGTCGAGGACGTTTTTCCGGAACTGATCCGGATCGCTTTTTCGACTTCCCGGCAAGAACAGGAGACGCGTTGGGATCAATTGCTTGCGCGACTCTACGATCCCCTCGATATCCGGCGTGCGTCGGCCGCCCCTGCATCGCAGGCCGTGTGCTTATCCGATTCGGGGCAGGTGCTGCATCTGCCCGCTTGTGGTGGCGTCACGGCGCGTTCGCTCAATCTTGCCGCGCGGGGCCGCCGCTTATTCGCACCGCGCGATGTCGAACTTGCGACATCGCTGGTCAGCCTCATGAACCACGCAGCTGCAGGACGGGACGCCTACGAGCGCGGCGCGAATGAAGAACGAGTGCGTATTACGCAGGACATGCACGACGATATCGGTGCCCGGCTACTCATGCTGATCCATCAGGCTGTCTACAACAAAGATGAAGCTTCCGCGGAAGTCGCGCGCGCGGCCATGGGGGATCTGCGGACCACTTTGTCGGCCTTGGATGGGCAGGATATGTCTCTGGCCGATGCACTAGCCGATTGGCGGGCCGAGATGTCCAGCCGGTGTGAAGCGGGAAGAGTGGCGTTTTCCTGGCTTGTGGCCCAGCAACTCGAAACACGTCTGCAATCGGTATCGGGTACTGACGATCTGCGCTTGTCCGCGCGTGCCAAGGCGGCTCTCGAGCGTTCGCTGCGCGAAGCGCTGTCGAATGCGCTCAAGCACGCCGCGCCGACCCGGGTGACGCTGCAGGTGCAGCTGGATGCGGGTTGCCTGAAGCTGTCGGTTAGCGATGATGGCCGACCAGCGCAGGCGGCCGATGCACCGTCAAGGCCGACGGTTTTTGCGGGGTCGGGGCGTGGGCTGGCGGGTTTGCGCCGCAGGCTGGCCGAATTCGATGGCCTGATCGAACTGGAGCGAAGCGACGACGGCAGTCGCTTGACGATCATGATGCCTTTGACGGGTGCGGCGATATCGGAACCCGCGCATCGGCGAGGCGGCAATCTTGAGCTATCGGAGGCGACATGATGCGCGATATCTTGATCGTAGAGGACCTGCCGGAGGCCGCCGGCCTGCTGGCGCAAACCGTGCTCTGTGCGTTCGGGCAAGCCGAGATTCGTCATGCCTGCGACCTGGCATCTGCTTACCGTGCTATTTCCGAGCAGGTGCCTGAGCTTGCCTTGATTGATCTCGGATTGCCCGATGGCAATGGTGTCGAATTGATCCGAACGATCACTTTGCGCTACCCGCGCTGCATATCGGTGGTGTCCAGCATTACCGGCGAAGACAGTCAACTGTTCGCGGCGCTGGAGGCCGGCGCCCAGGGCTACTTGCTAAAGGAGCAACCCTCGGCCCAGCTTGCCGCCTTGTTGACGGGCATTGCGCAAGGCCAGCCACCCTTGTCGCCCGCCATTGCCCGTCGCTTGCTGAGCCACTTTCAAAGCAGCCGCGCGATCGCGCTGAACCCCCTGACCGCAAGGGAAAGCGAAGTCCTCGTCTTATTGGCGAGGGGCTTGCGTGTGGGCGAAATCGGGCTTGCCCTGGGCATCTCCCGCCATACCGTTGGCGATCACGTCAAGCATATCTATGAAAAATTGAACATCGCTTCCCGGGCGGAAGCTGCCTTGCAAGCGAAGTCTCTCGGCTTGGTCTAGGCGGGTTTGGTCCAGGGTTTTTCCTCGTCATCGATGGGCCAGGTGTCTCTATACTAGCAAGGTGGATCTCAAACAGCTCGAATACTTCGTACGGGTCGCCGAACTTGGCGGTTTTACGCGCGCCTCCATTGCGTTGAACGTCACGCAGCCCGTGCTGAGCCGCCAGGTACGCAGGCTCGAGGTCGAGCTCGGGCACAGCCTGCTGGTGCGCAATGGCCGCGGCGTTGCCACCACCGAATCAGGCCAGCTATTGCTTGAACACGGGCGCGGCATTTTGCATCAGGTGGCGCGCACTCAGGAAGAGTTGGGGCGTGTCCGGGGCGCTTTGGCCGGACGGGTCGCGGTCGGTTTGCCACCTTGCTACGCCAAGATGCTGACAGTGCCATTGTCCCGCATGGTGAAAGAACGTTTGCCGGACGCGACTCTTTCCATCACCGAAAGTTTGTCCACCTCGTTAAACGAGTCTTTGATTCGCGGTCGCCTCGATATCGCGCTGTTGTACAACCCAGCCAGCTCCCCTGATATCGAAAGCCAGGCCTTGCTAGAAGAGGATTTCTACTTCGTTTCCCACAACGATGGCGGAGCCGCCCGTCCATCCATCACCTTGCAGGAACTGGCTCGGGAAGCCTTGATCATTCCTACCCGTCCGAACACCATACGCATGCTGGTGGAAAGCGAACTGGCGGATATCGGCGCGCGACCCAGAATCGCACTGGAAATCGACGGTATTGCGGCCATACTTGACTTGGTGGCGGACGGGGCAGGGGGCGCTGTGTTGTCGGTTAATGCCGTCAAGACGTCGGGGCGCGAGGAAATGTTTCATGCGGTGCCTATCGTCAAACCACATCTGCGCAGCAAATTAGCGATGGCGGTCAGCTCGCAACGGCCGGCCACCCTGACCCAGCAGGCCATGCAGCAAGTGATCCGTGAACTGCTGCACCGCCTACTACCCGCGGCGGTAGTACAGGGCGTAGCGGCTGACTAAAAGCCCTGCCGGCATCCTTGCGCTTCGCGTAGCCAAGCCAATCCCTTCGAGGTGCCTTGCGCTTGTTTTCCCAGGCGGGGGTGGTATTCGCAGCCTATCCAGCCCGTGTAGGCAAGCTCGTCGATCAAGCTGAACAAGTAGGGATAGTTGACTTCCCCGGTGTCCGGTTCGTGGCGGTCGGGGACCCCGGCAATTTGCAGATGCCCCACACGCCCTGTAGGCAGGTATTGACGCAGCTTTTGAGCCAGATCGCCTTCCATGATTTGGCAGTGGTACAAGTCCATCTGTACCTTCAGGTTGTCGGCGCCGACTTCCGACACAATTGCGTGAGCTTCGCCTTGCAGGTTCAGGAAGAATCCGGGCGTATCCCGCGGGTTGATGGGCTCGATCAGGATGTCGCGCCCACATGGCGCGGCCTGCTCAGCCGCCCAGGCCAGATTATTGATATAGATCGCTCGCAGGTTTTGCCTGTTGCTGTCGGGTGCCGCCCGCCCCGACATGACATGTAGGCGCTGGCAGTTCAAGGCATCGGCGTAGTCCAGCGCGCGCAGGAACATATCGCGGAATTCCTGCTCGCGCCCGGGCAGGCAGGCCACCCCTCGGTCCTCTTCATGCCGGCGCGGCGTGGCGTTGAAGACCACCAGTTCCAAGCCATGCTCATGCAGGCGTCGCGACAATTCGGCGGGCGGATACCCATAGGGGAAAAAAAATTCCACCGCGCTAAAACCATCTTGGGCAGCGCAAGCAAAACGATCCAGGAAGTCCACTTCCGGATAAAGCATGGTGAGGTTGGCGGCGAAGCGCGGCATGCTGCTAGGATTCCATGACTAAGGGGAAGCAAGGCGCAGACGTTGGCCTGCACCCGCTCTACGGTTATGCCGTTTTATTTTTCGCGTCTGGTCGCAGGCAGTCCAGTGCTTCGTCGATGCCCGGTGCGGCGGGCGCGTCTTTGAATGCCTCCAGCCGTTGAAAAATGTCGGCCGCTGCCAGGTGAAAGCCTGTGGGCAGGCCCGCCGCCGCAAAGCTGGAGGCGATTTCCTCCATTTCCGCTACCCAGCGCCATGCTTTTTCAGCCTTGCGCGCAACGTCTTCCGATCGGCTGACAGTTGCCGGGCTGGACAATTGCCATTCCGACAGCAGCGTTTGCTCTACCCCCTCATGGCGGGCCAGCGCTCGGATTCCGGCCAACAGGGCGGTGGCGCCCTTGCTCCAGGCCGCATAGCAGACCTTCAGCGCGGATGCACTGCCGATCGGACCATCGATGGCGATGGCCTGTAGATTGCTGCCCGTGAATAGAGCGGCCACATCTGCGGCTTTTTCTCCGGCCAGATACAAACGGGTGCTGCCGGCTTTACTTGGCGGCAGACCGATGATTCCGCCGTCCACGAATTGAACGCCCCCGTGCTGGGTGGCTAGCTGCGCTACTTCGCGCGCAGTGTCGGGCGACAGTGCGTTCGCGTCTACGTAGATGCCCTGAAACTTGAGGGCCGCCACCTGGCGCGCCAGATCCAGCGCGCCGTGAGGCGGGCATACGGCAATGATGATGTCGGCAGCCTCGACGACATTCCGCACGCTGCCGAGAGCTTCCATGCCGGCGCTCTGAGCCCGGGCTGCCGTGGCCGCGCTACGGCCTTCGGCGCTCCATACTACGCGATGACCTTGTGTTCGCAGGCAGGCGCCCATGACTGCGCCCATTGCGCCCGGATGAAGAATTGCGATGGTGGGGGTGTGCATGATGACTCCT
>JBEBXA010000114.1:0-11522 GCA_040391825.1 Pigmentiphaga sp.
TGCTGTCGGCATGCTCAATTCCTCCAGATGCAGAAGGCCGCGCCTGCACCAGTGCCGGCAGGTGTCCTGTACAGAGGTTGATATTCCTTCCATGCCAGAGGTAAGCCGTCGACGGCGCCGGCTACCATGATCCAGTTCAGGATTTCCGATGAACCGGATTGCAAAGCTTGGCGTGGAATGCTGCGCAGCGCCTGCGCATCGTGCGTGGCCAGTGCGTCAAGAACGCGCAAATCAAGCTCTTCATCCACCACGAAATGACTCAACCCACCCGAGGCGACTATCGCTACGCGTGCATCCGAGCTGCTGGCTTCGAGGACTTCGCGTATCGCCTTTCCGATGTCGTGGCAACGCGCAGCCGTGGGAACGTTGGGGGGAAAGTAGGTGTTGAGCAGGATCGGAATGACCGGAATAGGCCGCTTACGGAATAGCCGTTTCACGATAAAGCCGTAGGCGTGGCCAAAACCTGCTTTGCGCGGGTCTTCGACATGGGCGATGGCCATGGGGTCTATGCCTTTGTCGACCAAGCCCTCGATCAGTTCATACGCGAGGCCCGACGCCGCAGGCACGCGATGCGCGTCATCCATCAGGTAGCCTTGTCCGACCTGACGTAGCCATTGCGGTGTCGAGTCAGCCGTGTACTTGCCGGAATACGTGACCATTTCTTCGCCGTGAAACAGCGCTATGGCGGGTTGATTGCCACCCCGGAAGAGTTCCCCTTGGTCATCTCCCACGATGATGACGACATCAGGCTGTGCCGCCTCCAAGGCGTCACCCAGCTTTTCAATGGACTCGTCGCAAATCTCAGCTTTGCGGCGCAGGATCTCGGGGGTGACCACCGCTTCATAGCGCGGCCCTACCTCGTCCAGCAATTGGGCATAGCTTATCCACCGGCCGTCGGACAGGTTCAGTTTCTGGTTCGCATAGTCGATTTCCGCCCGATGGGACCATTGTTCGCTGGTCAAGGCCAGCATGGGCGTGTGGGACGCGCCTATACCAAGGACAATTTTTGCCATTGCAACTGAATTCCCTTTTGTTCGATCGTGTCAGCCGTGCCCATAGATTCAGGGGCGCGGGGGCCTGCCCATTCACAGAGCTAGCCTCCAATAAAATTGAATACTATATTGAATTCAATTTTATTGGCTTGAGGATAAACCCGCATAAGCGCGGTCTCGCACGTTTCTGGGCCCGGTTTTGGCCGCGAGTGGAAATCGTGCAACGCTGTACCGTCGTTTGATGGGAGAATTCAACTCTTCGTGGCGGCGCTTGTTAACAGGCCCCTACCATTTTCGAACTGTCGAGTGACGAATTGAACGCAAAGAAACCTCACCCATCTACCAAGCGCGTTGTGGCCATGGATGAACCGCGCCAGCGCTTGCGCATGATGATCATCAGCGGTGAACTCAGCCCTGGGGAACAGATTCGGCAACAGGAAATGGCGGACTTGTTCGGTATCAGCCGGGTTCCCCTGCGTGAAGCGATGAATGTGCTGGCCGATCAGGGGCTGTTATTGCATCGCCCCAATCAAGGCTATTTCGTGACGAAAAGAGCGCCGGGTGAGCTTGCTCAGATTCGTCGGATGCTGCATTTGCTTGAGAATGAACTGGTGCCGACTTTGGCTTGGCCCACCCAAGAGGTGCTGGAAAGGCTCACGCAGTTGAACGAGGAGATGGCGGAATATGTGCACCGACCGGACTGGGCACCCTTGCCCAAGCTCAACCGGGAATTCCACTTCTGCATTTTCGATCTTTCTCCGGATCGTTTGATACTCGAAGAAGTAGAGCGCTTGTGGACACAGGCAGATCCCTTCATCCTGGTTAAGTTCGAAAGCGCCAAGACGCGCGCGAAAACGGTCGAAGAGCATTTCCATATTATTCAGGCGTTCAAAGCCCGCGACCGAGAAGCGCTGATCCAAGCGATGAACCAGCATCGCGCCAGCAATTCCCAGGACTTGTCCGAGATGTTGGGAACCTTGGCCAATGATCCGCACGGTTTGATTTTGTGATGTGCCGTAGCGGGGTTACCGCCCGCCGCGCGACGCATTACAAGAAGCCGTTCATATCCGCTTGAGCGCCGCGGCCCAGTATTTTCTCAATGGCCCGGGCTGCGGCAAGAAGCTTTCCATCGGCGTCGCGGGGCGCCATCAATTGCAAGCCGATGGGCATATGGGTCCCGCGGGGAACAAGAGCTTGCGACGCTGCACATAGGCCCATGATGTTGGCGGCTCGGGTGGGGCCGGCGCAAAGCTTGTTCATGGCTTCGTCGTCCGCCAATGAGAAGGTGCCGGGAAAAGGCGGCGCAATATGTTGTTTCGTCGGGCCGAGCCAAATGTCGAAATCACCGAACAGGGATTTGGCCGAGTCGTAAAGTTGCCGGCGCCGGGCGAGACTCTGGATATAGTCGACGCCCGAGGTATGTAAGCCCGATTCGATGCGCATTGCCACATCGGGATTCATGCGCGCCCGGGTGTCCATATACCATTGGGGCCCAAGCTCGGCCATAAGCTCGGTTCGGCTGATGGACAAGAAGAGATCACCGCATTCATCCAGTTCGGCCAGGGTGAAGTCGACAAAGCGCGCTCCTGATTCTTCCAGCTTGGCGAAGGCATGATCCAGGGTCGCCGCTACCGATAAATCGAGATTCCTGAAGAAATTTCCAGGGCGGCCCAAGCGCAAGCCCGATAAAGAAACGTTTTCCTCAGCTGGCTGGGCGGACATGGTTGCCCAGACTTCGGCCGCGTCGGTAGCCGACCTGGTCATGAAACCGATCGAATCCAGTGTTCTCGACATCGGAAGCACACCATCCGTGCTCCAGATCCCGGTGCTCGGTTTCATTCCGAATACACCGCAGAACGAAGCTGGGGTACGAACCGAGCCGCCGGTATCTGTTCCGACCGAGAAGCCACACAAGCCAGCAGCCATGGCTGCTGCTGATCCGCTGGATGACCCGCCGCACACTCGGAAGAGTTCGCTGTCCCATGGGTTGCGTGGCGTTCCCAGCAAGTAATTGCAGCCGGCGCTGCCGATGGCGAATTCGCAGGTGGATAGCTTTCCGAGAATTACGCATCCGGCAGCTCGCAAACGCTTTACGAAATCGCCTTCGGCACCGATCCGGTCCGAGATGTCGAGGCGCGATCCTCCGGTGGTCGGCATTCCATCGACGGTGATGATGTCTTTTATCGCCACGGGTACGCCCATCAGGGGGCCGAGGTCTTTACCTGCTGCAAGCATTCGGTCAAGGTCTCTCGCCCTTGCCAGGGCGGAAGCATGTGCCACGTGCAGGTACGCGTACAGCGAGCCATTCAGGGCCGCTATCCGTGCAAGATAGGCAATCACCGTGGCTTCGATACTGGTGGAGCCGGCACGCAAGCGTTTACGGTAGTCGGCTATACCCCCAGCCAACGGATCGGCGGGCATCAGCATGTTTGGCCTCCAGCCGTGTAAAGCCTATCGGTGCCATTGGGTGGAGTGTGGGCGAATGAGGGGCGTTCAAGTATCGCGGTCATGAAGTCGTTCAGATTCGGATAGGGATTTTTCCACTCGAATTCCGGAAGCCGGAAGGCCAGCCAATCGAGAGTGCAACCCAGCGAGATGTCCGCCAGCGAAAACGCTTCATTGCAACAGTGGGTCCGGCTGCCCAGTTCGTGCGACAAGGCACGCAAACCCGCGACGATCTTGTTCGACTGCCGTTGCAGCCACGCCGGGTCGCGATAGCGGGGAGCGCGCTGTGTCTGCTCCCAGCGGTACAGGATGGCGGCGTCCGCGACGCCGTCGGCCAGGGCTTGCCAACGCAGGACATCGATGCGCAGTGGCCCCACTGGCGGGAGCAAGCCGCCAGCGGGGTCGAGGAGATCAAGGTATTCGCATATCACTCGCGAGTCGAACAGAGTGCGGCCATCGTCCAGAACCAGGCAAGGTATCTTTCCCAAAGGATTCCATTCCAGGACGGGGGAGTCGGGAACCATCACGTCGCCATGCTGGAAGTGATGAGCGATTTCTTTTTCCGCAAGAACGACACGCACTTTTCTCACATAAGGACTGGGAATCGAACCTATCAATCGCACGGGGTTTCCTCGTTCCGATTTGCATCGAAGATCAAAGCAGATTCTGGGACTTGACGCGATCCCAGTCGATCAAGGCAGAGATATCCGCGCTCGCGGGCAGTTCCAGCATTCCATCCTGGATAGAGATCGGGTGCAGGAGCACCTGCTCTTTCAACATCAGAAAAAAGCTGTTCTCTGCCGGCATGGACATGCCCTTTACCGAAGCCGCCATCTGCAGGCTAAGCAAAGTGCCAAGGGCGCTTTCGGCATACATCCCCGCAGCAACGGATGCGCTGCGAGACGAGACCAAGGCACTGATCCGCCGCGCTTCGCTCAATCCTATTCTTCCGGGTTTGATGCTGATCGCCGTCGCACCCCGATCAAGAAAGTTCGTGGCGTCACGTACCGAAGCACACTGCGTATCGACCAGAATAGGCAGGGGCGAAACACCTACCAATTCCGAAAACTGCTGGTCGGGAGCAAGAAAGCTGGGGTCTTCGACAATGACGACGCCGAGCTCGGCCAAGGCTTGCACATAGCCGGGCGCTTCCTCGCGCGGGTAGGCGCAGTTCGCGTCCACATGCAAAGCCACTATGTCGCCGCACGAAGCGCGGATCTGTTTCACTGCGGCAATATCTTGCGTCAGACCCTGTCCGCCTTTCACCTTCAAGGCTCGAAAGCCATGGCGTTCGACCATCAGGGCGGCTTCTTCGGCCATGAGCCGGGGTTCCTGGCGCGTCACGCACCAGCTCAACTCCACTTGCTGGCGGCCTCCCCAGAGTTGCCAGAGGGGCTGTTCCGCAATGTTCGCCCTGAGAGACCAGCAAGCGTTGTCGACCAGCATTTTGGCAAGCTGGTTTTCCGGAAAGCGGCCCAGAGCCCGGGAAACGCCTTCCGGCTTGCTGATGTCGATAGCCTGTACCGCGGGTAGCAGCAGATCTTCCAGCGCGGCAATCAAGCTGCGTTGAGACACGCCGGACCAGGTCGGACGGATAGGGGCTTCGGCGATACCCGTTTGTCCGGTGTCGGCGACGATCTTGAGCAAAACGTAGAGTCCGGATGTCTCGACTGTATCGAACCAATGGACGGGACGAATATAAGGCAGGCTATAGCAATAGATAGAGAAGTCAGTGATACGCAAGACCATTCTCCTGCGTCAATCGGCTTGGATGTCGAGCTTGCGCACCACCGTTCTCCAGCGCTCGATCTCGGTGTCGACAAAAGCGCGGAAAGAGTCGGGGGTGCCACCCATGGGCTCCGCGCCGATTTGAGCCAAATTCTGCAGCACGGCAGGGTCTTTGAGTATTTCGTTGATCGCCGCGTTGATACGCGTGACGACTTCGCGCGGCGCGCCGGCGGGTGCGAGAATACCCATCCAGGCATTGACCACGGCGCCCTTGATTCCAGCTTCCAGCATGGTCGGAACCTCGGGTACCAAGGCCGAGCGCTTGGCCGCACTAACGGCGAGTGCGCGCACCTTATCGCCTTTCGCCAGCGGCGATGTGACGCCGTCGGACATCATGGCCACGCGTCCGGTGATGAGGTCCGGATACGCCAGGGCCGTGCCTTTATAGGGTACGTGCAGCATGTCTAGACCGGCCTCGGCGCGGAACAGTTCGGAGGTCAGGTGGCCAGTGGAGCCGACGCCGGCCGAGGCGAATGACAGTCCCGGATGGGCCTTGGCATAGGCGATGAATTCGTCAATGGTTCTGGCTGGGATGGTCTTGCTGATCAACAGCAGATTGGGCACCTGTGCTACCAGCGCGATGGGGTCGAGCGCCGTCCTGACGTCGTAGGGCAGCGATTTATACATGCTGGCGTTGATTGCGATATTGCTGGCGACGCCCCATAAAAGCGTATAGCCATCGTTCGGCGCCGATACGACGGTTTGTGTTCCGATATTGCCGCCCGCACCGCCTCGGTTCTCGACGACGACCTGTCCGCCCAGGCGCTCGCCCAGCTTGAGTGCAGCGAGGCGCGCCACCGAATCGACGCTTCCACCTACGGCGAAGGGAACGATTAGCCGGATGGGCTTGTTGGGGTAGTTTTGCGCGGCTGCGCCAGTGCTTGCTACGCCAAATACAAGCGCGGCAATTGTTCTCGATAACAAGCCGATAGCGGGCATGGAATTTCCTTGGTGGTGGCTTCGATGGCCAAAGACTACGCAGGGGTGAACCATCGGGCAACGCTGGCCAGGGGAATTCAGACATGCCTGATTTTGCATGTCCGGTCTGGGGCTTAAGCCGGCGCGTTGTCTACAAGCGTTCTGGAAATGCGCGACAACAGCTTGGCGGTTTCGCGGCTGGCCAAGGAAGGCGGACGCCTTGAACTCAACTTCAATACCAGCGTCCGGTCTATGCCGGGGGACTTGATTCGGGCGGCCTGTAGGACACCTTGGTTTACTGCGTCCACGACGGCGTAATAAGAAGAAATGGCATAGATCGAGCCGGCGGGTTCCGCGACGATCGCCAACTGGATGGGTATGGAGCTTGCCTGGATGGCCACTGACAACTTGAAGCCGCTACGCCGCGCTGCGTCGTCAAGCGCCACGCGAAGGCCATTCGGGTAGGTCGGCAAGATCAGAGGCAACATCCTGAGATGAGAGAACTCGACGGTTGCGCTGCGGGTCAGTGGATCGCCCTTGGGGCCAATAAGATAGGAATCAAGTTGCGCAATCGATTCGCTGTCGCCGGGTGGCAGGCCTTCGTAGTCGAATAGCAATGCCATGTCGAGTTTCCCGTCGGCCAGTTGTTCCTCTAACTGGCCGCTGAATCCATCAACCAGGTGCAGCCGTATTTCGGGATAGCTTCGGCGAATTTCGCCAAAAATCGACTTGGACAAATAGGGCGCGAGAGACGTAAGGATGCCCACCTTGACCTCGCCCGAGGGGATGCCGGCAAGCGTTTTGCCTTCGGTGCCTATTCGTTCGATTTCGATAAGTACGTTACGCACCCGGGGTTCTATGCGCTCTCCAAGTTCGGTCAAGCGAACCCCTCTTCCGGTGCGATGAAAAAGGCGCCCGCCGAACTCCATTTCCAGGGCGTTTACTTGGCGGCTGATGACGGACTGTGTTGTGTCGAGCAGGGCGGCGGTCTTGGTGATGCTGCCCAATTCCGCAACGTGGAGGAAGGTCTGCAATTTAAGTAAATCCACCGAGCATCTCCGGAAGTTTTTCTGAGCCGATGTGGAAATCCTGCTCGAACTGACGCGCACATCCTACCCAAAAAGCCGATTCATGGCTTTATCCATGAGTTCAACATCTGATTAAACAGTTGCTTGGCGCCTGCGGTGGTTTACTGTTCGTATTGAAGAGACGAGTGGTTTATTGAGTTTTCCACCCGGCGCCCACTCCTGCCGGGCCGATGCACGTAATATCGCTTTTACTTTTATCTACCGAACCTCGGTCTACAGCCTGGGGTTTTTTCCTCAAGAAAAAGGAAAATCATGGACTCATACATGCAGGCTGCGCTTGACGAGGCCAGGCTGGGTTTGAACGAGGGCGGTATCCCGATAGGCTCCGTCATTGTCCACCGGGGCTGCATTATCGGCCGTGGACACAATCGCCGCGTACAGCGGGGCAGTGCGATCTTGCATGGCGAAATGGACGCCTTCGAGAACGCTGGTCGCCAGCCGGCCGCAGTGTATCGGGAGTCGGTGCTGTACACCACTTTATCCCCATGTCCGATGTGCAGTGGTGCGATCCTTTTATACGGTATTCCCAGAGTCGTCGTCGGGGAAAACCAGACCTTCATGGGCGATGAAGCCCTGCTGCGTTCGCGTGGTGTGCGGGTCGACGTTTTGAACGATGATGCTTGCGTGGCGTTGATGCGCGAGTTCATCGCCCGCAAGCCCGAATTATGGAACGAGGATATCGGCGTCTGACAGGAAGGCGGCGACGCGCAGCCGCTTCCGCCAGCCTACCGTCTCTGGGTTCTAGATAAGCGCTTCGATCAAGAAAGGTCCTTCTTGTTTTATCGCAGTTGCCAGAGCGTCAGCAAAGGTATTGACGCTGGACACGGACACTGCCTCTACTCCCATGCCCTTGGCCATGCTGACCCAGTCCAGCGCAGGGTCTTCCAGATCCAGCATCCGGCGGGCATTGTGCCCAGGGGCGCCTGCGCCGACGTTTTTGAGTTCGCCGTGCAGGATAGCGTAACTGCGGTTGGAAAGGATGATGGTGACTACATTCAGCTTTTCCCGCGCCTGAGTCCAGAGCCCCTGTAGCGTATACATGGCGGCTCCGTCGGCCTGCACGCAGACGACCTTGCGGTCGGGGCAGGCGATCGACGCACCGGTGCCCAGTGGTATGCCCTGGCCGATTGCCCCGCCGGTGATCTGCAGGAAGTCGTGAGGCGCTGCGCCCAGCGTCAACGAAAACATGTCACGTCCGGAACTGACCGATTCGTCGCAGACGATGGCGTTTTCCGGAAGCAGGCGTCCCACGGTCACGATGACGGCGGTGGCGGTCAATTTGCCCTCAGCCAGTGACGGCGGCTGTGTACGGGTGTCAAGCAGGGGCTTGACGGATGTTGGCACCGCCAGTTCCTCGGCCAGCCATTCGAGCGCGTGTGCCAGGTCGTCGTTAAGCGCGGCGAGCTTGATGATCTCGCAGCCGGCGGGTAGCAAAGTACTCGGCTTTCCGGGATAGGCGAAGAAGGCCGCTGGGACCTTGCCGCCGATCAGTATGGTTTGTTCTATATCCGCCAGGTCGGCGCAGCCGGCGTCGACGCTGAACTTGATGCGTTCAATGGCGACCCTGCCGACACCGCGTTCAACGCGGTTGTTGGTTTGCTCGGCGATGAGCCTTGCGCCGCTTGCTTGCGCAATGCGGCTGGCGGTTTCCAGCGCTGAGGCGCGCAGCGCGCGTCCGCCTAGCAATATCAAGGTTTTCTTGCCGTTACGCAGCGCCGAGGCTGCGCTTTTGATTGCGGCCTCGGAAACCTGGGCCGGGGCGGGTGTTTGCGCCATGGATACCTGGCTGCCTGCCGCATCGCCCCACGCAACGTCTGCGGGCAAGATGAGGGTCGCGACCCCGGGAGCACTGCGAGCTGCGGCAATGGCCTGCGCGGTGTCGGATGCAACCTTGCTGGAAGCCGAGATGGTGCGGACCCAAGCCGACATGGGTTTGGCCAACCCCTCAATGTCGGAAGTCAGAGGCGCGTCGTACTCGACGTGATAGGTAGCGTGATCGCCAACGATGTTGACGATGGGGCTGGCGGCCCGCCGTGCGTTATGCAGGTTGGCCAGGCCGTTGACCATTCCTGGCCCGAGGTGCAGCAAAGTTGCCGCGGGCTTGTCCGCCATGCGTGAATAGCCATCTGCAGCACCGGTAACGACGCCTTCGAACAGACCAAGCACGCAGCGCATTTTCGGTTTGCGATCGAGCGCTGCGACAAAATGCATTTCGGACGTGCCGGGGTTGGCGAAGCAGACGTCTACGTCATTCGCCAGCAAGGTGTCGCACAAAATGTCAGCGCCTGTGGCGGAAGGAGATGTAATAGGCATGGCGTCGATAAAAATGGTGGAAAGGGAAGGTCGTGGAACTCACAGTAAAGCAGCGAAAGTTCATGTGTCGGGCGTAAGGGCAGATCCATTACATATGTGATGGATGCGGCAGTAGTGCTACTTACTATTGTCCGGCGATCAAAGCGTTTTTATTATGGAACCACTTGATGGGGTTGGCACGCCCAATCAGCCGCCATCTGTACTCATGGGGTCAAAGTCGTTAAATCGATCAGTGACATTTCCTGATTCGGCTCGAAGCGACAAGACACACAGCTGACATGCTGAACCATCGTTTGAAGATCGAACAAGCAATTATCTTCAATCAACAATAAAGGCTGTTTTGATGGTCGGTCAACAAAAATGGGGCTTGGAGAGGACTGGAGTACCAAACAAAGCACAAACGTTCTACCCGTTGTTATGCGCCGCGTATTTATTACGAAGCACGAACATTGCATAACGACAAATCGCCATCAAGCTAGGTTGGCATAAGAAATCGAAAACAGGAGATGACATGTTGAAGAAAGTTCTGGGTGGCTTGTTAGTGGGCTTGCCCCTGTGTTTGGCCAACGGAGCATCGGCGGCAGATGTAGCCGCCGACTTCCCGAATCGGCCGATCAAGTTGCTGGTGGGCTCGCCTCCGGGGGCTTCCACCGACACCTATGCCCGGATCATCGCAGAAGGTCTGGGCAAGGTGCTTGGCCAGAACGTGCTGGTTGAAAACCGTACCGGCGCCAGCGGCATCATCGCCACCAATTCCCTGCTCAGTTCACCGGCGGACGGGTATACGCTGCAATTCATCTATACCTCGTACTCGCTTGCGCCTCATTTGTACAAAGATCTCAAATACGATCCGCTCAAAGATATCGCTGGCGTTTCGCTGGTGGTGACCTCGCCCCTGGCTTTGGTGGTGAACAGCAATTCTCCCGTCAAGAGTCTTGGCGACTTGGTCGAAATGTCGAAGAAGCGCTCGCTCAACTTTGGTTCCGCGGGAATCGGCAGCGGTGGTCATCTAACAGGTGAAATGCTCAGGTTGGCAAGCGGCATGAAGGCCGTTCACGTTCCCTATCGTGGGGCTGCACCGGCTGCCGCCGCCTTGGCCGCCGGCGATGTCGATTTTGCATTTGTGTCACAAGTCACCGCCAAAGAGCTGACCACAGCCGGCAAGCTGCGCCCGATCGCGGTCACCAGCACCAAACGCTCACCCGCCTTGCCTGACATTCCTACGATGGAAGAACTGGGCATCAAGGATTACGAGTTCTTCAATTGGTTTGGCATGATTGCTTCAAGCAAAACGCCGCCCGCTATCGTCGAGAAGATCAGCCGCGGGGTTGCCGAGGTGCTCAAGCAAGCGGATGTTCGCAAGCGTTTGACTTCGGATGGTTCGGATGTAGTGGGTGATACGCCGGCTGAGTTCGATGCTTTCCTTGCTGCAGATATCCGCAAGTGGGGCAAGCTGGTCAAGGAAATCGGGCTCAAGAAGGATTAACGATTTTATGGATGAAATGAAGCAGACGTCCGAAGGCCCGCTTGCTGGCGTGCGTGTGGTGGACTTGTCTACGGTGGTGGTGGGGCCGGTTTGCTCACTGGCCCTGGCTGATCATGGCGCCGAGGTGATCAAGATCGAACCTCCCGACGGCGATCTGATGCGCCAGCTTGGCGGCGGCGCCCGCAATCGCGGCATGACCGGCAAGTTCATGAATTTCAACCGTAACAAGCGATCGGTTTGTGTGGATCTGAAAACGGAGGAAGGCCGGGCGATTTTGTATCGCTTGCTTGAAACCGCAGATGTATTCGTCACCAATATGAGGCCGGGCGCGCTTGAGAAGCTGGGCCTGAGCTGGCCCGAGCTGCAAGCGCTCAATCCGCGGCTTATTCACTGTCTGGTGCTGGGCTTTGGTCGGGGCGGCCGCTATTGCGAACGTCCGGCCTACGACACGGTCATCCAATGCGTATCCGGTGTCGCGGGCGCATTTGAAAA
>JBEBXA010000115.1:0-11074 GCA_040391825.1 Pigmentiphaga sp.
GCACCAAGTTCCGGCGCCAGATGAACGAAACCGATTCCGAAGCCAACACCAAGGCTATCGACAGTCTGCTGAATTACGAAACCGTTAAATATTTCGGCAACGAAGAACACGAAGCCAGCCGGTATGACAGCGCCTTGCAGCGCTACGAGCGGGCAGCGGTCAAAAGCCACGTCAGCTTGTCCCTACTCAACATCGGTCAAGCCGCCATCATCTCAATCGGCTTGACCGTCGTCATGTGGATGGCCGCCCGCGGCATCGTTGCAGGCAAGCTCACCATAGGCGATTTCGTGCTCGTCAACGCCTACCTGCTGCAGCTCTACCAGCCACTCAATTTTTTCGGTTTCGTCTATCGCGAAATCAAGCAATCCTTGATCGACATGGACCGCATGTTCGATTTGATGTCGGTTGACCGCGAAATCGCCGACAAGCCCGATGCCCAGGCTTTGCAGGTAGCGGGCGCGGCGGTGGAATTCCGCGATGTCAGCTTCGGCTACGACCCGCGGCGCGCCATATTGCAGGGTGTCAGCTTTAGCGTACCGGCCGGCAAGACCGTCGCGGTGGTTGGGTCATCCGGCGCAGGCAAATCCACACTCAGCCGCTTGCTGTTCCGCTTCTATGATGTGGACCAGGGCGCAATCCTGATCGATGGGCAGGACATCCGCGACGTCACCCAAGCCAGCCTGCGCGCGGCCATCGGTATCGTCCCCCAAGACACCGTGCTGTTTAACGACACCATTTACTACAACATCGCCTATGGCCGCCCCGGCGCCACCCAGGACGATATCGAAGAAGCGGCCCGCCTGGCCCACATTCACGAATTCATCATGGCGATGCCCGACGGCTACCAGACCATGGTGGGCGAGCGCGGACTGAAGTTGTCGGGTGGCGAGAAGCAGCGCGTAGCCATTGCGCGCACCATACTCAAACGCCCCGCCATCCTGCTGTTCGACGAAGCCACCAGTGCACTGGACACCCATACCGAGCGCGAGATCCAGACGAATCTGCGCGAGGTCAGCGCAGGCCGCACCACGCTGACCATTGCGCACCGCTTATCCACCATCGTGGATGCCGACGAAATCATCGTGCTGGATGCGGGGCGTATCCTCGAACGCGGACGCCATCATCAGCTGCTGACCATGAACGGCGCTTACGCGGCCATGTGGAAACGGCAACAGGAAACCGTCAGCGGCGCTGAGGACATTTCACCGTATCGCTCAGAGATGGCCAAAGCCTGAGGCTGCGCAAACCCGCCGCTTAGCGCGAAACCACGTCCAGACTTTGGACTAATGACGCCAGGCGCGGGCCGATTTCCTGCTCCAATTGGCCCGGCCTCAACAGGGATGACTGGATCACGCAGTTCATCACTACGATGTCCGAGTTCGGATAGCGACGCAGCGGCGCGGCAACCGCATGGATGTCCGGCAAAAGTTCGCCACGGGATACACAGAATCTATACCGGTGGTAGTCGTCGATACTGGCCTGGACCTCTTTCGCGTGTTGCTTCCACTGC
Organism: Pigmentiphaga sp.; assembly: GCA_040391825.1. Taxonomy (GTDB): domain Bacteria; phylum Pseudomonadota; class Gammaproteobacteria; order Burkholderiales; family Burkholderiaceae_B; genus Pigmentiphaga. Next base: position 1,511 of record JBEBXA010000115.1, read on the forward strand.
TCAGGCCGCTTGACTTGTATCTCGTTGATCACGGCGGTTCTCTCAGCGAGCGTCAGCGCGCAAAGATAAGCCCGGCCAATGGCGGAAGCCACAATCGGATGCGAGGTGCCAACGTCGGCGATGCTGGTCGATAGCAAAGAACGACTTCTGCTGGTCTCTATGTAGACGATATCAAGGCGGTCCCGTATGCCTAGCGAAACAGAACCTTGCGCATCCTCGGCCAGGGCATGCATGGCGGGACGAGCTATCTGCCGCTGCGGCATGCTTCCCAGCAAGGGATAGCCCAAGGACAAGACCGCGGAACCCAGTTGATAAGCCCCCGTGCGAGGATGAACCCGAAGGTAACCCAGGCGCGTCAGCGTGTAGGTAAATCTGGATACCGTCGCCTTGGGCAGACCGGATCTCGCGACCAAGTCGCGGTTCGCCAGGTAGGGCTCCTCCGGCGTGAAACAACGAAGAATTTCCAAGCCTTTAGCCAGGGTGGTCGCAAATTGCCGATCAACGGTTTCGTCGCGCCCAGATGAATCCTGACTGTCCGGCTCCGCTTTAGATCGGTCGGCTTTCTTTGGCATGGCTATCTCCTTGTTCTGCATATTAGAACAATGGCCAGCATATTGAAACAACAGATGCTAAGCGCGCTTGCCTTTGTCACCATGAAAAAAACCAGCGCGTCGAGCTTTCAATGCGTCAAGACCAGCAAATATCGAAGGTAGAAGCACCCATGCACCGTAATGATTCCTTTCTCCGCGCTGAAACTGTGAGCGAGGCCGAGCAACAAACCCGGGTGAACCTTGCGGCCTGCTATCGGCTGGCCGCTCATTACCGGATGAGCGATCAGATATACACGCACATCTCGGCCAGGATTCCCGGAACCGAAGAAATTCTGCTTAACCCCTACGGCATGCTGTTCGACGAAGTGCGCGCGTCGGATCTGGTCAAAGTGAATCTTGACGGCGAACTGATATCCGACCCCTCGGGCATGGGCATCAACAAGGCGGGCTTCGTGATTCACAGCGCCTTGCATAGTTCGAACACCGCCATCGATTGCGTCGTGCACACACACACGCGTGCGGGCATCGCCGTCTCCACGCAAGAGGAAGGACTGCTGCCCCTGAGCCAACACGCCATGCGCTTTTTCGAAGCGATCGCCTATCACGACTACGAAGGCGTAGCGCTGGATGCCGCCGAGAAAGAACGGCTCGTTGCCGATTTGGGACCGCACCAAGCCATGATTCTGCGCAATCACGGCTTGCTTACCTGGGGAAAAAGCATAAGGGAAGCGTTCGAGTTGATGTACTTCCTGGAGATGGCCTGCCAGATACAGATCGACGCTTTGGCCGGAGGCCGTCCCTTGGTGCTGCCCAGTCCCACCATCGCGCGCAAAGTCGCAAAGCAGTTTTCCAGCAAGGACCGAACCCCCATCGACGACAAGGATTGGCCTGCACTGTTGCGCCTATTGGAAAGAAACAAGTCCGACTATCGAAATTAATGAATCGCCGTTCAAGCATCTCATTTTAAGAACCAGGCAGGAGACATCGCCATGATCGCTACCAACCCAATCAAAACCGCACTGTTTGCTTCTTTGCTCGCTATCGTCGCTGCGCCCTGTTATGCGCAAAGTTATCCGGACAAGCCTGTGCGCATCGTCGTGCCGTATCCGCCTGGCGGCATCGCCGATACGGTCGTGCGGGCGGTTGGCGAAAGGCTTGCGAAGCGACTCGGGCAGCCTGTCCTGGTCGAGAACAAGCCAGGCGGCAAACAAATGGTGGCGACCAGCGCAGTCGTGCGTTCCGCGCCCGATGGCTATACGCTTTTACTCGGCTCGGTCACCAGCTTGAGTTTGAACCAGGCCACGAACGTATCCCAGCCTTACGATGTAAACCGTGACCTGATGCCGGTTTCCCGCCTGTTTTATGCGCCGCTGGTTCTGGTGACCAGCCATAGCATCGGCGTCAAAAGCGTCAAGGAGCTCGTCGCCTACGCCAAGAACAACCCAGGCAAGCTCGCTTACGCCTCGATTGGTCCCGGCACCTCCACGCATATTGCAGCCGAACTGCTCAAGCAGCAGGCCGGGATCGACATGATGCACGTACCGTACAAAGGAAGCGCGCCCGCAATCGCCGACCTGCTCGGCGGGCAAGTACAGTTGATGTTCGATGGCGGCACCTCCTCGTTGCCGCATGTCGAATCCGGCAAGCTGGATCTGCTTGCCGTAACGTCTAACAAACGTTTTGCCTATCTACCAAACGTACCCACTATTGCGGAGTCGGGCTTTCCCAGTTACGACCTTACCGCGTGGTGGGGCATCGTCGCTCCCGCCGGCACCCCGCGTGCAATCATCGACCGTCTCTCTAAAGAATTTATCGCGATCACCAGTGAAAAGGATCTTGCCGATCAATTCGGCAAGAACGGAGTAGCACTGGAAGCGGGATCTCCAGACGCATTTGGCAAGTTTATTTCCGAAGAAACCGCGCGCTGGACCAAGTTCATGAAAACCTCCGGCATTCAACTGGATTAAGCCTCCATGCAAGCAGAGTCAAACGCCATGACAATGTCCAACAGGCTGTTGCACAGTATTGTTGATCAACCCGAGCAGGGCATCTTCAATGTGCACCGCGACCTGTTCCGCGACGCCGACATTTTCGACCTGGAAATGGCGCGCATTTTCGAAGGTAGCTGGATTTTCGTCGGTCTTGAGTCGCAGATCCCCAAACCCCACGACTACCTGACGAATCGCATAGGACGGGTGCCCGTAGTCATTTCACGTGACGCTGCGGGCAAGCTTCATGGCTTGCTGAATAGTTGCCGGCATCGGGGTGCGACCGTATTTACCGCCCCGTTCGGAAATCGAAAATATCATGCCTGCCCCTATCACGGATGGACCTACGATTCGCGCGGACATTGCGTCGATGTCAAAGACATCGACAGCGGCGCCTACCCCGACGGTTTTGCCGCCGAGTCGCATGACCTTGTCGAAATTCCGCGACTCGATAGCTATCGGGGTTTCATCTTTGCCAGTCTGAATGCCCAGGTTCCTTCTTTGCAAGAACATCTGGGCGGAGCCAGCAAGTTCTTGGACCTGGTGGTTGACCAAGGCCCAGAGGGCGTCGAAACCATTCCCGGCTCGGTCACTTATACCTACAAGGGCAACTGGAAAATGCAGGTAGAGAATGCGCTTGATCTCTACCACTTTACCTCCACCCATCCATCCTATATCGACATCCTGCGCGACCGCCGCGAATACCGAAAGAAGCAAAACCTGGCGGGGGCGGGCTCCATCTATGAAGATATGGCGGCACAACAACAATCTCAGCGGGGCAGCTTCAGCTTCCCATACGGGCACGTCGCCTACTGGGGCGAGAACCCGAATATCAACGAGCGACCCTTGGCCGACGCCATCTCCGAAGTCCGCCAAAGGGTGGGCGAGCTCACCGCCGACTGGATGCTCAAAGTTCGCAACCTCGTCATCTATCCCAATCTTCAGATTGTCGAAAACGCATCGCTGCAGTTACGCGTACTACAGCCCCTTGCGGTCGATAAAACAGAAGTGACGGCCTATTGCCTGGGTCCGCGCGGCGAATCTCCCGCAGCTCGGGAAAGAAGAATCAGGCAATACGAGGATTTCTACAATCCAACCGGATTCGCAACGCCGGACGATGTTGCCGTTTACGAAGCCTGCCAACGAGGACATCAAGCCAGCTCCCTTGAGTGGCAGCAGGGATACTTGCGCGGCATGACGGCCCGCAAGAACAGTGGCAACGATGCTTCTATCGAGCTGGGATTAGAACCGAATGAAACAGTGGTGGGCGGTTACGACCTCGCCGACGAAACCTGTTTTCACGCCGGCTATCGCGAATGGCACAGATTGATGCTCGGCGCGCACGATACTGCTGCTCCGGTCGCGCCGGGAGGCTCTTCATGAATCGCTACGTCAACCGTCTGCTGGCGGAAGAGATCCTTTTCGCCGAGGCGCTGGCCTTGGACGAACAGCGTTGGAACGACTGGTTGGCCATGCTGCATCCTCAGGTGAAGTACTGGGTGCCCGCGTGGAATCAGGGTGTCCGCTGCACAGCCGATCCAGCATCCGAACTCTCGCTCATTTACTACGCTGACCGCAGGGGCCTGGAAGACCGCGTCAAACGCATCAGCTCGGGACGATCAGCCGCTTCCATGCCGCTGAAACGAACCTCGCATATCGTCGCAAATGTGACGGTCATCGACGCGGATGAGCAAACGCTGAAAGTGCACTCGGCGTTTCACGTAGACACCTACGACTCCCGCAGTAAAGAAATCCACCCCCTGTTCGGCCGGCAGACGCACGTGCTAAGCCGTCAGGACACCGGGAATACATGGTTGATCACCGAACGGACCACCGTCTTGCTCAACGACTATATTCCTGGCGCGATCGACTTCTATTGCCTTTGAGAAACGACATGACAACCTGGCAAGCCATCGGCGAAGTGGAGAACTTCACCGACCAAAGCGTAACTAAGATCCAGATCGGCAACCGCAGCGTAGCGGTCTACCGGATCAGCGGCGAAATCTTCGCCACCAGCGATAACTGTACTCACGGACGGGCATCGCTTTCGGAAGGGGAGATCATCGGCGACAACATCGAATGCCCCATGCACCAAGGGCGTTTCCACATCCCCACCGGAGAAGCCGTCGGCGCACCTTGCGTCAAAGGCATCCGAACCTTCCCGACCCGTATCGAGGCGGGTCAAGTCTGGGTAGGTAGCGGCACCGACGCTTAGCGTTTCATTCAGCTACCTGTTCCCGCGCCGGCCGCCGCCAAGGTCCGCTTCAACTGCGCCACCAGGCCGTCCGTATCGCGCGCGGCCAGCAGGGCCTTGTCGAATAATTTGCTGCCCATGCCCACTACCGCAGCACCGGCGGAAAAATATTCGCCCATGTTTTCAGCGGTGATGCCTCCTGTCGGGCAGAAAACCGTATCGCCAAATACCGCCCGCAGGGCGGCCAGATGCCCGGGCCCACCCGTGTCGGCCGGGAATATCTTGACGACGTCCGCGCCGGCGGCGCGCGCGGCCATCACCTCGGTCGCGGTAAAAGCGCCCAGCATGCTCAATGCGCCGGCAGCGCTCGCCAGCTCCGCCACTTCGGGCACGACCCCCGGCGCAACCAGAAAGTCCGCTCCGGCCTCCAAAGCAAGCCGCGCATGCTCGGCGTTCATGATCGTGCCCACGCCCAGCATCACCTGGCCACGCCCTGCGAGCGCCGCATCAGCGCGCGCGGCTCGCAAAACGTCCAACACGTCGGGAATGGTCCAGGTAAGCTCGATGGCCCGGCAGCCTGCTTGCAAAGCCACCTGGGCGGCATATAGACCCGTGGCGCCATCCTGGTAGCGCAAGACGGGAATCAGCTTTGCTGCGCGCAAAGCTGCCCAGCGCGGTAAGTCAGTGGAAATGGACATGCTAGTCTTCCAGTCATTAGGCTTAAGGATAACGCTAGCATGCATCACTTGCCGGTGTGTAACACCGCACCAGCACCCTGCTTTGCAGCGCGCACTTCATTAAAGATTTCAGGCTTCACCATGCATACCTCCGACCACGACAAGCAACTGGAAACCATTTCCGTCCACATCACCGGCAAAGTACAAGGCGTAGGCTATCGCTTGGCCACAGTGCGACGCGCTCATCTGATCGGCGCACACGGCTGGGTGCGAAACAATGCCGACGGATCGGTGGAAGCCATGGTGCAAGGCACCCCCGATCAAGTCGACCAGATGCTGGAATGGCTGCGGCGCGGTCCGCCCCAGGCGCGCGTCGATGAATTGACGTCCGAGCGGCAATTCATCGACCGCCGTTTCGGGCGGTTTGAACAGCAATAATTTTCTGGCGCTGGCCGGGCATCCCGGCTGCGACACGAACTCATCGATTAGCCACTGTCCGGCAGCGCGACTCTTGCGCGAAACACGCCGGGTCACACCGGCATCGCCGCTCATCGGCATTTCCCGCTTACCCGCTACCTACTTACCTCGGCCCGAACACACCGGGCTGCAGACGGCTCTGTTGAATCCGGCATAACAGCTTTGACGCCAGGGGCGATAGCCCCCGCCGCTATATCTACCTACATTTCGACATGGCTGTTCGCATGTGCGGCAACACTGCGCGCTTGCAAGGCATTGCCTCGAAGCAAGCCCGAAAATATTTTTCCAAAACAATATGAGGAGACCGCAATGATCCTGCAAACCCTTCGTCGACGCGCCCTGACCAGTGCTTTGACGGCGCTCGCCCTCCTGGTTTCTTCCCAAACGGCATTAGCCGTGTACCCCGAACGCCCATTGCGCTTGATCGTTCCATTTCCTGCCGGCGGCGCCGCCGACATGATGGCTCGCGGCCTGGCGCAGAAAATGTCGGATCAGCTGGGCCGCCAAGTCGTCATCGACAATCGCGGCGGCGCAGGAGGAACCATTGCGGCCGAGGCGGTCATTGAGGCCCCTCCCGATGGCTACACCCTGTTGTTCGCCACCATGGGAACCCTGGCCATCAACCCTTCCATTTATCCCAAACTACCCTATGACCCACTCAAGGATTTCGAGTATGTCAGCCTGACTCACACGACCCCTCGGGTCCTGGTGGTACACCCTTCGATACCCGCTACTTCGATCAAGGAGTTGATTGCGCTGGCCAAGGAAAAACCGGGCACGCTGACCTACGGTTCAGCCGGCAACGGCAGCTCCAGCCACCTGTCGGGCGCTTTGTTCGCATCGCTGTCCGGCGTCCAGATGCTGCACGTTCCCTACAAAGGCAGCGCTCCCTTGTTGAATGACTTGCTTGCAGGACGCCTATCGATGACTTTCGACTCGTACGCGGTTTATGCCGACCATATCAAGACTGGCAAGGTAAGAGCCTTGGGCGTCACCAGCTTGGCGCGGATCACTGCGCTACCCGATGTCCCCGCCATTTCGGAAGCCGGCATGCCAGGTTACGACGTCTCGAACTGGTTGGGCGTCGTCGCACCTAAAGGCACGCCGTCAGCTATCGTGGCGCGCTTGAACGAAGCCATCGTCAAGGCCACCAATGATGAGGGGCTGCGCAAAACGCTGGCAGCCAGTGGCATCGAGGCGACATCCAGCACGCCAGCAGCGTTCGCCGCCCAGGTCAGAAACGAGATTCCCAAATGGGAGAAAATCGTCAAGCAATCTGGCGCTTCAGTGAACTGACCCAATTCAATCAGCCGGACAGCCGCACAAGGAAAACTTACCCAATAAGCGCCTGTCCGGATACCTGGCTAATGGCGCACCGCTAGCAGCGCCATCGGGGGTGTTAACGCCCGGTAAACACCGGCACCCGCTTTTCCATGAAAGCGCGCATGCCTTCTTTTTGGTCTTCGCTGTCGAACAGACGCTCGAACGAACGGCGCTCAAGCGCCAGACCGGTTTCAAGACTGGCATCGGCGCCCTGGCGCACCGCGTCGCGGATCGCACGCACGGCCAGCGGCGGCATGGTGCTTATCTGCTTGGCTACAAGCAGGCTGCGTTCCAGGGCGGCGCCATCGGCGACCAGTTCGCTGACCATATTCGCATCGTAAGCGGCCTGGGCCGAAATACGATCTCCCGTCAACGCCCAAAGTAGCGTCTTGTATTTGCCCGCTGCGCGCAGCAGACGCTGCGTGCCACCGGCGCCCGGCATAATTCCGACCTTGATTTCGGGCTGGCCGAAACTTGCGCCCTGGCCGGCGATGATCATGTCGCAGGCCAGCGCCAATTCGCATCCCCCGCCCAGCGCATAGCCTTCCACTGCGGCGATGACCGGTTTGCTCATCAGGCGCAGAATATGGAACACCTTATCGCTTTCCAGCCTGGCGTGATCGGTGGGCCCCATGTCGGACATTTCGACAATATCGGACCCTGCAACGAAATAGCCACCCGCACCGGTCAGCACGATACATGCAATCGACTCGTCTGCTTCGAGTTCCCGCAAATACTGCACCAAGGCATTTTTAACGCCCATATTGAGCGCGTTTTTGCGCTCCGGCCGGTCGATGGTGATCAGGCCAACGCGGCCTTGACGTTCGCACCGTACGACCTGGACGGAAGTTTTCTGTTGAGCTTGGCTATCGGACATGATGAGACGAATCAAAAAAGGAAGGGGGAGGGCTTGCTATAGGCGCGGCGTCATGCCACAGCAACCGTGATCTGGATGAGCTCGTAGCGAGCCGGTCCAGAATACACAAAAATGATGGGAAAGACACGGTGACGGAAAACCATCGTTCTACCCGGACTGGATTCCAGAATTTTTCCCGGTCGATCTCAAAAGGGGAGTATGTTTTCTTATTGCTTGCTTCATCGGGAAACCAAAATTTACGGTAACAATGCAAACCTGCCCAAGGCATGCATGCGGACAAGGCCGTGAATACCCGTATCGATCCCGAAAAAACAGCGCTTTAAGCTAAAGCATTGCTACGGTACCTTGCCAACGCAGCATCGCTCGACGCCGCGCTGGCCGCGGAAAAACGCTGCTGCTACAGTAAGTACCAGACTTTAAGAGACGCCATGAACAGATTTCCCTATTTCATTGCAATACTGGTACTAGTCGTGCTTGCTGTCGTCGGCTATTTTTGGCTGCAGCGTCCCATGCCTCAACAGCAAGGCATCGCCCCCATTGAGGCTCCTGCTCCTATTTCAGAACCGCCGCCTGCCGAACCGCCTACCCCCGAAATCGAACACCCGATCGAGCCTCCCGCCGCGTCCCCGGGTGATCCGTCCGCGGCCGACGACTCGAAACTTGATCTCGGCGTAGCCTTGAGCACCTTGGTGGGGCGCGACCGACTCTTGTCTTTTCTCAATATCGACGAATTTGCCCATCGCTTCGTCGCCACCGTCGACAATCTGGCGCGGCCGCACGCTGCACCCGCCGTATGGCCAGTGCACCCCACACCCAATCGTTTCATGGTTGAAGGCGACAACGAGCGCCAGGTCATCAGCAGCGCCAACAGCTTGCGCTACAAGGCATTCATCACATTCGTGGAATCCGTGGACACAGACCGGGCCGTGTCCTTGTACACCCGTCTCTACCCACGCTTTCAACAAGCCTACGAAAACCTTGGCTATCCACGGAGCTACTTCAATGATCGCCTGGTTGCCGTTATCGACCATCTGCTGGCGACGCCCGAGCCGGGCGAGCCGGTGGGCGTGCACCTGACGGAAGTCAAAGGCCCGGTGCCTACTCAGCGCCCCTGGGTGCGCTACGAATATACGAACCCCGATTTTGAAGCGCGTTCAGCCGGGCAAAAAATGCTGCTGCGCATGGGCTCTGCCAATCGCCAGGCCTTAAAGGCCAAGCTGGCAGCCATACGCAGCAAGGTCACGAGCAAGAGTCCCATTCAGTAGGACAGCCGGAACAAACACGGGCTTGGCTGGCCCGCCAGACCCGCACAGGCGCGTTACAGCTTGGACGGCGCACCTGGACTGGTATTGCCTGCCGCGGCCGCCAGGCCCTAGCCTGCGGTTGCGGGCACTTTTTTCTCGAAATTGACCGGTACTTCTTTCGGAGCCACTTCAGGCATCTGCGCCCGTTCTTTTTCTAGTAAACGATCCAGCAC
>JBEBXA010000116.1:0-11027 GCA_040391825.1 Pigmentiphaga sp.
GGCTGGCACTATCGTGAATACGCTTAAGGAGGCCAAGTGGCCTTGATCCATTTCCTGTTATGTCTTGCAGCTATCCCTGCCACCGTCTCCTGCACCTATCTGGGACTGCTTACGCTATTGTCGAGGCGTGTACCCGCACCACTTCCGACCACCCGCACATTGCGTTTCGACTTCCTGGTTCCGGCACACAACGAAGCTTCGGTCATCGAACGGACCATTCATAGTCTATTAAAGGTGGACTGGCCGAGTGACCGGTTCCGCATCGTGGTAATTGCCGACAACTGCGACGACAATACCGCTGAAATCGCCACTGCAGCCGGTGCTCTGGCGATAGAGCGCCAGCACGAAATACTTCGCGGCAAAGGCCACGCCCTAGCCTTCGGTATTAACTTCAGTGCCGACGCCGCTTGGGCCGATGCAGTCGCCGTGATCGATGCGGACACCATCGTCTCTCCCAATTTTCTTGTCGCCTTCGCTGCAAGAATCGAGGCCGGCGCACAGGTTTTGCAAGCGAACTATGGCGTCTTGAATCCGGATGCATCGTGGCGCACACGCCTGATCACGATCGCCTACGGCGCCTTTCATGGGGTACGAGGCCGGGCTCGCGAACGGCTGAAAGTGTCCAGTGGCCTGCGAGGAAACGGTATGGGATTCACCCACGCCAACCTGCGCGAGCACCCATTTAGCACCTTTTCGCTTACAGAGGACCTGGAGCATGGCATTTTGCTTGGCTTGAGCGGCATACGGGTATGGCATGTAGACGAAGCCCACGCCGACGCTGAGCTGGTGGCTTCCGGATCGGCATCCATGTCACAACGCCAACGCTGGGAAGGCGGACGCTTCGCCGTGATACGCGCCTACACCCCGCGACTGCTGACCCATTTCCTACGACACCGGGACCGCATCAGCTTGGATCTGCTGCTGGACTTGCTAACGCTGCCCATCGGCTATGTCGCCCTCGAAATCGGCATGCTGCTGGCATTGGCCCTACTTGCCTCGATAGCATTGCCGGGTGCGATGGCGTGGGTAGTCTGGGCCCTTGGCCTAGGAGCGATATTGGGTCTGCACATTATTAGAGGCTGGCAACTGACCCCACTCGGCCCACGTGCACTCTTGACTCTAGTCTGTGCGCCTTTCTTCGTCGCCTGGAAACTCTATGTTTTATGGCAACGGCGCGGTAACCAAAGCTGGGTGAAAACCCGGCGCGACGGCGAATGAGCTCCCTGCGCCCGCCCGCCAGGCTGGTCCGGCTCTTTGGCAGCTCGATCATTGATCAGGCCTTGCTGTCCGGCGCAAACTTCCTGGTCGGCCTGCTGCTAATTCGCTACGCGAGCGAAGTGCAGTATGGCTATTACGTCCTCGCCTTCAATGGCATGATGCTGGCTACCACTCTGCAGGGTACGTTCATTTCCACACCCTTGGTGATACGGCTGCCTTCGCTGTCCCCTCCAGAGCGCCGATTGTGGTTGGGCAGCCTATGGCGGGATCAGCGACGCTGGTCCACGATAGGAAGCGTGGTGGCCTTGACCGGAGTGGCGCTGGCCTGGCAATCCGGTGCACTAGACCTTCAGACCGCACCGGTTTGTATCGCCGCTATAGCGCTATTGATAGCAGCGACTTATCGGGAATATTTTCGAGGGGTCTTACTGGTCTATCAGCGCCCGCACGCCGTGCTGGCCGCCGACACAATTTACGTTATTGGTTTGATTGGCGGCGGCCTATTGGCCACCCAGTACCCCGCCGCGGCCACCATAGCCTTGAGTGGCGGCGCCTTGGCGGCGCTAGCATGCGGCCGCATACTCAAACACGCACTGCGCAATGACATGGATACAAGTGCGGCACCAGGCCGCATGCGGGAAATTGCACGTATCGGGGCCTGGGCGGCCTCGGGTGGCGTTATTTACTGGCTATTCAACCAGGGCTACAGCTTTCTCGCCGCCGCCGCGCTAGACCTGACCGCGGTCGCCGCATTGGCCGCTTCGCGCTTGTTGATGATGCCCGTCAATTTGATTACAGCCGGCGTGCAAAAACAATTGACCCCGGTTGCTTCGACCTGGCTTCATGAGTTGGGGCCTCTCGCCACCTTCAAACGGCTGGCCGTGTTTTCCATGCTGCTCGGTGGTATGACGCTAACTTATATTGCGCTTGCATGGTGGCTACGCGACTGGATATTTCTTGACCTCATGGGCAAGGACTTCGCAGCGCGCGACACCCTGCTCTTGCTGTGGTCCGCAGTATTCATGCTGATGTCCATGCGCGACCCGATTATGCTGATGCTACTGCTTACTCAGCAGTTACGTACCCTGACGGCAATCACTCTGGCAGCCGCTGTTCTATCGCTATCAATATGTTACGTAGCTATGCTGCGCTGGGGAGCCCCCGGCGCTCCGATAGGCATTCTGTGCGGCGAGCTGCTCTATATCTGCGCAGTGTTGTGGTTCGCCCGGAACACGACGCGGCGCCCCTATTCGCCCGAGCCAAGCCTACCGTGCAAGGAGTTCTGATGGGGCCAGTTATTCCAATCCTGATGTATCACCAGATTGATACTTTACCGCCTCCAGGCACGCCATTTCGCCACTTGACCGTTCAACCCTCAGCCTTTGCATCGCAAATGCAATGGATGCAAAGATTGGGCTATCGCGGGATGTCGATGCATGACTTGCAACCCTATCTGGCCGGCAGCAAACGGGCACGCGTATTCGGCATCACTTTCGATGACGGCTATCAAAGTGTCGTGCGCAATGCGCTACCGGTGCTAAGCCGCCTGGGTTTCACCGCAACCAACTACGTCGTTGCCAACCGGATTGGCGGCACGAACAGTTGGGATGCTCAACACGGTATTCCCCAAGTTCCATTGATGTCCGCCGACGACTTGCAGTGCTGGATTGCCGCAGGCCAGGAAATCGGTTCGCATACACTGGACCATGTCGACCTGACGGCCCAAAACCTCGCGCAAGCGCGAGAACAAATCGTGGCATCACGCCTCCGCCTCCAAGAATTGACCGGGACGCCCATCGACGCTTTTTGCTTTCCCTATGGCAGATTCGACGACAGCGGCGTCGCGCTGGCGCGTGAAGCAGGTTACCGGAACGCCACGACTATCCTGCGCGGGCGGGCCCGGCCAGGGGGTGATCCCCTACGCCTGCCGCGCATCACCATAGACGGAACGGCGGGTCTAGCCGCTTTCACCGTACAACTCTTGTCGTCCTACGAGGATTTGCGTGCCGCCTGGCAGCAACGGCGTCATACGACACCAGCTTCATATTCATGAGCCATCCATCAAGCACTGCGCGCCTGACTCATATCGATGCCGCCAAGGGGCTAGCCATCATCTTGATCGTTCTCGGCCACAGCCCTTTTTGGGTACTGGCCGATGAGAGCAAAGCATTATCGGTGATTTACTCTTTTCACCTACCCCTGTTCCTGTTCCTATCGGGTGTATTCCTGCAGCCTGCACAGCCGTTGGCAAGTATCGCCGCCAGCAAAGCGCAATCACTGCTCAAACCTTATTTCGTGGTGCTGCTGACCCTGGCCGTAATTGCCATAACCCTACGGGGGCAACATCTGGTCGATCGGGTAGCGGCCATACTCTATGGCAATGGCGAAACACTGACCTGGATCCCCATGTGGTTTCTTCCCTATTTATGGGTAGTGCTGCTGGCATCCAGCTGGCTGCTGCAACAGCCCTTCTTTGCCTCCAACCGCATCCGGCAAATCCTTCTGGCCACCGTCTTGGCCTGGATCGGTGCCACTTGCATCGCTGCCTTTTGGGATGTCTCGGTAACACTGTTCCAGCAGACCATCATGATCCGTGGCTTACCGTTCAGCCTAGACCTCGTGCCTATAGCCTGCTTTTTCGTCTTGTTGGGATACGCAATGCGTCAGCCGGTGTTAGCTGCCGGCCGCTGGAGTATCGCGTGGGGGATCGCACCGATATTATTCATCGGATGGCACCTTTGGATCGATGCCTCGCTCGACCTGAACCTAAGACGCTACGACCATCCCTTGTTATCGTCGATTGCAGCGGTATTGGGCATTGCCGCAACGCTTTCGATAGCCCGCATCGCGGCCAGAACTCCCTTTCTTGGCGCAATCCTGTCACGACTGGGTAGATCATCCCTATTCATCTTGATATTCCACGCCCCTATTCAAGGGGCGGTGTGGCATCGACTCTATGGCCCACTCAGCCCTGGTTTCAGCGCCGTGCTGGCCTGCGCCGCGGGTGTCGTCGTCCCCGTAGCGATATACGAAATAACTCGGCGCGTACGCCTGTTGCGAGCGCTGCTCCTCCCTCCCGCACGCCAAGGTGGTACTTAGCATGGAAATCATCGCCATCCAGCACCTGCGCGCCTTGGCGGCCTTGATGGTCGTCGTATTCCACCTGCACCCACAGTTGGAACGCATGGGTTATACAGGCCACTGGCCCGATGGACTGTCCAATGGCGTAGACATCTTTTTCGTGGTCAGCGGCTTTATCATGTGGGTCACCACGGCCAACCGCCAGATGTCTCCGGGCGGCTTTTACCTACGCCGCATCGTGCGTATCGTACCGCTGTACTGGCTACTCACCAGCGTCATGGTCACCATCCTGCTGCTTGCACCAAATCTGGTACAGACCGCACGTTTCGACGCCGACCATACCCTCGCCTCATACCTGTTCCTGGCCTGGCCCTCGCCTGCCGGGCATGTCGAGCCGGTGCTGATCCCAGGCTGGACGCTGAACTACGAAATGTTTTTCTATCTACTATTCGGGCTGGCCCTGTGGCTACCTCAACGCCTGCGGCTGACCGCCATGGCACTGGTGTTGACCGCGCTGGTAGCCAGCGGAAATTGGATCGCGCCGGATGCGTCGCCGGCAACGGCGTTCTATACCTCAAGCATCATGCTGGAGTTCCTTGCTGGCATGATCTTGGGCAAAATCTATCGGGCGGGCGCTTCGCCTGTATCAGCTTTTATGGGCTGGCTGCTTTTGGGTACCGGGCTGCTGATGATTGCATTGCCGGACTACTGGATTGCATCGCAGGCGCCCCGTGCGATCAAAGCAGGGTTGCCCGCAACTATCATCGTGGCGGCAGCACTTGCCATCGAGCAACGCGGCGCTACGCCTACATGGCAGTGGTTTCGCCAACTGGGTGATGCCTCGTACTCACTGTACTTGACCCACCCCCTGGTGCTGTCGGCCGTATCGCAAGCCTGGCGCAAAGCGGGTCTACCCGTCACACCCTCGGGGTGGGTCGCATTCAGTGGCCTGGCGCTAACCCTATGCATACTTGTTGGTATGCTGTCCTATCGCTACATCGAAATGCCGATTACTCATCTACTCAGCAAACGCAAGAGATTCGCTACGCGCCAAGCCGTTCCTTAAACAGACGCCAGAGACGCCGACCACGGCGATTTGCTGCACGCTGCTCGCTCCAGTCCAGCATGCTGTCGTTCAAGTCGTAATCGCCGCGCTGGGCCTCCGGAATATCCCCGGTTTCAACCTTCGATATCAAGTCCGGCAAGCGCCGATAAAACTCGGCGCTCCGAAATGGCGGATGCAGAGACCACATTCCTGGTCCGCGCCCCAGAAAATCCGTGCGAAACAAATGATGTTCGCGTAGTACATCGCCCAGAATCACTTCAGCCTCGCGAGCAATAGGAGGATTCTTCAGCAAGCGTGCCTTGGCGCGTTTGATCAAACTAGGTGGCGCGAGCGGCAGCGTACCGACCTTGTCGCTCAGACGCTGCTGGTCAATAACAAAAACACGCGTGCTGGCATGCTGAAAACGATAAGCCGGTCCATGCCCGGGAAGCTCCCCAGGCGTGACACTGCTACCGTGCCCAAAGATCCGGCCATCGGCTCGCGGCGGCCCCGGCAAAGGACCGGCCAGCAAAGTGCCGGGATCGGAATCAAACAAGTCAATAGCTTCTTCCAGCCATTGCTGGCTGCCACCGCCAAAAAGCATATCGCCGTCGAAATGCACGACATAGCGAGCCTGCGCCGCCCATAGCCCATGAAAATAGGCATAGAACGGACCACCGTCCCAAGCCTTGACCGGAATGTCATCCAGTCCGAAATAGGTTTGGGCCACTTGTCGGCGAATCTCGGGCGCATAGTCCACTTCGCAAACATCCACTCTTGCATCCACCCGGCGCAACTCGTCGACAATAACGCGCAAAGCCTTGAGGTTCTCTTCAAACTCTGCCCCACGATAGCGGCCTGCCTGGCTACGATGAACGTCAATACTGATGACGAAACGATCGACCATGCCGCCCCAGACTCTCAATTGATGCGCCAGCAAATGTCTCGCATGGCGAACGTCCATGGGATACATGCTGATCTGTACTGCTGACCTGTACCGGTAAACCATGCCTCAACCTCTCTTTCTATCGACCGGGGTAGACATGCTTGCAGCCGTCCGCTTCAATCCTTGCTCCAACGGCGTCCAACTCACGCCCAAGGCGGCTTCGGCTCGTTCCACTTCCAAGCGGATGTCCTGCCGCCACAGACGCAACAAGGCTGGCGACATGACCGGAGGCAGATTGCGCAAACCCACTTTCGCTCCCAATATTTCGACTATTTTCAATGGTGGCGCGAATACTTTGCTTTCCAGTGCCAATCTCCACTCGGGCAGCCGACGCACGGGTACCGCGCCGATCTCGCGAGCCAAACGAATAAAGTAGTCATTCCAGCTTGGTGCAGCTCGCATCGCGAGATTGAAAACCCGTCCAACGCTTTCTTCCTGCCGCAACGCTGACAAAACAGCCGCCAAGACATCATCGATATAAACGAGATTGCTGTAGCCATCGCCCCGCTCGCCCAGATCGCCCAATCGCCCCGCACGCAGTAGATTGACGATGCGCTCGCTCCACTGCTCGCTCTCTGGTCCATAAATGCAACCTGGTCTGAGCACACACACATTGGGCGTATCGGCCAAGCTTGCTTCGGCGGCAAGCTTCGCACCGGCATACGAATCCTTTGCTTGGCTGTTATCCACCGCACTATCTTCGGACACCTTGCCCGTCGCTCCGCCATAGACAGCCATGGAGCTAAAGTGCACGATGCGCAACGGCACCGCGCGTGTCGCCTGCATCCGGCTCAGCGACAGTGCCGTATTTACAATGGCGCTAGTGCTGCCAGCCACGCAATTGACAACGGCATCCATCCCGGCGCAAATCCGGGCTAGCGCATCGGCATCCGCCGCGTCCCACGCAACAGTCTGTATGCCGGGCAAGCTGGCTCCATTGCGCCTTGCAGCTGTCGGCTCCGCCCAGTCGCTGGCTAGCAAGGCGCTCACAAGGCGTCTGCCGACAAATCCACCCGCGCCCAACACCAACACCCTATATTTCATACCTGCCTCCTTTCGGACGGGTCCAGGAAAAGCTGCTGCAGGTGCGCGGCAAGCCTTAGCGCCAAAGCCACGATGGTAAGCGTGGGGTTGGCCTGACTGGATGTAGGAAATACCGCGGCACCCGCAATGTAGAGGTTCTGGACCTCATGAACACGGCAATTGACGTCCACCACACTGGATACCGGATCGCTTCCCATGCGCGCAGTGCCGATGTGATGACCGCCATAAGCACCATAACGCGTCATTTCCGCTTCGACCTGCAAGGGGTCGTAGTCAAACTGTCCAATGCCCGACTCTCGAATATCCGTGGCCAGCAAAGCAAGCGCTTTCTGAACGGTTTCGACGTCCTGCCGGGTATAGCGCCAGTCGACCCGCAAACGCCTCATTCCGAATTCATCGACGGTCTCGTCCAAGCCCACCCGGCTCTCTGGATTAGGTTCTTGTTCCGCATGGAAATCCAGGCTGTAGCGCTGCGCCTTGGGATAAATGATGATGGAAGGGAACTTGCGCGCCGCCAAAGTGCGGTCGCGCAGCCAATGCCACACGAATGCCAAAGCCGCGGGCCCGCCAAATACCACGTTGCGTAGATGCCTCAAGCAATTCGCAAAGGTGACACGGTCGCCGCCGTGCAATCGTTTGGCATATTCGTAGGGAATGAATGGCCTCGCCAAAAATAAAAGCGACAAAATCCCCGAGCCATGCGCAGGATCGGTAATACGCGGGTGATGCAGCCGGGCAATGAAATTTCCGATACGCGCTTCGCGTTGCGCGTCGGGCCGCAGCGCGACTCGGCGGCGGCAATACGTACCGTCGTCGGCCACATCGTAGCCGTGCCAAGCCTGTCGCCCCGGCGCCAAGGAAATCTGACCTATGGTGCCTGCCAAGTGGCACATGTAGTAGCGCCCGACGACGTCATGAGTGTTGCCGATGCCCTTGCCCGACTTGCCTGCTTGATTCAGCAGCAACCTGACCACTTCAAGCCCGCCCACTGCCAACACCACTTTGCAGGCTGCCACCGACAGCGCCTTGCCGGACAGCGTACGCACCAACACCCGCTCAATCACATCGCCCGCTTCGTCGAATTCAAGTTCAACGACGTTTGCATTTACGATCACACGTAGATCCGAAGCCCCTTGCAAACGATCCCGGTAACGAACCCCGAAATGGGTTGGGCAACTGAAGCGCTCTAGGGTATTCGTCGAGAAATGTCGTTCGTTGAACCCGTCCAGCATTGGACGGCGCGGCTCATGAAAAGCTTCACCCACGGTATAGGCAGACTCGCCTGCCTCGCACCAGGCATTGGCT
The DNA here is from genome assembly GCA_040391825.1 of Pigmentiphaga sp. Lineage (GTDB taxonomy): Bacteria > Pseudomonadota > Gammaproteobacteria > Burkholderiales > Burkholderiaceae_B > Pigmentiphaga. The sequence continues at coordinate 8,640 of JBEBXA010000116.1, forward strand.
GCGGAATAATAAGGCGCCAGATCTTGCAGGCTGATAGGCCAGCCGCTCTCTGCCATATAGGGACGAGACTCAAAATCGATGGCATCGAATGGCATACAACGGCCGCCCCAAATCGCGGTCGACCCGCCAAACTGCCGTTGCCGGTACTTGTCGAGCGGGCTATGCATCGCAGGATCTGCCACGACTCCTTGGTACAGGGCCTGCGTACTCGCGTTGGCGCACTCCGCACCAGACTCGAGCACGATCACATCCAGGCCGCTATCGATCAAGGACAAGGCTATTGCAATACCAGCGGCGCCAGCGCCGACCACACAGATATCTGCATGCAACCTGGTATCCGCGGGCAGTTCACAGGCATCAAGCAACATAAGGGGCTCTCGGCAATCCGTTCATTGATCGCATAAACGGGTATCTAGATATCGGGGTGCGTCGCATTCGGCGTGCAAAAACAGCTTGGCTGGTTGTGTATAACCGTTGTCGTGGTTCAGGACGACGCTCACTCTTACCACCGTGCCGCCGTAGCCCTGAGAGCCATCACCCCGGACGCGCTCACGCCAGCCATCAAGGACCACGCTGACGTTGGGGTGTACTTGCCATTCCAAGCGCGGCCCCCAACGCCAAGCTTGGCTCTCGGAACGGTCGCCTGAACCAGAACGATAATTTTTCTGCTGTTCGCGGACCACATTCAGCGACACCCAAGTTTTTTCGCCAGCCTGCCAGCGTGCCGACAGTCTGCCGCCCGTGAGGGTCGAATACAGGGTGCCAGGATCTTCTTCGTTGCCGAACGGCCGATGCCATAAATGGGCATGCAAGGACGTCTTGGAGGAATAGTCCCAGTAAGCACGCATTTCCGCAGTCAGCAGATCGACATCGCGGTCGACCAAGGTGGTGTAGGCCCGCCGGCGCCATCCAAGATACGTTTCGAACGCAGTCTTGGCGCTGTAGTGCCAAGCCCCGTTCACAAAATACTCGCGGTCGGTAAACGACTGGTCCAATTGCTGGATCTGCTGAACGGTGCGGTCGGGATAGCGGCTGCGGCTCTGCGATACCCCCATCATGACGTAGGAGTTGTCAATGCCCACATAGCGCCCCGCGAGCTGCAAGCGGGTATCGTCCCGGTTATACAGCATCTGATTCGAGGCGAATTCATTACGAGATGCCGAACGTGACACGCTTACCATGGGCAATGTCAGGGATTCGCTTACACGCAATCCCACATCTGCGCTAAAGAGCCGCTGTTTAATAAGGTCTCGCTGCGGCCAGCTGGTGGCTAGATACCGATTCAGGCGCGTGCGCTCGGATACCGATACCGTTCCCTGAAGCAGGTCACCGCCATGCCATTGCAAGGCCGCCTTGAGGTAGTGTGGCTGATGGTCCAATTGACGTTGATCATGGTAGCGCACATTACCCAGAGCGGCGGCCGCCTGCAGCCGCGTACGCTCGGACAGTAAGGGTACATTCGCGGCGACCCGTATTTCGTCGGCAACCGCCGTGTCGCCTTTGCGCTGGTCGCCAGCAGAGTCCGGCAGCCGATAAGGATTGCTGTGACGCTGCAATATACGCTGCGCTTGAATGGCGTAATTGATACCTTGGGGAAAGACGGGCTGGACCAACTCCTTCGCTGCAACCCGAAACACACTCTCTTTGCCCGGCGTGGCTACAGGCGGCGACGAGCCAAACGATGGCGTAGCACGGTCTGGCGCCTTCGCCTGCCCGGTAGTTTGTTCGATGACACGCTCTACCAACTGGTTATAGGCCTGCGCGTCCATCGCCATCGCGAGCGTCGGCGCCGCTCCAAGCAAAGCCACCGCAAGCTGTGTCGCGCAAACCAGAGGATCGCACCGCGAGGGCACACGCACCCTAGTTAAAAAAACCGCTCGTCGACGTAAATCACGTCTCCGGGGGCTACCGGATCATCCAATTTGGCCCGAATTTTTTGCAGTTCGCCACTAAGCAGATCCTGTCTGCTAATGTCGATACGACGTTCGGATGCGCGCTGCGTCAGGCCGCCGGCCAGCGATAGGGCTTTCATTACGTTCAAGCCTGGCTCCATGGGATAGGCGCCTGCGCGCGTAACCTCGCCATACACGTAGAACTTCTTAGCTTGCGGGACATATACGATATCGCCAGCCTGCAAAGGTAGATCTTGCAGCGGCCGATCCGGTAAACGGCGGTTGCCGACGAAGACTTCGATACGACGTTGACCGCCTTCTGCATCCGCATCGCGGCGTAATACGACCGCAACGTCGTCAGCGGTTTCTTTAAGGCCACCAGCCTTGGACAGCAGTTCGAGCACAGTCAGTGGACCTTCCAACGGATACCTGCCCGGTTGGGCAACGTCACCCAATACCGAGGCGATCCGACTACGCACCCGAATCACCTCAATGG
>JBEBXA010000117.1:0-10892 GCA_040391825.1 Pigmentiphaga sp.
CTCGAACACTCGACCTACGGATTAAGAGTCCGCTGCTCTACCAACTGAGCTAACAACCCGAAGGCCGAATTATACCGATTTTTTGAAACCTTGCTTGCCGCCCTCCCCAAGAGCTGTCCATGGGCGTCAACCCCTCTTGTCATCGCAGCATCCCCATGCCTGGGGCCGCCACATCTGGAAGCACCTGCGGTCTGCCCATGGGTCAGCCTGGGCCGGTAGAATCGACTACTTATTGATCCTGGTCGGCCCCATGAAACACACCATCTCCTCTCTCTGGTGCGCCCTGGCGCTGTTCGCCGCTCTCTGGATGGCACCCGTCCTCGCCGCCGACGCCCCGGCTACCGCAATCAGTTCCGCTCAAGCCACACACGTGCTGGACCTCCTGCGGGACGACAAAAGACGGGCCGAACTGGAACAGACCTTGGCCACCATTGCTGAGGCGTCTGCTCCAGCCCCAGCCGCGGCGGATGAAGCGGAGGCCGCGAGCAAGCCGCTTGCACTGGAAGCCGATGGCGTCATCGCCCAGGTCCTTTCCAGAGCAGGGCAATGGCTAGACTCTGCAGCAAGCGAAACCCGTCTTATCGGTCAAACCATGCTGGATTTTCATTCGGCACAGGGGTGGTGGACTCGCTATTTCGGCACTGCCGAGGCACGGGCAGCCATGTTCGAGGCATCGTGGGCCCTCTTGCTTATCTTGTTTCTTGCACTGGTGGCTGAATGGGGCGTCCATCGCCTCTTGCGGCGTCCACGATCCATCGTTCTTGAGCATTCCGCGCGACGCTACGCTGCGGACGAGGCGCAGGATATAGCGCAAGCCCCTCTGCCGCTGGCCGCGGTGCCGGACAACAGCGCAGGCCGGATCGGAGCGGAAGAAGATGGGGCTACCGGCCCAGTTGCCCCCGATCGCCATTGGAAATTGCTTCGCCGCTTTCCTTTTGCCTTGGCCAACGCCATTCTGGACCTGCTGCCTTTGCTGGGTTTTCTCGCCGTCACTACCGTGTTGGCGGCATTTTTCGGAGGCAAGCAGGCCGGGTTTTATCCCGTCCTTGTAATACTGACCGGGGCATATCTTGCCACCCGTCTTACTCTAACGGCGCTAAGGCTACTGGTATCGTCCCAAGGGCCAGGCTTGCGTCTGACCCGTTTCAGCAATGACACGGCGCGCTATCTGCATGCCCGGCTGCGCGGGATAGTAATAGTCGCGATTTTTGGCATGGCGCTTGGAGACATTGCATTCTATATAGGCGCCGCGCCGGACGCCGTGAATGCCTTCTCAAAACTGGTCGCTCTGATTGCTCACCTCATGCTGATCCTGATGGTCATCCAGCAGCGCAAAGCCGTTTCAGCGTGGATACGCGAATCCGGAGAGCACGAAGCTCCTTCGGCCTTAAGGAGTCTGGTCGCCGATATCTGGGCCTTTGTCGCCATTCTGATGATTGCCGCTTTATGGGTGGTGTGGGTCTTGGGCGTTGCCAATGGGTTTTCCCAGTTGCTGCATTACGCCTGGCAAACGGCCCTGGTCGTTCTGGTTGCCACCGGCCTAGCCGTGGTCGTGCTGGGCGCGCTTGATCGCGTCTTTTATGGCGATCAAGCAGCAGTCAGGCAAGAGGGCGCCGAGCCCAGCCCACGCCCCTACTATCACAAGCTGGTGCAACGCTTGGCAATCGCGGTCGTCATACTCATTGCGATGGTAGCCCTGCTGGAGGTCTGGGGTATCAATGCCCTCAGCTGGTTTCGTGCAGGGTCGGTGGGGCGCAGCATCGCATCCGCGGCCACGACTATCGGCATTGCGTGCGTCCTGGCCATGCTTGCCTGGGAAAGCGCCAATTTCGCCATCAAGCGCCGCGTAGAACGCTGGACTCGCGAAGGCGATCTGGGTCGCGCCACGCGTTTGCGCACGCTGGTGCCCATCTTGCGTACCACCCTGTTTATTGTGATCGCCTTGATCGTGCTACTTACGACGCTCAATCAACTGGGCATCAACATTGCGCCGCTGCTGGCAGGCGCCAGCATCATTGGGGTGGCATTGGGTTTTGGTTCGCAGAAGCTGGTGCAAGACTTCATCACCGGTATTTTTCTGTTGATGGAAAACGCCATGCAAGTCGGGGATTTCGTCAACCTGGCTGGCGTCTCGGGTACGGTCGAGTATTTGTCTATTCGTACCGTACGCTTGCGGGCAAGCGATGGTTCGCTGCATGTCATTCCATTCAGCTCGGTCAGTACTGTCACCAATACCAACCGGGGCATCGGCAATGCAGCGATCCGGGTCAGCGTGCGCGCGGATTCCGATGTGGATACGGTTGTCGATGCCATCAAGAGCGTGGGTGCGGAGATGCGCCAGGACGCCAAGCTCGGGCCGTTGATGTTGGCGGACTTGGATCTTTGGGGCGTGGACCAGATCGATGGGGCGACGATGACTTTCACTGGTCAGATCCGCTGCCTGGACCGAGGCCGCTGGACGGTTCAGCGGGCCTTCAACCGGCGCATTCTGAGCCGGTTCCGCGAGCTGGGCATACAGTTCGCCAATCCGCAGGCAAGCTTCGTGACAGTCAAGGATGATCGGAAACCCCAAGAGCAAGAGGCGGCCGTCCCGCCAACGACCTCTTAAGTTTTTTTCGACAAGGCCCTTTGGCTGGCGATTTCACACGCCGTAATACAAACGGTAAGCCAGGCCGCGCCTGACACGTAACCTGCAAGCACGTCGCTGAAGTAATGCACATGCAAGACTACACGGCTAAGCCCGACGGCAAGAATGATGATCAGCATGAGGGCTGCCACGCACCATGCCAACGGCGCAGACCATCGACGCAAGGCTAGATAGGCCAGCATTCCATACACCACCATCGCCCCCGATGCATGGCCGCTGGGGAAGCTCCAGCCTTGCTCGATGACCAGACCATGCTCATGCACCGGCCGCACTCGATGAAAAATTGCTTTGAGCACAGGGATCAGTAGGCCGTTGACGGCGGTAGCAAGTACCCAGGCAGCCAGCAATAGCCGTTCTCGCAATATAGCCAGCGCCACGGCGACGAGAATCCCTATTGCTACCAGCGTTTCGACATTTCCTAGCCAAGTTATCCGGGTAAATACTCGCAGCACTTCCACCGGTACGTGACTGCGCATAACTTGGGCCAGCCATATATCAAACCGCCCTATTTCATTTTCGGCATGCATCGCTTCCGCCAACTCGGCAAAAACGATCAAAGCCGCCAGAAAAACTGATGCACCCACCAACGCATAAATGAGCAGGTAGGCATTGGGCGATACACGCTGGCCTAGCCTGGCCCGCACTTGTCGCGCCAATACGAGCAGCAGCCAGACCGCGCCTCCGGCAAACGCAAGCAACAGAACGATCAAAGCAAACAAGCCTGGCCAGGCATAGCTGCCCAAGCTCTGGTGAAAACTATTTACTGCCACTCCTACCCCCACGCTTCGCTCATTCGATGAAAGACCTTTAGCGTCTAGCCTATTCCTGAAGCGCAAATAACACCAGGAACACTATTTGCTGTCATGTTGAGTCGTTTCAACAGGAGTCTGCAATGACCAAGGAACGCAAGACAAGCGGCGACAAGCACCCCGCGGACAAGACCAAGAAACCCGAGGACGGCCTGCCCACCTACCAGGAGCTATTGGACGACACACTGGACCAAACTTTTCCAGCCAGTGACCCAATTTCACCGGGCGCTGCAATAAACGCGGAAAAGCGTATCACTACCGCCAAGGACGAGAAGGACTGGAAACTCAAACCTTCTCATCCCCCCAAGAAATAACACGCTCAAGCGCGTCCTCTTTCGTTTGCTCTTTATAGGGATGGAGCAAACAGGAACAGCACCCGTGCCTTCTTAGGAGAAGCTCCATGACTCAAGAAATTATCTCGGTACTTAATGATTTGATCGAAACCTGCAAAGACGGGGAGAACGGGTTTCGCCAAGCCGCTGAAGATACCAAGAATCCTGACCTACGCGCCTTTTTTACGCGTCGCGCCGGCGATTGCGGCCACAGCGCAATGCAACTTCAGCAACAAGTAGCCAGTCTTGGCGGACAGCCGGAAGAAAGCGGAACCGCGGCAGGTGCTATGCACAGAGGATGGCTGAGTTTGAAAGCGGCCGTCGCAGGGCGCACCGACCTTGCCATCCTGGAGGAATGCGAACGCGGCGAAGATGTGGCGAAGTCCCGTTACCAGGAAGCACTACGAACGAACTTGCCACCCGCGATTCTGTCCATGGTGCAATTGCAATATGAGGGGGTGGTGCGCAACCATGATCAGGTTCGTGATCTGCGTAATCGTGAGCGGCCCCACGCCTAAAAAATTGCGGCCCGTCATCTTGCGATTGATGGCGGGCCGGCGCAAACCTTGGCTTAACGTGCTTTTCAGTTCACTGCGGGAACCTCATTCAAAGGCAGATACACCGTAAACCGGGCCCCTTCCCCTTCTCCGGCGCTGTATGCCGTCACACGTCCGCCGTGCAGCTCGCTTAAATGACGCACCAAGGTCAAGCCCAGACCCAAGCCTTCGCCACGCGGGCCGCCAGCTCCTGCTGCCAGTTGGAAGGGTTCGAACACCAAGGGTAACAAGCTGGGAGCAATCCCTTTGCCATTGTCGGCAACGCTTATGATAACTTCGCCGTCGCTCAGACTGACGCTCATCTTGACCCAACCACCAGGCTGATTGAATTTGACGCCGTTGACCAACAAATGCTCGACAAGTTGGGCCACTCTCTCGGCGTTCCCGAACAGTTGCATCTCGGCCGCTGGATATTCAACATGGAGCGCAATTTTCCGTTCTTGTGCAAGTTCGCCTACTTGTTCCACCACGCTCCTGATGACGGGATTGAGCTCAAACATTTGCCGCTCAAACCCCAGCTTGCCGGTCAAGACATGCATGGTATCCACCAAGGCATTGATCATGCGCACTTGCTGCTGCACGCCAGTCTTGATACCCGTCAAGGCCCGCGTAATAGGAGGCGCGGGGTCGCTCCCGACGCGGTGTTCGAGCACATGGGCCCAGCTCTGGATGCCGTTCAGCGGAGAACGTAGCTCATGCGACAGAATGGATAAAAACTGGTCACGCGCCCTCACTCCCTCTTCTGCCTGCGAACGCAAGCTCTGTTCTTTAAGCAAGAGCGCCTCGCAATCCAGTCTTGCTTGGACGTACTGGGTCACATCGCAGCAGGTTGCCAACAAGGTTTCTATGCTGCCATCGGAGCCGGCTTCCGGCTGTAGCCGCGCGCTGAAATGCCTGACGCCGCCATCGCTTTCCAGCTGAAATGTGAAAGACCTCGCCTGGCCCGACCTGAAGACTTGAACCGACGCATTGGCGTAAGCGGCTGCAACAGGAGGCGCCAAACCGATTTCGAGCGGTGTTTTTCCGAGGAAGCTTTCTGCCGAAACGCCAAACATCCGTGTTGCCGCCTGGTTCACGTAAACATGCAGCATGGCGCGGTTGAGCCGCATCATGCTGTGGGCTGCATTGTCAGCGAGACGCCGGAAGGAAGCGTCATCTTGCTTGAAGCTCGCAACAGCGTCTTCAGGATCGACAACCGCTACCTTCCGTGGGAAGGGCTTAACTACCCGGTCCATTGCGAAATGATTCGATACGGCATGCTTGTCCCTTGTTCCGATTGGCTCGGTCAATTCGACAGTCCACCTTCTGCGGGCTCGTCTTCTTCATCGGGAGAGCCAATAAAAAAAGTAGCGATGAAGGCCCCGAGCGATACCGCGAATAGTATGGTTGCCACATAGGTAACGCTTGCAGCACCATCGCCAGCACCAACAATGGCGACCAACAGGGGAATCGCTAAAAAGATAGTAGCCCATCGCAACATGATTTTCTCCTCGGTTGAAAAACGCATGTAGCGACCGTGCAGGCATGCTTGGGATACATCGCAAGGCCGCATGGTGGTGAATACGCATCTTTCATGCCAACTACCGAAATCGTCCATGAATGGCGCGAAGATATTTTTAAGAAGGCTAATTAATCAGGATTTTTTACAAAAAAATACAGCAAGTCGACTCTGAACGGAAAATTTTACATACCGCGTAATAAACAGAATGAGCGTTGCCAGACAGCCCCCTGGAGTTTTCTGCCACAAAAGAACAAGAATTACACTCTAGTCAGACTTTGGAGTTCGCCACTATGAACATGTCCGATCTAAACCAGCTTATCGGCCAACGCTATGACGAGGAATTGATTCCTTTGCTTGCCGACTACGTGCGGGTACCAGCCAAATCACCAATGTTCGACGCCAACTGGGCCGAACATGGCCATTTGGCCCAGGTCGTCTCCTCGGCGCGGACATGGGCAGCACAACAAGCCATCGCCGGCCTGAAAGTAGAAATCGTCTCGATCACCGGCCGCACCCCCTGCATCTTTTTCGACGTGCCTGCGACGCAGGGACTGGGTAACGACCGCACTGTTCTTTTCTACGGGCATCTCGACAAACAACCCGAAATGACAGGGTGGCGCGCCGACTTGGGTCCCTGGACCCCGAAGATCGAAGATGGAAAGCTATACGGGCGAGGTAGCGCCGACGACGGATATGCCATTTACGCCGCTCTTACAGCAATCGCAGCCATCGACGCACAAGGAGCATCGCGCCCCCGCTGCGTCGGGCTGATAGAAACCTGCGAAGAAAGCGGTAGCTACGACTTGCCCCCTTATCTGGATCTGCTGGCACCGCGCATGGGCGACGTGGCTCTGGTGGTAGGCCTGGACTCCGGCTGCGGCAACTACGAGCAATTGTGGGTCACCACCTCGCTGCGAGGCCTGGCCGGAGGCGTATTGACGGTGGAAGTCCTGAGCGAAGGCGTGCACTCTGGCATGGCTAGCGGCCTGGTCCCCTCCTCATTCCGCATCGCCAGACACTTATTGAGTCGCATCGACAACGCGGCTACAGGGGAAGTATTGCTTCCCGAACTACAAGCCGACATTCCAGCGGAGCGTCTCGTCCAGGCGCGCATTGCCGGAGCTATCCTGGGCGATCAGGTCTGGCGCCAGTTTCCTTGGGTGGGTTGCTCGCACGGTCCGGATAGCCAAGCTCACTGCCAACCCACCACCACTGACCCGGTCGAGGGCATCCTGAACCGCACGTGGCGGCCCGCCTTGTCCGTGACGGGCGCCGCCGGCCTGCCTGCCATAGATGCCGCTGGCAATGTGCTGCGCCCCAAGACGTCCCTAAAGCTAAGCATGCGTTTGCCCCCTACCGTTGATGCCGAACGCGCTACCTCGGCGCTCAAGCGCGTATTGGAAGAAAACCCTCCTTACCAGGCACGGGTCAGCTTCCACCATGAAGGCGGGGCCAGTGGCTGGAATGCACCGCCGACCGCGTCCTGGCTCGAACAAGCGCTTGAACAAGCATCGCAGAGCGCCTTCGGCAAACCGGCGGCTTGGATAGGCGAAGGCGGAACCATCCCTTTCATGGGAATGCTGGGGCAGAAATTTCCCCAAGCGCAATTTCTGATTACCGGGGTACTGGGCCCTCAATCCAATGCGCATGGCCCAAACGAATTTCTGCACATTCCCTATGTCAAAAAAATCACCGCTGCGGTAGCCCAGGTGATTACGCAGGTTCGCTAAGCAAGTCGCCCTGATTCCGCCCCAATAGCCAATAGGGGCATGAGCTGAAACTGCTCGGGTTTCTGCTACCCTGGAAATGAAAAGATGCTCGACTACTCCACGCGCGTCGCTTGAAATCCCATCGCAGGAGGCCTCATGAACACCCGCACTGAAAAAGATTCTTTCGGACCAATCGAGGTCCCTTCCGCCCACCTCTGGGGTGCACAAACACAGCGCTCCCTGCAGTTTTTCTCGATATCCACCGAGAAAATGCCTGCACAATTGATCGAGGCACTGGTTCGCGTCAAACGCGCTGCGGCCAGCGTAAACGCCGACCTCGGTCTGTTGGACGCACAGCTGGCGCAGGGCATAGAACAGGCGGCCGATGAGGTGATCGCGGGTAGTTGGCCGGATGAGTTTCCGCTCAGCATATGGCAAACCGGCTCGGGCACCCAAAGCAATATGAACGTCAATGAAGTGCTGGCCAATCGCGCATCGGAACTCCTGGGCGGCGAACGCGGCGAGAAACGGAAGGTCCATCCCAACGATCACGTCAACCGCGGCCAGTCTTCCAATGATGTCTTTCCCAGCGCCATGCACGTGGCGGCCGCGGTGCAAGTGCATGCGCAACTCTTGCCTGCCTTGGCGCATTTGCGCAAAACCCTGACGGCCAAATCCCGAGCTTACGCCGACCTCGTCAAGATCGGCCGCACCCATCTACAGGACGCTACCCCGCTCACCTTGGGACAAGAGTTATCCGGGCATGAAATGCAGTTGGCCTTGTCGGAAGAACAAATCCGCTTCGCAATGGGCGGTGTATGCCAATTGGCCATCGGCGGCACCGCGGTCGGCACCGGGCTGAATACGCACCCTGAATTTGGCGCACGGGTGGCCGCCGAACTGGCGCGTGACACCGGCCTGCCGTTCGAGTCCGCCCCCAACAAATTTCAAGCCTTGGCCGGGCATGAAGCGCTGCTATTCGCGCACGGCGCGCTCAAGACCCTGGCTGCCGCCTTGATGAAAATTGCCAACGATATCCGTTGGCTGGCTAGCGGCCCCCGATCAGGGCTGGGAGAAATCCACATCCCTGAAAATGAACCAGGCAGCTCTATCATGCCGGGCAAGGTCAACCCCACCCAGTCCGAAGCATTAACCATGCTGTGCGCCCAGGTATTGGGCAACGACGTCGCCTTGAACATTGGGGGCGCGAGCGGCAACTTTGAACTCAACGTATTCAAGCCGCTCATCGTTCACAACTTCCTGCAGTCGGTGCGTTTGCTGGCCGACGGCATGGCCAGCTTCGATGCGCATTGCGTCGCGGGCCTTGAACCCAATCGTGAACGCATTGCCGAACTGGTAGACCGTTCCCTGATGCTGGTAACGGCATTGAACCCGCATATCGGCTACGACAAAGCCGCCCAGATCGCCAAGAAAGCCCACCAGGAAAATCTTTCGCTGCGGCAAGCGGCGCTTGCCCTGGGTCTGAGTGAAACCCAGTTCGATCAATGGGTGGTGCCCGGCGACATGATAGGCCCGAGCTGAGGCCCTACGGTTTGATCACCGATTACCGCTGACCTCGGAGCCCGCCACCGCAGTCAGACGGCGAAAGGAAATGATGGAAAGACACATGAGTATGGCGATAACGATATAACCGGGTATGACGTCGACGGCCTCAAGCGCCGTCACGCCGCGTACGGCCATGCTGGTCTTCAAGGTGAACGCCGCGATCGCAACCCCCACGCTGATAGCTAATTGCTGCGCCGCACTCGCCATCCCGCTGGCCGCCGCCATCTGCTCTTGGCTGACGTCGGCATAAGCCAAGGTATTCACGCTGGTCAATTGCAGCGAGCGGAAAAACCCACCTAGCAAGAGAACGACCAGAATCAGAACATGAGACGTTTCCGCTTGGAAGAAGACGCAAGCGGCAATCGTCGCCGCGGTCACGAAAGCGTTGCCGATCAAGGTGCGCCGAAACCCAAAGCGCCGGATGATGGGGCCAACGGTCATTTTCATCATGAGCGCGCCCAAAGCCCCAGAAAAGGTCAACATCCCAGCGGCAAACGCGTTCATTCCAAAGCCTACCTGCAATTGCATGGCGAGTAGAAAGGGAACCGCTCCCACCGCCAAGCGACACATATTGCCGCCCAGCAAGGAAATGGAAAACGTAGGGATCTTGAGCAAGCTGAAATCCAGCAAGGGGAAGGGAATGCGACGCGCATGGAGCACATACAGCCAACCGCATAAAACCCCCACGGCCGCCAGCGCAACAATGCCCGTGGTCGACATGATTCCATGGCCAATAGCTTCAAAGCAAAACACCAAAGCAGCCAGACAGACCGCCGTCAACAGAAAGCCGATGAAATCCAGGGGCAACGGTTTTCCGACTTCATTGTCTTTGATATAGCGCAAAACCAGCACCACACCCAAAATGCCGATGGGGACGTTCATGAAGAATATCCATCGCCACGAACCGTAAGTGGCCATGAATCCCCCCACTGCCGGCCCCATGATGGGCCCCAGCAACGCCGGCATGCTCAGGAAAGACATTGCGCGAACCAGGTCGGATTTTTTGACCGTACGTAATAAGACGACGCGCCCCACGGGAACCATCATAGCTCCCGCAAAACCTTGCACCGCACGGCCTGCCACCACCTGGCCCAAGGTCTGGGCGATACCGCAAAAAGCGGAGCTGAGCACGAACAGGGCGATAGCCGACGCGAAAACACGACGTGCGCCGAAACGATCGGCAGCCCATCCGCACACCGGCACAAACACGGCCGCGCTCAACAAATAGGCGGTAATCGCCACGTTCATTTTGACCGGATCCACATTCAATGAATGCGCCATCGCGGGTAGCGCGGTGGCCAACACCGTGGAGTCCAGCATCTGCATGAACAAGGCGCAGCCTACGATCAAGGGCACCGTCATCGGCGCCAGGTGCTCTTTCAAACGCTGGAATGCGGGAAAGTGATTGATCCAGGACATATGGCGGCTCTCAAATACTTAGTTGCAACAGTGCATCAGCCGCCGCGCTCAGTGCCGCCCGCGATTCAGGCGCCAAAGCGGCGATCCGCTTGGCCAGCCAGTCAGTGCGCAAACGGCGCACTTCAGCCACCAGTTCTCGAGCTTGCGGCGTCACCACCAACCCCACCCGCCGCTTGTCTGAGTGCAGTGTCTGGTCTCGCCGTATATAGCCGGCAGCCTCCAGTTGCTTGATGTGGCTGCTCATTGAAGCTGCGCGCATGTTTTCTCGACTGGCGAGATCGTTGACGCCAATGCCCGGATGCTTGTCGATCGCGCTCAACAACAAGACCATCAAGGGCGAGACCCCCGCAGT